>NZ_SZNK01000001.1:1280000-1982500 GCF_005217615.1 Brevibacillus antibioticus
CATCACCCGGGCTTTTTCCAAGAATACTTCCAAAAAGCAATTCTGTGCGATCAGCTCAGTCAAGACCAATTTCGGCCATCTCGATCACTGTGCTGGGATGGCTGGTTTGGTCAAGATGGTCTTGGCGTTGCAACATAAACAAGTCCCTGCCAACGTTCATTTTCAACAGCCTAACCGTCAAATTCCTTTTGAAGATTCTCCTGTCTATGTAGTGGACCGGCTGACCGACTGGGAAGTAGAGGGTGTGCGTAAAGGCGGCGTAAGCTCATTTGGCATGAGCGGAACAAACAGTCATGTCGTACTTGAAGAAGCGCCGAAACAAACAATTGACACGCCTGCTGAATCAGTCGGTATTCGAGTGTTCACTTTTTCGGCGAAAAGCGAGATCGCTCTCAACAAGCTGATTCATTCCTATCAAAAAAGCTTGCTTTCTAAGCACTGTGCAACCCTTGACGATATCTGCTTTACTGTCAATACCGGACGAGGGCAATATAGCCACCGCATCGCCTTATTGGCAGAGAGCAAAAAGGAACTGACTGATCAACTCACTCGGCTTAGTGAGGTAGGCTTCAGTGAAGCCCAGAACGACCGCGTTTATGTCGGTACTCACACCATCGTGAGCGATCAAAAAATCAATAAACTTGTTACAGAAATATACGAAGGCGAGAAAAAATCCTTGGATTTGCAAGCCACAGAACTTATCCGTTGCATCAAAAGCGAAGCCAGGCAAGCCCACCATCCGTCACTGTCAAAGCTATGCGAGCTCTACGTCAAGGGCGCAAATGTTGACTGGGAGTCCTTTTATTACGGAAAAAAATATCAGCGTGTTAGTCTGCCAACCTATCCATTTGACAAGCAGCGTTGCTGGATTCCGTTGCCAAGTACAGAAACAGAAACTTTTGCAGAAACGCATACGGACGAGCAGTTCTACACACTTAACTGGAAACCAACAGACTTGTCAGTAAAAGCTAAGCGACCGACCAAACAGGGGACCATTCTGATCTTTGCAGATGAACGGGGAGTCTCTACGCGACTTGCAGAGCATTTTCGACAAATCGGACGAGATGTGATTCTCGTTGAGTTCGGGGCGCATTTTGCAGCCAGAAGCCAAAACACCTATCAAATCAGTGGTTCCGACGATGACTACGCCAGACTGTTTGCTGCGATACGATCGCTTCATGTAACGAAGCTGATCCACCTCTCCACTATGGCAAGGCAAAGTGCTTGCCTGAATATAGGCGATCTGCAGCAAAATCTTAAAAAGGGTATCTACAGCCTTTTTTCCATTCAGAAAGCTTACCGTCTTTTCGAAAATCAACACAAAATCGAGATTACACTCGTAGCTTCCCATGTCAATAGAGTAACTGGGAAGGAACCAAGCGTTTATCCCGAGCACCAATCGTATTTTGCACTAGGTAAAACCATACACTTAGAAAATACCAATCTGACATGCAGATGTATCGATATGGATGAGCACCAACCTTTCGAGACGATTCTAAATGAACTGGAGGGTGACCCAACAGGGGCTGTCGTTGCTTATCGCGAGGGTGTCCGCTACACACAAGAATTTGACCATTTTGACGCTCAAAGCGATCCTCAGCCAGCGCAACAGATCAAAGAGGGTGGTGTCTATGTCATCACAGGAGGCACAGGCCGCCTGGGTCTTGAGGTGATCAAGCATCTCACCGCCAAGCACCGCATCCACGTAGCCATATTCCATCGCTCGCCATTGCCGGAGCGGACCGAGTGGCGGACTCTATTTGCCCAAGGTACTGATCTTGTGTTGGGTCAAAAACTGCAAGCATTACTGGACTGCGAACAAAACGGTTCGAGTATTTCCTGCCACCAAATTGACGTCACTTGCGAAAATAGTCTTCGTGCGACGCTTCAGGAAATAAGAGAGCAGTACGGCAGTATCAACGGCATAATTCACTGTGCGGGAAAAGGCGTAGGCCGGGGTGCGGTTTCGCTTGCAGAGGAGCAGATGGAGAACTTGCAACGGACATTGGAGCCAAAGCTTATCGGGACCTGGCTGTTGCACAAATACACCCTCGACGAACCGCTTGATTTCTTCGTGCTTTTTTCTTCGTCCGCTACATTGACCGGAGGAATAGGAACAGGAGCGTATACCGCTGCAAATGCCTACCTAGATGCTTTTGCCGGCTACAGACAGCAGCAAGGCCAACCTGCACTTACGATCAATTGGCCTACATGGGCAGTAACTGCAGGTTCAGCTGGGATCAGCGAAGCGAATCAGTTATTTAGCTTTTTGCCAACGGATCGGGGACTCCGCGCCATGAGTCGTCTACTCGGCACCTCCCATCCGAGGATCATTGTCGGTAACATTCGGCCTAACATGCTGGACTTGTTGGAGATCACCGGCTTAGGTGTCTCTCAACGACTGAAAACATCCATCACTTTCGCAGAGATTCCACCCCAGCTTGCCGGAGTGGAGACGGATGGATACACCAACACCCAACAAACGTTGATAAAAATCTGGACTTACGTATTGGGTGTTCAAACGTTCAGCATTTTTGATAACTTTAACGCTTTGGGCGGCGACTCCATTCTAGCCTTGCGCCTGTTTAAAGAGATGGATAAGGAGTTTCCGGGGACGGTTGAACCATCCGATGTTTTCTCCTATCCGTCCATCGCTTTGATGAGTGACTATTTGGACCGACAAATGGAACCAGAGAATCGGAATGCTGGAAATGTAGATGACCTCTTAGGACGATTATCCAAAGGTGATCTATCGGTCGAAGAAGTGGCAAAACTGATGAAATCGGCGGGTGATCTCAATTGGAATTGATCACAAATTATCTATTTAAACAAGTGGCCGCTAAGCAGCTCACTCCAAACGAAGCCAAACAATTACTCAAAGAAATTCAAGTTCACTCGAGGGCCTCTGCTCCCAAGCGAGAGGACGTGGCAGTTGTCGGTTTGGCTTGCAAACTTCCAGGTGCGGAGAGTCCCGCACAATATTGGGAGAATCTTGTGCAAGGAATTTCTTCGATCGGAGATTTTCCCGAAGAGCGCAAGTGCGACCTCGTTCGTTATTTGCACGGTGAACGGTCTCGCTTCAAAAAGGGCGGCTATCTGAGAGAGATCGATAAGTTCGACGCGGCTTTTTTCCGCATTTCTCCCCGTGAGGCTGAACTTATGGACCCGATCCAGCGACTGTTTCTTGAAATAGCATGGGAAGCGTTGGAGGACGCAGGACTTGCAGGGAAAATGATTACGCAGAGCAAAACTGGCGTCTATGTTGGGTACGATACTACTCCGGCCCCTGACTACAGTGATCTTTTGGGTGACTTTCAGGACACCTTGGCATTGATAGGTTCCAATAGAGGAATTCTAGCAAGCCGACTCAGCTATATTTTGGATTTGAAAGGGCCAGCCGTGGTGTTTGACACGGCTTGCTCGTCCAGTCTGGTTGCGCTACATCACGCATCCCAAGCGATCAGAAACGGAGAGATTGATATGGCAGTGGTTGGGGGAGTGTCGCTAAATTTTCTCCCCATTGGCCAAGGAATGCTGGATGCTACTGACGGCAAGATCAAAACCTTTGACAAAAACGCTAATGGTACAGTATGGGGCGAGGGCATTTGTGCAATCATCCTCAAACGGCTGAATCGGGCGATAGAAGATAAAAATAGCGTATACGCTGTAATTAAAGGAAGTGCGATTAACAACGACGGTGCATCCAACGGGATTACCGCTCCAAGCGCAGAGGCTCAGGCAGAGCTCATCACGCAGGCATGGGAAATCGCAGACGTAAACCCCGAAACGATTTCTTACATCGAAGCACATGGGACCGGCACTAAATTGGGTGATCCAATCGAGATCCGCGGCATTCATAGTGCTTTTAGACAATACACAAAAAAAACGCAATTTTGCGGCATAGGTTCTGTCAAGTCTAACATTGGCCATACAGTCGGCACATCGGGCTTGGCCTCCGTAATCAAAATGTCGCTGGCGCTGACCCATAAGATTCTGCCGCCTACATTGAACTTTGAACAACCGAGTCCACTGATCAATTTTGTCGACTCTCCCATCTATATTAACGATCGCCTCCACCAGTGGGAGACGGAGGGTTATCCTAGACGTTGCGGAATTACCTCGTCTGGTTTTAGCGGAACGAACTGCCATCTGATAATGGAAGAGGCACCGACAACCGATCAGGTTTCTGAAAGGAGTAGCTATCATTATCAGATTTTTACCTTGTCGGCTAAGACGGAAGAAGCCTTGTGGCTATTGATTCTGCGTTACCGGAAATGTCTCTTCGCTCATCGCGAAATCCGCATCGAAGACGTCTGCGGCACCGCCAATACAGGTCGCGGTCATTACTCCCATCGCTTGGCGCTGATCGTGCAGGATACAGATCACCTGCTGCAGAAGCTGCATGCACTTGATCAATCCCATTTCCAATCAGACGGGGTTATTCTAGAAGGGTTTCATTATGGAAAACATGTAATCTCGACTGTGGAAAACCCGCATCTGGAAACGGATGTCCTGACAGAGAGTGAAAAATTGGTCCGTTCGCATGCGGTCAATCAAGTCCTCCACGCCAATGGACAGGCAGCCTTTGCTAATCCAGCCTTGTTGGAGACCTACAGCACTCAGTATGTACAAGGGGCAGACTGCGACTGGTCGATTTTGTACCCGCCAGGCAGCTTTACATATTTGCATCTACCTGTGTATCCTTTTGACCGCATGCGTCATTGGTTCCAACGTGAAATGCCTCTTGCGGTGAACGCGGAGGAAAAACAGAAGCTGCGGCCATTGATTGACCGCTTGGTTGTAGATACAGTCGGCCAATGTATTTTTGAGTCCATCTTGTCTCCAAAAAGTCACTGGGTCGTTGGTGAGCATCAGGTGGTAGGGCGCTATGTTCTGCCCGCTACGGCCTATCTGGAAATGGCAATTCAGGCGATACAAGAGTATCTGCAAACGAACGGAGTCATCCAGATCCATCAATTTCAAATTTATGTCCCTCTCACATTTGACCTCGATCAAGAGAAGACAGTGCAGATTGTCATTACAGAAAAAGCAGATGGTTTTGCCTTCCAATTCTTCAGCGAACAGGAGCGATCATCCGCCGGCAGACGCAAACAGTGGATCACCCACGCCGAGGGGGAGATTCACATAAAGGCTGGCAGTGAAGACGTAAAACCGGACCGACTTGACATCCAGATGCTTAGACATGTCTTCGGAGAGGAAACAGTTCTACCACAAAAACAATCAAGTGTGCTGACCTTTGGCTCCCGCTGGCACGGCAAGAAGTCTGTCCGAACCTTTAATCAGACGACATTGGCCTATGTGGATCTGCCCGCTACACTTCACGCTGAAGCAGCATCCTATACGTTGCATCCGGCTATCTTGGATATGGCTACATCACTCGGCATTTCTATGGCGCCGAAAGACGCATTGTACCTTCCATTCTCATACCGTAGCATCACCGTGTATCGACCATTGCCAGCCAAGTGCTACAGTCTGATTGTACCAAGCGAGGAGAGAGGGAACTCCGAAGAATTGATCAGATACCATCTCGAAATCATCACGGAGAGCGGTGAGATAGCCGTCTCCATCAATGACTTTACACTGAAACGTGTGCACGACAGAAAGGAACTGGTCGGTTCATCCAATGGCAACTGGGCCCCATTCTTCCAATTGTGCTGGGTCGAGGAAGAACTGTCTAAGCAAATGCCGTTTTCCCCCAACGGCTCCACCCTGGTTTTCTTGGATGAGTACGGGTGGGGCGAGCAGTTAGCTCAGCGACTTGTTCAAGAGAAACACAGCGTCATAACAGTCTCTTACAGTCACAGCTTTCGGGAACTCGCACCAGATGCGTATGAAATTGGCGGCAGCGAACAGGATTATGTGCGTTTGCTTGCCGCCATCAAAGAGCAAGAACTGCCGATTTCCCACATTATGCACATGCAAAGCATCATCATTACGAGCGATGCTCCTGCGACCGTTGAACAGTTGAAGGAACGGCAAAGCAGAGGAGTCGACAGTCTCTTTTTCCTCACCAAAGCCCTGTTCGCGAATAAGTACCGTGATGATATCCAGCTGTTGCTATTTGCCAAAACCGTCAATGAGATCAACAAGGAGGAGGAAGCCCTCCATCCTGAGCAAGCTGCCTTGTTCGGTTTGGGAAAAGTCGTAACGCATGAGTACGACAATCTAAACTGCCGTTGCATCGATATCGATTCATCCACCACCATCGAGCATCTATTTCACGAACTAGTGGCGAAGGAGACTTCCTATCTCACTGCATATCGTCGAGGTGTTCGATACATTGAGGTTCTGGAAGAACTGAACATGGACGAAGACGACAAAACTTCACCGATCGAACTGAAAAGTGAAGGGGTTTACATCATCACGGGTGGCCTTGGCGGGATTGGATATACTATCAGTTTGGCTATCGCCCAAAAACAACAGGTGAACTTTGCCTTTATCCAACGTTCAGCTTTGCCAAATAGGGAAGAGTGGGCCACGATACTAGCGGAAGGTACGGATGCAAAACTGTGCCGCATGATTTACCGCATACAAGAGATCGAACGAATCGGTTCCCAGGTTGTGTGCTGTCAGGCCGATGTGGCAGATCAGTCAACAATGCAGCGTGTTATCTCTCAGCTTCGCGAAAGATTCGGACAGATCAACGGGGTCATACACAGCGCGGGCGTCCCAGGCGATGGATTCCTCATTCGAAAAAACTACGATACCTTCACTCAGGTGCTTTCGCCGAAAGTGCAGGGAACATGGGTTCTGGATCACATAACCCAAAACGACAATCTCGACTTTTTCGTGATGTTCTCGTCCATCACTTCGCTGCTCGGCGGACGAGGTCAGGGCGATTATACGGCGGCTAATAGTTATCTGGACAGCTTTGCCGCCTATCGGAAGAAGCTGGGCAAGCGCACGCTCACGATCAACTGGCCCGCCTGGAAAGAAATCGGGATGGCAGTTGACTATGGTGCGGTCCAAGACACCCCGTTGCAAGCGTTGGAAACCATTGAAGCTGTCCATCTGTTTGAAAAAGCATGGCACAGCAAGGAAAATCGTGTGTTAATCGGTGTGATGCCCTTTGATCAGGCTACGACTTCGAAGGAAGAGTTGCCATTTGTCCGTCTGGTGGAACAAAAGAAACAGCAAGTGCTTCAAGCCAAACTATTGTTACATCCTGGACAGGGGAGGAACCTAGATATCTCGCCCCAGCACCCACAGCCACCTTCGGAAGCAAAGACGCTTGTTCTAAAAGGAAAACCAGAAGATGACTACAGCGATACAGAGCTTAAGGTGGCTGAGATATGGGCCAAAAATCTAGGCTTGTCTGAAATTCATGTTTACAGTGACTTGTACAGTCTGGGCGGAGATTCGATCATAGCCATAAAGATCGTCAACGACTTGAAAGCGTCTATTCAGCAGAAAATCGACATCAGCGATTTGTTTGAACACCAATCTGTAATTCAACTGGCCGCATTCCTTGACAGTCTCTTGTCATCCGAACGGAAAGTCGAAGAAGCGACCGTCAACAAGAGCACATTGATAGAAGGCCAGCATTATGCGCTGTCGAGTACCCAAAAACGGATGTGGTTCATGCAACAATTCGAGCCGAACCTCGTAATCTACAACCTTATGGCCCAACTTCAGGTACCATTTGAGATCCATTTGAATTTGTTGCGTGAATCCTTCCGTATCTTGATAGCTCGCCATGAATCACTGCGCACCGTTTTTACAATAGAAAACGGAGATCCGCGACAAATCATCTTGGCACCTTTTGAGCTTGATATCCCGTTTGTCAATCTATCGATGGAAGCAGACAAAGAGCGTGTATTGACTGACCTGTTGCTGCGTGAAAATCATACCGTTTTTGACCTGTCCAAGCCATTGGTGCGGGCAACGCTCTACAAATTGGGCGATTCAGAATACTGTGTCGGCGTCTTTTTTCACCACATTATCACGGATGGATGGGGCGCCAACATCTTTGTCAATGAACTTAGCGAAGTCTACCGCGCGCTTCAAAGCAAAGAGGAACCGAATCTCCCATCGAAACAGATGAGCTACATCAACTGGGTGCAACAGCACATCCAATGGCAGGAAAGTCAAGAAGCCCAAGAAATGGAAGCTTACTGGCTGCAAGAATTGGTAAAACCACTGCCGCTATTGGAAATGCCGTTTACCTACAAACGGCCGATGAAGCAGACGTTTAACGGGAAGCATCTGACGTTTCGCCTACTGCATGAACAGTCGCTAGCGATCAAAGAACTGGCTCGCAGCCATAAGGTGACGATCCATATGTTCCTGTTATCCATTTATGCGTTATGGTTGAACAAACTCTCTGGTGACGATGATATCATAATTGGTTTGCCAATCGCCGGCCGTGACGATAAGAAGCTCGAAACCATCGTCGGACTGTTCATGAACACGGTTTGCATTCGAGTACGTTTTGACGGACTCAGCCAATTCAACGAGCTCCTCCAACTGGTCAAAGAGAAGAGTCAAAAAGCTTATGCCAATGGAAAATATCCTTTCGACACACTGGTGAACAAGGTAAACCCACCTCGTGATCTCAGTCGCAGCCCGATCTTTTCTACGATGTTTACGTTCTTTGAATATGCACAAGAGAGTCAGGAACTCAGCCAATTCGACTTATCGATGATCTGTAAAGAAGCGGATGACGAGATTGAGGTGCGTATTGAATACAACACAGATTTGTTCTCTCCAGAAACAATGCAACGGATGGCCGGTTACTACCATAACCTTTTGTTATCCCTTCAGGCAAACCCGGCACGACGCTTCGATGAGATGGTCATGCTTTCGGAAGAGGAACAACAACAAATCCTCTACGACTTTAACGATACAGCCACACCGTATCCAGATGAGCTGACTGTTGTGCAATGGTTCGAAGCCCAAGTGGCCAAAACACCGCACCAACCGGCCCTTGTATGCAACAATAGTCAGTTGACCTACATCGAACTGAACGAAAAAGCCAACAAGCTGGCACGTCAACTTCGTGCGGCTGGTGTGGTGGGGAAAGACAATTTCATTGGAATCATGGCCGATCGTTCCCAAGAGATGATCGTGGCGATGTTGGCCGCCTGGAAATCAGGAGGGGCTTTTGTACCAATTGATCCGGCTTATCCAGCAGAGCGGATAGCCTATATGCTCACAAACAGCAACGCTGTTGTATTACTGTCACAGCAACATTTACGCGACAAGGTGGAATACAACGGCATCTGGATCTGTTTAGATGATCTCGAAGGAGATGCAACAAACCTTGACCCTATTGCTTCACCTTCTGACCTCGCGTATGCCATCTATACATCCGGTTCAACTGGAAAGCCAAAAGGGGTTATGATCGAGCATCGTTCTTTGGTCAACTTCATCAACGGCATGAAAGAGCGGATAGGGTTCGCTGCTGATAAACCGGTTCTATCCATCACCACGATGTCATTTGATATTTTTGCCTTGGAAACGATTCTGCCGCTCACTCTAGGGGCTCAGATCGTTATCGCGACAGAATCAGAGCAGATGGATGTCAACAGACTCGCCTCTCTGATCACCCGCCACAATGTAAAGATGTTACAAATGACCCCGTCACGAATGCAGCTTTTATTGGCTTCCAATGACAAGTTATGGCTTGAGCAGGTCACGGATATCATGATCGGTGGTGAGAATTTCCCGCTAGCTCTATTATCTACCTTGCAAGAAAGAACCCGAGCACGTATCTACAACATGTATGGTCCAACAGAAACCACCATCTGGTCTGCGGTAAAAGAGCTGACCAATGAAACGGCCATCACCATCGGCACTCCAATCGCCAACACTCAATGCTATGTCCTTGGCCCAGACAAGCAAATTCAGCCGATCGGTGTGGCAGGTGAGCTATATATCGCTGGTGATGGTGTGGCGAGAGGATATCACAGTTTGCCTGCCGTAACCTCAGAAAAATTCGGGGCCAACCCATTCACGGGAAAAGGAAGGATGTATCGTACCGGCGACATAGCCAAATGGTTGCCAAACGGTGAACTGGAATTGCTCGGAAGGATCGATCATCAAGTGAAGGTCAGAGGCTATCGCGTTGAGCTGGGAGAGATCGAAGCGCATTTGGCTCAACATGAAGCGATTGAGGATGTCGTAGTGACAGCACGGAAAGATTCAAATGGACGGACCTACGTGTGCGCTTACTACGTCCGAACCCGTGTTGTTGAAACATCTGAGCTCCGCGAATTCCTCCTGCAACTGGTCCCAGAATATATGGTGCCTGCTTACTTCGTTGCATTGGAACAGATTCCGCTGACGCCTAACCAAAAGATCGATCGAGAAGCATTGCCTGCCCCTGATGTAAACCAGCAACTAAATGACAGCTTTGTCGCTCCCCAAAATGAGATTGAACGGATTTTGACCGAGGAGTGGAAAGAAGTGTTGGGGCTGTCCCAGATCGGGGTGAGAGACAACTTCTTTGATCTGGGTGGCGACTCACTGTTAGCGGTTCAGGTATTTACCAAAATTCAACAACATTACACAGAGATCGAACTGTTCGACCTCTTTAAATATCCAAGTATTGAAAAAATGGCCGACTACATCGGAAAAGAGATACAGCCACTTGAAGGGGAAGAGAGAACAGAAAAGGAAAAGGAGAATGGCTTGGACGACATCTTCTATTTGTTTGACGAATTGAAAGAAGGCAAAGTAAGCATGGAACGAGCGATTGAAAGCTTAAAAAAATAGGAGAGCGTTAGCATATGAACCACATTTATCAGTTTGTGTTTGAAAAGGTCCTGCAAGAGAAGCTGGATAAGCAGATCGGTGCTCAATTGATCAAGATGCTCAACGACGAGAGCGAAAACACCAAACAAGAAAAAGACATCGCCATCATTGGCATGTCCGTGCATATGTCGATGGCTGCGAATGTGGACGAGTTTTGGCATAACGTGAAAACGGGGACGGATTGCATCACGTCCGTCCCGACTTCAAGACTGGAGGAAATCCGTCAATTTTTCCCCTATTTCGGCGATCACGAACAGTTAGAATACGGGATTGGCTCTTATCTCGATAGAATCGGGTGTTTTGATCATAGCTTCTTTCGGATTTCTCCAGCGGAAGCAAACATGATGGACCCGAATCAACGCTTGTTTCTCCAGGCAGCTTGGAATGCCCTCGAAGACGCTGGCTATACAAGGAAAACAGTAGTAGGCAATAAAATAGGTGTCTACGTCGGTCACAGTAGCGATTTTGGCATCGAGTACAAGAGAATCGTCAGTCAAGCCAATGATTCCGGCGTGGATCTGTCTGTAGCCGGTAATCTAAAGGCGATCATTGCGAGTCGGATTTCGTATCTGCTGGATTTGAAAGGTCCAAGCATGTTAATAGATACGGCTTGTTCCTCTTCGCTTGTAGCCGTCCACGTCGCATCCAAATCGTTGAGAAGCGGAGAGTGCGAGATGGCGCTTGTCGGCGGGATCAAAGTGAATTTGTTGCCGCTGACAAGTAGAAGCGGGATTGGGATCGACTCCCAAGATGGCAGAGCACGGGCCTTTGACGACAGTTCAGACGGCACCGGCTTTGGTGAAGGAATTGTCGCTTTACTTTTAAAACCGCTCGATAAAGCAAAAGCAGACAAAGACCAGATCCACGCGGTAATCAAAGGGTCGGCGATCAATCAAGACGGAACTTCGGTCGGGATTACCGCTCCCAACCTGCTTGCGCAAGAAGAAGTAATTGTGAATGCATGGAAAGACGCTGGCATCGATGATCCCGATACAATTACATATATCGAAGCGCATGGCACAGGTACACCGCTTGGTGACCCGATTGAATTAAACGGAATCGAAGGCGCTTTCCGCCGATTTTCCAACAAAAAGCAATTTTGTGCGATTGGTTCTGTGAAATCAAATGTGGGTCACTTGGATCATAATGCGGGTTTGGCCGGATTGGTGAAGGCTGTATTGGCGCTAAAAAACAAACAGCTTCCTCCGAGCTTGCACATTCGACGTCCCAATCGCAAATTTCGCTTTGAAGATGCAGCTGTCTATCTAAACGATAAGCTGACCGACTGGGTGAGCCCAGATTCTCCTCGCCGCTGTGGGGTAAGTTCTTTCGGACTAAGCGGAACGAACTGTCACGTTGTCTTGGAGGAATCACCAGACACGGCTGTACGCACAACTGATGTAAATGTTTCCAAGCCGATGGTGTTTACACTTTCTGCCAAAAATCACGACTCGCTACTGGCCTATGTCCAGTCTTATAAAGAAACACTCGAGGGAAAACCGGAGCTGCGTATAGATGACATCTGTTACACCGCTGCCGTGATGCGGGACCATTACAACTGCCGAGTGGCTCTGGTGTTGACAGACCGTCAAGACTTTATTCGAAAAATCGATTGGCTGATCCAATTTGGGATGAAGACCGATCAAGACAGAGGAATTTATGTCAGCGAAGGTACGACAAGCGATATCAAAAACCAGTGGAACCTAGAGGCTCAATCACTCATTAGAAAAGCGACGACAACGGATCCAGACTACTTCAGCACGCTGCACGAACTTTGCAAAATGTACATACGCAACGTTGATATCGACTGGGAACCGTTGTACCAAAACGTCCAGCCTAGCAAAGTCAGCTTGCCTACATACCCGTTCCAGAAAAAGACGTGCTGGGTAGATGCCCGCGTGCCTGAAGTCAACTCAGCAGAAGTCACCAATCTGATTCATCCGCTTCTACATCAACGGTTGGCAGATTCACTTAACATGGTGATCTACTCCACACACATGAACGTGGGTGATCACGCGGCATTTCATGATTTTTCCATAGAAGGCCAATCGTTCTTTACTGTAACCGCCTTGCTAGAGATGGCACGTCATGCTGTCTGCCATCATCTGTCCGTTTCAACCCCTGAATTGCGCGCCGTGACCATTCATCAACCGCTGATTCTTCAATGGGGATTTGAACAGGAGGTGCAGACGCTACTCAAGCAAACGAGCGATTCACTGGAGTTTACCATAATCAGTCGTAATGACAAAGCGGAGGAATGGACGGTTCACGCCGACGGGAAGGCATATCGCTCTAAAAAACAGAGTGCCAAGCACGTCAGAACTTTTCAAGGTGAACAAACAAGGGTTATGAGTCTGCAACTGCCCCACCCGTACGCAGAGAACTGTTTGCAATCAAGCATGATGCAGACTACGGTCATGACTGACGAGACAGAAGCCTACTCAGTGGCGATTCCCGTGACGATTCAACGTGTAAGCTTTTATGAACCAATGCCGCTGCGCCTAACCCGTTTCGCGCACTTCACGAATCAGGAAAACAGTCTGGTTACTGGCGATCTGGTATTTCTGAATGATCAGGAACGCATCGTTGCAGAAGTGGAAGGCTACACTTTCCAGCGGATGAACAAATCAGCCATCCTGCAAGTGGCCATGTCCCAGCATCAGACAGCCTTTCACGAGATCTGTTGGAAACCAGAACCACTGGCTGGCACAACAGGGGTAACTCCCTGCACCATCCTTTTCCTGCATGGAGAAGGCGAGCGCAGCGCACACCTGTTGGCAGATCTGAAGAAAAACGGGCATGAGATCATCGAGGTCCAGCCTGGCAAAGGCTTTTACCTGACGCCTGACGGGACCTACTTCATTGGTGACAAAGAAGAAGACTATCTGGCCCTATTCGATGCTGTTCGTGAGCAAGGGTTTACCCGAATTGTCCACGCCCTAACAGTAGAGATAGAGGCACGTGAAGAGCAAGGCTTCTTCAGTATGTTTCATCTGATCCGTGCCTTAAGCCAGTCGAAAATAAGAGGGAAAATGCACATCGATATCATCTCGACTTGCGCTAACGAGGTAGATGGCGAAGAAGCTGCGATACATCCTGAGCATGCTGCTTTGTTTGGACTCGCCAAAGTGATCCCTCAAGAACATTCGAACATCACTTGCAGATGTGTAGATATCGATACAGAGACCCCAAGCGACATGCTGATACATGAGTTACATCATCATTCCTCTGACTTAGTGGTAGGGTTTCGAAACGGTACCCGCTACGTGCAAGAATGCCGCACCTTAGATATGAATGCACAACCGTCCCACGATATGAAGCTGAGATCGCAAGGCGTCTATCTAATCACCGGGGGTCTGGGTGGGGTCAGCTTGGAGATTGCCAAATATATGGCTACCCGAGAGAGTGTGAACCTTTGTCTGCTAGGACGTTCGTCACTGCCACCACAAACTGAATGGAACAACATCTTGCAAACCTGCAGTGATCAGAATCAAAAAACGGTCAAGCGCATCAAGGCCCTGCAAGCGATTCAGGAGCTTGGCAGCAAAGTCGAGTATTTCCAAGCGGACGTATCCAAAGAGGAAGACCTGCAAGTAGTCTTGAAGGACATCCGTTCTAAGTATGGACGTATCGATGGAGTCATTCATGCTGCAGGGATAGCTGGAGACGGTATGATGCAGAGAAAAGACCGTGAGACGTTTGAGCGCGTCTTGGCCCCTAAAATCCGCGGCACACGTCTGTTAGACCATTTAACACAAGCGGATCAGCCCGACTTTTTCATTCTGTTCTCATCGGTTACTTCCTTGCTTGGCGGATTCGGGCAAAGTGACTATACTACGGCAAACGCCTATCTGGATGCATATGCAGCGCACCGAACCAAACGCGGACATTTCACTACCACGATCAACTGGGCAACATGGAAAGAGACGGGAATGGCTGTGGATTACGGTGTCCATGAACTCAAGTCAGCATTCAGACCGCTTTCCACCGCCAAAGCAATTCAAGCTTTTGACCAGATCTTCGCACGTAAGGTAATGCGCATTATTGTAGGAGATCTAGATGAGGAAGTATTGGCACAGGTAGATTCTGTTCCATTTGCTCTCTCTGACTCTTTGCATCAACGGCTTGAGCGGCGCAAGATCCCAAGTTCGGAAACAACGCATGGACAAACACCACTGCGGATTGTTCGTCTGCTGGGCAAGGCAGACGATACTTACACGTTGTATGAAAAACAGTTCGGGGAAATCTGGGGAAACGTGCTCGGAATGGATGAGATCAGTATTTATGACGATTTCTATGAGTTGGGCGGCGATTCAATCATCGCGATGAAGATTGTTAACACTATCAACGATTCGCTTTCCTTGGATGTAAGCATTCCCGATCTTTTCGAACATTTGACTGTAGCTGCTCTGGCCGAACATGTTTCTCAAAAAGCAGTACCACAAGTAGCAGATACGGAACTGGCGCCAATCGCCGCCGCAGACATATCTGACAATGAAGAGGAAGAGTTCACCAGCGCACTATCGAGGGGACAAGAGCGGATCTGGTTCCTGCAACAACTAGAACCAGCCATGACTGCCTACAATCTGCCCATAACAGCAGACTTGCAGATGCAGGTGGAGTTGCCGATGCTACAAAAGGCTCTGAATGCACTAATCAAATGCCACAGAAGCCTTCGCACCATCTTCGTAACGGAAAACGGGGTTCCCCGCCAAAAGGTATTACACCATATATCCGTTCCAATCGAGCTGGTGGACCTTCGAGATCTCCTCAATCAAGGGGAATTACTTGATCAGATGGTCCGCACCCAAAAACAAAGATCGTTTGATCTGTCCCAACCGATGATTAGAGTCGCCCTTTATCAATTGGGCGAAACGCACTATCATTTCTTCTGCAATGTGCACCATATCATCGTGGACGGCTGGAGCATGGACTTGTTTTATCAAGAGCTGATGCGACTCTACAACTCTTATGTGAGGGGAGACAACCAACAACCAGCTCAGCCAAAACGCAGCTATGCCGAGTGGGTCGAACAGCAGAGAGAATGGGAACAAACAAATGAGTATAAACAGATGGAAGAATATTTCCTTAACGAGTTTTCGGGAATCCTGCCAGTGCTGCAACTGCCAACAGATTTTCAACGGCCACCGCTTCAAACGTACAACGGAAGCTATGTAAAATTCAACATCAACCGCGAACAAACCATGCTTCTTAAAGAGGTGGCGAAGTCGTTGCACGCGACCACCCATATGACACTACTGGCCTCATACTTCCTGTTCTTGCACAAGCTGACCCGTGACAATGATCTGATCATTGGCTTCCCAATTAGCGGACGCGAGAAAAAAGAGTGGGAGGACGTCATCGGGCTCTTTATTAATATGCTTTGCATCCGTGTCAATATGGAAGGCATCGAAACCTTTGCGGATCTGGTTAAATACGTCCGCGAGAAAAGCTTGCAATCATACAAAAACGGACGATATCCGTTTGACTCCTTGGTCGCGGCGCTCCACCCAGAGCGGGATTTAAGCCGCAGTCCGATTTTCTCGACGATGTTCCAGTTCTACGAAGTCGTTACACCTGATAACGACGGAGCTACCCAATATGAGCTGAGTCTGCTCGTCACTGAACAGCAAGGCGAAATGGCAGTTAAGCTGGAGTACAATACAGACTTGTTCCGACCAGACACGATCCAGCGTTTTGCTCTACAGTTCCTGAATCTGATCGGGCAAATCACTGAGAACCATCGACAGAGCTTGTCTGACCTTACACTCTTGTCAACAGAGGAAAAAGATTTCCTGCTCACAGCTAACAGCCAAACGGACGCAAATTGCCTGGGCAGCGAAACTATTCATGAGCTGTTTATTCGTCAGGCCAAGCAGACACCGGATGCCATCGCAGTGCAAGGCAATAACGTCACATGGACCTACCGTGAGCTTGATCGGGCGTCCAATCAACTAGCCCGTCTGCTGCAAAAAGAGGGAGTGCAAGCTAATACACCGGTTGGCATCATGATAGGACGCCACCCGCATATGCTGATAGCGATTCTGGGGGCATTAAAAGCAGGAGGATGTTATGTGCCGCTGGACCCGGAATATCCGACAGAACGGCTCGTCTACATTCTCGAACACAGTGGTGCTCGTGTCCTGATCACTGAAGGCCAACTGGCAACGAAAGTACAGGCTATCCTGCTTCATCGCCCAACCGTGGAGACCGTCATTGATCTTAACCCAGTGGCGACACTGCCGCACGATTGGGAAGGTATCCAACGCAGCTACGAACTGTCTGACATACTACAAGAACAAAGCGATGAGCTTCCTGCCCGCTCAGGAAAATACGATCTTTCTTATATTATGTATACATCTGGTTCAACCGGACTGCCAAAAGGGGTCATGGTTACCCACAACAACGTTAGTAACTTTATCAAATGGAGCATCAAGGAACATGGCTTGACTCCAGCGGACAACATGATACTGGTGACTTCCTACAGCTTCGACATCTCCGTCTTTGAGATGATGGGCGCTCTCTGCAGCGGAGCACGGCTTCACATCGCTACCATGGATGCATTGAAGGATACCAATCTGCTGCTTGAGTGGATCGAGCAGAAGGGCATTACTGTATGGCATTCGGTTCCGACTATGATGGCACAGCTTTTGATTTCATTGAAAAATAAAACAGAAAAAGCGACGCTGCGAAGCTTGCGCACCATCATGCTTGGCGGCGAAGCGTGGAGTGTCGAGCTTGCAAAAGGGATTCGCGCTGCATGTCCGAACGCTTCGATCAAGAATATGTACGGGCCTACCGAAGCAACCATCTGGGCCACCTGCTACACAATTAATGAAGAGTTGGATCAACTCACCTCCTTGCCAATCGGAAAGCCGGTTGCCAATAATCGTCTTTTATTGCTCGACTCGGAGATGAACCTCTGCGCAGTTGGCATGATTGGCGAAATCTGTATCACTGGCTGCAGTATCACTAAAGGATACTATCGCGACGAGGACAAAACAAAGCTAGCCTTCCTCGCTGGTAAAGACGGGGAGATCATCTATCGCACGGGGGATAAAGGCAGATATCTGCCTAGCGGCGAGATTCAATTCCTGGGTCGAGAAGACCATCTGATCAAAGTCAGAGGTTACCGCATTGAGGCTGGAGAAATCGAAAGCATTGTTCTGACTGACGAGCGCATCCAACAAGTTGCCGTCGTGGCACAGTCTTGGCAGGAAGCGCAGCGACTTATCTGTTTCTACACCTCCCAAGAAGAGTTGGATGGCGATGACCTGCGTGTCTTGCTGGAAGTGAAAGTACCAGAGTACATGATCCCTTCGCTGTGGATTCGCTTGGAGAAGATGCCGCTCACGCCAAACGGTAAAATTTACCGACAAGCTTTGGAGCGAATGGACACGAGCGTCCATCTAAAACAGACGACAATCTCCCAAGAGCCGATCTCCGAGACCGAAGAATTCCTCGCCGACATCTGGAATAAGCTGCTTGGTATCCAACAATACGGTAGACATGACAGCTTTTTCAATCTTGGTGGTACCTCGTTCATGGTAACGCAGATGCATGCACAAATCGATCATGTCTATCCCGATAAGATCAGCATTTTAGACATCTTTAAAAATCCGACTATTGCCAAACTGTCTCAACTGCTCTTGGAAAGCGATGATCAGCCTTCTCAAGCTCGAGTCAATGTACCAATAGAAAATACGGAAGACGTCATCATGAACTTGATCGATAGAGCAGGCAATGGAGAACTTTCATTGGATGATCTCATGAACCAGTTAGACAAATTGGAGGTTGAATAGGGAGATTATGAAGAAACTCTACCAGTATGTTGTCGAGCAAACCAATTCCGGACAAATCGAGAAAACGACAGCCGTAAACCTAGTGAAGCTACTCAAACAAGAAGAAGGGAAGCAGCCGGAGCAAGAAATCGCGATCATAGGAATGGCAACGCGTATGCCGATGGCAAAAGACATCCATGCGTTTTGGGAAAATTTACGAGATGGCATAGATTGCGTAACGGAATTTCCGCTCACTCGACGAAAAAACACTGACCCGATTGTATACAGTATGGGGATTTCGAATCCAGAATACAGTGTTGGCAGTTTCCTAGAGGAAGTGGATTTGTTCGACTATCGTTTCTTCGGCATTTCTCCCCGTGAGGCAAGCCTGATGGACCCTCACCAACGCCTATTTCTCCAAACGGCCTGGCATGCCATCGAAGACAGCGGATATGGAGAAAAGCTGCGTGGCACAAAAACAGGAGTGTATCTGGGGATTAGCACGGATTTTGGTGAAAACTACAAATCGTTTATTCAGGCGAGTGACCCTTCCGCTTTGGGGGTAGCACTCCCTGGTAACATCAAGTCGATCATTGCCAGCCGGATTGCTTATCTGCTTGATTTAAAAG
Organism: Brevibacillus antibioticus; assembly: GCF_005217615.1. Classification (NCBI taxonomy): domain Bacteria; kingdom Bacillati; phylum Bacillota; class Bacilli; order Caryophanales; family Paenibacillaceae; genus Brevibacillus; species Brevibacillus antibioticus. Next base: position 1,299,187 of record NZ_SZNK01000001.1, read on the forward strand.
GACCAAGCATGATGGTGGACACGGCCTGTTCCTCAGTCGCAGTCTCAGTTCATCTGGCTTGTCAGGCGATTCGTCTTGGAGAGTGCGAGATGGCGCTTGCCGGCGGGGTCAAGCTCAATCTGTTCCCTTATAAATTTGAAGACGAATTTCATATTGGCATCGAATCCTCCGACGGAAAAACCAAAACGTTTGACGACCGCTCAGACGGGACAGGTCTTGGTGAAGGGGTGGCGGCCATCCTGCTGAAGCCACTCAGCAAAGCGTTGAAGGACAATGACCCAATCCACGCCATCATCAAAGGCAGTGCAATCAATCAAGACGGACACTCGATTGGGATTACCGCCCCCAATGCCAATGCGCAGCGGGATGTCATTGTACAAGCGTGGAAGCACGCCAAGATTGATCCCGAGACCATTACCTATATTGAAGCACATGGCACCGGCACCAAGCTGGGAGACCCGATTGAAATTAACGGGATCGAGATGGCCTTCCGCCAAATTACGGACAAAAAGCAATTTTGCGCCATCTCATCTGTCAAGACGAACCTTGGACATCTGGACTTTGCTGCGGGAATCGCCGGATTGGTAAAAGCAGTTCTGGCACTCAAACATAAGCAGTTGCCGCCAAATATTCATTTTGAACGGCCCAACCGGCAAATCCCGTTTGTTTCATCACCACTCTATGTCAATGACCGCTTGATAAAGTGGGAATCATCAGGCTCACCGGCTCGCTGTGGCGTCAGTTCATTTGGATTGAGCGGTACCAACTGTCACATTGTCTTGGAAGAAGCACCACAGCCCGCAATCGATCCCACATCGACAGTTACGCAAACGGCATCCACACCTGAGGATATCTTACAAGTGCTGGCATTGTCAGCTAAGAGCAAGAGCGCGCTACTATCCCTTATCCGCGCCTATCACAACCTTTTGCTAAAAGAAGCCATGATTGATCTCACAGACGTATGCTACACTGCCAACACCGGACGCGGGCATTACACTCACCGCATTGCTGTGATGTTCCGCACCCGTGACGAGCTATTGAGATCGCTTTCTTCCGCAACTGACAGCAATCTGGAAGCGACTGACTCTCAGGACTTTTTTTACGGCAAACATACTGTGGTCATTCAGCATTCAAACCGTGAAATGCTCCCGGGCGACATAACGGAAGTTGAAAAGAGACGACTCTCCGAAGCAGCCCATTCCACACTGACGAAAGAAAAGGGAGAGACGCTACTGGCTGACTTGTGCAGACTCTATGTACACGGTGCCGATATTACGTGGGAAGCGATGCATCAGCAGGGAAACAGAAGACGACTTCATCTCCCTGTGTACCCGTTTGAAGAAAAGCACGCCTGGGTACCGATTTTACCCGTGTCCGCCATGCAGCGTCCATCGCGGCAAGGAGAAAAAGATCTCAAGCATCCCCTGTTAGACCGCGTGATCGAAATGCCTGAACAAATTGTCTCCTCGACAACGTTTAGCGTGGACACCCATTGGCTGCTGAGTGAGCATATTGTGGGTGAATCGTATGTGGCACCAGGAACAACCTACTTGGAAATGGTCAGGGCAGTGTACGCCATTCACGCTCCAGGCCAGCCTGTTGCCCTTCAAGATATCACCTTTTTGTCGCCGTTAGCGATAAAGGCTGACGAACCGAAAGAAGTACAGTTGATTGTAAATAAGACAGGGGATTCACACACTTTTACCGTCACAAGCCGTAGCCACTCAGATAGCGGATGGATCAAACATGTGGAAGGACGCATTCGCCTTTGGACAGCTGCATCCAGCACATACGCCACCAAGCAGGATATATCCGCGATCAAACAGCGTTGCGGGCATGAGACTGTCATTTTGCCACAAACTTCCACCAGCACCGGGTTTATCAAAACAGGACGACACTGGGATACACTTCGAAAAGTCTACCGAGGCAACACCGAGCTACTTGCCTATTTGGAATTGCCTCAAGAATTAAAGAATGAGGCACACCAGTACGGGCTTCATCCGTCCCTGTTGGATTGCGCTGTCAATGTCGCCATTCAGCATCTTGGGGCTGGGCCTTACCTGCCGTTTTTTTATAAAAGCTTCCATATGTTTCATCCACTGCCGAATCACGTGTACAGCCATCTCCGCTGGAAAGAAAGTTTCCGACGCGATCAGGAGACTGCCACGTTTGACATCTCGTTGCTGGATGAGCGCGGTGAGCTTCTCGTATGGATTGAGGGCTACACGATCAAAAAAGTCCATCAGTTTGATCAGCGTTTCTCGCAGTCTTCCGATTCAGAGCACATGTATCACGAGATTGCATGGGAGCCCGTACCTCTCGAGAAAAAACAACAACAGAACGTCGAGGAAAGCGTAGTTATCTTCAAAGGAGGCTGTTCCCAAGACGAAATCGTCATCGGATTATTACGCCAAGCAGGACGAACAGTGATTGAAGTGGAACATGGTGAGGAGTTTGGACATACGGAAGAGGAGTATGTAGACTTCTTGCGCACTGTCAAAGAAAGTCACCCCACGCAAATCATCCTGCTTTCGCCGTCTGCGGATACCAAGCCAGCTGACAGCTTTTCCAAATTGCAAGAAAAGCAAAATGCAGGCGTGATCAGCTTGTTCCATTTGAGTAAAGCCTTGTTCCGCAGCCGATTCAGGGAACACATCGAGTTGGTGGTCGTAGCTCATGCTGCCAACGAGATTACTAGGACGGAATCAGTCATTCTGCCGGAGCATGCGGCATTGTTCGGACTTGCGAAGGTCATTGATAATGAATTTGATAAACTAACCGTTCGTTGCATTGATGTAGACGGGGCCACCCCTGCATCCGATATTTTTGATGAGATCACAGGCTCGTCCATTGATCGAATGGTTGGCTACCGGGAAGGAATTCGTTACTTGCAAACCTTCCGACCACTCCCCCTCACCAGACTTCCGGATAAACCGTTCTTCGTGAGAGATAACGGTGTCTATCTGATCACAGGCGGAACAGGTGGAATCGGCCTCGTAATTGCCAAACATCTAGCAGCACAGAACAAAGTCACGCTCTGCCTGTCCAATCGCTCAGCCATGCCGCCTCGTGAACAGTGGGATGTGTTGGCAGCATCCTCGGAAGACCCGAAAATGAGAGCAAAGCTGAACGCATTACTGGAGATTGAAGAAATGGGCAGCCGTGTTGTCTGCTTCTCCGCTGATGTCTCTAAGGAAACGGATGTTTTGCAGCTGCTGGCAAAGATTCGCGAAACTTGTGGACCCCTTAACGGGATTATTCATAGTGCCGGAATCGCAGGAAACGGAATTCTTCTATTAAAAGATAAGAGCTCGTTCGAAAGAGTCCTGGCCACCAAAATCCAGGGAACCTGGTTGCTTGACCATCTAACAGAAGAGGACAACCTTGATTTTCTCATCTTGTTCTCATCCATGACCGCCTTCACAGGGGGACTGGGTCAGTCGGATTATACAGCAGCGAATGCCTACCTTGACAGCTATGCCGCTTTTCGCAGCAAGCAGGGAAGACGGACAGTCACGATCAACTGGCCGGCTTGGAGGGAGACAGGGATGGCCGTCGATTTCGGAGTCAACGAGATGAGAAGCATTTTCTACCCGATCACCAACAGCAAATCGCTTCAGGCATTTGATCAGATCGTAAGACGGGATGTATCACGCGTTATTGTGGGAGAAGTCGACACGGAGACACTTGACAAGTTCTTACCGTACCTGTATATGCGAGTGGATGCACCAGTGGCTATACCGCCGATCCACAAACCAGTCAAATCCTCCACACCTTCGTCATCAGCAAACACAGTGATTACCGGCCGAAAAGACGGAGCTTTTAACGTTACGGAAGTAAGGATGGCACGTATTTGGTCGAGGGTTTTAGGCCTAGAAGAGATCAACATTTACGACAACTTCACACAGCTTGGCGGCGACTCGATTATGGCGACGCATCTGCTCAAAGAGCTCGACATAGAGTTCCCCGACATGTTTGACATCTCTGATATTTTTACGTATCCAAGCGTCCAGCAGATGGTAGAGTATTTGACAAATTTGACAGGACCGCAAAGTGATGGGCCATCCGCACCCGAGTCTGAACCAGCCTCAATGGGAATGAATCGTGTCGAGGAAATACTTGAAAAACTGGCGTTGGGTGAGATTTCGGTTAGCGATGCCGACAACCTTTTGATCATGATTAATGACAAGCATTGGACGTGAGAACAATGGATCCAAGAGCAAGGGAAGTCATTTTAAAACTAGTGGCGGAACAAAAACTTTCTCCAAAAAATGGAGCCTTCTTGCTGGGTGAATTGACGGCGAACGGTGACTCCAAAGCCACGGACAACGAGATAGCCATAATCGGGATTGCCGGAAAATTCCCGCAATCAAACCATCTGGATAAACTCTGGCACAACTTATCACACAGCGTTAATCTTGTTAGCACCTTTCCATCTAAGCGGCGGAAAGACATTGATCCATATTTGTATGAAGTTTCCAATCTTGATGAATTTTATGGCTATGGCGGTTATCTTGATGAAATTGATAAGTTTGATGCTGATTTCTTCCGTATTACGCCTAAAGAAGCAAGAGCAATGGACCCGATTCAACGCCTTTTTCTGGAAACCTCGTGGGAGTGCATTGAAAATGCAGGGTACGGCGGGACGATTTACGGGACCAAAACAGGCGTTTTTGTCGGAAATGACCATACGTTTGGCCAGACCTACAAACATCTGATGGGTGAGGATGACCCTCTTACGCTCGTCGGCTCCTATGCAGGTATCCTCTCCAGCCGCGTTTCTTATGTCCTTAATCTACGCGGACCGAGCCTAGTTATCGACACCGCCTGTTCATCAGGCCTGGTAGCAGTACATACGGCCTGCCAGTCTTTGGTCAACAATGAGTGTGATATGGCCATTGCAGGAGGCATCTATCTCCGCGTGTTTCCTGTAAACGTCAGCTCGATGCAATCAATCGAATCGTCCACTCGGATCGTCCGTTCTTTTGACAACAACGCAGATGGAACCGTTTGGGGAGAGGGTGTAGGTGCGATCCTGCTCAAGCCGCTGAAAAAAGCCCTTCAAGACGGAGATTATATACACGCCACCATCAAAGGCAGTGCGGTCAACAACGACGGCGCAAGTAACGGCATCACTGCCCCCAATGCCAGTTCTCAACAAGAACTGCTGCTCAACGCATGGAAAAGCGCCAAGATCCATCCCGAAACCTTGTCCTACGTAGAAGCCCATGGTACAGGCACGGTACTGGGAGACCCAGTGGAATTGAGAGGCTTGAGCAGTGCGTTTCGCAAGTTTACACAGAGACGTCAGTTCTGTGGGATTGGCTCTATTAAAACAAACATGGGCCATCTGGTTTCCGCATCCGGGATCGCTTCTTTACTTAAGGTCGTTATGGCACTCAAGCATAAGCAAATACCGGCTACTCTGCATTTTACTAGACCAAATCAGTACATCTCGTTTGAGGAGTCACCTGTCTACATCACAGACCAGCACCAGGACTGGAAAAGGGGCGACACTCCACGGCGCGCCGGAATCAGTTCCTTTGGCTTTAGCGGAACAAACTGTCATCTCGTCCTAGAGGAAGCTCCGCATCGGGCAGTGGCAGAACAAGCTGATTATCATGGTCCGTGGATTTTTACCGTTTCTGCAAAGACAAAGCAAGCATTTGATGCTTTACTTCAGCAGTACTGTGACTTTTTCGAGAAGAATCAATCTCTGAGGCTTGCCGACGTTTGCTACACCACTGCGGTGGGGCGGAGTCATTACAACTATCGTCTGAGCTGCATTGTCAACCGCCTTGAAGATTTGCACAACAAACTATGCCAAGCCATGGAAAAAGATCCGACCACCCTAACTTCGTTCGGTATTTATTATGGTCATCACAGTGACCGTGTTAAAGGAGAAAAACACGCCATTCTCCAAACAAAAGCCAACTCGATTACCCAAACGTTTAAAACCTTACCGACTGAAATGCTGCAAGAAATCTGTCAGCTCTACGTGGAAGGTGCAGATATCGACTGGGCACTACTGTATTGCGATCAATCCGCATCACGTCTGCCATTGCCGGTCTATCCACTCGAGCGCACCCGCTACTGGTTTGATCGGCACTCCAAGGCTAACGCCTTCTCTGAAATGAGCCTAAAACATAAGGAAATGGATAGGCAAGAGCCACAGGAACAATCAACTTGGCCAGAAGTCGTACTTACAGGTAGAGTTGAAGGAGAGAGCTATACAAAGATCGAGCGCATCCTCGGTCAAGTGTGGGGTGAACTGCTGGAGCTTGAGGAAATCCAGATTGATGGGCATTTCTTGGAGGTGGGCGGAAACTCGCTCCTGGCTATCAAGATGGAAGTGGAGTTAGAAAAGCACAATATCGAGTTGAGTCACATACTGATCGCCGAATATCCGACCATTCGAGAGCTCGCTGACTATTTATCACAAGAAGGGATGGTGGAGATATGACAAGCTCTAAGAAACTAGGATCTATCGTTCCTTTCAATGAATTGTTTTACAAAAATTGTTTTTACAACTCCCTTTTTCCTATTATTAATTCTTTTGGGAAAATTGTGGATTATTTCATGATTAATGATATATTTATTTATAAGAGCGACGACGCTAACTCAATCTTACTTAACTGTGAAATTAAAGAATGCAAGCAGATAGACCAAATCCTTATGGACATTGGCGTCGGCTGGGAAAAGACCTTTCGATGTGAAAATCTTGCAGGCAACATTGAGCGAGCCATTTCCAACGACAGACCTGTAATCGTCTGGATTGACCCTTACTACCTGTCCATTCGTAAAGATACGTACGAAAAAACTCATATGGCCCATACCATACTAGTTTATGGCTACGATCACGACAAACAGATTTATACAATCATCGAACACCGAAATCGTGAGAATCTCTATTATCAGGAGTATGAAATTTCTTATCAGGAACTCGAAGATGCTTACTTAGGCTATCTCGAACGTTTTGCCAGTGAAGCATACGACACCTACTACGAGTTTTTTGGGCATACAGAACGCCAAGTACAGATGATACAAGACAAGACAGCAAACACTCAAACCATGGTTCGTAATTTGCTGATCCAGCAAGAGAATGTAAAAAAAGGTCTCGAAGACCTTGTTTCATTTGTCGAAACATTCGAAATTGCGATTGCGGATGAATGGTTCTTACAGTCGTATGTCAATGAATTATTAGCAGGGATCAACCAGATTATCACTGCAAAACAGGTAGAGAAGTATCGGTTGGACAAGCTTCTCGTCACAGATGAGCAAAGCAAGCAATCTCTCGACGATATCCTCGCTTGCTGGCTCTACGTTCGATCCGTCGTGGCAAAGTATCTTTTTTCTTCAAGTTTTAAGCCGGAGGCATTTGAGACCGCTTTAGAAAAACTGCTTCAGCTTCCTGAACTGGAACAAAACTATTTTCAGTCCCTAACTTCTTTTAAAGTGGTGAATCTCATGCGATCAGCAACCATTGAAGCAAAGATCATTGAATTGATCCAGACATACTGCGGATTGGACTTGCCTGTTGAAGAAGTCTCCTTGCAATGCGATCTCGGCTTGTACGGGTTTAACTCGCTCCAAGCTATCAAAGTGATTGTGGCCATTGAGGAAGAATACAACATCGAAATCAATCCCGAAGAGTTGGCGGTCGCAAGCCTGAATACACTCGAAGAGATTATCCAATTCATTGAACAAAAAATAGCTACTGCATAACTTACTGAAAAAAGGAGAAGTACAATGTCGAAAAAAACGGTTTGGTTTGACGCAAGACATGTGAAGGATAAAGATAAAATTCTTCCCCTCATCTATCACAGCCATTTGGAATACATGGTAATTACAAGAGAGATGCTTAATGAAATAAATCCTCCCCAAAAAATGACATTAATTGTCCAAGTAAACCAGCCATCAGACTTGGAAGAGATTCCTACTGACACGATTATTCTTTCCGCCTCGGAAACGGTCTTGCAAGATGCGATGCGGAGCGGTCACAAAACCGCTTACTTCCATTTAATCCAACCAAACAGCGATTTGGAGATTGTCTGGAAGGTAAGCAGTAAGTACTCCTACCTAGTAGTTGAATTGGTTGATGAAACCAACATCCCGCTCGAACTCTTGATTGCCCGTCTGCAAAGCAGAGAGACCAGCCTGATCAAGCTCGTCAGAAACTTGCAGGATATGAAAATCTCCCTCGGAGTTATGGAGGTCGGCAGCGACGGCGTCATGTTTTCCAATGAATCTGTGCACGAAATTATAAATGTCAACGAGTTCATGTCCACTTCACAAGGTGGTCAATTAACATTAACAACAGGAAAGGTCGTTGAAGTAGAACATTGCGGCATGGGCTACCGAGCTTGTATTGACTCGACTAGCATGCTGACCGAAAACGAAGGGATGATCATCGGTTCTACTTCCAGCGGCGGTCTCTTGGTCAGTTCAGAGACACACTTCCTCCCATACATGGAGCTTCGTCCATTCCGCGTCAACGCAGGTGCCGTTCATTCCTATGTGTGGACGCCTGATGACATGACGGCTTATCTGACCGAACTAAAAGGCGGAAGCAGAGTGTTGTGTGTAGATACCAATGGTCGAACACGTGAAATAAGTGTCGGAAGAGTCAAAATCGAGGTGAGACCACTGTTGCGCATTGTGGTTGAAACCGACAACGGCACGCAGGTCAACGCAATCGTGCAAGATGACTGGCATATCCGTATCTTCGGTGTCAATGGCGAGCCACGCAATGCATCAACCATCAAAGAGGGAGACGAGTTGCTTGCTTATGTATGCGAGAGTGGACGGCATGTCGGCATCAAAATCGATGAATGTATCATTGAAAAATGAAAGCCAGAGCACACACTTGCGAAAGAGGTGGCACCGCCAATGTATGGTAAAGAATTGAGACTCTCTCGTCTGATCAATCAAGAGACGAAGCGCTTATGCATTGTTCCTATCGATCACGGAACTACGTTAGGACCGATTCAAGGATTGGTCAATTCAGTTGATACGATCAGCCACTTGGTGAACGGTGGCGCAGAAGCGGTTGTGTTACATAAAGGACTCTTGGCAAAAGTAGCCAAAAATCCACACTTGGCAAATGGCCGTTATTTGATGCACCTGTCTGTTTCCACCAACCTTAGCAACTTTACCGGTTACAAGGTACTGGTTGGGACCGTTGAAGAAGCTGTGAAACTGGGAGCGGATGGCATTTCCGTACATATTAATCTGGGCAATGAATATGAGAACGAAATGATCACCCAATTGGGACTGGTCTCTCAAGCATGCAACGAGTGGGGTATGCCGCTTTTAGCCATGATGTATTCCCACAAAAACCCAAAGGAACCTTATCACATCCAACACGTGGCTCGACTCGGTGAAGAGCTGGGTGCTGATATCCTCAAAGTTGACTATCCTGGATCCTATGAAGCAATGGTAGATGTCGTGAACAGCGTACAGATCCCGGTTCTGATTTCTGGTGGGGCACATACGGATGACACAGAACAACTGCTGTATATGATTAGCGAGTCACTACGAGCGGGAGCTGCAGGTGTATCGATAGGTCGAAATGTTTTCCAGGGGGCAAACCCGCAAGAAATGACAGCATTAATCTCCAAATTGGTCCACGGCAAACTTACTTACAGTGAATGCTGTAAATTAATGAAAGCAAAAAAAGAAGGCGTGCTTATCTAATTATTTGGAATTTTTGTGGAGGTGGCCTCTTTGACTGTTTGTAAAATTGGAGCGATTCCGCTGCACACTGACACCATCTATGGACAAAAAGCGTATTCGTTGTCACAGCTGAACGTACAAGGATTGAACGTACCTGAAGGTTTTGCTCTGTCCACTAACTTTTACACGGAATTTCTGAACTATAATCGTTTCCCATTTCAACCGAATCAGTATTTGTCACACAACAACGAAATTATGGACTTCTTGATTTGTGCACAATTTTCTGAGGAACAAAAGAAACAGATCGCTGTCATTCATCAAATGCTGGTACAGCATTCAGGCGACAGTCTAGCAGTCAGATCTTCTGCTGTGTTTGAAGACCTCGTTGGTGACAGCATGGCCGGTCTGTACGATTCCATTGTACAAGTATGCACTTACGAAGAACTGGAGCAAGCAGTCAAAAAATGCTATGCTTCCTTGTTCTCTGATAGAGCACTCTCAGTCCTGTCACGCAAAGGAATGGACTTCACCCACCATCGGATGGGGGTGATTATCCAAAAGTTTGTGGCCGGCACTCCATCTGGGGTCATGTTTACAGCGGACACGATTGAAATGGACTCTGACGTTATTCACGTCAATTCAGTAGACGGCTATTGCAGCCAGTTTGTAGACGGTGCATTGCCTTCTTCATTTTACAAAGTTGCCAAGCAGACAGGGGAGGTTATCGAGAGCCATCTTGCGCAAGGCTCCAAATCACTGTCACCTGAGCATATGGAAAGCTTGGTGCAAACCGCACAGACGATCGAAGCACTGTTTGAAGATTGTCAAGATATTGAATGGACTTTTCAGGGCGATACGCTGTATATCCTACAGGCACGAACGATTACCACAATGAGAAACCGCCCGTTCCACATCCAATGGGATGAACCAGGAGAATCTGATTTTACCTGGTTTAGAATCACGGAACAGCCTTATCCTCCGCTGGTCCAAGAGATTTTCGAAATGGAGGCCGTCGGCTATCACGACGGGGCCTATGCGACAGCGGGACGAATGGAGTATTACGCAGATATCCGCAACCATAACGGCTACTTTTTCGCCCGCTTAAAAGACATGCCAAACAGGGATGAAAAGCGACAAGCCTTTATCGAGTACGTCGATCGGTTGTTTGCTGAAGGCAAACACATCTTTTTCGATGTGGTCTTGCCACAGCTCCAAACCTATACAAACCAGTTGAATCACTATATCGGAAAAGACTTGCAGCACGCGGAAGCCGTAACTTTCTTGGAAGTCGCCTATGATTTCTTGCGTAAGGCGACCGAATTGCACGATTACGCGGTGTACGGCGGTCGATACATTCATGAGTTTGAGACGTATTGCAAAGAAATACTGGAGGACATGAGATTAGAGCAGACCTTCGACCTGGTGTATGTCCCTTCCCAGTTGACCAAAGAGCGCCAACAACTGGCCCATATGGCCGAGATCGTGAACCAGAATGATGACTTGCAACATCTGTTTGAAACGTGCCACTACGATGAAATTTTATATGCACGTCTGAGCAAGCTGTCGACAGCCGAAGTGTTGCTAGGCGAAATGGAAGCGTATCTTAAAGAGTTCGGCTTACTAAGCAAAGGCTTTGACAATGAGCTACATCCGGTTTTAATAGAACAGCCATCTTTGGTTATGGCCAAAATTAGAACGTTCTTAACCTTAGATACCAAAGAATTCCTCCACAACATGGAAACCACCAAAGCGAACAAACAGAATTTGGTGGATGCAATCACAGAAAGGCTGGATGAAGAGTCGCGTGGGGAGTTCTTAAACAAGCTCCAATTGGCAGAAAAGGCATTCCTTACAGGTGACAACCACAATTTCTATATGGACAGCATGTTCCGATCTTACATCAGATTGGCAGTCATGCAGGCAGGCAATATCCTGACACGAGAAGGACTGATCGAACGCCCCGACGATGTCCATTTCTTACGATTTGACCAGCTGATGGACGGCTTGCGTAATCATACCTCATACATCACGCACATCGAAGCAGGCAAAAAATTAATTGCCGAGCAAAAACGAATGCTGACACCTACTTTTATCGGACGAGCAGCGAGCGGACCGCCGCCACATCCGAACCAACAGGCAACGGCAAACCCAGAAGAAGATCCACATCTCCTCACAGGCGTATCGGGATTGAGGAAAAATGTGACCGGAATCGTTGTGTATGGTATTCCGCGTGTGCTTAAGGAAGATCGGATTCTCGTTTTGCCGCATGGCCATGCCGGGGATATCATGCACATAGTTGATAAAGTAAAAGGTCTGATTTTTGCAGGCGGAGCGCCATTTGATCACCTGGGCATTTTGTCCCGGGAACTAGGTATCCCTTCCATGTACTATGTGTCAAACGTATTCGAACGCTTAAAAGTGGGCGATATGGTCGAAATCGATGGCGTTCAATCACAGATCAGACGCTTGATCAAGGAGTAAGTACGTAAAGAGGTGATCTACATTGAAGATAGATTTTAGCCTGTTCTTCTTCGGCAGCTATAATCAGATGGGTTCAGACACGTACCAGCTGTTGTTAGACACGGTAAAAATTGCCGATGAGAACGGCTTCAAAGCAGTCTGGACACCAGAGCGTCATTTTCACGATTTTGGTGGTGTATTCCCAAATCCATCAGTGATCTCTGCCGCATTGGCGATGATTACACAAAACCTGCAGCTCCGTGCAGGAAGTATCGTGTCGCCATTACACCATCCTGTTCGGATTGTGGAAGAGTGGTCGGTTGTAGATAATCTGTCTAATGGCAGAGTGGGGGTTTCCTTTACGGCTGGTTGGCATCCTGATGACTTCATTCTCAATCCTTCTACATTTGGTAATCGTTCAGAGTATATGTACGAGCAGATCAAAATAATCAGACAGCTGTGGCGGGGGGAGACGAGCGAATTTCCAAACGGGGTCGGTAATTTGGCTAAAGCTAAAACCTATCCGAAACCAAAAGCAAAAGAGCTGCCGATCTGGATCACCACAACTGGCAAAGAAGAATCATTCATACGCGCGGGACGAATCGGTGCCAATGTCTTAACCCACTTACTGTACCAAGACATTTCCAGTTTGCACGGAAAGATCAAGCTGTATCGTCAAACATTGCAAGAAAATGGATACAACCCCGAACAAGGTGTGGTCACGGTGATGATCCATACCTTTATTGGTGACGATCTAGATCACGTGAAGCAGACTATCCGCCAACCTTTTACCGATTATCTAGCGTCCAGCATCAATCTGGGTGACGCCTTGCGCAAAAATATGAACCAAAGCGGAACAAAAGGAAATGACCCGGCATTGATGAAAACGATGTTGCAGATCATTTTCGAACGGTATTGGAAATCAGCTGCGTTGTTCGGTACGCCAGACAGCTGCATTCAGACCGTTAGACTGATGCATGAAGCCGGTGTCAACGAGATTGCCTGCCTAGTAGACTTCGGGATCGAGGCGTCCGCAGTGATGCAAGGGTTGGATAAGCTGATTGAGCTAAAACAATTGATCGCACAGATGAACCAAACAGGGGGAAACTCTCCCCTTGTCCACGGTTGAGTCGCTCAGGTGAATCCCATGACAGAAAAAGTGATGCTTTCAAACATCGAACCGTTTAACGAACTTTTCTACAAAAGTTGTTTCTACAATTCCTTATTTCCGATTCTACAGTACTTTGATACCAGAAAAACTCCGGTGCTGGCCAATGATGTGCTTCTGTACACGTGGGACGAGCCTAACCTGAAAGTTCCGTTTACCATTGACTATGAAGTAAATCTGTCGGAGTCGGAATTGCTGCAACAGCTTGGAATCACGAGCAAGGAGCTTCATTATCAAGCAGAATTCATGGACGATATTAAAGCCGCTCTTATGCAGAGTCATCCTGTGATTGTGTGGATTGACAGCTTCTATTCGTCCATTCGTCAAGACACCTACCACAAGATTCATAAAGCTCATAGTCTGCTCGTTTATGGCTTCGATGACACTCAAGAAGTGTTTCACATTATGGAGCACAAGCATGCCGACACGTTGTCATACGAACCGCGGAGAATCAGTTATGAAGATATGAAAAAAGCCTATTCAGGCTACCACGAATACCTCAACAGCGCGAACCGGGAGGCCTATTTTGAATTTTACAAATGTGGCACCAACTATCCAAATGAGATGGTTTACGATGATTCCTCGTATGATCTGACAGTTTTTCAAGCGAATCACGTTCGGTTTAAGAACTTGATCTTAGAACGACTAGAACTGATACATATATTTGCTGATCATTTTGCGTACATAACATCCACGAGTAATAATTTGCAAGAATTCGGTGAAGAATTGCTCAGCAGAATCAACGAAATAATCAACGCGAAACTGGCGGAAAAGTATAAATTGAAGGTGGTAGGCTATCCCAACCCCGCTGCAGTTCAGCTTTTGGATCAAGTAATGGCCAACTGGCGGATGATCCGAGTCATCATTGGTAAGTTTTTGTTTTCGGGTATATACAAAACTGCCGATCTTCAGCTTTGTCTCAACAAGTTGCAGCACATATATGAAACAGAACAGCGATATTATCAACTCCTCTTCCATTAGCAAAGGAGTGAAAGGAAATACGTACACAACTCGTAAAGCTAAGTGGCCGTGAAAATGGGAATTACAGTGAGTTGGAGAAAGGATTAGCCCATATCTGGTGTGAAGCATTGCAGCTCACGGAGCTTGACATTGAAGCTAATTTTTTTGAACTGGGAGGCAACTCCTTTATAGCTACCCAGATCTCTTACCGTACCAACGACATTTATGACAGCTATGTCGACATGGCTGACCTTTTTGAATACTCGTCCATTGCTTCGTTGGCTTCCTATATGGAAATGATGGGTTTTACCGCACTGACTCATAAGGAAATCACCAACAGAATGAATCTGCAACCTAACAAGACCTATGATCTGTCTAGTTCGCAGAAGCGAATCTGGTTCTTACAAAAGATGAACCCGAATCTTCGCATGTACAATATCCTTACTGTTCTTGAAGTAAAGACAGCATTAGATTTGACCGTATTGAAGCATACCTTGAACACCTTGTTGCAGCGCCACAGCTCCTTACGCACTGTTTTTCAAGAGGCAGAAGGGGAACCGAAGCAAATCATTTTGGATTCACTGGAATTTGAATTGAATGTGGTCGACCTGTGCCAAGAGCCAGAGCAAGAAACCATTTTGAAGCAATTGATTCAGAAACAGAATGAGACGGTGTTTGATATGTCCAAGCCCCTGATCAACTTTACCGTTTTCAAGCTGGGGGAAGCCGAATATTCGATCTGCTTCCATATACACCACCTGATCACGGATGGAACCAGCAATCAATTGCTATTGCAGGAACTGGTTGAAATCTATGAGGCGAAATTTGAAGGCCGTCCCGCTAACTTGAAGCTACTTGCCAAGAACTACGTGGACTGGGTTTACGAAAAAGAAGAGTGGATGAAAACTGAAGAATTTGCTCAGATGGAAAGTTACTGGCTGGACAAGCTGGCGAAGCCATTGCCAGCGCTTCAGTTGCCGACGAATTTCACTCGGCCACTCTTGCAGACGTATAACGGCAGTTTTTATTCCCTGAAGCTGTCTTCTGGGTTGACTAGCCGATTAAAGCCTCTGGCTCAGGAATATAACTCGACCATGCATATATTCATGCTGTCCGTCTACTTTTTACTTTTGCACAAGGTAACACAGGAAGATGACCTGATCGTGGGTTACCCCGTATCGGGACGCGACTCACGGGAATATGAAAACGTCTTGGGTTTGTTTATCAATATGATTCCAATCCGCGTTCAAATCAGTCAACTGAAAGATTTTCAGGCGCTGTTCGAGGTAGTTAAGACACAGTCGGTCCAAGGCTACAAGAACAGTAAATACCCATTTGACCTGCTGGTAAGCAAAATTAACCCAGAAAGGGACTTGAGTCGCAGTCCGATTTTTCAAGCTGCCTTCCAATACTTCGAAACCTATACGGCAAACGATGAAATAAGTCTGTATGAATTTTATTTGATATGTAAAGAACAGGGAGACCATCTGGAACTTCGTTTTGAATATAATACAGACCTGTTCAAACGAGAGACAATAGAGCGCCTGGCTGATGCCTTCGAGTATCTGTTGGAACAAATCACTGACGAGCCGAACCGCACTCTGAATCAGTTTGTCTTGATGCGCGAAAAGGAACAGCAAGAATTGCTCGCACTATATGCAGATGAGACGTGGGCCAATCAGATCGAACAAGTGCCGTTGACGACCTTGGTTGAACAATCTGCCATGAAGTACGCCGATAAGACAGCCCTTGTGTTTGGTGGAGAACGGATGAGCTTCCGTGAGTTGAACGAAAAAGCCAATCAGATCGCCCATGCATTGAGGCAAGCTGGCATCAGGGCTAATCAGCCTGTCGGCATTTTGCTGGAACGCAGCCTTGAAATGATTGTCGGAATTCTTGGAATAGTAAAAGCAGGTGGAATCTATGTCCCGCTTGATACGACTTATCCGCTTGAACGACTTCGCATGATCATAGAGCATAGCGATATGAAAGTGCTGTTCACGGATCCGTCCGTATTGATGAAACGAAGCGACGTTCAGCTACTCGCACGTAAATGTGTTGCTACAATGGTTACTCCAGCTGACTGCCTCGAAATGCCGACAACATGGACTGAGGCTCCATCAATGGATCACCTGATGTATCTGATGTATACCTCAGGTTCAACTGGTGTCCCCAAAGGCGTCATGGTTTCCCATGCCAACGCCAGCCATTTTATACAATGGAGTATTCTCAACGGGAATTTGAAACCAGATGACCAGATGATGCTCGTCACTTCGATCAGCTTTGATATATCTGTGTTCGAGATGTTTGCGTCGCTTGCCAGCGGGGCCACAATGCACATCATTCCATTAGAGATGCTGGTTCGTTCCGATGCCTTGGCTGCGTATATCCAGGCCAATCTGATCACGGTCTGGCATTCCGTACCAACGTTGATGAGCCAGCTTTTGCCTGCGATGCGAAGCTGCAAAACTTCTGAGTCATCCACTATGCTACGGCTGATTATGATCGGAGGAGAAGCTTGGGGAACGAACCTGGCAAAGGAAATCAGCGAAGTTTTCCCGCAAGCGGAGCTTCTAAACATGTATGGTCCTACGGAAACGACCATATGGGTATCTTTTCAAAGAGTGACACCCGCGATGCTGAATGGGCAGAAAACAATCCCGATCGGCAAACCCATTACTGGCAACCGCATCTTGATACTCGACCATTTCGGCCAGCTTTGTCTGCCAGGTATGCCAGGTGAGCTTCATGTCTGCGGACGCAATGTTGCCCAAGGCTATTACAAGAATGAGGAGAAAACCAGTGAAGTGTTTCTAACTGATCCGGTTACAAATAACCTTCTATACAAAACAGGCGATATCGGTTTTTACAATTCACAGGGTTACATTGAATATCTGAGCCGCAATGATGGTATGGTAAAAGTCCGCGGCTATCGGATCGATTCAGGAGAGATCGAACACCATCTAATCGAAAGCGGCCTAGTCAGTGAAGTCGCTGTTATCCCGCAAAAGCAAGGGGAGAGCAACAAGCTGGTCTGCTTTTATACTGCAAAAGGTACGCTAACCGACCAACATCTTATTGAGATGCTAAAGCAAAAAGTGCCAAACTACATGATTCCTGCCCGGTTTGTCCCACTGCCAGACCTGCCGAAAACATTAAACGGTAAAATAGACCGGAAAACCCTTAGTCAGCATTCCGTTACAATAGTCACTTCTTCTACGGATACGTTTGTGGAAGCTTCTACGGAGATGGAGAAATTCTTGGCGAACCTGTGGTGTCAATTGCTGGAATTGTCACAGATAGGCATTGAGGATAATTTTTTCGCCTTAGGCGGCAACTCTTTCTTGGTGAATCAAATGCATTACCATATCGAGAAGAGATTTCCGGGTCAAGTCAACATCGTGGATCTCTTCTCCTATCCAACCATTTTTAGTCTATCTGCTTACCTGACCGAAGAAAATGAAGCGTACGCCAAAAGTCCTCAAGAGGAGGACACACTTGAAGCTGATTTGGAAGAGATGTTCAACAATATCAAAAAGGGCACTCTCAGCATCCAAGAAGCTGTAAACCACTTAAAGTGACAGGGAGGCACAATGGATAATTTATATCAATATATCATTGAACGCACGAGCAGTGGACGTATTGATAGACAAACAGGGATTCAACTAATTAAACTGCTCAAAGAGTCAACCACCAACCAGGAAGATATCGCGATTATCAGTGTCGCCGCGGAACTTCCAAAAGCCAAGGATGTGGAACAGTTTTGGCAAAATCTGCATGACGGCGTTGATTGTGTAAGCCCGTTCCCTGCCTCCCGACGTTCTGACACAGATGAGTACCTGGGGTATATGGTACCGGGTAACAAGATTCCAGAGTACATGGAAGGTGGTTACTTGGAAGAAATCGATAAATTTGATTATCGTTTCTTCAATCTTTCGTATACGGAAGCCAGCTTGATGGACCCGTACCAACGTCTGTTCTTACAAACCGCTTTTCAATCCCTCGAAGCAGCAGGTTACGGGGGAGCCCGCATTCAAAAGACGAGAACCGGTGTCTTCGTGGGTTACAGCAATGACGGCAATCCAGAATACCGTCAACTAATTCAAGCGATTCAACCATCCTATCTGTCAATGGCAACAGCAGGGAACCTTCGATCTATCATTGCCAGTCGTATTGCTTATCTGCTTGATTTGAAAGGACCAAGCATGTTGGTGGATACGGCATGTTCCTCCTCTCTGGTATCCGTCCACCTCGCATGTAAAGCCATCCACAATGGCGATTGCGACATGGCGCTGGCCGGCAGCATCAAGGTAAGCATGCTCCCGGTGATAGATGAAAACCGGGAATTCGGTATCCTTTCTTCAATCTACCGCGCCCGAACCTTCGATGAGAGTTCAGATGGCACAGGCTTTAGTGAAGGGGTAATCTCTATTTTACTCAAACCACTGAAGCAAGCGATCAAGGATAAAGACATCATTTACGCCGTCATCAAAGGCAGCGCCGTCAACCAAGACGGTAACTCCAATGGGATTACAGCACCTAATGCTCGAGCACAAACGGATGTCATCGTCAATGCCTGGAAAAACGCCAAAGTAAATCCTGAATCGATCTCCTATCTAGAAGCTCACGGTACTGGTACCCGCTTGGGCGATCCGATTGAGATTGAGGGTATGAGCAAAGCATTTAAACAGTATACGGACCGAAATCAGTTCTGTGGAGTCGGTTCAGTCAAAAGCAACATGGGTCATCTCGACAACGCCGCAGGCTTGGCTGGCCTGCTTAAGATGGTCATGGCCTTAAAAAATAAACAATTACCACCAACCCTTCATTTTAAACGCTCGAACACAAAAATTGACTTCCTGGATTCTCCGATCTATGTGAGCGATACGCTACGTCAATGGGAGAGGGGCGACACACCTCGCCGATGTGGAGTAAGTTCCTTTGGCTTGAGCGGGACCAACTGTCACGTCGTCCTAGAGGAAGCGCCTGAAATTGAAAACATTGCGGAAAACACCGCCAAACCGCATCCTCAGTTGTTCATGCTGTCAGCTCGAAGAGAAGAGTCTTTGCGTGCACTTATACAAACCTATGTCTACTTTTTGGAAGAGAAGGGGGATTCAATCACTCTAGAAGACATCTGTTATACCGCCAACACTGGCCGCGGTCATTATGAGTACCGTTTGGCATGTACCGTGTCTTCTCTTGCCGAGCTTCGGGAAAAAATGACAGCTTTGGCCGAGTGCCAAGATTTTGCCAATATGACGGATCCCTATGTGTCATTTGGTTATCACAGGGTTATCGTAGGTGACCGCAAATTGAAAAAATTGGGTGATTTGTATCTAGATGAACGAAAGGAATTTACACTGCAAGTAAAAGCTCTCTTAGATACGATGCCCAAAGATCCAACTGAACGAAATGCGGAGACGCTTGCAAGGATCAGCCGTTTGTACGTTCAAGGTGCCGAGATAGATTTCATTAGCTTTTATCTAGAAAAACGGCAAAAAATCGCGTTGCCGACCTATCCGTTCTTGCGTGATCGTTGCTGGATAGAAGTCAAATCGGCTCCATACCCGCAGTCAGTGGTTACCGTTAAAAATTACAATCATCCGTTGGTCAGTCGTTGCGTACTGGAAACGATGAATTTGCGGGTATATTCCACTATGTTCTCAATTGCGAGTCATTGGATGCTAGAAGAACATAAAGTCCTAGACAGCTATGTCGTGCCAGGAACCACCTATTTGGAAATGGTGCGATTTATCGGACATACCCTCTACCCAGATCAACACCTCACGATAAAGAACCTGATTTTCTTTACACCGTTTTCTGTCCATGATAGTAAGGAGAAAGAAATGCATGTAATCCTCACTATCGAAGCAAAAGGGGAGAAATTTACTATTGTCTCCCAAGGCGAAGAGGAAGATCAATGGATCACTCATGCAGAAGGCTGGATACAAGCAGAAGAGCCAGCCCCTCTGGAACATGCCAACATCAGTCTACTCCAGAAGAGATTCCCAGAGAAAATCGACTTCCGTATTGACAACCATCATACCAGAGGTGTTCATCTTGGGCCGCGCTGGTATAACTTCGCTGACGTACGGTTGGGCTCCCAAGAGCTTCTCGCTCGCCTGAAGTTACCCGATGAATTTCGTTCCGATCTGGAACAGTTTCATCTGCATCCATCGATGATGGACAATGCAGTCAATGTTGCGATTAGCCACGTTGGTGAAGGACTCTATTTGCCATTCTCTTATAAGAGTTTGCGCATTTACGGTTCGATGACTGAGACTGTTTACAGCCATATTAGCTGGAATAACTCGCTTAAAGAAAATGCGGAAACGGCCACCTTTGACATTCGTTTGATGAAAGAAGACGGCACCGTGATCGCAGAGGCGACCGATTACACCATCAAAAAAGTGCCGAAAACCGGTTTTACTTACCAGGAACTCAGCAACCAAGAGCATATGTACTATCAACTTAACTGGGTGGAAAAGCCAACCCTCGACCAAGGAGAAAACACTCATTCGAACATCCTGGTGTTCAAAGGGGAAACAGAACAAGCTGAGAAGGTACTGACTTGCCTGCACCAAGAAAACCGCATGATAATCGAGGTGGGATTTGGCAATACATACCGAAAAATAGACGAGCGCAACTACGAGATCACCGATACGCTTGACGACTATAACCGCCTTGTCGATGAGATCAAAGACCAGGACTTTACCCAAATCGTCCACATGGCTTCCCTTGTTCTTCGCGATGATTCGTCCGCTGCAGATCATTCGAAGCAATTGGAGCGCAGTGTTATGAGTTTATTTTACCTGACAAAAGCACTGAACAAAAACCGAATAAAACAAGAAATAGACATTGTGCTAATTGGAACTAACACAATGGAAGTCAGCGGAGAGGAACACGTGATCCATCCATATTCCTATGCAATGTTCGGCTTAGGAAAAGTGGTGGAACAAGAGTGCCCTCGTTATGTCTGCAGATGTCTCGATTTAGACGGAGAGACACCGCTTGATCTCAATCTTGCCGAGCTCACTCACCAATCAAGCGATTTTCATACTGCTATTCGGGCAGGAAAGCGATACGTCCCACAACTGCAACCGATTAAACTTGATTCTGCAGATCAGGACAACAAGCATGAACAAATGCTTGGCATGGAAATAAAGGCTGGTGGTACGTACATAATCTCCGGTGGTGCAGGTGGTCTTGGTCTTGAAGTGAGCAGCTACCTTAGCGCAAACCAAAAGGTCAATCTGGCACTCATCGGCCGCCGACCGTTACCTGAACGAGATCAGTGGGATGCACTGCTCAGCGAGGGTCACGATCAAAAATTACGTTCGATCATCATGCAAATCCGCCGTATGGAGGAAAATGGTACTCAAGTCACTTATTTCTCCGCCGATATAACGAACCGCTCACGGATGGAACAAGTACTGAAGCAGGTGCGAGCTCGCTTTGGTCCTATCCGTGGTGTCATTCACGCAGCCGGTAATGCTGGAGACGGTTTCCTGCTACGCAAAGAAGAGGCCGTTTTCCGCTCAGTTTTAGATCCAAAAATGCGGGGGACACAGTTGTT
Source organism: Brevibacillus antibioticus (assembly GCF_005217615.1). Classification (NCBI taxonomy): domain Bacteria; kingdom Bacillati; phylum Bacillota; class Bacilli; order Caryophanales; family Paenibacillaceae; genus Brevibacillus; species Brevibacillus antibioticus. The sequence continues at coordinate 1,321,029 of NZ_SZNK01000001.1, forward strand.
GGACGAGCTGACTGAAGACGATCCACTGGATTTCTTCGTCTTGTTCTCCTCCGTCACTGCTCTGACAGGCGGCGTAGGCCAAGGTGATTATACAGCTGCAAACAACTACCTGGATGCTTTCGCTTATGCACGCAATAAGCGAGGCAAGCGTACCCTTGCGATTAACTGGCCAGCGTGGAAAGAAACTGGAATGGCTGTTGATTACGGGTTGGAAGACAACGGTATCTTCAAAGCCATACGCACACGGACAGCACTCGAATCTTTCGAAAGAATGATGGAGCAAGAACGCCCACGGGTCATTACTGGGTTCCTAAACGGGGCCTTCTCAAAATCATTGCTCGAAACCCATTTCTTCCAACTCTCTACTGACTTACAGGCGCTCCTCAAACAAGCCGAAAAACCAAGAGCAGCTCGCAAGAACATGACTGCGAATTTCAATCGCCCACTGAAAATCGTGGCAAGCAGCCGCGAAAGCCAATTCGTGACAAAAATGGAGGCGCGAATCGCAAGAATCTGGGCAGAGGTACTTTCTCTCGAAGAAATTGACATTTTCGACGACTTGTTCAGTCTAGGTGGAGATTCCATTATCGCGGTCAAAATCTCTGCCATGGTGAGCCAAGACGTCGGAAAAGAGATTGAGGTAGCGGACCTGTTTGAATATCAAACGGTGGCAGAACTGGTTACATTCATCCTGGCCGGTGAAAAAGAGGCGGAAGAGGACACAGTTGAAGAAATTATAGAGGCAGTGGAAACAGCGAGGGTACCGCAGGCAACTATCATGCAAGAAGTAGCAGCCACCCTCATTCCGCCAATGCCTGAACAGAACGAAAAGTCAGCGTCGCAACCTGTTCCAACTATTCCATTCGTTCGAAATGACTCATCTAAATCCATCGCAAACAACTTACTGATCAAAACAGATGCCTATGAATTGAACAATCATCTTTCATGGCGACAATTCAATTGCTATGACCGTGGTCTTGCCAACCTGTTCGGGGACGAAAATCGCGGACTCATCAACTACTTCAAGTTGTTCCTTGGACTGAAGCGCGGTTATCATCTGTCGGAGCATGGACTTGCTTACTCATTTGTCGATGAGCAAAGAATTTTCGGTTATCCTCATGATCAAGATACCTTGGGAAAGTTCGGCTTCTCCGTTGAACTGACAAATGTGACTGACACCAAATGGCTGCCAGAGGCGATCATAGATTTGATTAACCAACGCAAATTGGTCATGGTATCATTCAATGAATATTTCACTTACTACACACCTTTCTATCTAAGAGAGCACACGGACCATACAACCATTATTAATGGCTATGACAAGGAAAAGGGACTCTACTACATTATTGATCACAATCATGTTCACCGCGGTGCCTCACAACGGATCGTATACGAATCGTTCATGACCACATTTTCGGTCTTGGAGGAGGTTTATAACTTTCTGATCCCTAAAATGAGATGTCTTGTCACTCTGAACCGCTTTGCCGACTGCAATCCGATGATTCCCGCGTTTGATCAAGAATACAAACAACTGTTGCTTACACTCCTCGCAGAGAAACAAGCTGGCAGTGACATCGATATGATCGTACGCTTGCGAGCGGAAGAAACCGACTATTTCAACGATCAAAACTTAAATGAACTCTATGTCAAGCTTGGAGCGAAGGAGCTTTTTCTTGAAACGTTAACTCACTTTTTCTGTCCCATGCAAGATTCAACTGAAGCCAAGTTATTGACAATGAACATCATTCAGGATTCAAACAAGCTCGTGAATAAATTCGTTACCAGTATCTATCGCAAAAGTATGCTTAGTCATGAGGACATCGCACAATACCGTGAGAGGATTGTCAGTAATACACAATTTTTATTCAGGATTATGGCAAGAGAATATGGTCTACTTTAGTTCCCCCAACACCGTACAAGGAGAGGTCCTATGAAATTTTGTTGGGTACTACCACAAGGAGAATTTCAACGTATCCAAGAAGACGCGATTCAAGCAGAACGTTACAACTTTGAATCTATTTTACATATCAGCTTGCAGTCATATCTCGACCCGTGGATCGTCGCAACGAAGCTCTCCTCAATCACCAAACGGATTCGTATGCTGATAGCCCAAAATCCCCAATTTGTCTCACCTCCTGTAGCACTAAAATCGTTAAACACGATCAACTTGCTTACGGACGGACGGGCTGACATTAATATCGTTTCGGGTAGCTCCATAGTCGAATTATCCCAAGTAGGGAAATTCCAAGACCACACTACCCGCTACAGAAGAACACGTGAGTTCGTCGAAGCATTCCGTGAACTGCAAGCTGGTCCAGCGACCTACCAGGGAGAGTTTTTTGAAGCCAATAATTGCACAGTTATTCCAAAAGGGCATCCCACAATTCCCTCTGCGCTGTTCTTGTCTGGAAGCTCTGACGATGCCATGTTGATTGCTGCCCAGCATGCAGACTATTACCTCGTCTATGCGGATGATTTGCCAAGCATTCAAGATCAGTTCGCTCGTTTCAAAGCACACACCCGGTCGTTCGGAAGGGAAGTATCTTGCGGTATGGTCATTGATATCATCGCCCGTAAGACATCAGAGGAAGCTTGGGAGGCTGCAAGATGTATGCTGTCCTCCTTCGCCCCTCTGGAGAAGCGACTTGTCCGAATGTACCGCAACAGTGCAGACTCCGTTGGCATCTCCAACCAAAAAAAGCATTACAACTATGATCAATTTGTTGTGGACAAAAATTTGTGGGGGGGACTCTGCCAAATCAGTACAGCACACACCTTATCCATCGTGGGAAGCTATGAGGAGGTACGCGATACGATGAAGAGATTTCATGAACTCGGAACCGAGTATTTCCTGTTGACTGGTTCAGTAGGGGATCACGAGATCGAAAGGTTGGGAGAGTATATCCTGCCGTACCTAACCTAGCAGAAAAGGATGAAATGCGATGACGACACCGGAATTGACAGATCTAATCAACGCAAAGATCAAAGAATTGTTTCACTACGATCGAGTTATTCAACCCCAAGAGAACTTGAACGCACTTGGACTCGACTCGAAAAGAGCCTTGGAGCTGCTAGTGGCTTTAGAAACTGAATTAAACGTCATGGTCGATGATGAAGATTTAGTCGTGGAAAATTTCGCAACGATTGAGGCAATTGCCAATATGTTCTCTCAAAAGTTCCAAATCCAATAAATCAAAATATTTAACAATTTATGGTTTGATAGTAAGAATTTATATTGTATAATAGAGGTAATTGAAAAATTTGAAAAATCAATCAACGATTGCTCTAATAGATTCTATGGTCTCTATGAAAGGAGGTGATCATGAATGTACTACATGAAAAAGCTTTTCTCTATCACTCCAGATGCTTGCCAAGCCTAGTCAGATGAAAGATTACTCTAAAAGATTCTATGGTCTCTATGAAAGGAGGTGATCATGAATGTACTACATGAAAAAGCTTTTCTCTATCACTCCAGATGCTTGCCATTTCTAGCCAGATGAAAGATTACTCTAATAGATTCTATGGTCTCTATGAACGGAGGTGATAATGAATGTACTATATCAAAAAGCTTTTCACTATCACTCCAGAAGAGTGCCGATTATAGCCAGATGAGCCTAGCCAGATGAAAGTCTGGCATAGGCTCATTTGTTTCTATTTATAAGCATGGGGGAGAGGAGGAGTTATTTCTATGAAGGATTTCCCTGATAGTTCTGGTGAAAACTGTTTTCTCGAAATCATTCGAAACTGGATTTTTCATCAAACCGGTCAAAGCCTTGAGGAATCATACCTTTATATGGTTTCGGGAAGTTTCGATTTTCAATATTCAGCAGAATGGGTAAGTGAAACCGAAGTTTTCCCCAAAGTGGATATTGTTCAAAAATATCGGTATGATTACTATCCTACCTGGTTAGGGATTAGTCTTACCATGGTCACGCCTCAGAACGCTAAAATTGGATGGGAGCAGATTCAGACTGAGTTAAACGCGGGGAATATCCCGATCGTGCGGATTGATGCATCGAAATTACCTGATATGGTTGATAAAAAAACAGCTACTTATATGGTAGTACACAGATACAATGAGAGTGAAGAAACAGTCGGAGTATCCAGTTTGTTTTACAATGGTCAATTACCGCTCTCAACACTTACTGCCTGTAGAGAAGCGATTAGTATCTATGGACTCCCTGCGCATAGTTGGCTTAAGCTACAAGTGGTGAAAGAGATCCTGACGAGAGACCCTTCCTCATTGTATAAGTTTGTCTGTACGATCCTTTGTCAGGACCCAAAAACAGGAGAATCTATTCAAAACAACATCAATGCCTTTTCTGACATTTTGCAAATTCTCACAGATTTACCTACGCTGTTAGTCAGAATTCAGATGCATAATCTCAGCAATCAATTCTTCCATCCATTGGGTCCCCCGGAGTCAAGAAAGAAAATGCTTCAGATTCTGAAGATCTTACATAACGCCAATTATCTCTCGATTGATACCGTTTCACAATATGAGAAGATATCAAGTGATTGGGATCTCTTAAAAATGTTATTGTACAGAAGCACTATCGGCCAGCCAAAAGAAGCTCTTGAACGCATCCAAGATCGCCTGAGAAATATAGGTAAGCTTGAAAAAGAAGCATACGAACAAATCTTACATGAAATAAAGGTGAAATAATTTGAAAACATATACACTCTCAAATTATGTAGTGAAACTGGAAGAGGATGGACAGACGATGTTTCTCCATCGTGCAACAGGCGATGTGATGGATATTTCTCCGAGAATGAGAGATTTACTCGACTTCCTCGCTGAACCGAAAACCTATCAGCAGCTTCGTGAATTCGTTGAGGTAGATGGAGCTGATGTTGATGATGTGATTGGAATGTTGAAAGATCATTCTTTTCTCGAAATTTCTTCCTGAACAAACTTCGTGAGCAATAAGAATAAGGTGATCCCTAGAATGTCTCCCTAACAAGTACTACTATATCAAAAAACTATTTACTGTCATTCCAGAGACCTGCTGCCTTTAAAAAATGAGGCCTATGCCAAACTGAACTACACCCCAATTGTTAAACACCACTAACAATTGGAGGTGCAGTTTTTCTATGGCCAGGCTCTCTTTTTTATTGATTCTTCTTTGAATATCTGTTGCCAATTGACAAAAAGTATAAAACTATTCCGAAAAGATAACTTTTCACTATAGATTGGTATAACTAAGTAGGAGTTTTGTTTTGGAAGAAGAATTATAAATAATGTGTCCTGGACCTCTTTAGTGATTCGATCACTTAGCTAAGTTGATCCAATTAATGTGATCTGAGATTAACGTGGGGCCAGTACACTCCAAAACATACTACCCACACGTTTTGAGTAGGCAGCCGAAAGGGACCAAACTGGTTCCTATTTTTATTTAGCCAACTAATTCTACATAATAATAATGCGTAATTTTCATCGCGACGCTTATATACATCTACACATTAAAGAAATGGAAATGTGTGTGGCGACACAAACATACTTTCAATTAATTTTACGACACAAACATACTACTAATGAGGTCTGATTTTAGCGTTAAGCAGTATGTTTGTGTCGTAATTAAGATGACGTAAACATACTGCTATAACATTCAAGATTTGGGACAGTCCTATAAACAGGCAGACGATGTCGCGGAACTCGCGGCGGAGTTGTTGGCACAAGGGTATTCTGTTGGCTGTTTCAAGGCCGTGCCGAATACGGACCTCGCGCGCTGAGAAACCGTAGTATGCTGGCCAATCCGTCAGTACCTGGGATTCAAAATCACATGAATCACAACGTCAAAGTGGACAAGCGTGACAAGATACCAGGTGTTGTACACGTCGCCGGATCTTCACGCACACAAACGGTGACCGCAGAGACAAACTGGCGCTATTATGATCTACTCCAAAAATTAAAAGCGAAAACGGGGTTGTCGATGGTGTAGAACACGTCGTTCAACCTGCGCGGCGAACCGATGGTCTGTACCCGTAGGATGCTGTGCTGATCATGGAGGATATTGTCCTGAAGAAACCGCATGTGTTCATGTAAAGAACGGAGGAAGTGAAATGCAAGACATCATTGTACGCCCTTACACCCCTGCAGTGCTGGACGAACTGCAAGAGATTGAAAAGAAAATGAGAAAGCGCTTCCCGGATTTTCCTACGTGGGCAAACTGGGTCTACCTCCACAAACCGGAGTTAAAACCTGACAACATGTACGTAGCCTACAAAGATAGGAAGGCGATTGGGTATGGTCACTTGATTCCCCGTTTCGCTCATGCAAATGATCCAGCACATGTACCGAACACAATCTATCTGGACATGGTTGCCTCGCTGGAGGCAGAACAGCCTGAGAGAGTGCTCGATGCCCTGTATGAGGCTTTGAAAGCGCGTGTTGGAGAGATGCTGGTAGAAGTGTTGCCGCGCAAAACTGAATTGTGCATCCAACACTATGCGACCGTTCATCCGATTCTCGAGTATGCGGCAGGCCAAGGATTTGAGAGGGTAGAGAGCTATCGATTGCTTCAACGTGACCTGAATATGAAAATTCCCGATCGATTGGTACATGGCGACTTGGAGATTCGCGAGTGGAAGCTAGAGACTTTGGCTGATAAGGAAAAGTTTCTAGCGGCTAACAAATTGGCTTTTCCAGAGGAATCCGCAACGCTCGAGCAGTTGGAAGGGATCGTAAGTATTCCGAATTTTACGACGTTTACCGTTTTTACGCCGGCTAATGAGGTGGCAGGCGTAATCATGGTGCGAGCAGAAGATGCGACTGTGGGTTTTATCGAAAATATGTTTGTGTTGCCTGAATTCCGTGGACACGGACTCGCCGAAGCGCTGGTTGCACGTGGGATGCTCTACCTGCTTGAACAGGGCTTTCAGTCGGTGTTGTTGCATGTGGCGGCCCCAAACGTTCCCGCTTGCAACTTGTACCAAAAGGCTGGTTTCGAGATTGTGAAAGAACAAATCGAGATTCGGCGCGACTGGAATGCTCAGTAAAAAGGAGGAGGACATATTGGAGAAAGGTCATAAGCTTGACAAGCAAAACATAGAAGACATTATCGGTTTAAGCCCCTTGTAAGAAGGAATCCTCTTTCACCACGTCAGCGAACCTGGAACATATGTGGAGCAACTTTCCTTCCGCCTGACTAGTTCTAAATCTAGTGAAGCCGTTCGTCAGGCATGGGTTGTGCTCGTAGATAAAATCCAGTCTTTACGTACGGTTTTTCACTGGGAAAAGTTAGAAAAACCTGTGCAGATCTTCTTGCGCCGCAAAGTAATTCCTGTAACGGAACATGACTTTCTTTCTTTGCATCTAGTGGAACAAAAAGCACGCCTGAAGGAAATCCGCGACGCTGTTCGAAAGGGAGCAACACTCCAATTTTGGCGAACTGTTTCGCTTGGTGGCAGCAGTAAAAGCGGATGCTGACCTTGCGTATGACGGGGAAGACGTCTATCGCGCACGGCTGCTTGCTGAGCGCGGTACCGTTTTCCCAGCGTTCGCTGAAGAGGGAGGGAGGCTCGCTCCCTATGACTTTGGAATCGAATGGCAGGCCGCCACGGTCGAACTCCGGATGGTGGTCAATCAAGACCGGGTGGCGGCGGAGAAGCTCCAGACCCTGCACAAGCAATTTATCGGATTTATAAAACACTTCACCCAACAATACACGTCCGTTCAAGGGAGTTGAGCCTGACGATGAAAGCAAACGGCAAGACTACTGCTATTTTTCCGTTTACAAAGCCGGAAGATCAGGGGCTTGACCCGAATCGCCTTGAAAAATGGCAGAAAAGACTACGAAAGGAGAAGGTCACCAGTTGCCTGATTATTAAGAACGGACATTGCGTGTTCGAATACTACAAAAACAAAAAGATCGAAAGCAAACCGCAAAAAATCCACTCGGTGACCAAGAGCATCGTCTCTGCCTTGGTCGGCATTTGCTTCGACCAAAAGCTTATCCCGAGTCTGGATACGCCAATCCTCGATTTTTTTCCTAAATTTGCGGAGTTGGAGCAGGACTCTCGCAAACGGTCGATCACGGTCAATCATCTGTTGACAATGACGCCAGGGTATCACTGGCCAGAGTTTGGCGAATGGGATGGGTTCAGCCACATGTTTTACGCACCAAACTGGGTGCGTTTCGTTCTAGAGCGGAAGTTGGAATGTGATCCTGGTACGCGGATGAACTACAACACGGGCGCCACGCATCTTCTGACAGCCATCGTGCAGAGGGTCAGCGGCATGAAGGCGTCCGAGTTTGCCGATAAACACTTGTTCAAACCCTTGGGTATTACTGAGTACATTTGGCACGAAGATCCCCAGGGCATCAACAACGGCGGGTCTGGGATGATGATGCATACCTTGGACCTAGCCAAGTTCGGTATCATGTACCTCAACCAGGGTAGGTACGGTAAGAAACAGATCGTGTCCAAGGAATGGGTGTCTAATTCGATGACCCCGCAATTTATGACCTATGAAAACATTGGCCACTATGCTCGTCATTGGTGGGTCGGCCAACTAGATCGTGAACAGCCTTTGGAAGGGGCCAATATGTGCTACTTCGCTCTCGGCTATGGCGGTCAATTCATTATCGTTCTCCCAGCCCATCAAATGGTTGCGGTAATTACAAGCGAGTTGTATGAATCCTCTCTGTTGCCTCTGAGCCTGTTCCGCGAGCATATCGTGCCCGCATTGCTCAGAGGGGGGATTGGAAGCAGTGAGCCAGTGTAAACCGTAACAGACTCGAAGCTCAAATTTATCAAAACGTTCGCTTCCGGGGTTTTTATGATAAAAGCCTAGAATTTGAGGCGGTTGGCGATGTAATGAAGCGAATCACGTACACCACAAGAAGTACTTGAGAATAGGGAGCTACTAAAATTGTTCTTGCCAATCTTGCGAGCAGATTTTCAATTGGTTGAGACTTATCAACTGCCTGAAGGAAGAGAACCTCTTGACGTTCCGTTCGTCATTTTGAGTGGAATCAAAGACACCGTTGCCAATGCTGAGGACATGGAAGGGTGGAAGTCCTATACGAAGTCTTCTTGTAAGATCGTTTATTTTAACGGAGGGCACTTCTTTATAAATGATCATACAGATGACATCACTCAGATCGTGAAAAATCAACTTACACGATTAATCTGAACCTATTAAAGCAAGGAAAACAGACATAACAAATGAGAAAACATAGAAGGTAAACCACAAGGGGGAGGGAGAGAAAATGATTGTTTGTACATCGGAGTATGGTGAAAAGCACCCCAAGTGGTCATTTAATAATGGTAAGAACACCGGATTAAACCTATATTGGCTACAGATTCCGGATCATATCACAATTTCAGAAATTCAGCACAATCTGCACTATTTGGATGATGACGAGCGAAAGACCTATGAAGCGTATCGGGTGGAGGAAAAGCGGATCGAATTCCTTTTAGGTCGAGTATTACTCAAAAATTTGTTAGGCGTACGGCTTGGATTGCAACCGGAACAGGTTCGATTTATTAAAAATGCATACGGTCGGCCCTATTTGATTCCGTCACAGGCTCAGCCGGATCTGTTTTTTAATCTTTCGCATACGAGAGGGGTAATTACTTGCGTCATTGCACCTTGGGATAAAGTCGGTATTGACGTGGAGCGGACAGACCATGACGCCTCCGATGTCATGCGAATGGTTTTTGTTGAAAAGGAGATCGAATTTGTAAACAGTCAATGGACATCAGATGCCAAGCGTCAGGCGTTTTATCGAATATGGACACGTAAAGAAGCTGTCATGAAAGCGGAAGGAAAAGGCTTTTCACTTCCTCCTAAGTCATTTACTGTACCCTTGGAAGGCGAATGTGTATCTGATGGAAAGTACGAGTATGTAACGTATTTTCTACTACCAGATTGTTTGTGCTCATTAGTAGTTGAGAAGCTAGATTCTGAAATTAGTTGTAACGAAAGTTTTGTCAGCATTGAAGCCATGATTATATAATGCAAGCGTTTCGTACATATTTTGCCTCATAATGGTTATTAAGCATTGGCTTTTGTATCACCCAAAATGATATAATTCTTTATTGGTTACTTATGTAGATGATTATAGCTGAGGTGATATATGATGAAGGAAACGAAAGAGGCGACTGTGGACTTAAAATCCGTTAAGTCTCCAAAGAAAACGGAAGACTTTGCGAAATACTTCCAGGCCCCTTCTCTGAAAGATGCGAAAACGCGCGGTAAGGAAGAAATTTTAGTCCATTACGATTTTAATATCCCAGAAGACATGCAGAACATCGGAAAAGGAAAGCGTTATCACGTTCGTACGTATGGCTGCCAAATGAACGAGCACGATTCGGAGACAATTTCTGGTATTTTGCAGGCAATGGGCTATACCTCCTCTGATTCTGTCGAAGATGCGGATGTCATCCTTTTTAACACCTGTGCGATTCGCGAAAATGCAGAGGATAAAGTATTTGGAGAGCTCGGCCATATGAAGCGGCTCAAGAATAACAATCCAAATCTGATCCTCGGTGTTTGCGGATGTATGTCCCAAGAAGAGAAAGTCGTCAAGAAAATCTTGAAAAGCTACCAGCAGGTCGACTTGATTTTTGGAACACACAATATTCACCGTCTGCCAGAACTGATGCGCGATGCGATGTTCAGCAAAGAAATGGTGATTGAGGTTTGGTCCAAAGAAGGCGATATCGTCGAAAATATGCCGAAGCTCCGCGAAGGAAACACCAAGGGCTGGGTTAACATCATGTACGGCTGTGACAAGTTCTGTACGTACTGTATCGTGCCGTATACCCGCGGAAAAGAGCGCAGTCGACGCCCGGAAGATGTCATCGCGGAAGTGCGTGATCTCGCTCGCCAAGGTTTTAAGGAAATCATGCTTCTTGGACAAAACGTCAATGCGTATGGGAAAGATTTTGAGGACATTGAGTATGGTTTTGGAGACTTGATGGATGAGGTCCGCAAGATTGATATCCCGCGTGTGCGCTTCACAACAAGTCATCCGCGTGATTTTGACGACCATTTGATCGAGGTGCTGGCAAAAGGCGGCAACCTCGTGGAGCAAATTCATTTGCCTGTCCAATCCGGTTCGACAGAAGTACTCAAGCGGATGGCGCGCAAATATACGCGTGAGCATTATCTGGAGCTCGTTCGCAAAATCAAGGACGCGATCCCGAATGTCTCACTTTCTACCGATATTATTGTTGGCTTCCCAGGGGAAACCGATGAGCAGTTCGAAGATACGATTTCGATGGTGGAAGAGGTCAAATATGAATTTGCGTATACCTTCATTTATTCCCCACGTGAAGGTACACCGGCTGCTGTCATGGAAGACAACGTTCCAATGGAAGTGAAAAAAGCGCGCTTATATCGACTCAATGAAGTGTTGGCTCGCATCGCACTGGAGCAGAACAAAAAACTACAGGATCAGGTTGTCGAGGTACTGGTGGAAGGCGAATCGAGGACGAATGCGGAAGTGCTTGCGGGTCGTACGCGTACAAATAAGCTGGTCCATTTCACCGGCGACAAATCCTTGATCGGACAGTATGTTCACATAAAAATTACAGATGCGAAAACGTGGACACTTCACGGTGAACTCGTATCCAAAGTTGAGGTGTAGATCATTATGGAACAAACAAACGCATATACACAGAAAGAAATTCTCGATAAAGCTCGCGAGCTTGCAGCGATGATTGCACGTACGAATGAAGTTGATTTCTTCAAACGTGCCGAATTGCAAATCAAGAACAATGAACGTGTGCAAGATTTGATTGATACCTTGAAGCAGAAGCAAAAGCAAATGGTGATGTTTGAATCCATCAACAAGCCGGAACTGGTGAAAAAAGTGGAAGATGAGTACAGCCAATTGCATGAGGAACTGGATGCCATTCCAATTGTTACGGAATTCAAGCAATCGCAGGTCGATGTGAATGATCTTTTGCAAATGGTCACGAACGTGATCACGAACACCGTTTCGGAGCGTATTATTTTGGATACAGGCGGAAACCCATTGACAGGAGAGACGGGTGGCGGGCCTGAAAAGAAAAAATCTGGCGGCTGCTGCTCCTAATTCTTGAAGGAAAGCTTTCCCGGCGCTGTTTTGATGAATACCCAACAACTTTCCCAAATATAAAGTGGTTGTTTGCACGCTAGTCGAATGCCCTGCATACAAATGTACAGAAACGTTGTATGGAGGAGGTAACGAAATGTCGGGTATAGACAAAGATCTACAGTGCCGGGAACTTATCGCGAAAGCAGTCTGCGGCAAAGGCCATAAATTTTCTATTACCACCCACACCATCATACCGTCGCAAACTCCTTCGACGATCCTCGGATGCTGGATTATAAACACGAACTTCCAAGCAGAGAAAGTCGGAGATGCCGTTGAAGTATCTGGTATGTATGACGTCAACCTGTGGTTTTCGTTTGCTAATAACACGCAAACCGAAGTCAAGCGGGAAACTGTTCAGTTCTCCGTACTCGTACCGCTTACGTTCTTCGACAAAAACTGCAGAGGCGATTTGGAAATCGTCGCACGCGCCGTGGAGCAACCGAAGTGCATAAAAGCGGAGTTAAGTGGTGGTGGCACAATCACAGTCAGAGTGGAAAGTGAATATGCAGTAGAGGTCATTGGAGAAACAAAGGTGTGCGTTGTCGTCTGCAATAGTTGTGATGAAAAAGAGTTTCATCTGGTTGACGACTTTGAAGACAACAGTGACGAGTTTGATGACTTTGATTCCGCTACGCTACTCGACGAGCTCGATTAAAGAGGAGAAATTATCTCCTCTTTTTTCTTTTTTCGGATGCGTACCATTCACACTTTTTTCTGGGCGCAGTCATAAGATAACGAAAGAAAAGCGGGGAGTGTGGAAGGCATGATTCTACGCACAAGGGCGAGTCAGCAAGCTAACAAGCAGGAGACGCCAGCAACACAACCGATGACGGCCAACGCGAAAGAAGTCGTTGCGTATTTGCATCGTCCAGAAATCGGGCGCTGGTTGCTCCGTATGGGGAGAATACCTGTTACGACAGGAAAAGCTGCGCGACCAGGCTGGCGAACATATAGGCTCTGCCTGTACCAAGACTATGTACTAAATATCGCCAGGAGCGAGGAGCAATCACAATGGCTGCTGCATCGCCTAGAGGAACCCGAGTGGCATTCCGTCTCCTTGCCTTCCACTGAGACAGAGATCCATGTGGTGCAAGTGCTGGCTGCGCGCAGTTTGTATGCCGCCGGAGCCGATGCGGGTCAAGTGACGGTCATGGCGGCTTCTCCCCATCGACTTAAGGTCGTCGAGGTGGAACCAAATTGGCCAGCCAACCATGCTGACGAATATATGCAGCGTGCCCGAGATTGGTGGGAAGCTCGGATGCGCAAACAGCCGCAAAAGCTGCAAAGCATGGGGGCTGATCCCGAATTTGCTTTGCGGAAGCCCACAGGAGAAATGGCACTTGCTTCTGACTTCCTGAGCATCCATGGGACGGTTGGATGTGATACGACACGCTACCGGGAAGAATTAGGTCTCCATCAACACCCAGTTGCAGAGTTGAGACCTGCGCCATCGGAGGACCCTGATCAATTATTTATGCATATATACGATAATCTGGCACTCGCATACCAAAAAATAGGGAACGCGTCTATCGAATGGCTCGCTGGCGGAATGCCGTTTCAAGGTTACCCAATCGGCGGGCATATTCATTTTGGCGGGCTCACACCTACTTTTTCTCTTCGACGAAAGCTGGATGCGTACTTGGCTCTTCCCCTTGTTCTGATTGAGGATGCAGGCTGTATGAACCGCAGAGAGCGCTATGGATTTTTGGGGGATGTAAGGGAGAAGGAATATGGATTCGAATATCGTACACTTCCGAGTTGGCTCGTTGATCCCCTTGTCACTCGAGGTATTCTTCATTTGGCCCATTTGGTTGCAACCAATTACGAGAAGCTACAAGCGACGCCTCATCTAAAGCTCCCGCTTATCAAGGCGTACTACCAGGGCGAAAAAGAAAAGCTCCTGCCGTACGTAGTCCAAGTATGGGAAGAAGTAAAGGAGCTACCAGGCTATACGCTGTCACGCATTCATTTGGATCGATACTTTTCTTTTTTAATCGAAAGCCAATCATGGAGAACGGATGAAGACCTGCGCAAGACATGGAAGCTACCATAAACGGATACTGCCATCGGATGCAGGGTCAACATTACCGTATAATCATGATATAATAGCGACGAGAATTCGTAGGCTAGGAGAAGAAAATCATGGCTCAATATACCCCGATGATTCAACAGTATCTGGCTATCAAAAAAGATTATCCGGATACTTTCTTATTTTTTCGCTTAGGCGATTTTTATGAACTGTTTTTTGATGACGCCACTCTTGCGTCCCGTGAGCTGGAAATTACACTGACGGGACGTGAGGGTGGTGGTTCTGAGCGCATACCCATGTGTGGTGTTCCACATCATGCGGCAGATGGCTATATTGCAGAGCTACTAAAAAAGGGACATAAAGTAGCCGTTTGTGAGCAAGTTGAAGATCCAAAAGAAGCCAAAGGGGTCGTTCGGCGGGAAGTGACACGCGTCATTACTCCGGGAACGATGATGGAAGGCAAATGGCTGACGGATAAGGAGAACAATTACATGGCAGCGTTGGCCCAAGTAGAAGGGCGAACGGGTGTTGCTGCTTGTGATATGAGTACAGGCGAGTTGTACGTTACCTCTTTAGTGGGACAGGCAGAGGCTGTTCTGGATGAAGCCTTGCAATATCGCCCTAAGGAGCTCGTCTTTTTTGGCCTCACTGTTTTGCCGAAGACAGCACTGCCATCTACTATCGTGGATGCACACCAACTGGACGCACTTGCGGTGGATAGTCAATACGGGGAGCAGGCAAAAGGGCTGGACATGTCCATGCGGGCGGCTGTAAATGCTCTCTTGTTCTATATAGGGACAACGCAAAAACGTAGCCTTGCCCATATGCGTCTGTTAAAGCAGTACGATGCAAAGCAGTATCTGCAAATGGACGGATTTTCCAGACGAAATTTGGAATTGACAGAGACCATTCGCGATAAGACGAAAAAAGGCTCTTTGTTGTGGCTGTTGGATCGAACTCAAACGGCAATGGGTGGTCGTCTTTTGCGCAGATGGATTGAGCGTCCATTGCTCAGCCGCGATCAGTTGGAGGCACGTCTGAGCGCTGTGGAAGCCTTGAAGGGTGACATGCTGCTTCGATCCGATTTGCGGACTTGCCTGGACCGTGTCTATGATTTGGAGCGTCTCGCGGGTCGTATTTCCTACGGGAATGCGAACGCTCGCGACCTCATTCAACTGCGGATGTCCTTGGAAGCTGTTCCAGAGCTGAAGCAATATATGAGCCAAACGAATACGCCGGTATTGATGGAACTGGCACAAGGGATGGATGAGTGTACGGATATCGTCAACTATTTGGCTCATGCACTCGTGGATGATCCCCCGATATCGGTTCGTGAAGGCGGAATGATTCGGACAGGATACGATGAGTACCTGGACAAGCTCCATACGGCAAGTCGCGAAGGGAAGACGTGGATAGCCCAACTGGAGCAGGGAGAACGGGAAGCAACAGGGATTCGTTCACTTAAAGTTGGCTTTAATAAAGTGTTCGGCTATTACATCGAAATATCGAAATCCAACATCGCCAATGTCCCGGCTGGACGGTATGAGCGCAAGCAAACTTTGGCCAATGCAGAGCGATATATCACGCCAGAGTTGAAGGAACGCGAAGCGCTCATTCTGGAAGCGGAAGAAAAGATGATTGAGTTGGAATACCAACTGTTCGTGGCTGTAAGAAGTGAAGTCGCGAAGCATATACCAAGATTGCAGAATCTTGCAGAGCGCATTGCATCTGTGGACGTTCTCCAGGCGTTTGCTACGGTAAGTGACGAGCGCGGTTTTATCCGCCCTGAGCTTGTGGAAAGCGGCGAATACGTCATTACAGAAGGGCGTCATCCAGTAGTAGAAGCCGTTCTGGAGCGCGAAAAATATGTGGCTAATGACGTGGAGATGGATCAGACCAATCGTCAAGTTTTACTCATTACGGGTCCGAATATGGCGGGTAAGAGTACGTACATGAGACAGATTGCCTTGATCACAGTGATGGCACAAATCGGTTGCTTTGTTCCTGCTAAACAGGCCAAGCTGTCGATTGTCGATCAGATTTTTACTCGAATTGGGGCAGCCGATGACTTGGTAGGCGGGCACAGTACGTTTATGGTGGAAATGCTGGAGACGAGACACGCCCTGCAAAAAGCGACAGCGAAGAGCTTGATCCTGCTCGATGAAATTGGTCGCGGAACTTCGACGTACGATGGAATGGCGCTTGCACAGGCAGTCATTGAGTACATTTGCCAAAAAATTGGTGCCAAAACACTCTTCTCGACGCATTACCACGAGTTGACCGGGTTAGCGGAGACGTTGAGTGGTGTCGTGAACGTCAACGCTCGATGCGAAGAACGGGAAGGGAAGCTTTTGTTCCTTCACAAAATTGAAGAAGGACGAGCAGATAAAAGTTATGGAATTCATGTCGCAGAGCTGGCTGAAATGCCGACCTGGGTCATTGAGCGGGCGCGCAGTATCTTAACTGGGCTTGAAGCGAATGGAAGTGCAGGGAATGGAAATGCAGCGAGTGACGTGCAAATGTCGCTCGAATCGGTATGGACGGCACCAGTTGCTGCGGTGCGTGAAGAACCGATACAGTTTGCGTCGGCGGAGGAAGATGCGATTATGGCTGAACTGCGCGAGCTGGATTTGAATTCAACGACGCCAATGGACGCCATGATGAAACTGTACGCATGGAAACAGCAATTGAAAAAGCGATAGGGTTGGTCAGGAGGGGAGGCACTCATGGGGAGCATTCAAGTGTTAGATGAGCATCTCGCCAATATGATTGCTGCAGGGGAAGTAGTGGAAAGACCGGCTTCGGTTGTCAAAGAGCTGGTCGAAAATGCAATTGATGCCAGTGCAACGACAATCGAGATCCACGTTGAAGAAGGCGGCCTGGAGATGATTCGGATCGTTGACAATGGGAAAGGGATGGATCGGGAAGATTGTCAGCTGGCTTTTGAGCGCCATGCTACCAGTAAAATCAGCAACGCTCGTGATTTGTTCCGCATTCGTACACTGGGCTTTCGTGGAGAGGCCCTGCCGAGTATTGCGGCAGTCTCGCGCATGGAGTTGACGAGCAGTACGTCTAGTAGTGAGGTTGGCACTCATCTCTTGATTGAAGGTGGGCAGCTCGGAACGATTTCCGATAAAGCCGCTGTAAAAGGGACGGAAGTTTGCGTACGCAGTTTGTTTTTCAACACACCTGCTCGTTTGAAATACATGAAGTCGATCGCCACGGAGGTCGGACATATTTCCGATTATGTGAATCGGCTTGCACTCACACATCCGTCGGTCTCCTTCCTGCTGACTCATAATAGCAAGACACTCTTGCAAACGTCTGGCGACGGAAAGCTGTTGCACGTCATGGCGGCTATCTACGGTGTGCAAGTAGCGAAGCTGTTGCTTCCAATTGCAGGGGAGACCCTCGACTATAAGTGGTCTGGTTTCCTTTCGAAGACGGAAGTGACAAGGGCGAATCGCTCTTACCTTTCGACACTGGTAAACGGTCGGTACGTGCGCAGCTATTCCATCAACAATGCGATTATGCGCGGTTATCATACATTGTTACCTATCGGCCGTTATCCGATTGTGGCTTTGCAGATCGAGATGGATCCGTCACTGGTCGATGTGAACGTACATCCCGCTAAACTAGAGGCGAGATTCAGTAAAGAAGATGAATTGTGCAGTGCAATAGAACAATCGGTAAAAGAAACATTGCGACAAGGCTTGGGGCTTGTCAGACCCATGGCTACGCAACAAAAAGCGAAGGTCGTCACCCAGGTCGTTCAACCGCAGTTTGACCTGCAAATCACCAAGCCTGATACTCCGCAATCGTCGTTATTAGCTGCGAGTCCCCGACTCCAGGAATGGATGGCCAAGCAGGAAACGACAAGCAAGCAAGTGGATCTAGTGACGCCTATCGCTCCATCTTTTGAGAACGGCACGGTGAAGGAGTCTGCAGCCAACTATGAAAAGCTGGAGGCTACAAAAGTAGAGGCTATCCCACAAGAAATCGTGCAGGCGACTTTGTTAGATCGAACGGACACGACGGAAGCTCTCCAACCTTACGGGGCTAAGATTCCAGCACCAACTCCTGTGCATTCATTAAATGAAATCAGCAGCGAGGACAATTCAGCCGCAGCAGGTACCGAACAAACACCGCCACTCCTGGACACCAACAATGCCAATGAAACGGATTCGCCTGTTCCCGTTATGTACCCAGTTGGTCAAGTCCATGGCACCTACATCGTCGCGCAAAATGACGAAGGCATGTATTTAATTGATCAACATGCCGCGCAGGAGCGGATTTTTTACGAGTATTTCATGGACAAGCTTGCGGAAGAGGACATTTCCAGCCAGATCATGCTGTTTCCTCATACAGTGGAATATACGGCTGCCGAGGCAAGCAAACTGGAGAGGCGATTGTCGCTTTTGCAATCGTTTGGTTTGGAAATCGAGGCGTTCGGTGGACGAACCTTTATCGTTCGGGCTCATCCACATTGGTTCCCAGAAGGAGCTGAGCTGGAGGTCATTGAGGAGCTCATTCAGTTTGTACTGGAAACGGGAGAAAACGCCCAAGCCAATGTCGTACTGATGCGCGAAAAAGCTGCCATCATGATGTCCTGCAAAGCATCGATTAAAGCGAATCGCTTCCTGAAGCATGCAGAGATGGAAAGCTTGCTAAACCAGCTGCGTAATACGAGCAGTCCGTATACGTGCCCACACGGCAGGCCGATTGTGATTCATTTTACTGGTTATGACTTGGAAAAAATGTTTAAGCGTGTGATGTAAACATGTATGGGGACGACATTATTTTCGGAGTAGTAAAAAACAAGAATAATGCCGATTCTTTTTGCATGTCAAAAGTTACTTGGCTATAAACATTCAACGTCATTTGAATACTGGAGTGCCCCAAACGTTTAGAAACGATTTTGGGGTGCTCCCCAATTTTTAGCATGAGGGTAGCGTGAGTGTGCCTTTTAAGAGGTTCTCCATCATTTTTTGCTATGATGAAGTCTTGATCAAGATAGCCATCTCCAAATAGTCGTCTATCCTCTTGTTGAATTGATCTGTGTCGTATTAACTCTTCGATAAGTGAATTTCTTCTCCTGGATAACGATCCCCTGCCCAGCGACATAAGATAATGTCTTATTTACACTTATTTTCCCCTCATCTAGCATGCAGTCTTTCCATTTTAGAGCAAGTATTTCACCTCTCCTCATTCCAGTGTATATTGCAAGAAAACGATTTGCTTCCTCTATGTTCCAAACCTTCATTTCTTTACGCTTACGCTTAGGTTGATCTACATTTTGCATACTATTATTTTTAATCAGACCCCATTTAAAAAGTTTTTTAGGATACTATGAAGATATTGTACATACTCTTCTGAAACTTTTTCGTCCAATAGTGACGAGTAGTAACGCATGATTTGTACAGGTTTGATATCAGCCATTTTATATGTACCGAAAGCCGGGATGAGTCTTGAGTGGATAGCACTTCTATATCCAGCCTGTGTTGTAACTCTTAGTGTGGGCTTGGCAACAGTGTGAAGCCAGTCTAAGATAAATTCACCAAATGTAATTTTGCTCTCATTCACATATTCTCCATTTTCGATTTGAGTAATTAATTCTGCACACGATTTTTCAGCTTCTTTCTTCGTCTTAAAGCCACTTACGGTTTTTTGTCTTCTTTTACCCGTTAAAGGATCTGGACCAATATCGATCTAAAAGACCAATTAGCCCCTCGTTTTCTGAAATGTCCTTTCATTCATTTTCCTCCCACTGTCGAATTTTTTAAAAAAGGTGTGTCATCGTCTTTTATTTTTATAGTTTTTTGCAGTGAAGCAAATGGATCAAATGAATCATTTTTACTGGTTATTTCGTTTTGCTCAACATTCCAAGGTTTAAGCAACTCCTTCGCGAAAAATGTAGTTTTATGACCGCATTCAATGCAATAACGAGCATTACCTTATGAGATAGTCCCACATTCATTTATTACCGTAGTATTTATAGGTACATTTATTAATTACTTCTACACCACATACTTTGCAAAATGTTCCATTAGTTATTTGTTCATTTGAGCATCTTGGACATGTCAAAGCTCGTCCATATTCATCAACTGGACTGGCTCGCAAAAATCCCCATTTCCTTTCGTTTATTAAAAAACTTAAGAATATTAATGGCAGCTTTGAAAGAAACATCACACCATTCGGTTAAATCACGTGCTCCGAATGTTCTTAGTTTGCTTAAAACACTTGTAGGTGCTAATAGTGTTCTTGCAAAACAGTTAGCCTCTTTTTCAAGTAAATCGTAACTACTTTTTGATAAGGTATACCTTGCAAGAATTGTTTTATTATTTCTAGAATGCGAGCGACATTCAGATATTCAGCGAACGGACGATTATAAATTTCGTCGTCGAAGTATTCGATGAAAATGCTTTCTACATGTTTGGCCAACTCTTCAGGGGTGCTGTAGTTAGATTGAAGAAGGTTAATAATCTCATTTATTTCAAATCGGTAATGATCGTGTTCGGGATCTATACTAACTAACCCAATCGGGTCCCATCGATCAATAATGGGCACATGAGTAACGACCGAGGATTTTCTCATGGTGGAACATTGTGGGGACTAGTGAACGATTTCAAAGACTTCATTAACGGTGATGATAATGCGAATCACAATAACGGCTATGGTGGCCTGTATTGCCCGCATTGGGGTTATCCCTCAGAAGACATGGAAGCCATTTAGAAGTTTGCAATTGAACTGGGATATATAAAGGCATCTTAACACAACGGTAATTTAGAAAATGTACTCTAAGGCTGTCAGAAATATGCCGAAGAGCAAGAGTATCCAGCCAATCACTACTGTTATGTAGGTTAAAAGCTTCCAGATTCCATAAACAGAGCCTTTTCGTAAACTAATACGACTCCACAGAATCATCCATAATCCCATCAGGGCCGCTTCCTTTTGAAGGACTGGAAAAGCAACGCAAATTAATAGACCTGTGATGAAACCTAATAATATCAATTTTAATGAGCGAGTCATATAAAGTACCTCTCGAATCCCAGATTTATGTTTCAAACAATATATACATTAAAATGATTATTCCTTGAAGTGAATACAAAATTTTACAAAAATTTTACACAACACACGATTTGTTAAATGAGGAGGGAGTCTCATGGATAAAGTAATCGTTGAAATTACAAAAGAAGGCTACAAAGTCACAGTAAACGTGAATGGCGAAGAATACTCGCAGGAGTATAGAGCAACTGAATTCGGCTCTGAGCAGGTATCAGGAGTAGACTTTGAAACCACAGACCAAATCAGTGATGAACTATACGATGCACTTAATTCCTTCTTTGCTTATGATGTTATGAAAGCATTAAGTGAATGAGGAGAAGTAAATGGCGACAAAACATCCGCGTTTTCCGTTGACTCTTCTAGACGACTTGAAAGAGTCGTGGATGGAGGAAGCGAATAAGCAAAATGTCTCTTCGCAATGAGTCTGACTACCTAATTTCGGATATGGTCCGTTGGGCGATCAGAGCAACACTAAAACAATGGGGACTACCGCCAAAAGACGGAATAATTACTTATGTAGATGCTGAAAAAGTTGCTTCGAAGCATCCCGGCTTTTGTTTTAAAAAGGCAGGATTCCAATTGATCGGAAAAAGTAAGAAAGGTCTCTTACTCTTACAACTCTGTCTAAAGGACATCAAACGGGAGTATCGTTCGATTATTTAACTTAACATTACTGCTGTTAATGGTTCAAGGGGTACAAAAGAAAAAAGGATAGCAGTTTGCCATCCTAAATTTCCTCTATTAATAGTATCATCTATGGAAAAAGTGTTTTGTCACTATATTCAAAACACCACCTAATAATGTACCTATGAAAATGGAGATACCTATGACTCCGTATCCCATACCACTCCAACCACCAACAAAAAAGCTGATGATTATAATTACAATGCTTATTATAAGTAATCCAGCAAAACCTATACCAAGGTACTTTCCATTCTTTTCTGGAAAAATTTTTCTTAATAGTATGGATGCAATAGCAAATAGTAAAGTGACTCCCAAGCAAATATAGATGAAGATTTGCATATGTTACCTCCTGGCTGCATGTTGTTAAACTTATTGTAATACTGAATGAAAAAACAAAAAGTACCAAATATCTTTGGTACCATCTTCATCACAACTATGATTGGCGTTATTGCAGGTGAAAGGGACAGCTATTTAACATAAGAGAAATTGAATAAAGCCCCCAAAAGGAGGCTTACTCAAATTATTTGGGTTCACAAAGGGCAAGGGGTTTTTTGGTACCGCCACCACCACCACCCCAACCGCTGCCACCACCCCCACAATTGGGCTCACTGTATGCAAATACAGCAGTAGAGACTGACATTACCATAACGACTGTTAGGGCAAATGAAAAAAGCTTTTTCATTAGTATCACCTCCTTTACAGAAAGTTATGGAAATATAATAACTTAATTTCAAATTTTTGTAAAATATTGACCTATCAACCGTTAGAATTCTTGCCTATGGGAACTCAACACACGATTTGTTAAATAAGAATTAAGAAAAGGGTAGGCGGTGTAGGTGAACGATAAGCTGATCGAACGTGTTTGCGAAAAATGTCCCGCTACTCAATGGGGCAAGAAATCGATCTGTAGTGTCCATAACCTCCACGTTGGTAAAATCGAAACCTGCCCGGATTGGGACAATTACATCATAGAGAATCAAGCATTAATGGATCGGAGCGGGCAGCTCGCCTTTATTAATCTTGAGCCAGCTCTTGAAGTAGTCACGAAAGTCGAGGAAGAAATCAAGGGATTTAATTGGATGGTCAAAGAGGTAGAGCGTCTTAGGAAGGAAATTGATAAGGCAATTATTTCTAATCCGGCGATCCAGCAGAAATTGGTCGCTACCTATGGGGACGCTGCAGGTATGCCAAGCGGGAAAGGCTTGCGCCTCTCTACTCTAACCATTTCGGAAGAGCGGTACGAAAAGCAAATCCAACGAATGAAAAACCTTGAAAACAAAGTGCGGAAGATAAACGAGTTTGCATTAAACCTTGAGGATGACAAATACAGAACAGTCCTTGAATGTATGATGGACGGAATGCGTATGAACAGCATTGCCAGACACGTAGACGTATCCCGCCAACGATTAAACGAGATCAAGCGGGACATCGTTAAACGAATGGCAAGGGAGCTATACAGTGACGAATTGTTAGGCTCCTGAGAGGTTGACATATCTGACGTTATTGAAGGTTTTTGCAAGCAAATCAAAAATCGTTCTATACTAAGTGTACGCATGATGAATAAGCCACTCGGGTAAATAACCGGGTGGCTTTTTTTGGTAGTTCTAAATATCTATAAGTGTATTTGGATATTTGTGTCTTTATATCTATTGTAGATGGCTGTTCCACATCCGATACTTCATCACGTGGGCATTATTTCCTTTTTATATATAGATTGGATATCAGGCGTATCGATCAACATGAGAATCTCCCATCTGTATAGAAACCTTTACAGAGAGGAGGAGACTGTTTGCCCAATATTGAAGGTATCAATATCCAGCAGTCAAGTGCTGAACGCAAGAGCTACGTGGTTGTAGGCGCCATTTTATCTTGCAGCAGCGGAAGTAAACAGAGTCGGCTGAAAATGCCGTTCAGCCATGGTGTTTTTGTAAAAGGAAAGCCGCAAATGAATATCATGGATTTCGTTCCTAACGTTAATATCCTGCCATTTGGAAAGTGTAGCAGCTTAAAGAATCCGACAGTCGCCTCTGCCACAGCAGCGAATAACGGTGTACTTACACCGATGCCGTGCACACCTCTGACGACAATGCCATGGATCGATGGGAAAGCGGACAAAATAGTGGGTGGCCATCCGGCATTGCTGAACAAATCAACAAATATGTGTTTCTATTGTGGGCTGATCAAGATTGAAGATGACGGGCAGGATTTGGGTGGTGTGACGATTGGAAATCAGTCGTCAGCAAATAGTGGGCCGTCAGCTTCCGGCTTTGGACAAGGACCAGCTTGCGAAAAGCCACAGGAAAAACCAAGCATGTTGGATAGTCTCGTCAAAGGAATCTCGATGCTGGGAGACGTTCCTGCTGCAATGCAAAAAGCGGCAAGTGAGTTGCCAGGCGCTTTGGAGAAAGCAGCAAATGATTTGCCGAAGGGTGTTGGAGCGTTTGTAAGGGAAGGATATATCGAGCCAATGCAAGAAGACTTGGATACGTTGCGGGATGGTAAAGTCGAGCTTGCGGATGGAATTGCAATCGGTGGGCTTGCCTTGGGTGTACTTACGCTGGGGGGAAGTAAAAGAATTAAGAATTTATTGGATGCGGCAAGGAAGGGGAAGAAGGGGACACGTTATTCTAGGAGACCAAGTGATTTGTTTATTAATGATTTTGCTCTAAATGGTCAAAGAATTGCTCCAAAGCATTTATATCGTGAGCTTAGAAAATCAGAAGTTGGAAAGGAAACTTTAGATTATATCCAAAATAATAATGTTAGGGTTTTATTGGACTATAGTAAAAAGCCAGGGGTGTATGGTATAGCATATGGACCTGATAAAGCAGTTATTTATGTGAGTAATACACAATCTGTCCAGAAAACTGCTCAAAAAATTATACATGAAACAACTCATAACAAGATTAACTCAACAGTATATACTCAACGAGAGGAAGTGGTTGCACATATGAGAGAAGCTAAGCATCTAAATAATGAGCTTTCTTTTGGTGACATACGTAACATTATTAAAAAAGTAAAGCGGTTGTACTCTGAACTTCCATATAGATAAGGAGTGGGAACTTGAATAATGCTGACTTTTTAAAAGAAATGCGTGAAATTCAATCCATATGTGATAAAGCTGCAAATGGAGAGAATGTTTTTTGCCCTAAATGTGGAGAATTACTACAATTCTTTGGGGTTGACAGTGGTAAGCATCCAGGGGTTTTTTGTCCAAACAACGATTTTCAGGTATTAATCAATTTAAAAACAAAAGAGGATAGATAGACTATTAGAGCAATGAACCTGGAATAGAGTTCGTTAGAGCTATCGACTGCCATAAAACAGATTTGGAAACGTAGGATTGTAAAACCAGAAAACCCATTCTTAACACTTTGACAAACATGCTGGATAAACTATCGAAGGCTTTATTCTAACTTGAACGATGAGGAGGAATGAGCCTTTTTTTGTATGCAGCGGAAAGTAACCAGCATTCTGTATTTCATGGCAGTGCTTGGTCCAAAGGTGAAGCCAACTTCCCGAGTGCCGAAGAGGAAGACGGCATGATCAATAAACTCCGTGTGTAAACGCTAATCAAAAAGTTGACCATTTTTGGGGTAAACGCTCATCTTCGAGTTGACCACCTACGATGCTTCATTCCACACAAAGTAACATTTTATTTTCTGAGCAGAGCATCATCAAGGATAAAGGGTAGACCCCTTGGCTACTCAAGCCCTTGATGATCCTCTGCTCAGAAAAAACGTTTTCAAATAGGTGTGGAAATGATGGTGTGTGTTCAATCTTTCAAGTGGGTAACTTTATGTTGAGCAAAGTGGTCAACATTTTGGCGAGCGTTCACAGTTTACATATCTGACATATCTGACGCTTTTGACGGTTTTTGCAAGCCAATCAATAATTACTCTATACTAAGTGTACGAAAAATGACTAGCCGCTCGGGTAATTAACCGGGCGGTTTTTGTTTTGCTCCGATTAAGTTGAAAGGAGGAAGAGCATTGAGCCAAACGTTATACAAGTCACGGCGTTGGAAGCGGAAGCGGGAAGCTATCTTACGAAGAGATAAATACATGTGTCAGGAGAGTAAGCGGTACGGTAAGACTGAACCAGCTACTACTGTGCATCATATTTACCCGTTGGAGTTTTACCCTGAACTAGCATTCGTAGACTGGAACCTTATTTCTCTCAGCGACAAGCAACACAACGCTATGCATGAGAGGGTGACTCACGAGCTAACAGCATTAGGACGAGCTTGGCAGGAAAGAGTGCGTGATAAGTTTGAGGCGGAACGGAGGGCTAGGAGTGCACAATAAAGAGTTCTTTCCAACTGTTTATGTAGGGGAACGGAAGAGTGGGAAAACAACGAGGTTACTTGAAGAGGCAAGCAAGACAGGCATTCCTATCTTGGCGCACAACATCATGATGAAACGTTACCTTGAAGGGACTGCTAAACAATTAGGGTTTACGAATGTAACAGTGATCACACCGGATGCGTTGGAGCATGGGCATTACGAAAAGGTGATCATAGACGAAGCTCAATTATTGCTCAGATATGCATTTCTGTAGACCGACTCGGCCAGCCGTTTCCAATAACGCGAGTTCTGGGGAAAATTTTTTCGGGAGGTGATGGCGGTGGCTAAAGTGACGAAAGCGGCGGTGAAACGCACGACCATTCGTGATATGAAAAACTTGGGAACGTACAAAAAAGAATACGATCGGATCATCGAAATCTATGCCGAATTAGTAGAACAACATGCGATTCTAAACGAACGTTTCTTGGAAAGTGATTATAAAATCGAAGTTTCAACAACGGATGGGAGTACGAAAAAAGCGCCTATCGTCGCCACACTCGAATCCCTCCGAAAAGATATCCTGGCGTACACGGATCGCTTGTGCTTGAATCCGAAAACCATCGACGGAATCAAGATTGAGAAGAAAAAGACGTCCGCACTGGCTGCGGCGCTAAGTGGTCTTGAGTGAGGCAAAGAACCTTGACGTTGTAATGGAGTACGCCAAGAGCATCGTCGAGGGTAGGAAGATCGCTGGCAGAGAGTTAGTTCAAGCGTGTCGACGATTCCTTAGAGATTTTAAAAAAACGGAGTATGATTTTCGCATGAAGGATGCGGAGTTCGTTATCGGCATTATCGAGCGAACCTTTGTTCATGATAAGGGTGAAGCACTGGACGGTACGCCATTACGTGGGAAGCCGTTTCTCCTTGAACCGTGGCAAAAATTTATCATTTACAACCTGCTTGGATTTTTCAAAGCAGGCACTGAGGAACGTCGATACAAAGAGGCGTTTATTTTTATTCCTCGGAAAAACGGTAAGACTCGGCTCGTTGCTGCTCTTGCTTGGGCGCTTGCGTTGCTTAGTCGAAGATCAGGGGCGACTATCTACATCACGGCCCACGCTTTGAAGCAGGCGAAACAGGCATTTGAGTTCATCCTATTCAACATCAAGAGGATGGGGGAAGAAGAAAGCTTCCGCATCCTGAACAGGCGAAATGGGCGACGGCTCAATCTACATTGAAGCCTTGGCAGCAAACCCGGATTGTCAGGATTCGCTGAACTGTAACATTGCCATGCTTGGAAGTTGCTTTTGAAAAGGTAAGTGGGATAGGTTGGTTTTTTTATAACGACGAAACAGAGGTATGGGAATTTTATGATGGTGCTGGTACTCATAGTTACTATGCAATCAATCAATGTAGAAGGAGAAACCGAGTGTAAGCAATTTGCAAAGGTGTACGAAAAGCAGTCACTTAACACCGGTAATTATATTAAGCACTGAACTAATACCCAGTCCAATCTTCGTCAATATACCAAAGGTTTAGTGAAAGGAAAAAAACAACAGTAATAATCAATACGTATAACCATCTAGCTTTGAGAGACTTTGCATTCAAGATAAGAATCCATGCAACAAGAAGGATCAATGTGATTGTCATATCCGTGCTCCTTTCGATAGGAACTACGAAAAACGGGGATTGTTAGTGACAGAACACACGATTTGTACAAACGTAGTCCAAGCGATAAAATAACCCCCGGACTATCTCCGAGGGCTGTTGATGGATTACATTACTTTTTGAGTAATAACATTTGATTCGCCTTCGTTCTTACCACCTGTAATGACAACCTTAAACAGATAGGTTTTTCCTGCCTCTAACTGAGCAGCACGTACAGAATGCATGGGTCTCCCATTAGCGGAGCCGGATTTAATCCCTAATGGTAGGTAAGCTTCCTCCCAAGTTTCTCCATTATCTGTAGACAGTAAGACTTTCTCAGATGCGGCGTCCTGTGGGGCGGTGTAGTAAAAATCAACAAATCTACCATGAGACACATGCCAACCAGACCCAGAAATTACAACATCATTAATTGGTTTCGTATCGCTATTCTCGACTTATTCCCTACTCTTTGTGAAGGGTTTCGTTCGAGCCTACACCGTGCGGGCGACTTTCATCGCACACGGCGTTCCATCAACGGATAAGAGAGTTTTTACAATGGGCACCTTTAACATACATCACGCCTTCAATGCTGTCTGCTAACGAAAGTTAACTCAGTTGGAAGCAGCTTTAGAAATGAACCAAGTTAAACAAAACAATCGATCTGTAGTTTCCACAACCTCCACGTTGCTAAGATCGAATCTGCCCTAAAAGTGGTGCAAAAAGTAGAAGAAGAGATTAAAGATGATCATTGGATGTTCAAAGAGGTAGAGCGTCTGAGGAAAGAAATCGATAAAGCGATTGCATTGAATCCCACGATCCAATGGAAATTGGTATAAATTGTTTGATTAGGAAACCTGTTGCTACAATGTTACAGGCTTTCTAAATAACCTGTCGAATAGCTTAATATGAAAAAATAGCATCGAGGAGCTTTCTTCTATATGTAATATGTTACGATATTTTCAATATACCGGAAAGGATGGTTATATGTATTTTTTGAAATTTAAAGAAAAAAAGTCAATACTACTTGTTTTTCTAATTGCACTTGTAATTGCGTGTATCAGTACCTATACTTTTTGGTACGATACACCGGAAAAAACACTTGATCGATATTTATCTTTAGTCATTAATAAGCAGGGAGAAGAATCATACGATTTAGTCTATAAGGATAAAAATAGCTATTTTCCGGATAGGGGAGACTTTATTCGATCAGCACAAAGAACACAACTAATCGATTATAAATTAATAGGATCAGCAAATGACAAAGACTCCTTAGCTGAAGTAAAAGTACTCCTTAAATTCAAAAAATCAGAACGAGAGAAAACTTTTACAATGAAAAAAACTTCCGGTCAATGGTATGTTGTTTTAAAAGGACCCGATGAAGAACAGCGCTAATTCGGGGAAAAAGAATGGATTTTACTTATACATTTAGTCTACCTCTACCACCTGTATCATCTACGGCGAAACTTTAGCTGACATTTCTGAATGAAGGGATGTCGGCTTTATCTATTTTCAGAATGGAGTAGGCAAAGAATCGACAGTTTTGCTGGCGGCGACAGATCGCGCTTTTGACTTTGAATGTAATTGTTTCTGCTTTAACTTTCGGTTCGCAAGCCACTTTTGCAAGTGTATATGTTTAGAAATGACTCAGAGAAATCGAATTGGGTATTCGAACTTCAATCCCCTGCTGGTATTAACTTGACTATGATTGGATAGCTGTTGGACCTAATGGCGAGTATATTATGTCTGGTACTGCTGGTGATTTAGGGCCTGGTGAAATTGACGCTGCATCGGCAGGTGGCGAAAGATTTGATAAGGGGGCGACAGTTTACTATAAAGTTCATGCACATGCCTCTAAAGATTTTGATTCGCTACATATGTATGCGGTTTACTTATCGACTTGATAAAATATATGGGCTCCATGAAAAGCACCCAAGTGGTGCTTTATCTTTTTTAATAAAAAACGGACTAGGCGATTATTCTGCCTCCTTTAGTTCATTCGGAAAATTCGAAAATCAGGATTGATTTTAGGCAAACACTGACTTATGATTACTTGCAAAAACGAGGTGAAACGAAATGAGTTCGTCACGCCAAACCGGGATGTTTATCTATCCATGGGATATAGCCGAGAGTGGTATTGAAGCTGTACTGAAAACTTTGCAAGATGCCAAATGCAATACAGCGGTGGTCAATAGTAGCTATCATCAGGGGAGATTTTTTCACCCGCGAAGCAAAACGTTTCGCAGGCTACCATTCTCAGGAATATCTTTTACACCTGAATGGTCGAAATACAACCGTTTGCGCCCGACTGTACATGAGCAAATCGCACAAGCAGGCATTCTTGCCCAAATGAAAGAGGCTTGTGAGCAGGCAGGGATGGGGTTTCATACATGGTGGGTTGGCCTCCACAATTCTACGCTTGGTTTTGCTCATCCAGATCTTTGTGTGCAAAACATTTGGGGGGATACATACACATACGCTTTATGTCCATCGCAGCTTGAGGTTCAGCACTACGCCAAGGCGCTGTTTACCGATACACTGGAGCAGGTCAAGCCAGAGCGGATCTTGATGGAAGCGACTGCCTTTTTGCCGATGAAGCATGGCGAGCATCATGAAGTATGCCTCTTGCCGTTAGGAGAATCGCTGCAATGGTTACTCTCGCTCTGTTTTTGCGGGGCATGTACGGAGCGTGCCGAATCGAAGCGAATCGATGTCGGAGCAGTCCGACAGCTTGTATCGAGGCTAGTCAGTCAGATGGTGGATGCCGATTCTCTCTCGCTAGTATCCGCTGAAGCGAGAGAAGTTGCCTTTTTACTTCTAGAATACCCAGAATTGTATCACTATCAGCAATCTCGTCTGGAAGTGGTAGAAGGGCTATGGAGGGGCTTGAAGGAAATCGCGCTAAGTATGGGGACTGCGTTGGATGGCTTTCCGTCCTCGACCCCTTTTTTTGTGAATCAGTCCTATTGGGAAGGGGTTTCGTTGCGAAAAGCAGCGGCTACTCTCGATCGTGTCGTTCCGCTCGCCTATGGAGACAGTATCGATGATGTGGCATATACGTTTCATGCGATCAAGCTTGTAGCGCCAGAAGCTGCGTTGGGAGCGGCTTTTTCCCTGCATCATAGTCAAATCCAGTCAGCAGTCGAGTTGGCAGCCAGGGTGAAAACAGCAGTGGACGCAGGCGCTCAATCGATTGTTTATTACAATCTCGGTCTGGTAAATAACCGCAGGCTGGACTGGATCAAACAGGCGAACCTTGCAGTTGAGGAGTGGAGATAGCTTTTTCATTCGTGGGTCTTTTTACATGGGTGAAACTGATGGATTAGAAAATCATACTCCAGTCCGACGCGCTTTCATAAAAAATGGTAAGATTGTCATAGTGAAGAGGAAAAAAGTTTGGTTCAGATTCTATTTGACCGGCAAATTAATCCTGCTTACAATAATATGATCGTTACCGTTTATGTAAAAACCGTCGAGTCGTTTTTCTAGAACAGCAGTTCTTGTCAAAAAGGGCGAAGACGTAAGGAAGGGAACAAAGGCGTGATTGTTACGACAGGACTTGAGCCTGGTGAAGAAACCTTGCGTCACGCAGCTGAATTGGCTAGTACTTTGGGGCTACAGGTTGTGAATCGACGCGATTTTTCATTGGGTCAAATGCGCAAGCGATATGGGGTAGAAGAAGTATTGGTGGTTTCCGCTCTCGGAGCACGTCTGGAAGTGCCGGGGAAAAAACCATTCTTTTTTCATCCGAATACATCTGCTTTTCGTATAAAGCGGCTCATGCGCGGCGATACTGATACTATGCTTGTTGCTTGCCAAATTCATCCAGGGGATGAAGTGCTGGACGCAACCTTGGGTTTGGGTGCTGATGCTATTGTATTTTCCCACGCGACTGGCGTAAATGGGAAAGTCGTTGGCATTGAATCTGAGCGATTGTTAGCCATCTTGGTAGAAGATGGACTGCGGCACTGGTCATCCGATGCGGAAGAATTGGAGCAAGCCATGCGTCGTATTGAGGTGCGATGTGGTAACCATCTAGAAGTATTGAGAGGACTGCCTGCACGTTCCTTCGACGTCGTTTATTTCGATCCCATGTTCGAGATAACTGTACAAAGCTCGTCGGGGATCGCTGGAGTCCGGGAGCTCGCCAATCCAGATGCTCTATCCGAGGAGGCTGTTTTGGAAGCGCAGCGAGTTGCGAGAAAACGTGTGGTAATGAAAGAAGGAAAAGAAGGTAGGATGTACGAGCGCTTTGGTTTTACACCGTTTCGCTCCCGCGGCCAGCAGGTCGTGTACAGCTACAAAGAGATAGGTGGAGGGGAGTGACCTTGCAACAAAGGGAAAGGTTAGTCGTGATTATTGGCCCAACATCGGTCGGAAAGACTCAGCTTAGTTTGGAGCTGGCCGAACAGTTCGACGGTGAGATCATTTCTGGAGATTCCATGCAAGTATACCGTGGAATGGATATTGGCACCGCAAAAGCAGAACCGGAGGAGCTTGCGCGCATACCGCATCACCTCATTGATATTAAAAATCCAGACGAAGAATACTCTGTCGCGATGTTTCAGGATAGTGCCGCAGCGTTGATTACAGACATCAATCAGCGCGGCAAACTTCCGTTTATCGTCGGCGGGACAGGTCTGTACATAGAATCGGTTACCCATCGATTTCAGTTTTCCACCACTTCTCAAGACCCCGAGCTCCGTGATCGTCTGCAAAGATTGGCTGACAGCGAGGGTGTGGAAGCACTGCACGCCAGACTAGCCGATGTCGATCCGATTACAGCCGAACGCTTGCATCCCAATGATGTAAAGCGGGTGATTCGTGCATTGGAGATTTATGAAAGCAGCGGGTACAAGATGTCCGACTTTCAGCTCCGGGCGAAGCATTCACCCTATGATTTAGTGATGATTGGTCTCACGATGGACCGCGCAAAGCTGTATGAACGAATCAACCATCGGGTTGAACTCATGATCGAAGCGGGACTGGTTGAGGAAGTGAGGGGGCTCTTGGATGCTGGCTACGACGCGTCACTGGTCTCTATGCAAGGCTTGGGGTACAAGGAGCTCATTCCTTATCTGTATGGAGAAATCACGCTAGAAAAAGCAGTGAACGACATACAGCAGCGAACGCGACATTTTGCCAAACGCCAGCTTTCCTGGTTCCGTCGAATGGAAGAAATTCAATGGTTTGACATGACCGATTCGGCCGAACAGAGGAATAACGTGGAAACTATCAAACGAATATTGGCAGGAAAGTTTCAACAATTGCCGAATATATAACATACAAGTCCTTTTAGGGGGTAGTGTACATGAAACAGACGATCAACATTCAAGATACGTTCTTGAATCATTTGCGGAAAGAAAACATCGCGGTTACCATTTACCTTGTGAACGGATTTCAATTGCGCGGGTATATTAAAGCATTCGATAATTTCACGATTGTGATTGATAGCGAAGGCAAGCAACAATTAGTATACAAGCATGCGATCTCCACTTTCACTCCGCAACGCCCTGTATCACTCATGTCTCAGGAGAACAACCAACAGTAAGCAAAGTAACACCAACAGCCAGGATGCATGCGATCCTGGTTCTTTTTTATGATCTGGCGCGATTAATGAAAATACCGTAAGCGCAAAGTGTATCAATAAAAAGCCCTGTCGCCGTAGAAGCGAACAGGGCTTTCACATTACTCCATGCAATGATTATTCGTGTAAATTTGGAACGTGATGCCGAACTTGTCCTTCACATTACCGTATGCTGGGCTGAAGAACGTTTCTTGCAGAGGCATAAGCACTTGGCCGCCTTCTTGTAGGGCATTAAAAATCTTATGAGATTGTTCTTTGTCATCGGTCGAGATGCAAATGGTCACTTGATCACCAGGCTGATGCGGTTGTCCTGGGAAGGTATCGGAAAACATCAGTTCCGTTTCACCGACGCGAATAGTAGCATGTCCGATGCGATTCTTGGCTTCTGGAGGCAATGGGAACTCGGGATTTTCCGGCATTTCACCGAAGGTTTGCTTGAACAGCACTTCCGCACCTAGCGCACCCTCGTAAAAGCTGATCGCTTCACTTGCCGTACCATTCAAAACGATGTAAGGAATCAAACGCAATGCCATCAGTCAACATCTCCCTTGGTTTTCATATGACCAACTGGTAGAACCCACTTACTATTCTTGCCTATAATGTGATTGTAATGCACGGAACGTATGTTTGCAAGTGAGGAATTGATCAGGACGCTGAAGAACTCCGCCGAACCATGACTACGTAGCAGACAATGGCACCGATTGTAGAAAGCGCAATGATGATCCCCATTGGTACTGCGGTATGTTCGCCGCTGATTCCCACAAGTGGAGCGACAATACCGCCGCTAATGAAGGAAAGTAGCCCCTGGAGAGCAGATGCGCTTCCGGCCGCCTTGCTTTGATTTTGCATGGCGAGGGAAAAGCCTGTTGCGCCGACAATCCCTACACTGGATACGACAAAGAAAAGGGGAACGAGAACAGCAATAAGACCAGCTTGTAGGAGAATCATTGCCAGAAGGAGGATTCCTCCGACTCCCGCAATGGTAATCCCAGCAATAAACAAGGAAGTTTCTTTCACTTTACCTGCAAGCTTCCCCGTGATTTGACTCGCAATAATAATGCCTACACCATTCAACGCGAAAATCAGACTAAACGTTTGTGGAGACACTTCAAATATTTTTTGAAAGACAAAGGGCGATCCGGCGATGTAGGCAAACATAGCAGCAGTCACCAGTCCCTGCGCCATGGCGTAACCCATGAAAACGCGATCCTTCAGCAAGGTACCAAAGGTCGCTAGTGTATTGCCGATTCCCGCCTTGGAGCGGCGCTCTTGTGGCAATGTTTCTGGAAGAGCAAGCACCACGACGAGGAACATGATAGCCCCAATCAGACCCAGTACGACAAACACGCCGTGCCAGGTAGTAAACTCCATGATTTGTCCCCCGACGATAGGTGCCGCAATCGGAGCGATCCCGTTAATGAGCATCAAGAGAGCGAAAAACTTCGTCAATTCTGTCCCCGCATACAAATCGCGAACCGTAGCGCGAGCGATCACAATCCCAGCAGAACCAGCAAGGCCTTGTACGAAGCGAAGCAAGACGAACGTATAAATAGAGGGAGCTACGGCACACAAAAAGGAAGAGACTGCATACAAAATGAGACCAATAATCAAAGGGATTCTTCGACCGCGTACGTCGCTGATCGGCCCCGCGAACAATTGACCGATGGACAGGCCGAGCATGCATGCTGTCAAACTAAGTTGGGTCATGGAGGTGCTCGTTTGCAAATCATCAGCAAGCATAGGAAGGGCAGGTAAATACATATCTAAGGACAGCGGACCAAAGGCAGATAACGATCCGAGAATCGCAGCCATCCACAGCCGTCGTGATTTGGTGCCAGTTAGGGATGAGGGATCAAGTTCTTTTGCTTCATCATTCACGGTAAGTTGTCAAACCTTTCTCATTATTTTTCCAGAAAAGAAGCTTTATGCAACTCTGAAGTGGGTTGCGTATTTTGCAAGTAAAAAGCTTGGAGGTTGCTGTGCATACGATCGAGTAAGCCCCGCAAAACATCTTTTTCTTCCTCTGAGAATCCGATGAAGCAGTGTTCCTCAATGACGCGCAATACTTCTTTGACATGCTTGGTAGCCATCCGACCTTTGTCGGTAAGATAAACGCGGGAGATTCGCTGGTCCCGTTCATCTGCTTTGCGCTCGACAAGTCCCGATTTGGCCATCCGATTAATCATGACCGTAAGCGTAGCGGGCTGTACCCCGATTTTTCGGGCCAATTCTCTTTGAATCATTCCATCTTTATCAAACAACCGCATCAAGAGAATGGGCTGACCGGGATAGACGTCGTATTTTTGAATCAGAAATTCTACATTTTGCCGATGCATTTTCATTACATGCGACGCAGAATGGGTTAATGCGGTTGCATAACTAAACTCCACCAAAGTACCCCCAATTAATTAGTTTGCGAATGAATATTTTGTTTCGTACGTTCGTAAGTCTATGCCTTGTCCTATTATACAAAAACGATTGGTCCCCGTCATGAAAATGATTTGCATTTGCGTGCTTCGGAAGGAAACACTGTATTCTTTGGAGAAGTAATAAAGTCCCTGAAAATCGAAAGAACAGGTTAGGTGAGAGTAAGATGATCCTGAATGAAAAAATAAAAGCGGCAGTCGTGCAATTAACAGGAGTAAACGGAGAAGATCTTGGAATCATCTCCACAAAAGAAGCGCTTCAAATGGCAAAAGAACAGGGAGTGGATTTAGTCTGTCTGTCTTTGGCTTCGAGTCCGCCGCCTTGTCAGTTAGTAAATCAAACGAATTATAAGGAACAGGTCATCAAGGATAACGCCAAAAACCGAAAAGCAGAAAAAGGCGTAAAAGTAAAAGAAATTCGTCTAAGTGCCTACATCGAAGACCATGATTACGATACGAAAAAAAGACAGGCAGAACGAATTCTTTCATCCGGGGATGCCGTGCAGTTGACTGTAAAATTGGAGAAAAAGGAAAGTCAGGAGGCCAAGCGATTAATTGAGCAGCTCATCAAAGATCTGACACATTGTGGAAAACAGGATAAAGGGATTCAAGTAAGCGGCAAGCAAGTAGTTGCCAATCTATTGCCACTCTAATGAGGAAAAGGGAGTAAGTGCATGCCTTTTACTTTTGCACATCCGGCTATTGTTTTACCGTTACGCAAATGCAAGTGGTTTTCGTTCTCTGCTCTCGTTTTTGGCAGTATGGCACCCGATTTTGAGTATTTCTTCCGGATGCAACCATTCAGCGTGTACAGTCACACCATGCTCGGATTGTGGCTGGTTGATTTGCCCATCGCGATCCTATTAGCGTTTTTGTACCAGTACGTGGTCAAAAAGCCGATGCTTGCACGTTTGCCAGAGTGGATTGGACGAGGGCTGGATTACACAAACAATGGAAGCAGAATGCCAGCGTGGCGAACGGCAATTGTTTTTCTATATTCCGCGATAATCGGTAGTTTGAGTCATATTGCATGGGACGCCTTCACTCATGACGGTGGTCGTATGGTTGACCACTTCTTGTTCTTGCAACAATCCATCTCGATCGCTCATTATCAAGTGCCCGTTTACAAGCTGTTGCAGCACGGTAGTACTCTTTTCGGCGGCTTGGCCATTTTGTATGTGATTGGGCGAAGAGCGCGGAAAAACAGACAGATCATCATGAGACAAGTACCTGTCTTGGAAAAATGGTTGTTCTGGTTTGGAGTGGGGTTGTTTGGTATCGTGATGGTCTTTTTACACGCATTCGTGGTAAAAGGACTTTCACCCTTCACCCATCCTTTGCAGCAAGTCGTTCCGTTTCTCTCAGGATCATTGCTTGGAATCGTGCTGCTCTGCTTCGCTGTGGACAGGCTCGGAATGAAATAGTAAAATCCCTCGTATGAGGGATTTTATTGTTTTTAAATGGAAAAATCCTCAGACTTCAAATTCATTAAATCATCACGGGTTGGGTCAGGAATTTTGAGCAATCTAACGGCTTGCACACGTATTGCCTTTTCAATATTGTTTCGTACATATCGTGCATTGCTGAAATTTACATGAAACGGATCGCTCGTTACTGTT
The DNA here is from genome assembly GCF_005217615.1 of Brevibacillus antibioticus. Lineage (NCBI taxonomy): Bacteria > Bacillati > Bacillota > Bacilli > Caryophanales > Paenibacillaceae > Brevibacillus > Brevibacillus antibioticus. The sequence continues at coordinate 1,358,461 of NZ_SZNK01000001.1, forward strand.
AGCAGTCTTCTCCTCAGTTTTTCACTTGCTTCAGCAGAGATTCTATACTCCTTGTGCTTTGCCATTACATTTGCGATATCCATCAACTCATCCACCTCATAATCAGCAAAGTTGATGTGCACGGGAAAACGTGAAGGCAGTCCCGGATTTAACTCAAGGAATGTATCGATTTCATCATTGTACCCTGCAATGATACAGACGAAATCATTGCCAAAGTCCTCAAGGCATTTTGTAAGGCAATCTACAGCCTCTTTTCCAAAGTCTTTTTCACCGCCACGAGCTAAAGAGTAGGCTTCATCGATAAACAGTATTCCTCCCATGGCTTTCTTAACAAGATCACGGGTCTTTTGTGCCGTATGCCCAATAAATTCTCCAACGAGATCGGCACGTTCGACTTCAGTTAGATGACCCTTCGTTAAAACACCCATTTCCTTAAAGATCTTTCCGAAAAGGCGTGCGATTGTTGTTTTCCCAGTACCGGGATTTCCTTTAAAAACCATATGGAAAACTTGCTTCTCAACTTTAAGCCCGTGTCGTTCCCTTGCTTTATTCATTTTGATGAGCGCATAAATTTCATAAATCGTTTTCTTGGCTTCATGTAAACCAATCAGGCTTTCTAATTCTTCAAAAACAGTTGTTAAATTTGAACTCGACGTGGTACGAACTATTTCAGGTAAAGTATTTAGCTGCTTAACACTTACTGGACGGTTGAATACAACTTGAATTCGGTTATTGCTACTTGAAGATTCGAGCACCTCAGTTTGGGGAATGGCACCTGCTTGCTTCACATGTTTCACCTGCCTTGACCATCATACAGAAAGTATACTCAGGAACATCGGAAAACCTGCCAATTTTTGAGGAGTTTATGCCCAAAAGAGGAATGGAAAAAGTATGCCCAGTTAGGATTCGTTTGTCGGTGTGCATTAGCAAGGAGGTAAATCCTATGAAGAAAATAATAGAATACTTGATGATATACTTGTTCTCTGGGGCTTTCTTGTTTTTCGGAAAAGTAATTGTTTATATGCTAGGTGATGAACATGCATTTGGAGATTCCGCGCCTTTTTATTTTAGCTATTTTATATACTACATTGTGGCGCTCTATATCATTTATCTTGGTGTCAAAAGGTTGGGGTTAAATAATCGAAGGAAGACAAATAAAGCACTGGATATTTCCATATTTATTATCTATGTTACTCTAGTATATTTGATTGCAGATGCGTTTATCTCAAAATACGTTGTCTACTTTGTGTAGACAATGAAGATAGTAAGGTGTCCACAGTGCTTAAATGAATTCTGCCAGTATCCGTTTAACGACGGTTCGCATACTTGCCCGAATGGCAAAAACACCTTTAAAACAAAGACTAAATGAAAAGTTGATTTTAGAAGAAGCACTCATGATCGAGTGTTAACAACACAAAAATCGATACGCTCTGAAATTGATAGAAGTATAAAAGAGAACGGATATACGCTTAGTAAACTCGGTGAATTGAGTGGTGTTAATCCTGGACATTTGGGTAAGTTCCTAAATAGCAATCCACCACGTGCTATTACAATTGGATTTGAAAACATCCGTCCTTCAAATAACAAAAAACGGTAACTCGGCAGAACTCACGTTACGAATCTTAATTTCGGACAATTTGAGAGAAAAAATGATGCATACGGAAAAGCCCATTTACTTTTCGTTTGCAGATATGCCGGGTAACGAGACAATTGAAAATTTGCTTGCTGAGACTCCTTCACTCGTTAATACAAAAAGCACCGTACAGATGTACACACATGGAGTAGGAGGTTAAATAGAGTAGACAAAGGTCAGTACCTTCAAGAGGTACTGGCTTTTTTATGTTTTCTTATTTTTGCAATACCAAGTTTTTTGGAGGGTCTAGTATAGCAAAAAATGTCCTCGTCGTACAAATAAAGGAAGAATGAAAATCTGTAGCTGTGAAAAAATTGGATTCTTTGGAACGTGCCGTCTTCTCTACTATGGATCAATTAAATAGAAAACCTCTTTCCCCTATAACCAGATGTATGACCTTGCTGGATAAGAGTCAGGAGGATTTAGAGAAAGAAATGGAAGATTTACGGGGACAGCTTATAGAACTTGCGTATGTAAAAGGTTTTTCCAATATAGAAGTTGTGGAGTTGAGCCAGCTCCTAGACGAATTATTGTAATACAATGAAAACCACTCTGGTCCATAAAACTTTAAGAAAGTTGCATATAGATGCAAGGAAAGAAGAAAAAAATGTTGATTTCTCTTGTAAATTACAATATAACTTAATTAGAAGCATTATCATGTAATACTTAATTTAAATGATGGGAGAGGTACAAATGGACTCTATGGCAACCGCTAACACTGGAAAGTGCCCGTTTTCCCACGGTAGCACTACGAATCACAACCCTAGTGCTACGTCGAATAAACACTGGTGGCCCAACCAGTTGAACTTGAACATCCTGCATCAGCATGACAGAAAATCGAACCCGATGGGCGAAGCTTTCGATTATGCAGAAGAGTTCAAAAAGTTGGACTACCAGGCTCTAAAACAGGATCTTTATGATCTTATGACAAACAGCCAAGATTGGTGGCCTGCCGACTACGGACATTACGGGCCATTATTTATCCGTATGACTTGGCACTCCGCTGGTACATATCGTACAGGAGACGGCCGTGGTGGTGCTGGAACCGGCACACAGCGTTTTGCGCCACTTAACAGCTGGCCAGACAATGCCAACCTTGATAAAGCTCGTCGACTGCTATGGCCGATCAAGCAAAAATATGGAAACAAGATCTCTTGGGCCGATTTGCTTATTTTAGCAGGTAATGCTGCTATTGAATCCATGGGCGGGAAGACAATCGGTTTTGGAGGCGGACGCGCGGACGTTTGGCATCCAGAAGAAGATATTTACTGGGGTGCTGAAAAGGATTGGCTAGGCGATAAGCGTTACACCGGAGATCGTGAGCTCGAGAATCCGCTTGCTGCTGTTCAAATGGGTCTGATTTATGTGAACCCAGAAGGTCCGAACGGGAATCCAGATCCGCTTGCAAGTGCTCGTGACATCCGCGAAACCTTCAAACGCATGGGAATGAACGATGAAGAAACCGTTGCACTCGTGGCAGGTGGCCATACATTTGGGAAGGCTCACGGTGCTGGAGATGCAGCTCTTGTTGGCCCAGAGCCGGAAGCTGCTCCTGTGGAAGCAATGGGCTTAGGATGGCAGAGCACACACGGTTCCGGTATAGGTCGAGACGCCATCTCCAGCGGTATTGAAGGTGCCTGGACTGCGAATCCGACACAATGGGATAATGGTTTCTTTGAACTATTGTTCGGCTATGAATGGGAGCTGACCAAGAGCCCTGCAGGTGCATACCAATGGGCTGCTGTAAATCCTGCTAATGAGCATCTTGCACCAGATGCAGAAGATGCATCCGTTCGCGTTCCAACGATGATGACCACTGCGGATATGGCCTTGCGTATGGATCCAGCATACGAAAAGATTTCTCGTCGTTTCTATGAGAATCCAGAGGAGTTTGCAGATGCATTTGCAAGTGCATGGTTCAAACTCACACACCGTGACATGGGGCCTCGCTCAAGATATTTGGGCCCAGAAGTTCCAGCAGAAGATTTCATCTGGCAAGATCCTGTACCCGCTGCTGAATATGCATTAACAGATGCCGATGTAGCAGAACTAAAAACGCGGATCTTAGACTCGGGCCTTACCGTAAGCGAGCTGGTAACAACGGCTTGGGCTTCCGCATGTACCTTCCGTGGCTCTGACATGCGAGGAGGCGCAAATGGTGCTCGTATCTGTCTTGCTCCACAAAAGGAGTGGGAAGTGAATGAACCTAAAAAACTAGAAAAAGTGCTTACGATCCTGGGAGTCATTCAAGAGGACTTTGGTAAAAAAGTCAGCATGGCTGATTTGATTGTACTCGGCGGTAGTGCCGCAGTTGAAAAAGCTGCACAAGATGCTGGCTTTGATGTAACGGTTCCTTTTGCCCCAGGACGAGGCGATGCAACACAAGAGCAGACAGATGAAGAAAGCTTTGACGTACTCGAGCCAATCGCTGATGGTTTCCGGAACTATCTGAAGAAGCAATATCGTGTAAGTCCTGCAGAGCTCTTGATAGACAAGGCACAGCTATTAAACCTGACTGCTCCGGAAATGACTGCACTCGTTGGCGGTATGCGTGTTATCGGTACAAACCACGGTGGCACACAACACGGTGTTTTCACGGATCGCGTAGGTATACTCACGAACGACTTCTTTGTTAACGTGCTAGACATGGGCGTACAGTGGAAGCTTGTAGACGGAGGAGTATTTGAAGGCCGTGATCGTAAAACCGGTGAAGTCTTACGTACAGCGACTGCTGTTGACCTCGTGTTCGGTTCAAACTCTGTTCTGCGCGCTATTGCAGAAGTTTATGCGCAAGACGATAACAAAGAAAAGTTTGTGAGGGACTTCATAGCGGCATGGGTGAAGGTAATGAATGCAGATCGTTTCGACCTTAAGTAGCAGCTGCTTCGATTTAAGTCTCCAAACATGAAAAGTGTAATCTGAAAATGTTAAGCGAAAGCAAAGAACAGTATTATTGTAAAAAATGGCTCTTTGCTTTATTGCTAAAAATTCCGAAAAATTAACTCTTATAATGCAAGAAACCAGCTTCTGTGACAGGGAAGCTGGTTTTATCTTACTAAAAGAGAAGAGGGATATATTGGACAAATGGAAGTCGATTTGGGGGCAGAATAGCATTGACGATATTGATATACACTTGCGTAATACTGCGAGACACTTACACAAACTAGAAACCGTTGATGAAGCACTGAGGTTTCTATTAGAGTCATTTTGGGATGAGTTTGCCTGTGACTACGTTGCAATTATTGAAAAATCAGAGGATGTCTTGGGTATTCGAACAAGAAGAGGAGACTCACAGAGTTTTGAGAAGAAGTTTCCATTATCGTGTTCGTCTTGTTTGGAATGCTGTTTATCTAAACCCCATTGTTCTATGGATGATATCGAGGTATGGAAGAGTTGTGATTTGCTTAGAGAATTTGAGAATGAAGGTTTTGTTACTTGGTTTACCTTCCCAATTAAAGAAAGCGATTCTACCAGTTTTGATGTATGTCTTGTTGGGTATCGGGAGGAGGCTCCCTTGAATCTCCAAGCGGAAAAGTCATTTAGAGAATATGGCAAAGATTTTGCGATCGTAATGGAAATAGTAAGAAACAAAGAGAAAGAAAAGCAGAAATTGAGGGCAGAACTGGAAGACAAAAATCGCTTGGAAAAACGAATGATTCACTATAAAGAATTAGTGACACAGGCTCTGGTAGGTGATGGTTACTTTGAGATTACCAAAACGCTCTCGCATTTGATTGGAAAAACGGTTATTTTATTTGATCGCTTTCTGCATCCGTTATCCAGTTTTTTTATAGGAGAACGTAATGAGGAGCTTGAGCAAATAATAAGCCAGTTGCATGCAAATAGATGGAAAATAGAGCATATACCTGATCGAGAGCAGTGGCTCCAATATGGGGAAGACAATCAGCTCGGGATATGGAAGGTAGATTGTGGCAGTGAGCTATTTGGATATGTAGGAGTGAAAGCAAGTAAGCAGAAATTCGATCTGGAAAAACGAATGACACTGAATTACGCCTTGGATGTATATGCAATTCAGATCAAAAAGCAAAAACTTGTGGCAGATGCAAAAGAGCAGGTTAATGACGGTTTCATCCATCAACTTTTCCTGGAAAAGATTGAAGATAAAGTTAAAATGATCGAACATGCCAATCTGTTTAATCTCAATCTGTTTCAACCGAATAGAATTGGTGTATTTTCTATTGAATGTAATCAGAGCGATGAGGATTTACAATTAGTAAAGTTCAAAATGACTTGGATTTGGGAAAGAATTAGAACAACATTACAACTTTTTGATCGAAATATTATCACAACACAAAAAGAGGAACGTTATGTTTTGATTGTTCCAGATCAAAAAGAGAAAGACAGCAACCTCTATTGGGAACTGATTTATCAACAAATTAGGGATGTCGTTTCATCAATCATGCCAGGAATTGAAATTTTTTTAGGAATTAGTTCTTGTACGAAGACTATGGATGACTTCCATGTTTGTTATCGTCAGGCTATTCAAGCGCTGAAGATAGTGAAAAATTGCATTTCCAACAAAAGAATCCAAAACTTTGACGATCTTGGTTCTCTTTCTATTTTATTTGATTTTAAAGAGAGTTTTGCGGTAAAACTGTTCATCAAGAAATACCTGGATCCTTTATTAACCTACGGAAACGAAAAAGGAAAAGACCTGTTTGATACATTGCGAGTGTATTTAGCCATGAACGGAAGATTAAAAGAAACGGCTGAATATCTGTTTATCCATCGAAGTTCATTGAAATATAGATTGGAAAAAATAACAGATTTATTACAGCTCGATCTTGATGACCCTGAAGAACGATTTAATCTCATGTTAGCCTTTAAGCTGTACGATTTATTCGAATATAGAAACATCCACCATGAATGAAAAAGCTTTTTTTTTTCCTTCATGATAAACATATTTCTTTACCCATTTTTTATATACAATTTTTCCTGAAGTGAATGGTAAACACGCCAGGGTGTCATCAGAGAGGAGTTCGGAAATACCGATCCTAAGTTAGTGCTGGGATCTGAAGCAAGAGCATCGATTGCTGATTTGATTGCTAGTTTCACGACTAACGGTGCCTATGCCAGCTTTTCAGATAAAATCACTGGTTCCATTGAACAAGGGAAGGATGCAGACCTTGTAGTAATCGATAAGAATCTCTTTAAGATTCCTTCAACAGAAATTGGAAGTGCAAAAGTATTGTTGACGAAGGAAGCAGGAAAAGAAACTTTCTGGGATGAGACATTAGAATAAAGATCTGCCGGTTCAGTCAAAAGTTTTGTGTAAGCACCCTGTGAAGCCAGGTGACAGTATTCCTTTATTCCCCTACATGGAAAAATGCTATTTGAAAGCAATTTTGTCAAGGGTGAGCGTCAGCGAGGCGTAGCATTTCTTTGACAAGATAGCTGGAGAAAAGAACGCTTTCTATAGGGAATGAAGGATTTTTTAACTAATGTAATCTTTGATACGATCATGATAGTACACCGACAATTGCGCAAGTTTGTCCCCAAATTTGGACACGGTCTGTCCATTTTCTGAGAACATCTATCGTAGCCAAATAGAGCATTTTTTGTCATCGGATGGGAGAATCAGGTACTAGGATACCAATTGTTAATAGATAGCCAGTAGTAAGCCACTGTGCTGCCGCCGCTGAAACATTAAACTCAGACATTATGTTTGTAAGTGCCATATTTAATGCTGTCTCACTAAATAACCCTATAAAAGCCGCAAACATAAGTACAAAAGCCATACTTTTAGGATTTCGTACTTGAATTGATGTAGACATTGGTGAAGCCATAAAATACTCCCTTTCTTTGGCACCGAGTTTCCCAGTCTTATTGATAGGTCGTATAATTCAAGCATTTGGAAAAGGAATTATATTCCTGGAAATGATGAATGTACTTTTGCTAATTTCCCCAATTCATAAACGGGGAACTGTGATGGGGGTAAAGGGGCTTGTTGTACAACAGCTCCTGCGATTGGGCCTGCATTGGCTTGTTTAATTGTTGACTCATTGAGTTGGTCGTATATCTTCTGGGTTAGCTTACTATTTTATGTTGGGCTAGTTATAATTGGACTTAATCCAATCCAACGAATATGGACAAAGATGGAATGTTCTTCTTAAATATACAACTAGGAAATTAGTGCATAAAGGAGCTAAAATGGAATGCAGTGGATAAGGGATATAAAAGTAAGAAAAAAAATAATGCTGCTCATAATCATGGCAGTTGTATTTGTAACCATGGTAGGGTTCGTGGGAGTTACATACATCAAAAGTATGGCGGAAAATTCAACTGAAATGTATGAAAATCGGATGACTTCAGTAAGATGGCTTTCTGAAATCCAACTGAATAATCGTATCGTTGAGGTAAATACATTAGGCTTAATCCTAACGAAAGATCCGAAAGAGAATGAAGAAATGAAGAAAACTATGAGCGAGAAAAAGGAAGCTACCTCACAGTTAATAAAAAGCTATGAAAAAACGAAAAAGGATGAACAGGAGAACGAGATATTTGGTCAATATAAAGAGCTGCGCAGTACATACTGGGAAAATGTTGAGAAAGTAATTGATCTGGCGATGGCTAATAAAAATGATCAAGCTTATCAATATTATATACAAAATGTTAAAGAAATTCGTACCCAGTTGAATGATGCGCTGGACAAACTGGCGGATTACAATCAGGAAAGAGCGGAAGAACTCAATATGACAAATACCGCTTATGCAAAGACCGCGATTACTTGGTCGATTGTTCTTACAGTGGTTGCGATTGTATTATGTGCGATTTTTGCTTTAGTCATTGGCCGCACCATTACACGTCCGCTTCACATGATGAAAGAATTGATGGAAAAAGCGGAGCAGGGCGATTTAACAGTACATGTAGAGTATCAAGCGAAAGATGAAATAGGGATGTTAACCCAATTATTTAACAATATGATGAGAAGTGTACGTAGTGTCGTCCAACAGGTAAACACAAATGCAATGGAATTATCCGCAAGCGCTGAGGAGCTATTGGCAACGGGTGAACAGGTGAAACACGCGGCAAGTCAGATCTCAATATCCATTCAAGAAGTGGCAGGAAGTGCAGAGTATCAGTTGTCTGGCGCAGATCAAGTAAATCAAGCTGTTGCAGAAATTTCCAAAGGAATGGAGCAAGTCGCATCTTCTATGCAGGATGTAGCCGATCTGACAGTAACCACAAATTATAAGGCGACGACTGGGAACAGGGTTGTTACAGAAACAGTAGCTCAGATTGAGCTTGTCCAGCAAAAAGTGAATACGACAGCGTCAGTTGTCGATACGCTTGGTGAGAAGTCGAAGGAAATTGGGCGGATTGTTACGCTGATTTCCGAAATCTCCAATCAAACGAACTTGCTTGCCTTAAATGCAGCGATCGAAGCAGCAAGAGCAGGCGAGCATGGAAAAGGGTTTGCGGTTGTAGCAGATGAAGTGCGAAAGCTGGCCGAGCAGTCAGGACAGGCATCTGAAGAAATCGGACAGTTGATTTCTGAAATTCAGGCAGAAGCAGGGCATGCAGTGCGTTCGATGGGAGAAGGAACGTCTGCTGTTCATAAAGGGATTGAGATGGTTCAGCACGCAGGTGAAGCGTTTCATGATATTACCAAGATGGTGGAACATGTATCGGTACAATCACAGGAAGTGTCTTCGATTGTAGAAGAAGTAACGGCGAGTTCGCAGCATGTGGTGAAAATGATAAGAGGGCTTGCAGATACTTCACAGCAATCTATGACCCATACGCAAAATGTGTCTGCCGCAGCGCAAGAACAGTATGCATCGATGGAAGAAATCGCTTCTGCTATTGAAGTCGTAAGCAGAATGGCGGAAGAATTGCAGCAATCTATAACTAAGTTCAAAGCATAAAAGTACAGGAAACAGTTAAAAACCTCTTAGGTAATGTAGTGCACCCCTTAAAGTAGACATTGGAAAAACACCCTGGTGTTAAAACCGATGAATATTTTAGGGGGTGCTTTTTCGTGGCTAAAAAGTGGCAAAAATTCCAGTCATTTAGTTATGCGTTGAAGAAGAAAGCTATTGAGATGAGGCTACAGGGAATGACGAAACAGCAAGTGGCTGATGAAATGGGGATTCGTTCTCGGACACGTCGGAAGAGAAGGCATATGGTTGGATCGACGGTCAGCAGCCGTGTTGCTGAGAATCTTTTACAACGTGATTTCCATGCAGAACAACCCAATCAGAAATGGGTAACAGATGTGACGCAGTATCGTGTATGTGACAAATGGTTGTACCTTTCAGCTATAAAAGACCTGTTTAATAATGAAATTGTGGCATATCACATGAGTCTTCGAAATGATAATGACCTTGTTTTACAAACCTTTCTCAAAGCATTTGAAAAACATAAGGACGTGACTGGATTGATCGTTCACAGCGACCAAGGATTCCAATACACGTCCTACACTTATCACGACATGCTGCCAAAGGTTGGCGCCCAAATCAGCATGTCTCGTCGAGGCAATTGTTACGACAATGCCTCTAGGGAAAGCTTCTTTTCTCATCTCAAGACAGAAGCCCTCTATCCTTATGATATACGAACTATGGATGAGGTACAAAGACGAATCGAGGAATTCATCCATTTTTACAATAACAATCGACCACAAAAAAAATTAAACAAACTGACGCCGGTTCAGTACCGACGCCAGTTTGCAGCCTAGGTATTTTTTTCATTGTCTACTAAATAGGGTCTTGACCAAAATACGTTGTCTACTTGTGTAGACAGAAACGTCTTGATTGATTCATTTAAATTTGATCTAACATCGATTATCTAATTTGACCCAACATAAATGGGTCTCTTTTTATAGTGTTTATTTGTAATATAATTAATTTCTAATGTATTTGTGACAAATTTGCAAATATAATACAAATTTTAAAGAGAAAATTTGGAAATGATTTGAACAGGTAATTTTGAATGTGATAAATTCTTGTAAGAAAAACATGTTACCAAATATTGGTTGTATACATTATTTTCTGATGAGCATCTTTTACACGTTTTTCAATTCTTTAAGTGAAAGAAGCCAGAAGGAACGAGATTAAACGGATGTAAGAGTAAGAAAATTCAATATTTATATCGGGAGTGAAGAAAATGTTTAGTAACAAACATATCAAAGGCATTATAGCTAGTGTCTTAGGTGTATCATTGACAAGCAGTGGCACCTCCGCTCCTGTTGGAAACAAAGTTAATAACCATGCAGAAATAGTTCTAAAAGTTGATGTAGGGCAGGGGAGTGGAGAAATTACTTATTCCTCAGAAGAGGAATTAGAGGATATAGAACTAAGAGGCCCAAAAAGTTTTGCAGTTTCGGGTAGCGGTGAATTTTTCATCTTAGATACGATTGGGTATCAGATTGAAGTATATGATAAAAATGGAAAAAGCAAACAAACTATTGACTTACCAGAAGATAAAGAGTTTTTTGATATTGAAATTAATGAAGATGGCAATATCTTCGTTCTGAGTGACTTGGGGCATGTTCTTCAATTCAAAAACGGCGAGCTGGAGAATGAATATCAAGTACCTGTAAATCAGAAAAGATTTGAAATCAGTGGTTTGTTTTTCAATAAGAACAACGAGATTGTTGTTCGCTTGCATGATGATACAGAGCTAAGTCTTAATAAGGGAAAGAGTCTTCTTAAAGAAGAGCCTACTTTTGAAGTGAAAAGTATCGATGATAACACAGTTGAATTAATTACCGCAGACCAGAAAATTGAAGTTTCATATGACTATGTTCCTGTTGAAACAGCACTGCTAAAAAGCACAGAAGAAGGGGAGCAGCTTATTGTTGAAAAGGAAGCACTAATTGGAGAAGGTCTGTATGTTGAAACAAGGGTTGGACGCTATCAAGATGGTGAGCAAATTGGAACTGCTCTCGCAATTCCTACAAAAGATACTTACTATACTTCGATTCCGTTTAAATACTTATACGTAACTAAAGATGGAAAAGCATATCAAATGATCACAAAGAAAAATTCTGTAGAGATTTATGAGCTTCCCTTTACTGAAGAAAAAAAGACGAATATTGACAAGCAACTTCTTAAAAAAATCCAACCTGAAGATAAACGAAATGTAGCATTCTTTGACGAAGAAAAGCTTGGAGATTAGAAGTTTTAAAGCAAAAGCTCAAGCAAATGATTGGTATACTGCGTTACAACGAGCAGAAAAAATGACATATATCTCATAGGATTACAATCCTAAGAAAATGAAAACTTCTTCAACTAAAAACACTGCACCGCCTGATCATTTGGCAAAAGTTAAAGAGACTGTCGAAGAACAGGGGATTCCTTATAACTGGGGAGGATATGACGGAGTAGATACCTCAAACTCTTCAGGAAAAAATTTTAAGGATAGCATATCAAAAGGGGATACGGCAGGCAACGTAAATACGAACCTAGACTACCGTTCGTCTGGTACAGCAGGAATTGATTGCAGTGGTTTTATATCATCTGCATATGAATTAGGCGACAAATTTGGAACCTCTAATTTGACAAAGAAATTTAAAAAGACTAGCTGGTATGACTTTCAAGCAGGTGACATCTGGCTTAGAAAAGGACATGTTTGGATGTTGGAATCAGTCAAAAAAGGATCAGACAATCCTAAAGGATTTTATACCTATGAAGCAACAACTGACGGGACAGGAGACAAAGCAAAGTCGTACTATAGAAGTTGGAATGATGCTCAAAGTTACACACCGTATACGATAAAAGAATAAAGGGAATTTACATTTCTGCTAAGATATTCATATTATTGGGTATCTTAGCTTTTATTCTAACGACAGTAGGGGGATGTGATATTTTGCATAGAAATATAACGAAGGGTATGTGGATTTTGCTTTGTTGTATTCTGACTACTCTATTAGCAGGATGTCTTCCAGCAGATGAAAAGGCGACAGAAAACCATCAAGATCCGGATCTAGTATTGAATCAATATTTTGATGCTTTGAGTAAACAAGACTATGACACAATGGTAAAATTGTACGGTGGTGATTATGAATCCTTGATTGGAAACAATCCGTCAGTTGCCAAAGATGATTATAAAAAGCTGTTTGAGAATTACTGTACAATCAATGGAGGAAACATAGTAAAAATCGATACGATAATTGAAAAAACCAAGATCAGTGATGAAGAGTATATTTACAAACTTTCTTTTAAATATTTGGACGATACATCATTTGAGAACAGAAAGCAAATTGAATACACTGTGAAAAAAATAGACGACTCTTTTAAAGTAATGGAGTTGCCACCATATATCCCATAGGAATGACTTTATCTTTGAATAATAATTCTAAAGTTGAATGAGGGAACACTGATCGGGGTTAAAGTGCTAATACAGGAGTTTAAAACTCATATCAGAAAATAGTAATTTAGCTCTACCATGATGAATTTCTATTGGAAATGAAATGGAAATCTAAGTTCCCCTGAGAACATTCCTTTCATCGGAGCACGACCATTACTCCGTGATGAAGAGTGATGGTCGTTCTGTTTTCTTCAAGGAATCCCATTCAAAATTCCATAATATGATATAATCTTCCAAAATAAAGGGCTTTACCAAACAGGCGGAGGATTAAGATGGAACAAAAGAAATATACGGACGTCATACGTCTCGGCCATCAAACGACAGAAGGTGTATTCAACGAAGGGAATTTCATTATCATTCAAGAAAAGCTTGACGGAGCAAATGCTAGCTTTCGATATGATGAAGAAACGAACAACATCCGGGCATTCTCTCGGAATATGGAATTGCATGAGGAAGAGAATCTGCACGGTTTTTTTCAATGGACACAACAGCTCCCAAAAGAGGAAATCCTGGCGGGCTTGGTTTATTTCGGAGAGTGGTTGAATCCGCACAAAATTAAATATCCTCAGTATGAAAAGCAGTTCTTTTTATTTGATATGTACGATACTGTAGCCTGCGAATATGTGGATTTCGGTATCGTGGAGAGGGAAGCGCAGCGACTTGGCTTGCATCTCGTACCAGTCTTTTATCAGGGGGAATACCAAGGGGAAGAGCATCTCAAATCGTTTGTGGGCAAAACAGCGTTAGCTGGCAAGCTCCGGGATGAAGAAATCGGTGAGGGCATCGTCGTGAAAAATGCCGATTACCGGGATCGCTTTGGGCGACAGTTATTTGTCAAAATCGTCACAGATGTATTTAGTGAAGTCAAACGGCTAAAGCCACCGAAAGACCCGAATCAACCGAAGTCGGGAGAAGTGTTATTCGTAGAGCAGTATGTAACACTCGCGCGTGTAGAGAAGTTTCTTTACAAATTGATAGACGAAGGTGTACTGGAGGAGAACTTTGGCGTAAAAGACATGGGGATTATCCTGAAAAATCTAAATCTCCGCATTCAAGAAGATCTCCTCAAGGAAGAGGTGGATGCCCTACCTGATGGATACGATGAGAAGGAGCTCCGCAAAGCGATTAGTAAAGTGATTCCGCTTTTCGTCAAGGAGATTTTCGCAGAGAAAGCGTCAGGTACCCCATGATACAGGTTGATTTCAGTTGACGTGCCTCACTGCCGTAACGTTTTGGGCAAAATGTGGTATGATAGTGCATGAAGGGGCGTGAATCGGTGAACGATCTGATCAAAACGAAAGAAACAGCCATACTGATTGGTTGCTATTTAGATAACCGGAATGAAGAAAGAACCCGTCTTTCCATGGAAGAACTGCATGAGCTGGCCGATACTGCTGGTGTAGAAGTACTGGACGTCATCACGCAAAATCGGGACCGGGTTGATTCTGCCTGGTATTTGGGGACAGGAAAAATTGATGAAATCGCGCAGCGGGCTGAAGAGCTGGATGTGGACGTCATCATTTTCAACGATGAGTTGTCTCCGAGTCAGACTCGTAATTTGGATAAAGTTTTTGATTGCAAAGTGATTGACCGTACACAGCTCATTTTGGATATTTTCGCAGGGCGAGCACAGTCGCGTGAAGGGAAAATCCAGGTAGAGCTGGCGCAGTACAATTACCTGCTGCCTCGGCTTGCCGGACAAGGGAAACAGCTTTCCCGTCTCGGAGGCGGTATCGGTACGCGTGGTCCAGGTGAAACCAAGCTGGAAAGCGACCGTCGTCATATTCGCAAGCGGATTAGTGAACTCAAGCAGCAATTAGAGGATACCGTTCGGACGAGACAATTGCATCGGGAGCGTCGGAAGAAAAACAATGTGTTCCAGATTGCGTTGGTCGGCTATACGAACGCTGGGAAGTCGACGATCCTCAACAAGCTTACAAATGCAAACACCTTGCAGGAAGACAAACTGTTTGCCACTTTGGACCCGACGACCAGGCAGCTGGAGTTGCCAAGCGGACTGGATGTGCTATTGACGGATACGGTTGGCTTTATTCAAGACTTGCCAACGAGTCTGGTCGCTGCATTCCGTTCGACGCTGGAAGGTGTAAAGGAAGCAGACCTCATCCTGCATGTGGTGGATAGTCATCACCCTGATTTCCAAGTACACATGGAAGTTGTAGACAAGATTTTGCGCGAGCTAAAAGCAGAAGAAATTCCGCACCTCGTCGTTTTCAACAAGGCAGACATGCTTGTAGAGGGCTCTTACTTGCCGCGTGCAGACGAATCGATTCTGATTTCTGCTATGCGAGAAGATGACCTGAAGCAACTGCTCACCCGGATTGAGTCATTTGCCCTACAATCATTTAATGAAATGAAGCTGCGTGTTCCTGTTGAGCGCGGAGACATTCTCTCCTTATTGCATCGGGATGGGGTAGAGATGGAACAAGAATTTAATGAAGAGGAAGCGGCCTACTTGATCACCGTCCGTGTGAACAAGGATAATCCGATATATGGCAGGATTGCTCCTTTCCTCCTGGATAAACCAGAGACTGTTGAAGAGAGTTGGTAAGTAACAGATGTTTTCATATTTTTCCCATGGAGAAAAGCTTCGTCCTCTCGTGATGGAGGTGGAAGCGACGATCTCAGAGAGACATCGTCAAATTTCCGCTTTAGTGGATACGAATCAACTGAAAGTATTGCGTTCCTTCCAAAAGCATGAAGTCAACGAATTTCATTTTTCAACTTCCACAGGCTATGGCTACGATGATTCTGGACGTGCAACATTAGAATCGATTTATGCCGAAGTATTCGGTGGAGAAGCGGCTTTGGTGCGCAATCATATCATCTCGGGTACGCATGCGATCGCGATTTCGTTGTTTGGAATCCTTCGCCCTGGAGACGATCTTCTCTATATTACGGGCAAACCATACGATACGCTTGAAGAAGTAGTAGGTGTGCGTGGCGAAGGGCAAGGCTCGCTCAAGGATTATGGCATCGGTTATAGCTACGTGCCTTTGACGCCAGAAGGTGAAATTGATTTTGTGGCAGTCGCACAAGCAATTACGCCAAAGACAAAGGTCATCGGGATTCAACGTTCGCGAGGCTATGCAGATCGTCCTTCTTTCACCATCGCGAAAATCAAAGAAATGATTCGGGTTGTAAAAGAAATCAAGCCTGATCTGATCGTATTTGTAGACAACTGCTACGGAGAGTTCACCGAAGAACAAGAACCATTGCACGTAGGTGCAGACATCATGGCAGGCTCTCTCATCAAAAACCCGGGTGGCGGCTTGGTCAAAACAGGCGGATATATAGTAGGACGCGAGGATTTGGTTCAGCTTGCTTCGTATCGGATGGCAGCACCGGGAATTGGTGCAGAGGGTGGTGCATCGCTCTACTCGCTACTGGAGATGTACCAAGGTTTCTTCTTGGCTCCACACGTAGTGGGAGAAGCATTAAAGGGAGCGGTATTCTCTTCGGCAATGCTGGAGCGTTTGGGCTTCAAAACAAATCCACTGTGGCATGAGCCGCGAACCGACCTGATTCAATCCGTGGAATTCGGCAGTGCTGAACGACTGATCACGTTTTGCCAAGGGATACAAAAAGCAGCACCAGTCGATTCGCACGTCACTCCGTATCCAAGCGAAATGCCTGGATATGCTGACCCTGTGATTATGGCAGCAGGTACGTTTATTCAAGGGGCGAGCATCGAATTTTCGGCAGATGGCCCGATTCGTCCACCTTACTTGGGCTTCGTTCAAGGTGGGTTGACGTACTCGCACGTAAAAGTGGGGATTTTGACGGCGTTGAATGGGATGTTGGAAAAAGGTTTACTCGAAATACCGGGTGAATAGGATAAAAGCACAAGGAATGGCGGCATTCTCTAGAAGATGGAGGATGCCATTTTTTTATGTGAAAAAACTGTACATAACTTTCTGTGTAATATTATCTAACATCTATTGACAGGGATTTTGTTATAAAATAGAATAAGACTAAGAAATACGAAACAGGAGGGACAAGTCATGAGTGATGACCTTCGCCGGAATATGGCCCTCTTCCCCATAGGGATCGTCATGAAGCTGACGGATCTCACTGCGAGGCAAATCCGTTACTACGAACAAAACGACCTGATTCAGCCCGCCCGCACAGAAGGGAAGCAGAGGCTCTTTTCTTTCAACGACGTAGATCGCTTGTTGGAAATCAAAGCTCTGATTGAAAAAGGACTGAATATTGCAGGGATCAAGCAAGTCCTGCAAATGCAAGAGCCAGCTATAGAACAAACAGAGATTACCACGACGTCCGAAGAGAAACGTAAGGACATGTCCGACAAAGAGCTGCATCAGCTCCTAAGGCAACAAATTATGTATCGCGATGCCACTCGCCATGGCGAGGGTGCATTGATACGTGGAGAGCTTTCCCGCTTCTTCCACTAGATAGAAAGCCGATATAGAGACAGGAGGAGAGAAATGTGAGCAAGTTTACAAGAGAAGACATCATGCGCATGGCCAAAGAAGAGGACGTAAGGTATATTCGACTGCAGTTTACCGACCTGATGGGGATCATTAAAAACGTAGAAATCCCGCTGTCCCAATTGCCAAAAGCACTCGATGGCAAAATGATGTTTGATGGGTCTTCCATCGAAGGCTTCGTTCGCATCGAGGAATCCGACATGTACCTGGTACCAGATCTGGATACATGGGTTGTATTCCCGTGGGGCAATGAGTTTGGAAAAATTGCACGTCTGATCTGTGATATCCACATGCCAGATGGCTCTCCATTCGAAGGAGACCCGCGCTACATCCTGAAGCGTGCCTTGAAAGAAGCCGAAGAAATGGGCTTCACAGCTTTCAACGTAGGTCCAGAGCCTGAGTTTTTCCTGTTCAAGCTGGACGCAAAAGGTGAGCCTACGCTGGATCTGAACGACCAAGGCGGATACTTCGACTTTGCTCCACTCGACTCCGGTGAAAACTGCCGTCGTGATATCGTTTTGACGTTGGAAAAAATGGGCTTTGAAGTGGAAGCATCTCACCACGAGGTAGCTCCAGGTCAACACGAAATCGACTTCAAGTATGCAAATGCACTCCAAGCAGCTGACCAAATCTTGACGTTCAAATTGGTTGTCAAAACCATCGCGCAAAAACACGGTCTGCATGCGACCTTCATGCCAAAACCGCTGTACGGTGTAGCTGGTTCCGGTATGCACGCGAACCAATCGCTGTTCCGTGGGAAAGAAAATGCTTTCTATGACGAGTCCGATGTAATGGGACTGAGCCAAACAGCGAAGCATTACCTGGCAGGTATTTTGCAGCATGCTCGCAGCTTTACAGCGATCACGAACCCGCTCGTAAACTCTTACAAGCGTTTGGTTCCAGGTTACGAGGCTCCTTGCTACGTAGCTTGGTCTGCGAAAAACCGTTCTCCATTGATCCGTATCCCTGCTTCCAGAGGCTTGAGTACGCGTATTGAAGTACGCAGCCCAGACCCTGCAACAAACCCATACTTGGCGTTGGCAGTCATGCTGAAAGCTGGTTTGGACGGAATTAAAAACAAGCTTACGCCACCACCTGCTATTGATCGCAACATCTACGTGATGACCGAGCAAGACCGCGAAGCAAACGGTATCGATAACTTGCCTGCTACTTTGAAGGAAGCAATCGAGTGCCTGAAAGCAGATCCGGTGATTTGCGAAGCATTGGGCGAACATGCATTGGTACACTTTATTGAAGCGAAAGAAATTGAGTGGGATATGTTTAGAACACGCGTTCACGATTGGGAGCGTGAGCAATACATGACTGCTTACTAATATGCGAAACCCCTTGTGCCTGTAGGTGCGAGGGGTTTTTCTATTTGGTGGGCAAATTTGATTTTTTAAGAGGTTTATCACTTTTGCCCACTTTTTGCCCACTTTTATTTTCGGAGTACACATCTTGCATGTAGGTTTCAAACTTGTCCATGTTGTCTGTTTCAATCTTTTTTGATATATGTGCGTAAACATCTGAAGTTATCTGGATACTACCATGTCCTAATCGCTCCTGAATGTATTTCATATCAGCGCCAGTTTCCATGAGCAAGACTGCATGGGTATGTCGGTGAGAGTGGATAGGCATGAGGGTATGTTCAACTTCTTTAATGTTCGTGAAAAGGCGTTAAACAAGGAAGATTTCGGTATGAAGTTTCCTTCTTTTCTACACAATACAAGATTTAGATCATGATGGTAGAGTTCTCCAAGTCCTAATTTTTTTGGTTCTGGTAGGTTAGGTGATGTTTGAGATCATTGATTAGTGATTGGCTAATTTTGATCGTCCTAATAGAGTTAAATGTCTTAGTGTCACCAAAAAGTTCGCTTTTATTTTTAGCTTCGAAGTCGAGAGTCTTATTAATGCTTATCGTATATTTTTTAAAGTCTATGTCTGTCCACTGTAACGCAGCTGCTTTTTGGGCAACACCGCTCGGGGATGGCGGATGGCGCTAGGGTGGAATGAACATATCATCGATGTCAGCAAGCTGGAGCCCAATGGAGTTGCAAGTCTGACTCGGGATATCGTCTCTATGCAAATCCGGGTTAAGTTCAACGAGAATACAACAGCCACTTTGATTTTTGATTCAATCATTCGTGATGAAACGCAGCGCGGTAAGGTGATTTTCATGTTCGATGATGGATGGTCTTCGCAGTACACTGAAGCGTTCAGGTTCATGGGAAAATACAACCTCCCAGCTGTCATTGCCGTCATTCCGTCGCATGTGGGGTGGTCTGGCTATTGCAGTCTGCAACAGCTAAAGGAAATGTACGCCTACGGGTGGGACATGGCCAACCACACTATGAACCACGCAACTTTGAAAGACCTGAAAGACGTAGTAGACATCGAGAAAGAAATTGGAGACGCTGAAGCCTGGCTAAATACAAATGGCTTTACAAGAGCGTCAAAATCTTGGCGTACCCATATAGGGCATATGATGCAAGAGTGCTGCAAGTTATGCAATCTCGCATAGTGGGCCGTACTGTCCAAGAAGATACAGCGACCACACCGCCACCGGATAAACGGACGATCAAGATACGTAATGTGGAATCAGCCGATCACGCCTGATGTGCTGAAAGCGCACATTGATGATGCGGCCAATGTAAGGGGAGTGTGTTTGTTCATGTTCCACAAGCTAGTTAGTGGTGAAGCCTCGTCCAGCATCGAGTATAACGTAAGCAACTTCCAAGAGGTTGTGGATTACGCCTATTCCCGGCGAGCTTACATCGATACCGTGACAATGAGCAAATGGCTGGACAATTGTGGGATGTAGAAAACAAATAGCGTTCGTTTTTAGGGGTGCTGCAATTGCGGCTCCTTTAATTTTTGCCTCGAGGGGGTGAGGAGGTCATGCGCTAGTGACAGATGAGATCAAGGATCTTCAAAAGGGAATTACAAAAATCCTAGTTGCAATCGGAAAAATTGAAACAGAAATTAAGCAACTAGGTATTATGGCAAACAAACTCGATTCAACTGAAAAGATGGCCATCGAGGCTATGCAAAGCACAAAAGCGGCTCATAAACGTCTCGATGAATTGGGCGTAGAAATCACGGACCTGAGCAAAAAGGCAGAGGATATCAAAAAGGAAATAGAAAAACGAATTGATGAAGACAAGCGACAAGGTAGGGACGATAAACGCTGGATTGTTGGGACTGTACTTGGTGCTGGTGCTTTCATTTGGAAACTTATTGAAATAATTGCGAAAGGTGGAAGAACAATGTGAAAGAAATGGACCTGTTTGCATTGGCAAATCAATCCCTATTGGATGACATGCTTGCTGTTGTTATCGCACTCCTAGTGATTGGAGTAATGCTCAAGAAAACGCCTCGTGTTGCTGATTGGATGATTCCGTAGCTTCTAACCGGAAGCGGCGTTGGACTAGCCTGGGGAGTAATGGGGGCGATTAGTGTCAAGCGACGATTCAGGGCATCCTTGCTGCTGGGATAACAACGCTGGGGCACCAGTTGTGGAAGCAGACATTTGTGAAAAGGGAAGGTGAACAGTAACGACCCAGCAAGAGTTTATCGCAAAGATCGCACTTGCAGCTTGTGGCGGATATGCAAAAGACACGAGTACCAGCCTCGCTGACCATTGCACAGGCAATCTTGGAAAGCAAATGGGGAAATAGCGTTCTGTTCGGCATCAAAGGCACAGGAACAGCAGGATATGTAACAATGCCGGCCAGAGAGTTTTCGGCCGGGAAATGGATTACAATCGACTCCAACTTTAGAGCCTACAACAGTTGGGATGAATCCATCGCTGACCACTCTAAGTTTATCCTGAATGGCACAAGGACAAGCCTACTCGGTATCATGGTGTCTTGGGGGCTGACTACAAATCCGCATGTTACGCCATATGGAAAGGCGGTTATGCGACCGATCCTGACTATCCTGGAAAGCTGCTCAGCCTGATTGAGAAATATGAGCTGCACCAGTACGATGTTGATAAGTCTGACAACTCTGTGGATAAGGAAGCAGCCACGACGTTGAAGCTTGAACAGTGGGAACTCGAAGCAGGCTTAAAGGCGATCGACAGTCTTGCTTGCAAAGGACTGCTGAATGAACCAGATAAATGGAAGCAGAGGCTAATAGACGACCCGAAAGGCATTCTTGAAGAAGTGCCGTGGCTAATGTTCACACTTATGGACAGTGCAACAGATAAAATACTACAGTAGTAGTGAAGCCCTCCTTCAGATTTTTTGTCTGGGGAGGGCTTCACTTGTTTATTCTGATTCATATTTTGCTTCACTAGCACAGGTTGAGCAGACCGGTTTCCCCTTAATTCGGAAATTATTAAGGAATTTCGCAGAATACACACGGTTCATACTTCTTCAATACAATACGTTCATCATCAACGTAAATCTCCAATGGATCTTTAAGGTTAATATCAAAGATGTCTCGTAGCTTCTTTTGAAGCACAAGGCGTCCCAACTTATCGACTTTTCTAACACCCCTCGGTTGCTTTCATCGTTATCCTTCATTTCATATAAAGTAAGTGTTTCTAGTTTATTACTCGAAACTAAATAAATAGAATTAAGAAAAAGGTAATAAGTGGAAAATATTTCAAAACTGTGTTAAATTTTAATAGGGAATTATGGTAAATGTTGTAAAATAGAGGGGGTTAGTTTTTTGAGAGATAATTGAAAAGCCAAAAAAAGAAGATTAATGATGTTGGAAATACAATGATAAAAATTATTAGTGTCTCTTTTTGATTCTTAATCGAGTCACGAATAAAACTAGAAAAACCAAGTGTAAAGAAAAACGTGATATTCTCAAAAGCTTTGTCTATAAAGCTCTTGTTTTGATCTTCATTGTTTTTCAAGGTCAACACCTCGTTTTTTGGGGTTATTTCATAATATTACCATTTTATTCCCCGCTAATAAATAGTAAGGAGTCGTGAAAAATGAAGAAAATTACAAGTACACTTCTAGCTTTATCGGTTGTAGGAATGTCCATATTTTCTAATTTTGCTGTAATACCTACGACTTTCGCGAAAAGCAGCAAAGCTGATGAAAAAATTCCTCAGCCTAAATTTGATTCTTATAAGATTGAGTTGAATGATGGATATAAAATTGTTTCCGAAAGTGTTAGAATCAACAAAAATGATGATTTCATCGAGACATCAGTTTATTCGAGAGAGGATTTTTTTGATAATGACGATAATTATCAGAATACAGTCCTTGAGATTTCTTCTTTCTACAATGATTTTGAGACTGGAGAGGCGAAGAATAAATTTCTAACTAAAACGGTTCATGATGAAAAAGGAATAATGAAGTTGTCAAGCAAGAAATATGTCTCTTTTGAGAACGCTGAATTTGAAGAAGAGATTGGAAGGTATTTTGAAGGTGAAGAAGGGTTATTTGATAAAATCGAGGGGTATACCCTAGAAGATGTTAAAGAAGAGAAGGAAACAATAAATAAAGAAATTGAAAAGAATAATGATTCCATTGGAATGGCTGTTTTAGCCAGAGGCGCTTTTGACAATTATTACAACCATGATAATAAATCGGGAGACTTTGAAATTCAGGCTTTGAGTGCCTCAGCGCGGGAATATATTAGGGTTACAGGTAATGAAGATGATGGGGATAACTCTAAATCTTTGTCGAATTTCAAGAGCTATATCAGAGCTTATGAAGATGCGGTTATTACAAAAATGGATCGAGAAGAGTTTAGGGATGAGGTAAATGCTTGGGCTGGAGGTATTTCTGCCTTCCTTACTATTGGCCAATACGGAGGAGATGCTTTAAAAGGACCAGCGGGATGGGTTAAAGGAGTTAAGTACCTCGGAAAATCGTTCATGATTGCTAAGATAGCACTTTGGACAACTCAAGCCTATGCTTCAGGGGCAGTTTTGGGTTATTCAAATATCGCAGCAGAAAATCTAGATGACGCTAGAAAAGAATTGAATTATAGAAACTGGACGAAGGTAAAAATGAAGACTGTTAGTGGATACTAGGAGAGTGGAGAGCATTTATTAGACTCTCAAATTATTACCCATGCGAATTTAAGACAATGTAAGCGTAGAGCCCTCCCTCATCTGCTTGATGTAGGGAAGGCATTTTTTATTTGAATAACTTCTTGATCACGGAAAAAATATCAAAGGTGGTCTGCTGATACACTTTGTTATAAGCGTATTTCTTCGGATTCCTCAACCATCCTCAGCCCCCCAGCCTCGGGGCATCTTTAATCTCGCCCGATGAACGAGTTGGCTTTTTAAGACTGGTTCTCGCTGCGATCCTCTTTTTTAGGCTTGGCTTGCGTATGCCGAATTTCAAAGTGATCACTCCTTTAATACGGTATAGTGAATTATCGAAGTCTTTTCCAATATTCAGTTTAGATGTATGATTGAGAAAAATTGAGGTGGATAGAATGACTTACAATTTAAAAGATGCCGGTGAACGTGGTATTCCACAGAGTCTTGATCTTGGAGAAAGACCCAAAATTCTATTTACTGGTCCTGAGTGGAAGATGGAAGATGGAATGAAGCTTGATGATGGTCCAGTTTGGGCAATGAAAACTTCAGGTCCTGACTCGGAACTTAACGTATCAGATCCTGATTGGGTAATGAACTTGGACGATGGTCCTGGTTGGCAACTATATGGGCCACCAGATGGCTGGGAAAAAACATTACAATGCGGACCTGTCGAAACTGGCACGGTTGTGCTCCACTAAAAAGTGGGGCTTTTCTTTTTTTATCACCCATCATAAAACAGGAACTAACGTTCGCAAATGGTGGATGGAGACACTCAAAATCGTGATTGATGGCCAACTCCAAGCTGTTCCCGTTTTAACTGCAAGGCATCTCATAGCTATCAGCAATATCCGTACTGGTGTAATCCCTGGATGTGCCCCAGACATTCTCAGGGATCTGGTTGAAGCTGGATTGGTGGAGGAGCCTGCACATGAATTTGCTCTATGAACATCACTATGAGCCGGTAGTAACTCCGTTACCACTAATCGATTCAGATGCTTTGGCATTATTTACGACTCTGTTCGAAAAGACTATGCGATCAACGTCAGCTGGCTTGAGGGCTGCACCCGTCGAGAATGCGGAGTGGTCAAGGATATCGACCAAATTGAGCAACAGATGAAGCTCGTTCGCGTTGATGGTGTGTGGTGGGTACCCATTGAAAAAATGCTACAGGTAGAACGGGTGTATTAGACGATGATACAACCTGACCAATAAGCGTGAGATACTACACGAAACAATCATGTTTGGCATGCTGTTTAAGGCGATCGCGTCTGATGCAGAAAGACTTAATCAGGATCAGCTCAAAATGTCATGCCGCCCAATGTTCGATACGGTTTCGAAGTGGGCAGAGCGGAAACACCACGAGTACCGAAGCCAATTCGGACGACTTGGGGGCAAGATACACTCACAACAGTCACCTGATGGCTTTTTATATATGTTTTTACTAAAATCACAAAATCCTCCTTGCATTGCTAAAAAAATGAATGATTTCTCCTGGGAATATATTGAATTCCCTTGATTTGAGCAAAACAATAAAAGGTATAAATTCAAATCAAAGGAATGCTCAGGGAAATGTTCATAAGGCTTTCAAAAAATAGCTAACCCAACTCTGTTTTAAGGAGACGGGTTGTTCACTTAGTATCGAACCATGTAATCGGACAAATAAACGAGCTGCTTTCCTCCACCAATCATGTATCGCTTGAGTTTCTCACGATCAGCGAGGGCCAACTCAACTACAAATCAAATGCAAAGGCACTCCCCAGCGAGCTTGGATGGAAGCTGGTGGGGGTGAGATCCTGTAGCAAACAAGCGTGAAGGAAAGAAATTATTGCATAAAGCAAAGTGCAAAACCCAGGAGCTTATTAGCCCCTGGGTCGACTTAATTTGAACAATAGGACTTTCAAATTTTGCCCACTATTTGCCCACTGCTTTTTTCAGAGTACTTTCAAGATTCCTACAGGTTGGTATTCGGAGCCGGGATCTCACGGAACGATTCATAGACAGGGACGGAACGTATTCGAGCCGTTCGGCAGATCGGGAACGAAAGGTGTTGGGCGGAGAAGCTTAGTCGGAAATACATCCTGATCGAAATGGGGGCACCGTACAACCAAATCGCTGATGAACAAATCAAGTGAGACGGCCGAAATGAACATTTTCGAATTTGGTACTTAACAAGATGCTTAGAGTGTTATTTACTTCTTTAAATTACTCGTAGTATTTCGTAGCATATAAGATTTTTGCGAAGGCCTTCCAAGAAGGGATGTCGGGCGACAGTGGGGTTTCAAGCCCAGCAGCCATTGATTCGAGAAAATGTGACCAACGTCCGTCCATAACTGGTTTAATAGGAAGCTAAGGCAATTTCAATTACCGCTATGTGTAAAAGGATAACCCTGCAGCAGTTTCTCTACAGGGTTTCCATAGCAGTAGCTGAAAGAATCCAGCTGAGACATTTTAAAAAGTTCTTCTAATCACTGGGATTCTCCGTGCTCCATTACGAATAAGCCTTTGCGCTCGTTGACGGCTGATTCTTACAAGTACTGAAATATCGGTTGAGTTTTCCACGTCGAAGACTGAGAAAAACCGACCATTAGCGAACAGTACACCTTTAAATTCAACTTTCAATCCTGGACGAGATCGCGGTCGTGTGTTCTGAATAATAGTGCGCATTACACCTGCATTAATGAGCGCCCTCGCTTGTTGGGGCGTTGTACGAACCGCAAAAACGGGGTCAATTTCAACACCAGGTGCCTTTGCTTCCACTTCAACAATTAGGAAAAATCGGTCTCCGATCCGTGCAATGCTATTTGCTCCGATTGTAATCGGCTGTGTTGCCATGAGAGATATCACCTCCTTGTACCAACATATGCAGGAGGTGTTAGAGGGGACAAGGGCATTACTACAATTTATAATTTTTGGTATTTTGACTAGGATACGTAAGCGGTAACGAGTCTTATTTTACTATAAACAAGATTGTCCTTTAATTCTTTTTGCTTTTGAAAACCTAGCCGATTAAGCAAACGAGTCGATCGCAAGTTTGCGGGGTCAACAGTAGCTTCAATCAAATCTAACTTCATTGTGGTAAATCCAAAATCGATAATTGGGATCACGGCTTCTTGCATTAATCCTATACCCCAATACTCCTTTGCGAGATCATACCCAATTTCAGCCTTTGAAAATTCTTTGGTAACTTGCCACAAATGAAATCCAGCTGTACCGATTAACCCTGAGGTCGTTATATCAAATAAACCCCAGCGACAACCGGAGTCGTCTAGGTGGAATTGAATAATCTCCTCAGCTTCTCTTATATCTTTACACGGTTCGATATCCATGAACTTTGTAACATCTTTTGAAGAAAAGTGATGATAAATCTCCGCGGAGTGTTGAGATATGGTATTGACTTAACAGAACGGTAATTATGTATAAAACTCCCACACCTTAATAAAGGGTAGGAGTCGGGTAACATACAACGGCATCGATAAACCTTGGATCAATACCATAAAACATCCAGGACCTGCCGTTCCACCGATAGCCCGTAACCCCGTTGTACTCAACGGTAGTTGGATAAAACCAAAATTGTTCTCCATTTACGAGCCAAACATAAGTGTTTTCGTACACACAATCGACAAGATAGGTAGATGGCTGCGGAGGGATGTAAGTTGGCCTGGGGGGGATGAAGCTTGGGGGTGGAGATGTTGGAGCCTGAGCAGGATACGCCATTCGCTTTCCACTCCTTCCTAATCTAATGAGCATAATATTCCTGGTCATTTCAAGGAGTGCGGAGTGTTTCTAAAAACAATACTCGAAATAACAACTATTGGTGAGGGGATTCTTAATAGGGTGGATACAAAGAGGCTATCACACTACTAAACACATTGACGTTTTTTGAGAGTGACTGTTACGGTGGTGTTGCTACTACGTCCTTGTGATTATGGGCGAAGATACAAGGAACGTACTTCGAACCCTAGGAAAAACAGATGGAACGGGATGAATATACAACCACTATTCGAAAAACAACGGCAGTTTGATCCATACATCATCAAAAAAACGGACTTGAAGGGCAGGACCCACTGCAAGACAAGATTCTGGCATTGCAGGTGGAACGCGGGGAGAAAAACTGTCAAGATGTCTGTAAAAGTCCAAATAAGCAAAGAGCCTTCCAAATTGGTACTGCGTCAGAAATGAATTGAAGTGCTAGTCGGCTAGAGTGTGTATATATATGTAGAGGAAATATATAACGACAAAAGGAAATATGTCGTTTCAGCAGTAGCAGATTGGCGTGCCATTCTACTGAAAACAAATGATACGGGAGAGACTCCCAAGTTAGCTTGTCGCATGAAAACCCCAGTCAATTTTGACAAATAAAGTGAGTGAATGGTAGATTCTATTTATACTAATTCTTTCATGTGGGTGGGCCTATGAGAAAAAAATTACAAATTTACATATCGTCTACTTACTACGATCTTATTGAGGAAAGACATACCGCTGTTGAAGCCATACTTCAAGCCGGTCATATCCCTGCTGGAATTGAGCAATCTTTCAATGAAAGTCCAATGAAAATTAGGAAGAGATGGATCGACGAGTCCGATGTATATATCCTGCTTCTCGGAGGATTTTATGGTTTAACGCTTCCTGATGAATCCAAGAGCTATACGCATTGGGAATATGAGTATGCCGGAGAAGCGGGCAAACCTAGAATTGCTTTTGTTGTCACAGATGAAGCATTAAGACAAAAGCCATACGATTTCGCAGCAATTGAATACTATCAGAAGTTTCAAGAGTTTAAGCAATCGGTCATGGAACAAATTCCTACTTACTATGTTGAAGATGTACGGCACATTAAAATGGTACTTCGTGATCAATTGCCGGAGTATGCAGCAAGAGACGATTTGTACGGCTGGTTTTCCGGCAAGGATGTCCCTGACGTTCAAAAGCTGTTGGAAGAGAATGCAAGATTAAAAGCGGAGTTGGAGTAAAAGAAATGAAAGAGGGGCTGGCACAACCAGCCCCTTTCTTCCTTCTTCCATTTATAGTCTCCTTTAATGACAAAGAACGAACCCCGAATGGTCTTGGTACCTGCATCTCCTCAGAAAGCTCAAACCCAACAAATGGACGTCATTTAGCACATTAACGTTAATACCCCAGGGATGCGAGTTGTGCTTCCTTTTTTGTTGCAAATCCGTGTTTTGATTTCTCTTTATACTTTTGAGTAAAAGGGTCTTTATAGCGGATTCCGTTTTTTGTCTATTTTACTGAATTTTGCCATAAATACAACCCCTTACTAATCTGATTTAGAAGAAGCGCATCCGATTGGGTGCGTTTTATTTTTTGTCTATATCTGGCATATGCCCACCTTCCGGTAATCGAGGGAGGGCCTTTTATCCATAAATAATATGAATAAGCTAGTATGAAGCATAATCGGGTTAGGGTACTTTCTTGATTTTTACACCTTAGATGTTGGCTTGCATAGTATGGTGTCGATGTGATGAAATCATTTTGATTAGGAGGTTTGATATTCCGATGTTTAATAATTGCTGGAGACCTCCACCAAGCGGTTGTCAACCTATATTCCCCCCAAGATGCACTTGTCCCCCTGGTCCTCCTGGACCGCCGGGCCCAACCGGTCCGCAAGGTCTACTGGCCCCCCTGGTCCAGGGTGTATAGATCCGCCACCAGTAGCAACTCAGGTTGTTTACGTAAATAAGGGCGGGAATGATACAACGGGTGATGGTACGGAATGCAACCCCTTTTTAACTGTGACAAGGGCGATGGCGTTTATTGTAGATGCTTCACCGACAAAACGTTATGCAATTTCCATAGGACCAGGAACCTTCACAGAACCCCTTATTCATTTGAAGGCAAACGTCCAATTAATTGGAGCAAGTACATTGTTAACTAGACTCGCTATCCCATTCGATATAAATGACCCATCCTGGAATGGCAACCTAAATGTTGATAATCGTGCTGGCTTTGTGGATTTATCGTTATTGACAGCGCCCCTTGATTTTAACTTTACAACCAACGCAATTACCCCTTCTACGGGTCGATTGTTCTTTGTGAGTATCAATTTTACTCCAACACCAGTGTTTACAGGAAACAGCACTTTTCTTAGTCAGATTAATATTCGTGACTCCCAGTTATTTGGTGGCTACACGCAGAATGGTGCGAATGTGACAATGTTCGCTTCTTATGTTGGAGGTGTTCCTCTGCCGTTACCTCAACCCGTCATCACAATAAATTCAATCGTTCCATACGATACTCAAGTACATCTAATTGGTGGAGGGACAGATGGCGATGTAGTAGTGAATGTGGCAAATGGAACCGTTCCAATCGATCCATTCGACCTCTTGAGTTTCGCTATAAAAGGCAGTTTGATTGTGAATGGTGTAGCAGGTGTCGTAACTAGAATTAGGGCTACTGTCGACTCGATTCCTATTAGAAGCAGAGTGACTTTAATAGGAAATTCATCGATTGAAAAATTGAATGATGCTGCTGGCTTAGGTTATACCCCTGCCAATCCCGCAGATTGGTCAGTGGGACCTGTTCCTACAACAGTTCAAGAAGCATTGGATAGGATTGCTGCCAAGATAGCCCCGGTGTAGATTTGGCGAATGAACCAAAACGTTAATACCCTGCAAACAAAAAATCCTCCCGCACAGAAATTTGCAGGAGGATTTTTTGTTTGCACGTTTGCTTTCTGTTCGTATATGATGCAAACGAATTTTCTTATTTTCGTAGGGGTGGTTACTATGGCCTTATCTGATTTTAAGCGTAAGGTGCTTTGGATTATTGGAAACAATCCGGAGATGGAACCGAGACCTCCGAGTGCGATGAGATATGCATAAAGACAAGACAAAGCTGCGAGGAAGTAATTTTCAAACTTGTCCATGTTATCTAATTCATTTTTCTTTGAGCTGTTGGCATACACATCTGAAGTGATCCGGATACCGCATCCCGCATCCCGCATCCCCCTGTAACGAATCCATGATTGCCGCAGAGACATTTAGCCAAGGTCTGGAGACTATCTTACATCTCAAGAAGTTGGACTCGGCAGCTCTTCATTTTCTCACACTCTTCTTCTTACGGATATACCAGCCGCGTTTATGAAAGGAGATGGACCTGTATTTCTGGGCCAGCCTGACGATCCGTTTGCGAGTAAGTGATGCCGGTTTTGAAGATAAGCTTTTATTAAGGGAACTTCTTACAACCAGATGACCGGGGTAGTGAGCCTTCACGAAATTACCGTAAGTTTCGAACTCGGAAAAGCCGGCATAACTCTGCTTGTTGGTTTTCTTGATAATCGCCCAGTACCATCTAGTTTTATGCCTAGCCTCAATTTTAGACTTCAGCCGGGAGAGCTTCGATTTGTCGAACAGCATATAGTGCGCAACGAAGGAGCGCGAAGCGGTTGGCTTGGTTCCCATTAATTTCTTATAGGTGCGAAAATACTCGGGACGACTCCAGTTACGGCAGTAAAAAACGGTTTTCCCGTTGACGAGAAAGACATGAGGTCGGATGAGAATGGTGTCGGCGTCAATCACAAGATAATACCTTTGCTTGGTCAAGTTTCCTCCCGCTAGCTTCAACAATTGTTGGAGCAGCCAGCCCGACCGATTGGTGCGTTTGGTTTGGTAGTGAATGTCTTTTTTTGTAATTGGTAGGACGCGTCTTTCATTGATGAAAGTGCAGTTTTTACGCCTGCAAAGGGCTTGGATTCGTTTGCTTGGTGGCGATACAACCATGATCTTACCGATGGGGTGCTTCACTTGCTTGCGGATACTGTCAATGACATAGGGAAGAGTGCCAAGGTCTTTCTCAATAGCTGGAATCAGGACATCAATTTTGATAGAGCTGTTGAAGGGGCTTTTCGCTGAACGTGTCAACTTCTCAACTCCTTTTCGCTAAGCAGGCTCAAGCATATGTGTCTGAACAGGCTGACCAGGGTGTCCGACTTTCCAGATAGAATATGATTTTCTTCCTGAGCGTGAATATGGCAGACATGGAAATCCTGCAAAATGTATGTTTGTCTGCCTTCTTGAGTCATTGAGTAACTCTCCTCACTCACTTTCTCATGTCGAAATCGACTCCGATGGTACTGGAAATTGGAGGAAAAGGAGATGGAAAGCTGCTTTTACGTCTCAGTAGTGAGAGTCTTGTTGAAGTAGAGCACGAAACCGAGGGTCAGCGCCCTTTGAAAATGAAAGAATGCACGAATTGCCTGTCAATAACAAAGGTTGCACCCTAGACAAAGATTCACAACTATAGAGAAAACGAACACATATTGGTGCAGTTCTGACTGTCTAGAGAGCGTGTGAAGGTGGAGGGGATGAGATGACTAATGACAAAATGTAAACAATTAAGAAAGCAAAAAGACGTATACTTCCCATCAACCACGTTAAAAAATACTGCTTCGTCTTTACCAGATCTGTCTTCAGTAAATCTAATGTTATCGCGGCTAAATGTTTGCTCAAAAAACACAATGAAATAAAGAACCTGGGATATTTTACTGTGCGCGATGCTCCTGAAAGAAAAAAGTGATTCCATTCAGAATCACTCGGCAAATACCACAGGGACATTCATCTGATTAGCTATCCACATAAAGTTACTTAACTCAACAGGGTTCCGGGAGATTCGCTCAGCACTTTGGCAGATGACCTCTTTTACCAATCCAGCTTCTATGTCAGCGATCAACTGAGACAGGCCAGGACGATCGGAGTCATTGGTTTTAACGTCGATTTCCATGTATAACTTATGTTCTATATCTTTGACAAACGGCATGCAGGACTCCATTTGCTTTTGGGTCTTCCGAAAATCACTGGAGGCAGTTCTGATAAAAACAGCAACCATAGGATCACCTCAAATCAAAATGTAAATTATTGGCAATATATGCAAGCGACGTCATCAGGGAGAGTAATTAATTAATTGATTTATGTATGATGCTCCAAAAAAGAAAAGCCCCCAGCTGGGAGCCCAAATGGTCTGACGCGCTAGTCCTGCGGCGGTTGTGGGGGGGAAGGAAGACTAAAACCGTCTTCCGTCATTGTTACCTCTTTTTTCGGTTTAACGAAGCTTGTTTAACTTCTCGGCAGTCTTGTAGGACCGAATCAACGGTGAATAAAGATAATTTGCAGACCCAGTTAGCAGGGATTAATACGGAATCCAATGACAAACTGTGTGCAATGTTTCGGCTATTCGCTCCTTGCTCAGTGTGCGTTGAGATATTTTGTCTAAAAAACTATTGCAGCTAAGCAGTCTCATAAATAAACTAAAAATGTAATTAAATGGAATCTGGGAGTGGAATAAGATGTTGAGAGGCAAATTTAAAAATACGCTGCTATGTGCTGTTGCTGTTTCCGCTTTAACCGTTGGTACTCAAGCTGCATTTGCAAGTGATGGCACACAGAATTCGATCCAGAAACGAAATCAAGAGAAAGTCCAAGCCAATGCCCAAGGGCAGGTTCTTCACTCGTTTGATATTTCTAGAGTAGATCGCTGGCATAGCTCTGGTCCGTTCACTCTTAACTCAACTAAGTCAGTTAAGCTAAAAGTCCTTACGGCGAATATATATTGGTCTCCAGTGACTCCATATTCAGAAGTTAGTATAGTTAGACAGGGTGACGGCAAACGCGTGACCATGTCGATTTATGCAAGGGATTATAAGGAAGAGGATTTTGTTCTTGAGGCTGGTACGTATTCCTTAGAGTTTCTAAACCACACTAGTATGCCGGTTTATATGAGGGGATCCGTAATGGAAAATTAATTTTTTTCAATAAGAACAATATGGACGTGGGTGAGATGTAGTGCGCTAGTATGTCGACATAGTAACCGGAGAAGTACTCTACTCAGAGGAAGTTTTGCGCCGACCAGACGAGATTGTAAAAGTATTTCGTCCAAGTGGCCGCAACTCAAAATTCGTGAAGATGAAAGCCGTCACTCCCTGAGGCTGGCTTTTTGTTGAAGATCGCTCCATATGCCAGCGATGGAACCAACTAATCAATTGTATTCTCTCGACGGGAAGACAGCTGAAGTGTGGCTCCTCCACCTACTCAGCCTGGAGATCACAGAGGCAGGCGAAGACACAATTTGGGAGAAAGAGGAGTGAATCAATGCAAAAATGGGAGCCTGAAGGTTGAGCAAGCAAAAAATGGTGACAAGGAATCGCAGCGCATCACTGATGCGGACTTGTATATTATCGTAGTCTATCAGAATGGTGGACGAGATAGTAACGAGTTCACTTACAAAAATGGAAAAAAAGCTTGCAGAAGTGCCAGTAGCCAAGGTGTCGATGTGGGACAGCCGTTCAATACGATCATTTATTTTTGCGGTAGATATGGATATTGGAGATTCAGTCGAATTTGAAGCAATCGATGACTACTCTAGAGGCATCGTGGATGCGATGGAGGATTTCAAAGAAAGGGACGGCAGTGATGGCTTTAAAATCGGAGTATATGGGAGTTACTATGTAGTGAAGTACGTCGATGAAAATGTAAGCGGGGCTACTTGCTTTTGGCAGACTAGCGGTTAACTTTAACGATTCAAATGGTCGCGCTAGTGGATTCAAAGTCTAGCAAAAAATTAGATAACAAGCATCCTGTTCCACTGATGAGGTGGAACAGGATACTTGTTTCTCATGCAAAAGTAACGATGTGAGTGGGGGGGCGACCACATTCACCAGTTGTTATTTGGTGAGGGGTTGAAGGGAAGCTGCCATTTCTTCAACAGATTGTGTAATTTTAAAAGGTTTTTTGAATTCCGATTCTGCAATTCGAATAAAAGTAGATTCCATTTTGAAATATAGCCCTGCCGAAGCGGCCTCGACATTATCTCTGCTGTTAGAGAACGAGATCCATTTGGCAGGGATATCTTTTATTTTCGTCTCTTTCTCTTCGATAATAACCCCGTCTAATAAAACTTCTTCTGGTGACTCTGTAATTTGCAAGTAATATCCTTCTCCTTCACCACTAAAAACTAGACGGAAATAAAATACATCACCCGTACTCACTACCACTTTCATTAGCTTCTGCCCTTTTCTTACAAAAGAAGGAATATACACCTTCTCGACCCCTGTTTTCTCAGCGGCCTCCCAAATCTCTGTTTTCTGCTGATCAGTCAAGACCAAAGCCTCATATCCTTCAGGGATGGACGGGTTCGTTGCGTTTTGATTGCCTTGCGTACAACCGGTGATGAAGATGACGCAACTGAGCAGAAAAACAAGGAAATACCTGATCATGTTCATTCCTCCAATCTTGAATTTGATTAATGAATGCAGTTATCTGATTCAGCGCGTGCGGATTATGCGATTACAATAACATGGTGGAAGCAAGTAAAAGGCAACCTGGGAACCACATGCACGATGTGGGGTGTTGTTAAGTGGATCGATCAGAACGGCAGGAGAATTAAGCTTGTGACTGATGAAGATAGCCAATGGATATCGATGGATCACATAACAAGCTTAGTGAGGAGAAAGCCCAAAAAACGACATGCCAGAATGCATTCAAGAAATAGCTAACCCATCTCTTTTTTAAGGAGACGGGTTCTTGCTATGAAATGATTTGTTGTATCAGGAATCTGCGGGTACACAAAACGTACACCTTATTTGACCAGGATTTCAGAAAGTGAAAACTTTAATTCCCTATTTAAGCAGTATACGTACATAAGTTTACTTTGTATCGACCGGTTTCATATCGATCATCTCTAAAATTTCATCATAAGTCATTTTTTTAATCACATTGTAGTCAAGTGCCCTAAAAATAAATTCACGACGTAATTCCTCTTGTTCATTTTTAGGCTCAGGAAGATTTTCTCCAGTAGCTATCGTGTTAAAACGAGGATTAAAAATTTCCATATTGTCGTCTGCATGAAGTTCTACCCAAATCTCTTTCGATGAGCCGTCATTTAGTGTGAGAAGGTAACATGCTTTTACGAGATAACCGTAATTATCGGTGTTTCTTTCAGCCATAATATTCTTTACATGTACTTCCTTTGCGGGAAGAATGCCTTTTTTCTGCATTTCCAAGTATGTTGCGATCTCTTTATGGGTTGTAGATAGTTCTTTCTTTACTCGTTCTTTTTCGTCTGGACGTAGATTCCAAGTGAGATAAAAATAAGTATTCCATAAATCCTCTTCATTCTTTTGTGTAAATAAATGATGCCATTCATTCGCTAGTATTTCCGTCATTCGACTTAAGGTAGTGTCGTGGTTCTCTAATCGATCAAGAATTTCTAGCTTTTTATTATAGTCTACAGATTGAGGGTAGGGACTTGCTGGCATGGATGACGCACTGTTACTAGTAGTACAGCCAGCTATTGAAACGACAGAAAGCAACAAGAATACTTTTAACTTTTTGTACATGTGAATCCCCACCTTTTACAAGAATAATATCTAAATTGATTGACGATTAATTGAATGGTGAATATAACCCCAACATCAATAATATACTATATATGATAGTAAATGGAAATCAACTTACCCCATGCTAAATTAACTGCCTTGCCATGCCTAAATATATCTCTAAATGAAATTACATATATAAATCTATTTGATAATAATTTCACAAAAGTTCCAAAAGAGATCTATAAAATGACCAATCTAAAGGTACTAAATATTTCTGCTAATGAGATTGGGGAAATTCCTGCTAGTATAAAAATTTAATAGAACTTAAAATGATGGACTTAGGACACAATCAGATTGAGACAGTTCCATCAGAAATTAGGAGCCTAGGCAATTACCAAAAGAAATTGGTAAATTAACCAACCTGAGAGTTTTAGCATGTTCATTTGTAGACTAACTATCATTAAAAGATAGAGGGGAAAATAGTCAATATTTTTTATTGACTACAAATCCGAATACTATGCCGTTTGGAAGAAGCGATTGACCGATGATCCGGCAGTTGCTGAATGAATTACCCTGGCTGATGTTTGCGATGACTGGATCGTGTAACAGAAAAAATCGACAATGTTTGGCTTAGTTTTTGTATCCTGAATGTCAGGGTAATCACTGCCGCCTTGAGGCAATAGTAACCACTTTGGTAGGAATTTTGAACTGTTTGGAGAATATGATTTATGAATGATTTCTATAAGGGGATGTTAATGTGGGTTTATTAGACGGTCTAATGGGTAACGCTTCGGAAGTTAACATTGCAGATGTTCAAAATGAATATGCTCAAATCTTAGCGAACAATGAGAGAATAGAAAAGGCGTACAAATTAATTCGCGATATGTTCATCTTCACAAACAAGCGGTTAATACTAGTTGATAAGCAAGGCATTACTGGTAGAAAGACAGAGTACCATTCCATTCCTTATAAAAGCATTAATCATTTTAGTATTGAAACAGCTGGAAATTTTGATTTGGATGCGGAATTGAAAATTTGGCTTTCTGGAAGTGCAGTACCGATCCAAAAACAATTTAACAAAAACTTGAATATTTACAAGATACAGAGCGTATTGGCCGAGTACATTTTGGATTAGTCTCGCTTGATAAAAAGCCTTCCTTCAAATTCTGGGGAGGGCTTTTATTGATTTTTTTGGTATAAATTAGTGAGAATGTTTAACAAAAATGAGGAAGTGGATTTTTTCGAACACTTCCAAAAAAGTTCATTGTAGCAAAAACGCGAAGCTGCGGCATAAATTGTTGAAGAGAACAAAAGAGTAAGGAAGAAACTACAAAGAATAAATTCTAGGACAGTATGAAGGTTACGGAATATGAAATCTAGTGTAACTCTCTTGGGGATAAGGCGTACGACTTAATCTGTGCAGATGAGTCTGCGCTATTTTTCTTTTGGCAAGAGAAGGTGTGTATACCTATATATACTTATAGTAAATATCGAGCGGATAACCTACTATATTGATGACCACTTTTTTATTCACGTATTACTTCTTGTGTACCCCAATTTGCTTAAAGCAGTTGGGGGCTTTTTTTTCTATGTGACCTAAGGCTATGTTAAACTTTGTTGCTCGCCGGTGCATTTTGATTCATTCCAAGTAATATGCCCAGCCATTCAAATTCCTGATGGTATGGTTGTCTTAACGTATCGATCTCTCGTTCCAATATTGCTCCTATGGTTCCGCGTGAAGTAGGGAAGCCAAGGTACCCGACGTATGCCCGTAGGCTGCAGGCAAGCAGGTTGCCAAGCGGCTCTGGCCATTGAGTGAAGAACTCACTGGAGTTCGTTTTACCATTTGAGCTGTTCGACATCGAGATACAGAAAGAAGGCACATTACGACCACTACCGTTATTATGAAAGAAGTTGTTCGGCCCATTCACCACACGGTTCTCCGGCAGTTTCCCATTGTGTTTAAATGGTTTCGTTATTCATCAAGAACTGTGAAGACAAAGAGCAGCATGCTTCGTTCACCAGTATTTGTCGGCTTTACCCTTTCAGCATAGTCAGCGTCTTCAAAAATTTGAGGCACCTGTACTTCGGATGCAGTTAATTCAAATTCCTTCTCGAGACCACTGATCATTTTAATTACAAGAAGTGAGTGATCTCCAGTTGGCTTGGGTTTTGGATCAGAACCTGGATCGTTTGTTTTTTCTCCATCATTTCCATTTCGTCGAATCCCATATAAATGCCATCATTACTGGCTGTTATATGAATGCGATATAAACTGTATGTATTTGTGTTAGCGAACGTAAACTTCCTTATCCACTAAAATCCAAAGAACACTGTCCAGCCAATAATGTGTTCGAGAGGCATGCCAGATGCTCGTAGTTCTACCATGTCCGAGGGTCCAGTCGTTTTCCCTGAAGTTTTGTGACGATGAATTGATCGCCATGAATCTCATTATCATTCAAAGACTAATCACACGATTTGAAAAATGGCGGGGCTTGTGTGGATGAGTGAGTGAAGAAGGAGTGAAAGTGGCAGAAATGTTAAAATGTTAACTGGATACGTTAGTAGACTAAAAAGAAAAAGGGGTTGTCCTTAAAGTCGAGAGACAATGGGACAACCTTTTTTCTTTATATATCCAAAAAAAGTATAAAAATTATTGACATGAGAGCTCAAATATGTGATTATCTACTCTGTCACTTATAATGATAATCATTATCAAAAACACACCACACTAAACATCACGTGACAAGGAGAAATGAACACATGAAAAAAGGAACACGAATCGTACTGGCCTGCTTGGTCGCAGTAGTTACTGCCGTATCGGCGGGTTGTGGAAGCAGCCAAACGGCTTCGGAAGCACCGAAGAAGTCTGAGACACGCGTAGTCAAGCATCTGATGGGGGAAGTGACGATCCCGGCGGAACCAAAGCGAATTGCAGACGTATCCGGAGCAGCGGAGGAGCTTTTAATTTTAGGTCACAAGCCGGTTGCTACGGCCAATACATACAAGACAAAAATCATGTCCCACGTAGCGGATAAGCTGACAGATGTAAAACCAGTTGGCTGGATGTGGGATGACTCCATCAATCTAGAAGCAGTGGTAGAAACAAAGCCAGACCTAATTATTATGAATAACCGCCAGCAAAAGATGTACGAGCAACTGTCCAAAATTGCGCCGACTGTCGTTCTGGAGACAGACCTGGACAAATGGCGTGATAAGTTTAAAGAAATCGGCCGCCTATTTGGACAAGAAGAGGACGTGAACAAATGGCTGGCTGGGTATGACGAGAAGACGAAAGGAATGCGCGAGCAACTCAAGCAAGCGTACGGCGACGAGACCTTTATGTTCCTGGCGGTAACGCCAAAATTGTTCCGTGTGTACGGGAACTATGGATATGCAGATATCTTGTTCACTGACCTTGGCCTGAAGCCGGCAGCCGGAACACCTACTGATAAAACAATGGAAATGATCGAGCTGGAAGGACTGACGAATTTTCAGCCAGACCATATGT
The DNA here is from genome assembly GCF_005217615.1 of Brevibacillus antibioticus. Lineage (NCBI taxonomy): Bacteria > Bacillati > Bacillota > Bacilli > Caryophanales > Paenibacillaceae > Brevibacillus > Brevibacillus antibioticus. Next base: position 1,397,755 of record NZ_SZNK01000001.1, read on the forward strand.
TCCTCGTCAATTTCGGCGGAAAAGCGGATGATGTATACGCAGAGCTGAAGAAGAGCCCAGTATGGAAGAGCAACAAAGCAGTTCAACAGGGTCATCTCTATGAGGTTACCAATGAAACATTCAACATCAAAGCTTTTGGCCCAATTGGAAAAGAAATGCTCCTAGAGGAGATTGGTAGCATGTTGTTGAAAAAGCAATAACCATGCGATCGTCATAAAAGCTGGGGCTGTCCGAAAACTCAGTTTCGACTTCTCATTGTGAGGAAAAATGATTTCTTAACGTGGACTTGATAACGGTATATATTGCGGTTATGGGCCTGAGGATCTAACCTTTCAAAAGTGCGCCTAGCCACTTTTCTTTAAGCCAATTAGAACAAATACGGGAGTAGAAGCTGGGAGAAACGAGATGTTTTTTCCAGCTTTCTTTCTTTTTTGGGACCTGTTCGACGGTTTACTGTTCAACCTTTCGTGAACCTCGTAAAATGTACGAAAGTGCTAAACGCCATAAAAAAAGCCATTTACAAAACGCACGTTTGTAAAATGGCCCCGGAAAATGTAACTATCTTATTTTAGAAGTACGAAAGATTCATTTATTTTCAAATCACCATATAGTTGATCAAACAGCTTGCCGTCTTCAGATTGGGAATCAAACGGATTGGACTGTGGCGTCGTATAGACATACACCATGTCATTTGATTCTGCAATAGATGTTCCTACTGGCGGCCCTTCTTCGTTAGAGAGGCGAGTCCAATCCGTTTTCGTCAAAACGGAGATCATTAGAAGCGTTTCAGAGCCTTGTCCATCTTTCGTAGTATAATCGAATTGCACTACATGCTTGGCTGATGGCAGAATTTTGTCCGCATCTACACCTGCATATTGGTTCACCTTGTAATGCCCCTTCCAAGAAGTTGGCGGCGTAAAGCTGAAATTTGCTTGAGAGTTAGTGTAAAGCTCAGTTTTTTGGCTTTCCTGTGCTACAGGCTGTATGGAGCCATTGTTAACAGCGAGGATGATGCCGATCACTACGACGGATGTCAGTATGGTGCCGACGATGATTTTTTTGACATTCATGTTGGTTTCCTCTTTCTTTGTATAAGGGGTATAGTTGTTTATTAGGATATTATAAACGAAAAACATAAGAAGATCGTTACAGAAAAGAGACATTTTTCTATTCCATAAAATCTACTCAGTTTTACTGAATCGTATAAGTAGCAGCGATTACATTTTGATCCTGATAAGAGTAGGGCGCTTGAAATTGTACGTAGCGATACCCATCCACATCTAGGGGATAGGCTTTTCGTTTTTAAAGGCTGGAATCGAATTCGCCAAACAGCAATTTGAACCCAAATATCTACGATTAAGTGTTGCTCGCTTTAATCGTAGAGCAATCAAAGTTTATACTAGAACGAGATTTAAAGAAACGGCCTCATTCGTAAACAACGGGACCCCCGCTATTGTGATGACGATGGAAGTGAAAAGTGTAAAATAAATTAAATTTGAAAGTATGTATAGTAAATCGATTAACACGGGAGCTATAGAGTGAGTTGTTAGATTCCTAAGTATGAAGACGTTAAGCCGCTCGGGGAAAGAACCGGGCGGCTCTTTTGTTGAAATCGGAGGAGAGTGAAATACCACAGAAAAAGTTTTGTCGTATGATAGGGTGTCCTAATCTAACCTCCCCACAACTCTACACTCCTTCTACGAAAGCGTAACGTGGGAGGATTGGACAAAGAAGGGCTCAAAGCTCAATGATGCCAAAGAGGGAGGAAGAGGGCAGCTTAGCCGCCCATAACATTGGACAGATATTAGCACTCATCACAACTGCAAGCAACAATTGTTAATAAAACGAAAAGAACCAAGACCAAAGCAAAATTGTCGTCAAAGAATCCCATCGATATCACCCCTTTGAAAAGTATGAGGAAGAACCTCAAACTCAAGCTATTCAAATCGCGGAGCTATGTAAGGGCGATATCACAGGAAGCGGAAAATTTGGGCAAGTAAAAAGGTTACCTGTCAAGTCCAGCCGCTCAACAATGTTAAATCAACAGGGGGATATACGATAAAAAAAGCGATCCCCTAGCCACATTCATGGGATTTGGGACTGTGTGCGGTGTCAACGCTTCGGACCTGCATTCAGCGCACTCACGGAAAAAAGATAAAATCATTTATCACACCAGCCAATCATGTATGTAGTGATTGCATGTGCTCTAGGTAAAATTCGAAGATTTATGTTGCATCAAAATCGAAAAGAACATGATCAGCGCAGAGCCTAAAAAGCCAATAACACTCATCAGCGTATCATAGGGGTGATACTGATGGGTAAATACTTGAGTAATCATAGATGAGAGCTACTAACGTAGAAACGAGATGACTGAAAGAGAAAAGGATCGTGTCCCAGGTTGAGATGATTACTAGAATATCACTTGAAAGAAGAGATTTACAGGCTCAAACAATAAAGATAGTGAGACGAGGAACAGCAAGAAAACGATTCAATAGAAAGATTCAATAGAAAATGCAAATGATACTTAAGAAGAGATCATTGTCGGGCTCGGCATCAGAAAAAAAGAAAAACATCATACCGATAGTTTAACAGTCGGTGGATGATGTTTGATTCATACTACAATGTAAAAGTTACGAACTTCTTATATCGCATAGCACCTTTGTCGCCAATATCGCCTGTCATATTGGTTTCTTTCCAAGTTTCATCTCAGTCTTCATTGGAATAGTTGGTGTTAAACGTTATAGGTTGGCCATCCGCAATACCCGTCAACTTCACATGGTATCCGTTGTTCTTTTGCGCTGCTAACACCAGGAAATGAAAGTGATAGAAATAGTGCAGCAGCAATACCAAACAGAGCAAATTTTTTCATATATCTTCCCCTTCATAAGTTTATCTTCCTAGAAAAGTATACGCTTGGGAATAACATATATTCCAATAATCGGTGAATCTGAAAAGAATAAAACAAAAGTTAATCCCAGCCAGTAATTCTTGTTCCTTCTGATTGAATTATGATCCAGCCGACGTATTTCGAGGAGGGTATTACGGTAACAATCCAGCATTTGGAGAATCATACTTCCATGAAATAAATATTAGTTGTCACCTCTCGCAATATCTCCAAACGTTCCTTTACAGGAATATTCCTTTCGGTGTATCTTCCACCTAACAAGATGATCACAACAACGCTGAAGGGGATGAGATGAACGTAGAATCCATCATGTAACGAGGTGAGTGACATGTCAGGGATGAATCCGGGCATGGACATGGCGACGCTGAGTGCTTTAGCTGAACCGAATCGTATGAAAATCGTCGAGCTTTTGCGCGATGGTCCTCTAACTGTAGGGGAAATCGCTGACCAACTGGGGCTTCGCCAGCCCCAAGCCTCGAAGCATTTGAAGGTGCTTAGTGACAACGGGATCGTGGATATGAAGGCCGAAGCCAACCGTCGAATTTACAAACTCAGGCCCGAGCCCTTTCAAGCGCTAGATTCTTGGGTGAAGTCATTCCAGCGTGTAATGGAAGAAAGATTCGATAATCTGGAAGACTATTTGCGGGAACTGCAAAACAAGGAAAATACTTGAGATCCATTCAAATGAATGAGGAGGAATTGCTATGTCAAGAAACGCAATGGTTTCAAGGGTAGAGAATGAGCGGGTGCTTGTATTGGAGCGTGTATTCGACGCGCCTAGAGATCTCGTATTCCAGATGTTTAAGGAGCCTGAGCATCTCAAGCGCTGGTGGGGACCGAAAGGCTGGGAACTCCCGGTTTGTCATGTTGATTTCCGACCAGGCGGTGTTTGGCACTACTGCATGAAGTGCGTCGATAAGAATCAAGGTGATTTTTACGGCATGGAATCTTGGGGCAAGGCCGTTTATAAGGAAATTGTCGAGCCGGAAAAGATCATCTATACCGACTACTTTTCAGATGCAGAAGGCCACACAAATGATACCATGCCTTCGACAGAGGTTATGATGGAATTCATCGATTTGGTTGGCAAGACGAAACTGGTTAGCCGTTCTGAATATGTAACTGCGGAAGCCCTTAAAACAGTCATGGACATGGGCATACTAGAGGGTATCACCCAAACGTGGGATCGTTTGGAAGAGAGTCTGAACGAGATCAAGTAAGGGACATAGAGGAAAGGCCGCCTGGCATGGAGACCCAGCGGCTTTTTCATTTTAGGTGCAGATTTATTTCACCATCAGCGCAATAAAATCGTTCAGCTTATCCAGCGAAATGATGTTTTGATTGCACGTCACACTGTCCTGACAAATGTAGTTTCCTTTTTTCAAATACGTTCCATCCCCAGAACCTTTGGCTTCAAGGACGAACATGCCGATTTCCTCAAAGCGATTACAAAGCGCGCAAACGCCTTTTTTGTTTAGATTTGTAAACTGTCCGTGTATGCCAATCAGTTTTCCTTGGTGGTAAGCAACAATAAATTTCTTTTCCGTCGCAGTGTCTAGCCAGCTCACATAAGAGATTTCTGAAAAATCGATTTCAGCGACATTCGAGACTTTCAGCTTCTTTACCTTTGGAAAGAGCTTCTTAATGGAAGACTCTGTGAGAGCAGGGAATGGAATTACAAACGTTGAAAGCTGATGCAATAACTGCTTTCCTTCTGCCTTTTCTTTTATCGAGTCAATCGGATGCAAAATCTCTTTTTGTTCTTCTGTTATGTTTGGGAACAACTGAAAGATTTCTTCATGGGCGATTTCTTTTCGTGCACGAATCACATTGATATCTGTACTGGTCGCGTAGGCGTTCATGATTGCTTGAACGCGTGATTTAATGAAGTGATATTGATGCGTATGGATAAAAGGTTCCATCTTGCGGTTCCTCCTTGTTCTGTCTTGTAAGGTGGGTTCCTCTTTACTTTAGTGTGTTTGCAAGAGAGGAGAAAGGGAAAGGACATTTCCCAAAAAAACTCGCCATAAAAAAGCACTAACAACGTAAATGGAAAGGTCGTCAGTGCTTTATAAACGTCTATTTGGTATACACGATTTTTTTAATCGTCTCTGTAGACAAAAAGTATTCCTCCGCTAACTGAGAAATAGCCGTTCCGGCCCGAAAGCTGCTTTTAATAGCCGTATTCCGCTCATCCAGGAGTTTTCTCCCGCCAGTGCGCGACCCCCATTTTTGATGGGTTACTTTTGTCTTCGGAATATAAATGGTTTCTCCTTGCACGTACTTTTGAATTTCTGCGAGTAACGATTCGGGAAGGATTAAATTTGCTTTCACACATTTCATTTCTGCTCGCTCCTTATTTATAGATAAGAAAATAAGGGGCAAAGCCAAGAAATAGGAAATGAGATACGCAAAGGAAGGCGATGATTTAATTAAACGGAAGACCACCCCATGCAAAGTATCGCCTTACTATTTCTAGGCTTTGCATGAGCCGCTGCGGTATGTGGCAAATTGAGAGCATTCGCCATTGTTACACCCCCTCGAGGTCCATTTTAAAAACGGCATTCCCTTTCCTTTTCGAAAAGGGAGTATTTGTAATTATATAAGAAAACGGCTTTTTTGTATAACGATACTTATAAACATGTAAGTGGATATGTAAGGAAAGTCGATTATTTACAGGATGCTCCCAGGACGCAAATGGAGTTAGAATGAGATGGGTACTTTTGATGTAGAAACGGAACAGCTCATTCACATGAAAGAACAAGATATATCTCATTCAAACAAATTTCACGTGATGAGAATTCTTCTTGTGGTCTTTTTTATTGGAAAGAAGGGATTGCTGAAAAGGAGTATGATTACAACCAGCACAAGCAACAGGATGGGAGGGTTTTACATGGGTGAATATCGATTGATTAGTGACTACAAGCATATCGAAACATACAAGGAAAGCTTTAATGAGCTCGCCAAACAGATCTTTCAGCTCGATTTTAAAGAATGGTATAACAAGGGCTTTTGGAATGACAACTATGTTTGCTATTCCTATTTGGATGGGGAACAGGTTATTGCCAACGCTTCCGTTAGTAAGATGATCGTGAACATCAATGGTAAGGACTACGAGGCGCTCCAGGTAGGAACGGTCATGACTCATCCAGCTTATCGCAATCAAGGATTGGCAGCAAAGCTGATGAACCATATTATTCAAAGATATGAGAAGGAATACGATTTTATTTATTTGTATGCCAATGATACCGTGCTCGATTTTTATCCGAAGTTTGGATTTGAGAGAATACAGGAAAGTAGTTTTTGCTTATTGGCATCCGATTTGAAAAAACAAGTGGAACAAAAAGCGGTTTTGCGCAAGCTGGAAGTTGATAGCGAGGCCGATTATCTCGTCATGAAGGAATTTGTCGCCAAGCGAATCCCCGTATCATCGCGATTGGGCGTCAAGAATAGTGAGCAACTGGTGATGTTTTACTTTCTGCTTGTTTTTCGGGATGCGATCTATTACGTCGAAGAGCAGGATGTGATCGTATTATTTGAACGGGCGGAAGACCAACTTCATGTATTTGATTTGGTAAGTAAAAAGCCAGTTGATATAGAAGCGGTTATTTCTCATTTGGTAACAGATGAGACAGCAATCATTCATTTTCACTTTATGCCGGATAGTGAGAATGAGAAGATCCAATCTGCTTTGATGACAACGACGGACGATGTCTTATTTGTTCGTCCCTCGTTCAAAATGGAGATAGAACATTTTCGTTTCCCGCTAACTTCTCACGCATAAAAAGTCCGTTTTTTTGTTGTTAGGGACAACATAAAACATAATCAAAACCATGTTCTCTGAAGATCAATCCTTTCGCAGGAGCTGAACTCTTTGTCGTAATTCCTGTTCGGTTAACGGCTCCAATTGCAACAAGGCCTCATATGGATCATCACCCGGAATTTGAAAGTACCTGGCAAATGCTGGCTCTGTCTTGATGCCGTTTTGCTTCAGATCCCTGATATGTTGGTAGGCATCCAAGCCCGCTATGTCTAACAATCGTGCCTCGATGTCCATATGACGATAGGCATTTTGCTTTTCGACAGCAACCGGTTGAGCAAACAATTCAAACCAAAAGTCAGCTGTGAAAAACGAGATAACGCATGTGGGAATACTTTTTACATCTAGCTGTGTCACTTCAAATCCGGGCAAGCCGCCAAATGCTGTACGAACAGCCTGCTCAAACTGTTCCAGGTCATGACTCTCGCAAATAATATCCAGATCGCTTTGCACAACATCAATGTCCAATGGGATGGTTCCGGCCAGCACAGGACGGTAATCGGATAGTACTTCCATGATGTGCGTCTGTTGAATCGCTTCCCATGCGGCTTTTTGGCGCATCGTTCCTCTGCTCAAGTAAGAGAGATCATGCCAATTTCTCATGAGACTACCTCCATGTCTACTTTCTTTTAAAATAGTTTAGACAAAAGTGAATAAGTACGCAACGAAATCGGCAATCACTCGTATACCTAAAGGAAGGGAGTGTAGTGAATGGAAATACTTTTGTGGGTCGTGGTTGTGTTATTGTTCTTACTAAGCATCGCAGGAATTTTTTTGCCCGTTTTACCGGATACGATTTTGCTGTGGGCGGGCTTTTTGCTCTATCACTTTTTCATTGCAGATCCAGGAGCGGGATTGCCGGCCTCCTTTTGGTGGGGAATGGTCGTTCTAAGTATTCTGCTTTATGGTGCTGACTTGCTGACGAACATGTACTTCGTGAAAAAGTATGGGGGATCCAAATGGTCATCCATTGCTGCTGCGGTCGGAATTTTCCTCGGGATTTTCGTTTTTCCACCGTTTGGTATGCTGATCTTGCCGTTCGTATTCGTCGTTCTCGTAGAGTTGATGGTACAGAAGCAGTCGATGGAGCGAGCATTGAAAGCGGGGGTAGGCTCACTGATCGGATTTTTGGGCAGCGCGGTCGTAAAAGTTATCTTGCAAGTTACGATGATCATCTGGTTTTTTGTCGCTAGATAACATATAGAAAACGCAAAGGACAGCCGAGGCTGTCCTTTTTTACGTGGAACTAATGAATGAGGCGATAGACACCGATGACTTTACCGAGAATGGTGACTTGCTCCAGAATGATCGGTTCCATTGTGGCATTTTCCGGTTGGAGACGGAAGTGGTTCTTCTCTTTGAAAAATCTTTTGACGGTGGCTTCGTCTTCTTCCGTCATGGCTACGACAATGTCACCATTGTCCGCTACATGCTGTTGGCGAACAATGACGTAGTCTCCGTCGAGAATTCCAGCATCAATCATACTGTTCCCGGAGACGCGCAGCATGTAAACCTTGTCAGAAGTCACGATATTGTCTGGAAGCGGGAAGTATTCTTCTACATCCTCAATGGCAGTAATCGGTTGTCCAGCGGTTACTTTACCGATTACTGGCACACGGACGACAGAGTCTTCAAAATTGTCTTGAAAACGATCTTCATCTGATAGCAATTCGATAGCGCGAGGTTTGGTAGGATCTCGACGAATGAGGCCTTTTTTCTCCAAACGTGCTAAATGACCATGTACCGTTGAGCTGGAAGCTAGTCCGACAGCCTCTCCAATTTCACGTACGGAAGGCGGATACCCTTTATCGCGAACTTCCTTTCGTATGAACTCGATGATGGCTTGTTGTCTACTCGATAATTTTGACATAAAAAGACACCTCTGATTTCTCGAACATATTTTCCAGTATTATACCATGGGAGCTTGCGTTCGACAAACATAAGTTCGATTATTCGTTGACATGAACGTATGTTCTCATTTATCATGAGGTTACAAGAGATCAGAACGTATGTTTGCAAGGGGGCCATTATTATGAATTCATCGACTGTACGTAATCGTTTCGAGAAAAAAGAAGAACGTCGTGTTCGTTTTGGTATCACGAGAGGTCAAGCTCTCTTGTTTCTAATTACATTTACTCTCTTTTTTTATCTGCTGACCGAACTGGTGTTTGCTTCTTCGCCAATGGAGGAGCCACAAGGGTTAGAAGTAATCGTACAAACCGGTGATAGCCTATGGTCGTTAGCTGTTCGCCACTCAGATCAGCATATAGATGTTCGTGACTATATCATAGAAATCAAGGAAGCAAACGGTTTGGATAGCAACAGGATTTACCCGGGTCAGACTCTGATCATGCCTGATATGCCGTAAGTGCTCGGTTGTCTTGCGGGATCATTCGAATGTGGTATAATGAAGCGGCACTACTACAGAGTGGGAGGAACCAGCAGTGGTATCTGACGCAGAAATTAAACGCATTAACGAATTGGTCAAAAAATCTCGCGAAGAAGGTTTGACCGAAGAGGAAAAGCTCGAACAAAAAGCATTGCGCCAAAAGTACATTGACGCCGTTAAGCTTTCGTTGAGAGCAAATTTGGATTCCATCCGTTATGTGGAAGACCTTGAAGAAAATAAGCCAAAACAGTAAGATAACAATTACTGATACGACAGACATCCTCGCTTGACGCTAGGGTGTCTTTTTCTGTGACATACATAACGCTCTGATAACCAGGGAGGGAAAGCAATGGCGTGGATAGCTGTGGCGGTTGGAGGAGCAGTTGGCTCACTTTTGCGCTACGTATTGTCTTTGCTCGCGAATCAGCCGGGATGGCCGTGGGGAACCTGGATCGCCAATGTTTGTGGATCTTTGATCATCGGCATCTTGTTCGTGCTGGGGAAAGAACGTGGCTTTTTATCTCCGACACTCTATCTCTTATTTGCAACGGGTGTCATGGGAGGATTTACGACTTTCTCTAGCTTCTCCTTGGAAGTGGTCTCTTTTTGGGGAGAAGGCCACTTGTTACGTGGCACTTTGTACGCTCTTCTCAGTTTGGGAGTCGGTTTACTTTCTTGTGCGGTTGGAATTTGGCTGGCTAGGCAATGGTCCTGATACTTGCAATGACACGATACATGTGAGGGGGAATGAAGATGAGTACACAGCATCGTGATTATGAATTGGAACAAAAAAAACTGGATGAAACCATTTCAGCGATCGACGAAGAAATGGAGCAGCTTCGCAATGAGATTCGCGAGGCAACAGATGACTATGTGAAACAGGTCGTTAACTATAAAAAGGCAAAGGATTTGACCTATCTTGAAGATCAGGGGCGAGAGAAGCCTTATTTCGGCAGAGTAGATTTCTTGAAAGATGAAATCTACGAGCTGGATCAGGTCTACATAGGAAAACGCGGAATTGTACGCAGCGATACATTTGATTCTGTCGTCGTGGATTGGCGCGCGCCTATCGCCAGTCTTTATTATTCCGGAGAGAGCAAAGAAGCGTTTTACCGGATGGGACGCGAGATCGTGCGTGGTGAAGTTCGATTAAAGCGTAATTTTGCGATCGAAGACGGGAAGATCGTCGGCATTTATGATGGAGCGGTAAAAGAAACGATTAACCGCGAAATGGGGCATCCTGACGAGTTCTTGCAAGAGGGCTTCATTGATGAATTTTTGGCAGCCAATCTGAATCAGGCGAACGATAGCAGGTTAAAAGACATCGTCGCTACGATTCAATCCGAGCAGAATGATATTATCCGGGCGGAAAAAGAACGGCCTATTGTTGTGCAAGGAGTAGCGGGGAGCGGAAAAACGACCATTGCGCTGCACCGACTCTCCTATTTGATTTACAACTACCAGGATTCCATGATGTCCAAAAAATTTATGGTGTTTGCACCAAACCGGATGTTTCTTACCTATATATCCGAGGTTTTACCTGAGTTGGGAGTCGATGACGTTCAACAGTCTACCTTTGTAGACTGGGCAGCGCGTCTTGTGAAGCCTCTGCTGCCAAAGGGATGGAGAATCGTGAGTCCCGATAAGCCTCTTCAATTGTTCTTCGAAGAGGGGCAGGATGAGCGCCAGCAAGAAATGACGCGAAACAGGCTTCGTTTCAAAGGATCGCTCGCTTGTCGGGAGGCGCTGGAGCAATACATTCGGCATATCGTCGAAACAAGAATCCCTTTTAAGAAGCTCAGCTTTTTATACAACAAAACGAAGCAAGTCTTTTCCATTCCGGGTGATTTTATTCGCCAATGCTTCTTGGAGCAATTCGGAAATATGCCGTATCATCGACGGGTAGAAGCGCTTCGCAAGCATTTGAAACAAGAAATGAACAAGCAATTGTTTGCCCATTTGCGAGAGCGAAAAGTAGATTTGGACAAAGAAGGCTTGTACAAATTCGAGAAAATGCTGGAGCAAATACTGGATACGTACCTGACTTCGTTTCCAAGACTGGAAATCTTCACAGCTTATCGCGAGTTGATTGCTGACGAGGAATTGCTGCGCAAGCTCGTCCCTGCTGATATTTCAGACGAAGTTGTGCGTGATGTGACTCAGTCAAGTGCGGCGCTGCTTTCAGAGGAGAGATTGGAGCCGGAAGATATCGCGCCGTTGCTATACTTGCAGCATATTGTTGAAGGAATGAATAAAGCAGAGCATTTTGATCATACGGTTGTGGATGAAGCACAAGACTTGAGTGCGCTAGAAATAGCCGTTATAGCATTGGCAACCAAGCGAAACTCACTAACGATCGTGGGAGATATTGCGCAAGGCATTCATAGCTACCGGGGGATTCATGCCTGGGAAGAGTTGACGAAGGGGATTTTTGAAAAGCTGTTTCCTTCCTATTATACGTTGTCGCAAAGCTATCGTTCGACCATTGAGATCATGCGCTGTGCCAATGAAGTGTTGCGGCAAATTGAATTGCCCGAGACGGTATTGGCAAAACCGGTTTTGCGCCATGGTGATAAACCGATCATGGTCAAGACTCGTTCACGAGCGCAACTGTGGGAGGACATCTCTTCGCGTGTGGCTGCCTACCAATCGGAAGGCTTCAAAACGATTGCGATCGTAGCGAAAACCATTCAAGCGAGTAAAAAAGCACATAAATGCCTGCAAGACAAAATAGCTGATTTGACCCTGTTAGGCACCAAAGATAACCAATTTCCAGGTGGCGTAACCATCATGCCTGCTTTTTTAACGAAAGGCTTGCAGTTCGATGTGGTCATCATACTGGATGTGGACGCCTATCAAAATAATGAATGGGACGCAAAACTATTGTATGTCGCGATGACGCGTCCGGTCCATCGGCTTATAATGACGCAGGTTGACGGCGTTTCTTCACCGTTGCTGAAAGATTTACGGACTGAGCAGTACACCATGGCGACCGACGAGTAAGAATCTACTCATCAAAGAAACCCTCTGCCTGTAAAAAAGCAGAGGGTTTATCTGTATCATGCTTAGTGGTCGCCTGTGTTACCTTTAGAAGGGTTGGTAATCACAAAACCTTCTTCCGGCAAGAAAAGGTAATCAATGATGATGCCATCCAGCAATGGCTCATCCTTTTTCACGATCACATCGATCTCTTTGTCTGTCGAGATCACAACATCTTCTTCTGTTGGCTTGTCCAGAGCGAGTCCGTAGTGTGCATGATCACCGTGAGCGTGAGTAATATAAACGCGCAGTTTCAATTCTTTGTCTTCTTCTGCCTCGATGATTGGAGTCAATTGTTTGGCAGCGTTACGAGTGATTTTTAGTTTCACAGGTCAAATCCCCTAACTGTATGTAAGTTACCCCTCCATCTTAGCAAGAGGGAAATCAGGATGCAATGTTGAAAGTGTTACGATATGTCTAGAAAATGACAACACCGTGGAAGGAGAAGTCATCTATGAAAATCGATTTGCGCAGCGATACCGTTACGAAACCAACCGAGGAGATGCTTCGAGCAATGGCGGAAGCGGAGGTTGGTGATGATGTTTATAGAGAGGACCCAACTGCCAATCGTTTGGAAACGATCGCGGCTGAAATACTCGGAAAGGAAGCTGCCCTGTTCGTAACAAGCGGCACGCAAGGCAATCAGGTCGCTGTTTTGACGCATTGTGTCAACGGAGACGAGGTCATTGCGGAAGCGGATTCGCACATTTTTTACTATGAAGGCGGCGCTATGTCGGCATTGGCAGGGGTGCAAACACGGACGCTGGTTGGAGAACGTGGTGCTTTGCGTGCAGAAGAGGTAGAGAAGGCGATTCGGGGCAACAATATCCATTTTCCACGCACAAAATTGATCTGTCTCGAAAATACACATAATCGCGCTGGCGGGGCGGTAATCTCTGTCGCGCAAATGAAGAGTGTCTATAATATCGCACAAAAACACGGTATTCCCGTTCATTTGGATGGTGCTCGCCTCTTCAATGCGGCTGTGGCCCAAGGTGTTGCAGTCAGTGAGCTAAGCGCTTTTGCCGATACTGTTCAGATTTGCTTGTCAAAAGGACTGAGTGCTCCAGTTGGTTCCATTTTGGCTGGAGATCGTGCTTTTATCGAAGAAGCGAGATGGTGGAGAAAAAAGTTAGGAGGCGGGCTGCGTCAGGTAGGGTATTTGGCAGCACCGGGTATCATCGCTCTCACACAGATGACCGGACGATTGGCAGAAGACCATGACAGGGCACAGCAATTGGCAAAAGGCTTGCGCCAGCTATCACTTCAGGTCGAGCAAGTTGAGACGAATATCGTGCTGGTGAATACGGGCTCGATTGGACTAACAGCTGTTGCCTTATTAGAACGCTTGGAGGAAAAAGGAGTGCTCGCTGTTGATTTTGACGAGTACGTCATTCGCTTTACGACGCATCGACACATCAGCGATCAACATATCAAGACCGTTTTGGAAGCAGTCGAGCAATTATTGGAAACGGTGTAATGGTTTCAACCGCTTGTAACCAGTCGAAGGAAAGACTGGTTTTTTCTTTATATCAACATTAAATTCAAAATAATTAGACAATTTGTACAAAACAAGAGTCTTTACACGATCTGTTTTTCGCCATATCGTCTGATTTGTTTCGTCTACACTTACGCTATCATGGTAGTGTGATAAAGCGAAAGCGCTTACTGCTGTATGGAATCGAATGGAATCAAGGGGGATGGTCTCAATGAGAAAGAGGATGAGCTTCATTTTGAGTTGCTTCTTGATGCTTCAAGTTTTAGCGGGATGTAGTACAAGTGAAACGACGGGAACGAACAAACCGAATGATCAGGCATCTCAACCAGTGCAGCCAACAGGAAAAGAAATGGTATTGAATTGGAATGCAGACGGTGGTGAGCCTCCGACAGCAGATCCCGGACTTGCTTCCGATGGCACTTCCTTTGATGTCATTACTGCCTGTTTTGAAGGATTGACTCGCTATGGTCCGGATGGGAAAATAGGCAATGCAATTGCTGACAGTTATACGGTATCCGAGGATTTGACGACGTACACGTTCAAATTGAAGTCGAATGCGCTATGGAGCAACGGAGATTCGGTAACCGCCCATGATTTTGAGTTCGCCTGGAAAAGAAATCTCGATCCGAAGACAGCATCCGAATATGCCTATATGCTTTATTTCATTAAAGGAGCAGAGGAATTCAACACAGGGAAAGGATCGCACGAGGACGTAGGGGTCAAAGCGATAGACGACTTTACACTAGAGGTCAAGCTTAATTCACCAGCTCCGTTTTTTTACGAGCTGACAGCTTTCCCGACATTGTTTCCTTTACATAAAAAGACCTTGGAGGCACAACCGGATTGGGCAGCGTCTCCAGATAACTACGTAGGCAACGGCCCGTTCAAAATGGAGCTGTGGGAGCATAAAAACAAATTAGTTCTTGTGAAAAACGAGAAGTATCATGACAAAAATGCCGTGAAACTCGACAAGATCGTCTGGAGCATGATTACCGATACGAACACTGCGCAAGCGTTGTTTGATTCTGGTGATTTGGATTGGGGAGGGCATCCAAGCTACGTGTTGCCCGTCGACGTGATCCCCGCGTTGCAAGAGGAAGGAAAAATCGTAATGGCGCCGTATCCGAATACAGTTGCCGTCACTTTTAATACAACCAAGCCCCCTTTTACGAATAAAAAGATTCGACAAGCCTTCTCGTATTCGATCCAACGGCAGCCTCTCGTAGACGGAATCGTGCAGACAGGGGTGCCAGCGGCTTTTGCATGGGTTCCGCCCTCTATGCAACTGAGTGGAAATGACTATTTTAAAGAGGATGTAGACAAAGCCAAACAGTTATTGGCGGAAGGGCTAAAGGAGCTGGGTCTTTCAACGATGCCTGAAGTGACTTACACGTATGGATCAGGTGACGATCGTCAGAAAAAGCTGGCTGAAGCTCTTCAGGATCAATGGAAAAGAAGCCTTGGTGTAGATGTGAAAATCAGTGGATTGGAGGAAAAAGTTTTTTTACAAAACAAGCGCTCCAAAAACTATCAGTTTGCCTACCGAAATTGGGGTGCTGATTTTAACGACCCCATCAATTTCTTGGAAATTTTCAAGGACAAAACAGTGGGGACAAACGACGCTGCTTGGGAAAACGACAGATACCGAGAGCTAATCGTCCAGAGTTACTTGGAAAAAGACCCGACGAAGCGTAATGCGATCATGCGTGAGGCAGAGACCATCTTAATGGAGGAAACGCCGATTGCTCCTGTGTATTATGGCGCAAGACCGTATATAAGAAATGACAAAGTCAAAGGATTTTTGATCAACCCGTTTGGCGGTAGAGATTTTAAGTATACAACCATCGAACAATAAAAAGAGTCTTGCCGAGCCCAGAAACTTGGAGAGCGGCAAGACTTTTTTTGGTTCCATTCGGTTGACTCACTTGTGTGTAATTCAGACCTGCCAATGAAATACTATAGCTATCCAACATAGGGGAAAAGAGGGATGGATATGATCTCGGCTACAGAGCGAGAACGCATTATCAATCAAATGAAACGGGATGAGAGCAAGATTGTCAATATCGTCCTAAACGATTCTAATCAGGTTGCAGGCGAAATTGAAAAAGCCAACCACCAAGGCATCTTCCTGGTGGATGGCCGGTACTACGGGTACGAGGACATCAAAGAAATCAATGGCTCGTAATGGTTACAGACGGGGAGGGGGGAAGAAGTAGCGCAAGGCATCTGGCAGCTCTTTTTGCCACAACCCCCAGACGTGATTCCCTGGTTTTTCTCGATAGGACAAGGTTGCTTGCTTGTCCTCAAGAATCTGTTTTGCCTGGCGATTCCATTGTACGAAATCGAAGGTACCCGCACTTGTTTCTACAGCAGTCTCATCGAGGCCAACGACCATCCAGATTCGCAGCCAGGATAGACTCTCCTGATTCAAAAGCGGATCGAGTGTCGTTTGGAAAAACGCCCCCGACAGTGCGAGTACTTGTGGAAAGAGATCGGGGTTTTCCAATGCGAGATGCAAAGAAACGGTCCCACCCAAAGAGTCTCCTGCCAGCACACGTGAAGCAGGATCACGGCGTACAGGATAGCGTTCCTCTATGTAAGGCAACAGCTCTTCAGTGAAAAATCGCTGATAGGCTGCGTTTCTCGACCCAGATGGAGAATACTCGCTCGTGCGTTTGTTGCGATCGACTGAAACACCGACAACGATGTAGGGTTCGATACCATCTTCAAGAATCAATTGATTGGAGATGGTCGCGATTCGCCCCATTGTAAAAAAGTCGTTCCCATCCTGGCAGTACACAACAGGGTAAGAAAGAAGCTCATTGTACCCCGGCGGTAGGTATACTTTGACCGAGCGGGGAGTGTCCACGTGGATGCTGGGCACTTCTTCTTTCATGATGGTTCGCTTTACATAGTCAGACATCGATTCACACTCCCTGTTTGCTCAAATGAAAAACTAAGCCTTGAAAAAAACTGATACAGCTTATATAGTAAATGATAACAGAGAGGAAATAAACCCTGTAATATCAATACTGTAACACGTTAAACAGGTATTTTAACTGCAATATAACAGGGTGTTGCAAGCGGCGCTGTAAGCCCTTTCTTGCACCATGCAACTTTCTTCTGGTTTTTATCAGGGTTACTTCCGCCGCGAATTGCATTCGTCACTCATCGAGCAGATGCTCAGATTGAGGCGACAAAGGGCAACTCGGGAAAAGGAAGTCCCTTATTCTAGTGACGAGGTGAATGTGATGAGCGTATCCACTGCTGTTGAACAAACAGAGAACAACGCCCCGCTGCAAATTCTTGCCCCGGATGGTACGGTTGTTCGTCCTGACTTGATGCCTAAGCTCTCCGATGATGAATTGCGTGAACTGATGCGTAAAATGGTATTTACCCGTGTATGGGACCAACGCGCAATCAGCTTGAACCGCCAAGGTCGTCTTGGTTTCTATGCACCAGTAGCTGGTCAAGAAGCAAGCATGATCGGTTCCGAGGGTGCTCTTTCCAAAGAAGACTTTGTCCTGCCTAGCTACCGTGATATTCCACAAATGGTATGGCATGGTTACCCTATGCACAAGGCGTTCCTGTACTCCCGCGGACACATCGAGGGCGGCAAAATTCCTGAAGGTGTAAACGTATTGATGCCACAAATCATCATTGCGGCTCAATGTACACAAGCAACAGGTGTTGCAATGGGTTACAAGCTGCGCGGTGAAAAGA
Organism: Brevibacillus antibioticus; assembly: GCF_005217615.1. Classification (NCBI taxonomy): domain Bacteria; kingdom Bacillati; phylum Bacillota; class Bacilli; order Caryophanales; family Paenibacillaceae; genus Brevibacillus; species Brevibacillus antibioticus. The sequence goes on from NZ_SZNK01000001.1 coordinate 1,415,129, forward strand.
AAGTAGCGATCAACTACTTTGGTGACGGTGCGACTTCCCAAGGTGACTTCTACGAGGGTATGAACTTTGCAGGGGTATACAAGCTGCCTGTTATCTTCTTCTCCCAAAACAACGGTTATGCGATCTCTCTGCCGTTCGAAAAACAAACGGCTTCTGAAAATATCGCAGTCAAAGCAGTTGCAGCTGGTATTGCTAGCGAACGCGTTGACGGTATGGATATTCTCGCCGTTTACTACGCGGTTCAACAAGCAAAAGAGCGCGGCGTGAATGGCGAAGGTGCGACTCTGATCGAAGCAATGACGTACCGTTATGGTCCTCACACCATGGCTGGTGACGACCCAACTCGTTACCGTACAGGTGAAGAGCAAAGCGAGTGGGAACTGCGCGATCCACTGATCCGCTTCCGCAAGTTCCTCGAAGCAAAAGGCCTCTGGAGCGAAAAAGACGAAGAAGCTGTCATCGAAGAAGCGAAAGCAGCTGTTGCGGACGCAATCAAAAAAGCGGACGAAACACCTAAGATGAAAGTTTCCGAACTGATCGATGTAATGTTTGAGACACTGCCGCCTGCACTCGAAGAGCAAAAGGCAGAATTCCTGGCGAAGGAGTCGAAATAAGCCATGGCACAAATGACAATGGTTCAAGCCATTACGGATGCAATGCGCGTAGAGTTGAAGCGCGATGAAACCGTTCTTGTCTTCGGTGAAGACGTAGGTAACAACGGCGGGGTGTTCCGTGCAACAGAAGGTCTGCAAGCTGAGTTCGGCGAGCAGCGTGTATTCGATACACCACTTGCTGAGTCCGGAATCGGCGGTTTGGCTGTCGGTCTTTCCATCAACGGCTTCCGTCCAGTAGCAGAAATTCAGTTCTTCGGTTTCGTATTTGAAACGTTTGATGCTGTAGCATCCCAATCTTCCCGTATGCGCTACCGTTCCGGTGGTCGCTTCACGAGCCCAATTACATTCCGCTCCCCATTTGGTGGCGGTGTGAAAACGCCTGAGCTGCATGCTGACTCTTTGGAAGGCTTGATGCTGCAAACTCCGGGTCTGAAAGTGGTTATCCCTTCCAACCCGTATGATGCAAAAGGACTGTTGATCGCAGCAATTCGCGACAACGATCCAGTTGTATTCCTCGAGCACATGAAGCTGTACCGTTCCTTCCGTCAAGAAGTTCCAGAAGGCGAGTACACGATTCCACTCGGCAAAGCAAACGTAGTAAAAGAAGGTAGCGATGTTACCATCATCACCTATGGTGCGATGGTGCATACCAGCCTGAAAGCAGCAGAAGAAATCGAGAAAGCGCGTGGAGCAAAAGTAGAAGTAATCGACCTGCGTACCATCAGCCCACTCGATATCGATACGATCGTGGCTTCTGTGAAGAAAACAAATCGTGCGATTGTGGTTCAAGAAGCACAAAAAACGTCTGGTGTTGCGGCAGAAATCATCACGCAAATCAACGAGCGTGCGATCCTGCACCTCGAAGCACCAGTACTGCGTATTACAGCACCAGATACCGTTTACCCGTTTGCACAAGCAGAAGATGTATGGCTGCCTGACGTAAAACGCGTAGTAGATGGTCTGACTCAAGTCCTCGATTTTTAATTGAGAAACGGACATAATGGCGGAAAAGTTGAAAGCTTTCCGCCTTCTTTCTCACGATATAAGAACTAAAAATAAATGATAACTCTCTTTTAAGGAGGAGATACTGTGAGTCGTTTTACATTCAGACTCCCGGAGCTCGGCGAGGGTATCCATGAAGGCGAAATCGTCAAATGGCACGTACAGCCCGGAGATTCCGTAGAAGAAGACCAAGTCATCATGGAAGTACAAAATGACAAGGCGGTTGTAGAAGTACCGTCGCCTGTTAAAGGGAAAGTTATCGAGTTGAAAGTAACCGAGGGTACGGTTTCCGTAGTCGGCGATCCACTGATCGAGTTTGACGTAGAAGGCGAAATTCCGAACCTGCCAGACCATGGTCATGGCGATTCCCACGCTGCTGAAGCGGCACCAGCGCCACAAGCTGCAGACAAAATGGAGCCAGGCTGCGACATCGGTTCCCAAGTGAGCGCAAATGCGAACCAAGCACTGGAAACGCCAATGGCACAAGCAACTGCAACAGCAGTAGCGGCACCAATTGACCGTAAGCATGTGTTGGCTACGCCTTCCGTTCGCAAATACGCTCGTGAAAAAGGCGTTCAATTGGTTAACGTACCTGGTACAGGCAAATTGGGTCGCATCACACGCGAAGACGTAGATCGTTTTGCAGCTGGCGGAGTAGCACCAACTGCACAAGCAGCGGCAACTCCAGTAGCAACTGAGGCTCCTGCAGCAGCAGCTACAGGTGTAGCACAAGCAGCAGCGGCTCCAACAGTTCACCACGCACCTACAGCAGGCGAGCTGGAAGAGCGCGTTCCGATGAAGGGTATGCGTAAAGCAATCGCGAAAGCAATGGTGAAATCCGCATACACTGCACCACACGTAACCATCTTCGACGAAGTGGATGTTACAGCTCTTGTCGCTATGCGTAAAGACGCGAAGCCACTTGCTGAAGAGCGTGGTGTGAAGCTGACTTACCTGCCTATGATCGTGAAAGCAGTTGTAGCTGGTCTGAAGAAATTCCCAGAACTCAACGCTTCTATCGACGATGAAAAACAAGAAATCATCTTTAAAAAGTACTACAACATCGGTATCGCTACCTCGACAGAAGAAGGCTTGCTCGTTCCAGTTGTGAAATCCGCTGACAGCAAATCCATCTTCCAAATCGCAGGCGAAATCGGCGAGCTGGCGAAGAAAGCACGCGACCGCAAGGCGTCTGCTGACGAGTTGAAAGGTTCTACTTTCAGCATCACAAACATCGGTTCTGCGGGTGGTATGTTCTTCACGCCAATCATTAACTATCCAGAAGTAGCTATTCTGGGTGTTGGCCGCATTAGCGAAAAACCAGTTGTGAAAAACGGAGAAATCGTGGTAGGTCAAATGTTGCACCTGTCCTTGAGCTTTGACCACCGCTTGGTTGATGGCGAACCTGCACAGCGTTTCGTCAACTACGTGAAGCAGCTCTTGGAAAACCCAACGCTGCTCGTCATGGAGGGATAAGAGACAATGGTAGTAGGTGAATTTACCACAGAAGTAGACGTGCTCGTAATCGGTGCCGGCCCAGGTGGATATGTTGCAGCGATTCGTGCTGCTCAAATGGGAAAAACAGTAGCTGTCGTGGAAAAAGGTGAACTGGGCGGCGTGTGCCTGAACGTAGGTTGCATCCCTTCCAAAGCGATGATCCACGCTGCACACACATATGAGCACACACAACATACAGAATCCATGGGTATTACTATGGAAAATGTAAAAGTGGATTTTGCTAAAGTACAAGAGTGGAAAAGCGGCATCGTGAAGCAACTGACTGGTGGCGTAGGCTCCCTCTTCAAAGGCAACAAAATCCAGGTAATCCCTGGTGAAGCGCTGTTCGTAAGTGAAAATGAAGTACGTGTATTCCACGGTTATGATGTCAACCGTTATCGCTTCCAGCATTGCATCATTGCAACTGGTTCGCGTCCAATCGAGTTGCCTGCATTCCCGTTTGGCAAACGTGTAATGTCATCTACTGAAGCGTTGTCCTTGACTGAACTGCCGAAGAGCCTCGTGGTAATCGGCGGCGGATACATCGGTATCGAGCTTGGTACGGTGTTCGCGAAGTTTGGAACAAAAGTTACGATTTTGGAAGGTTCCGATCAAATCTTGCCAGGATTTGAGCCAGACATGCCACGTTTGGTGGAACGCAAGCTCAAAAAGCTCGACGTTACCATCCATACAAAAGCACTGGCACAAGGAATGGAAGAGACAGAAAACGGCGTGATCGTGACTGCAGAAGTAAAAGGCGAGCAACAAAAAATCGAGGCGGAATACGTGCTCGTTACTGTTGGACGCCGTCCGAATACAGATGAACTCGGTATTCGCGATATTGGCATGAACGTGACTGACCGTGGGTTGATCGTTGTCGACAAGCAAGGCCGCACGAGCATTCCTAACGTGTACGCGATCGGGGATATCGTAGCAGGTCCTGCGTTGGCTCACAAAGCTTCTTACGAAGGTAAGGTTGCTGCTGAGGTGATTGCTGGACATCCGGCAGAAGTGGACTACAAAGCGATTCCAGCGGTTGTATTCTGCGATCCAGAAATCGCAAGCGTTGGTATCAATGAGAAAGAAGCAAAAGAAAAGGGCATCGATTACGTTGTAGGTCGTTTCCCATTCGCAGCAAACGGTCGCGCTCTGTCTGTAAATGCAGGCGAAGGCTACGTGAAGCTGATTGCAGAAAAAGAAACGAATCTCGTATTGGGTGCGCAAATCGTTGGTCCAGAAGCATCCAACATCATCGCAGAGATCGGATTGGCGATCGAAATGGGCGCAACACTCGAAGACATCGAGCTGACCATCCACGCACATCCAACACTGGGTGAAGTAACAATGGAAGCTGCTGAATTGGCTCTGGGTCGTCCGATCCACGTCATGAAATAGAAAGTGGGAAAGCCTTGTGCCGGAAATGGGTACAAGGCTTTTTCTTCCACATCTTACCCTTTCCACCAGTTCTTAAATAATGTAAAATAGTGGGAGACAACGTAAGGTGGGGGTCTGCAGCATGGAAATTACGAGTAAGATGATTGATGACTTGCGATTAAAGCTAGAACGCGCAGCAAAAGATGCAGGTTACAATTTTCTTGACCCTGAAATCGTGAGCATCAGCCAACAATTAGATAAATTAATTGTCGCACATATGCAACATGAAAAACGCCCTTCATGAGGGCGTTTTTGGTTGAGTGGGTACTTCCGAAATGGAATAAAGCAAATGGGCATTCCAGCCCTTTTTCGTAAGCGTGGGTTCTTGGGCATAATAATAGCTAGGATACAGAATCAGATGCTGCGCATCATAGCTAGGACCATTACTCGGACAGGTAAGCTGATTCGTTTCTGTGTCATAAGTAATTTCGGGCGAAATGGATTGGAGATAGGTAGTAAGGGATTCGATTCCTTGCAAAGAGTAATAAATCCGTTCTGCTTCACGCACAAATTTTGGAGCAATTGCCTCCCAATTCGCCTCAAAAAATAGCTGCCAATAAGATGATACGAATAGGCTAAAACGGCCTTTCACATAATCGGCGTCCTCTTCTAAATCGAAGGCTACAGCAGGAGCATTGTGATGTATGATCCACTCCTCCAAGATCGGTTTCATACTACGCACGAAATGATCGGTAGGAAGTGTTACGAAATACTCATATTGATCATCGACAGCCATCACACCTTTTGTATGTAGGGGGTCAAATGAGTCAGGGATCCCATATCGAAAGAGGGGGACAAAATAGCCCCATTCTTTCAAAAGACGGGCAGATTCAAACTGCCCTAACTTTTCTTCGGTCCAATACGCAAATCGCTCGGGAGGTGTCTCTTGGGCGAGTGTATACAAGCTGGCAGCCATCTCGTACAGCGGGGAAACACTATAGCTGAATAAATTGGAAAGAGGGCTATGGTTGCCCGGAAGTGGAATGGTGATCATCTTCACTTAACCTCCATCAAGGATACTAAATTTATCATAGTGCATCCTTGTGGGACAATTCAATCTTTTTTGGTGTAAAAAAAAGGAAGAGCAGAGACACCCGACTGCAATGGAGCCGGGTGCTACTCCTTATCCTTCTCGTGTTTGAATGGACCGCGAATGATTTTGTTGCTTCACTTTTTTAGAGCCGGGCTGGGGTTCCCCAGTCTGTTCGAGCGGTTGAGCTACGTTATTGTAAGTTTGATGCGGATTTTCATCCAAAATATGATCCTTTTCCATAAAATCAACTCCTTCTTTACCTAGTTTGGCGTAAACACATGATGACGAATCATAGGAAATGCTGGTATTCTATAATGAGATTGTTCCAAACTCGTATGGTGAGGAAGCATGTCCGCATTTAGAAGGAATTGATATGTTGTCAAAACTACAGAATGGCACGATACTGTTTATAGAACATAATATTTATTATGTAAACAATAAACGAGCTCTGCTGGTCTGGAAGGAGCGAGAACTATGCCGGTCTTAATCGCCCCCGTTTTCAATTCAACAACAGCACAGCCCGTTCGGATCGATTTGCCTAATTCGTACACGCTCATATCAGGCGCAAAGCGGCCATATGAGATCGCGTCTCGTTTCTTGCGTAATGAGATGGACGAGAACAAGCGAACCTTTGATTTGCGTGTAGATCCCAGCAGTTTATTTTTAGTTGCGGATCACGAAGAGATGAAAGTAACGGATGATCGGGTGTGGATTGAAGAAATCGAAAGTAAGTTGAATCTAGCGTCCACAATGGGGACTTGTTCGATTCCTTACGTCATCACTGTCAATGACAATATGTATGGTATTACGTATTTAAAGCGATCGCTTGATGGTGACAAGTACACTTTTGATGATGAAACGGCTGGAATTTTTACTTCATTAGTCGAACAGAAGCTACCGTCCCTTGCTTTTCGTCGCTATGCGCTTTCGCTGGAGAAGAAAAACTACGAGGATCAACTGTTGGATCTGTGGATTGCATTGGAATCATTGTTCGTTCCCGATGGCAAAAAAGGCGAGATTACCTATAAATTGCGTGTTCGAATGGCGTACTATTTTGGAGAAACCGCCTTGCAGCGTGAACGGATTGCACAGTTTGTAAAAAAATCGTACAATCATCGCTCAGAGATTGTGCATAGCGGCAAGCTGTTCGGTGACAAGCTGGCTACAGAGGTCACTATGCTGAGGACGATGACACGAGCCGCGATTTTGAACATCGCCGGGGAAAGTGTCAACCTTCAGGATATGCGTGTCCGGCTAGATGAATTGGTATTTACGGGCGAATCTTATGTGGCAAGGTACGGTCCTACTTTTTTTGAAAGAATTTTGTTGTAAGCCTCATAGAGGAAACAGATCAGGAGGAAGAATAGAGCATGAGTGTTTTGATTGTAGAGAATTTGTCCCATGGTTTTGGGGACCGTGTGTTGTTTCGTGATGTGTCTTTCCGTTTGCAACCGAATGACCGTGTAGGACTCGTAGGCGCAAATGGTACTGGGAAATCAACGATGATGGGGATTTTGACAGGCCAAAACTTGCCTGATAACGGTCGTATTGAATGGATGCCCAAAATCGAATACGGATATTTGGATCAGCATACCAAGCTACAAGCTGGTAAAACGATTCGTGACGTACTCAAGGATGCCTTCCTGCCATTGTTGGAGCAAGAGGCTGAACTGATGACGATTGGGGAAAAGATGGCCGAGGCAACTCCAGAGGAACTGGAAGAATTGCTGGAGCGTATGGGCGAAATTCAAGACAAGCTGGAAACGAGCGGCTTTTATTTGATCGATGCAAAAGTAGATGAAATCGCCAACGCTTTGGGTTTGAGTGCAATCGGTTTGGAGCGCGATGTTGCATCCCTCTCTGGTGGTCAGCGTACCAAGGTTCTTTTGGCAAAATTGCTGCTGGAACAACCTACTGTTCTTTTGCTAGATGAGCCGACGAACTACTTGGATGAAGAGCATATCGTGTGGCTGAAAAACTACCTGAAGGAATATCCATATGCCTTCATGCTGATTTCCCATGACACGACCTTCATGAACGAAGTCGTGAATGTGATTTATCATTTGGAATTTACCAAGTTGAATCGTTACACAGGGAACTACGAATCCTTCCTGGCACAGTCTGAGACAAAACGCAGTCAGCACTTTGACGCATTTGAGAAGCAGCAGGAAGAAATCGCTAAAATGGAAGATTTTATTGCGCGCAATAAAGCACGTGCTTCTACTACCGGTCGCGCGAAGAGCCGTCAAAAGCAGCTCGATAAAATGGATCGCATCGACAAGCCGGAAACGGCTGCGAAACCTTCGTTTATCTTTAAAGAATCCCGGGCAAGTAGCCGTTTTGTCATCGAGGCTGAAAACCTGGAGATCGGATATTCTCATCCATTGCTGCCTAAGCTGAGTGTAAAGCTGGAGCGGGGTGAAAAAGTAGCCATTGTCGGCATGAACGGTGTCGGTAAGTCTACCCTGTTGAAAACGTTGCTGGGTGTGATTCCTCCGCTGGATGGAAAGCTGGAAAAAGGCGACTTCCTCCATCCTGCTTACTTCGAGCAAGAAGTAAAGGCGAAGCCAATTACCGCACTCGATGATGTATGGAATGATTTCCCTTCCATGAATAACCATGAGGTTCGCGGAGCACTTGCACGTTGTGGCTTGAAAAACGAGCATATCAACCGGAATATGAATGCTCTGTCCGGGGGCGAGCAAGCAAAAGTTCGTCTTTGTAAATTACTGCAACGCGAAAGCAACTGGCTAGTGTTTGACGAGCCGACGAACCACTTGGATGTCGTCGCTAAGGAAGAGCTCAAACGCTCCTTGAAGGAGTTCAAAGGGACTGTTCTTCTCGTATGTCACGAACCTGAATTTTATGAGGATTGGGTTACACAGACGTGGGATGTTGAGAAGTGGAGCTTGGAACAGGCAAAAACTCCGATAAAATTGTAAAAGCAAAAACAGGCAGCCACCTATTGGGTGAGACTGCCTGTTTTTTTATGTGAGTGACGCATTTCGCATACGGATCATGGAAAAGTGCAGACTGCTTTTTAGTAATGCATCTCGAAGCGGCAACAGGGAAGGAGTAATTCTCAACTCAATATCCGCTTGGCTAAGGCAGTGCACGAGGTCACCTAATGGCCTTACGTCTAGTGGCGTAACGGTTTCCTTTGACAAATAGTAGCCCGCGCCTTCGTCCCAGCAATAAAAAGATTCTGGTGAGAAGGTATATTCATATAGCTTTGTTTGTGTAAGCTCGGAATACCATTTGCTCTCGATAGCCATAACCATGTTAGCGCTCGTCAAACCAAGAAAGCGCTCGACGTCTGCTGACTCGGAATCTGCTTTTTTGTAAAAACAAATTCTTGGGCAATCTCGTGGTAAAAAATACATCGGCGCTCGTGCTTCATCAATCGCCCACACAGCGGGAGCAAGTGTGGGATGGGAGGGATGGGCGCGAGGCTGAAATATCGTAATAGTCGGATCTTCACTATAATGAAAAAGTCTTTGCATAAATCAGTGACCTCCCCGATCCCCTCTACACTTCCTTAAAAAACAGCCCACGCATTTGGCAAATAGCGGCCTCGATGATACGGAGAAGATGTCTTCGTGATGGCTTCACCGTTGTGCAGCATCATGGAGCTGGAACCACCGTCCATGGCCATTGCTGTAACCACACCGCGCTCGGCCAATACTTCCGCCATGTCGTTCATGCTTGCGCCGATGGAATGGCCGGGCTGACGTCCGTCAATGACAGCAAATACGATCGTACCGTCTTCTTTTTGTCCAATTGCGGTACGCGGTTGAATCCCCCAGCTTTTGGCAGGCTTTCCTTCAAACATATTTTTCCCGTTTACAATCAACTGCGGACGGAAGCTCACAGCGTCACGCACGCCCATTTTTACGAGTTCCTCAGCCGAGTAGCTGCCCGTAATCAGTTTACCGTCGTAGGTAAGCCCTAACGCCGTTTCTCCGCTTCTCGGGTTGTAACCCTGCAAAATCTTTCCGTCGTGAATGACGACGCCATAGGCTCGCGCTCCTTTGCCGTAGCCGTCTGGGTCAGAGAATCCGCTGGCATTGACAATCCCGATGGCTCCTGTTTTCTTTACAAACTCATCCAGTAAATCTCCACGGTCCTTGCGATTGGTGACGACGAGACGTACTCTGCTCGGATCGCTAATGTACATGATTTTTCCTTTAAAGTAATAACTACCTTTCGAGACGTCAATTTCCTCGATCTCGATTAGTTCTTTTGGTTTCTCCGGAAGTGTGACGGTTACCAGATTCGATTTCGGCGGAATGGCAGGTCCTGTCGTGACTGTGCCTGTGCCTTCGGAATTGATAACGGTCGGATGTGTAATTTGCTGCTTTAGTTCTTTCAGTTTTTCCTCAGGCAAAAATGTATAGGGGGCCCAGTAATCGTGCTGGGTTGTCAGCAAAGTACCTGCCGCCCACTCGCGCAATTCTACTCCGTTTTTCGTACCAAATAAAAAAATAATTCCCAGTAGAGCTAAGGTTGTACAGGTTAAGGCAGTTCCAAGCATCCATTTCTTAACCCAACGCCATGGTCTTTTGCGCTTGGTTCGCTTGCGTGTGCGTGTGCGCGACAACATCTCCATTCACTATTCACATCCATCTAACAAATTGTACGAGGGTTATCATTCCTAAAGGAAGAGACGTATGAGTGGGAAAAAGGTTTCAGGAAAATAATATGTGATCACTGTGGTCAAAATAAAGAACAGGAGGTGATAGGTGTGCGTGACTATGATGAGGCGTTTCAAAAAGAAGTAGAGGAGTACATGGAAAGTCCAAAAGGGACACGTAACCAAACCACCAGCCGGGACCGTCAAGACCAGGGTGAGAAGCAGGAGACCCGTTTCGATTCCAATAACGGGTAGAAGGAAGGTCAGGCGAAGTCCAAAGCGGATTTCGCCTGTTTTTATCTGTCTCTACATGAACCTTACCTCACGAGGGCTGGCTTACCTCTGTATTCTACCTGTAAAGTGTGGTAAGCTTACCCAATGCACGACTTTATGCCAGGAGGGTTTTTGTGAGCACCACGTTTGAAGATTTACAAATTAGCGCACCGCTGTTGACTATATTGCGAGAGCGAAAAATGGAAACACCGACACCTGTACAGAGTGAAGCCATCCCGTTGATTATGGCTGGTCGAGATGCCTTGATTGAATCACCGACAGGGACAGGCAAGACGTTTGCTTATCTCTTGCCGATTTTATCGAAAATCAATATGGAGCAAAAAGATGTACAGGCTATTGTACTCGCACCGACGCATGAGCTTGTTGTTCAGATTGCGCGGGAAGCAGAAAGCCTTCTGCCTGGGAAGGACACGGCCGTGATGTCCATTATTGGCGGAGTCGATGTGAAACGCCAAATCGAGAGACTGAAAAAGAAGCCTGTATTGATCGTAGCAACACCAGGAAGACTGTTGGAGCTGATTGAGCAGCGCAAGCTAAAGGTCCATGAAGTAAAGACAGTTGTTGTCGACGAGGCAGACCGAATGCTGGATGCGGGCTTTGGCAAGCCAGTTCAAGAGGTCATGAAAAAAACACTGCGTGATACACAACGCCTGTTATTCTCAGCGACAATCGCAGAGGAAGTCGTACATACGGCTGAAATTTTCACAAAAGATGCTGCCGTTATTCGCGCAGCAGCTCCAGAAGGCGCCGCAGGGGTAGCACACATGTATTTGGTCACTGACCCACGCAAAAAGGTGGACACGCTCCGTCGTTTGCTGCGCCTCGTCAATGTTCGCTCGTCGATTGTTTTTGTTAATCAAATCGAAAAAGTGGACGAGGTTGTATCGAAGCTCAACTACCACAATTTGCCATGCAGACTCCTGCACCGTGATGCTACAAAAGAAGAGCGTGCCCGCACCCTGCAACAATTCCGAGATGGAGCATTCCCCGTCTTGATTACGACAGATGTATCGGCACGTGGCATTGATATTCCAGGTGTGGAATGTATTGTTCATTACGATCCTGCATCGGACGCTGACACGTACATTCATCGCAGTGGGCGAACTGGGCGTATGGGGCGTGCCGGACTGGTATTTTCGATTATTACGACACAGGAACGTTTTATCATCGAAAAATTTTCCAAGCAAACAGGTTTGCCGATTGCTGAAAAATTCATGACGCACGGAGCGCTGGAAGATCCGCGTCCTGTGCGAAAGCCTGCGCCAGCACAAAAGTCAGGAGCTCCAGCCAAAAATACGAGCCCTGCCAAACGGAATCAAAATCGTGCACATAAGAAGGGCGGCTTTGGAACAAAGTAGGACAAGAAGTACACAACTTGTCTGCAGGAGGTTTCCATGCGCAAAGATCGCTTATATGAAGAGGATTTGCTGGTAAATGGCACAGTTGGTGGAGAAGTTCTGACGAAACACGAACGACAAGTGCTGCGCCAGGAAGCAGGGGAACTGAGGGAAAAGATGGAACAGGCGAAACAAGAGCCGATTGCAGAATGAATGACGAAGAAGAGCAGGGAGAATCCGTGAAGTTTACGGATGCCCTGCTCTTTTTTCTTGGTAGTGGATTAAATAGCGGTCCAGCTCTTTTAGCCAATCATGTACGCTTTCATAAGGGGCATCCATTTGTAACAAACGCCGAATCATCATGCGAATGGAAGGGGATATCGAGAGCTCCTCTTCCCAGCTTTTTTCAGGTGCGTCTGGTTCCGATTCGTATCCGGAATAGAGCAAAAATAAAAAGAAATGTCCTAAAGCGTACAAATCACTGGAAGGAGCGACTTTTCGCTTCAATTGTTTATCAGATGGGTAGGCGGAAAGAGCATCAGCCGTGTACGTCGGCCGATCACCAATGAACCGAGCGAGACCAAAATCAATCAGGTAGGGCTTGTCCTCTTTCCAGATGACGTTGGGAATGCGTACGTCGCGGTGAATCACATTTTGCTCATGGAGGTAGGCCACGAGTTCTCCGATTTGGCGGATCCATTCGACGCATTTTTGCTCATTAGCGACGATGTTATGATCAAATAACATGTCTTCGAGTGTCGGGCCTGCTATATAAGTCATGACCATAAACGAGTCTTGCCGATAAGTGAAGGAATCCAGACAGCGAGGGATTTGTGGATGCGAGAGGGACATCAGCACTTTTTTTTCATACGCCTGCATGGCTTCTCCTTTTGGTGTGTGACGCAGGCTTGGCTTCACTTGCTTCAGCACAACCTGATTCCCTGTAGGGTTGTGCGTGGCGAGATATGCGATCCCGTAGCTTCCCATCCCTAGTACTTTTGTTATGTCATAGTGTCCTGCCAGGTGGCCAGGCCGATATGGTTTGTCACGTATCGTTTCGTTCCACCATGACTTCATACGAGTCCACATTGTCTGATTTTCCCCTCCTCCCTTCATCTTATCATGATTTGAAAAAGCTGACCTTTTTTTCAATAGGTTTGCTATAATCAGTTCGTTACATGCAGACAGGAGCGAAGGGTATGAATTTTACAATCGACTGGTTATCCTTTTATCTAATGGAACAGCCTGAAGAAGAGGATGGCATAAAACAAGTGCGGATGACGCGCTATTTGGGTCATGATGAATATCAGAAAAGCGAGCTGAAAGATTTTCTCGATGGGGAATTCGCCCGGATTGCGAAAAGAAAAGTCGAGATGAATCCGAAGACAGAAGGCACGCCGACAAAGCTGGGTCAATTTGTCCTGGAGCCTGGACATCCATTGGACTCGAACCCCAACTATGCCCTCTTGAATCGATTGTTGGTAGCGGAGACGCCAGGAGAGAGCAAGGAGCCTTGTCAGGAGTTGATTCAGTCGTATTTGCGAACCTCTCAGGTGAGAGGTGGGGTCATGATTGTAGTGCGGACGAGGCTCGATCTGATTGATGAGCGCTATCTCTTTATTTTAAAGTGCGATTTCGAACAAAAAACAGCGGTCATCACAGATGAGAAGAGCCTCATATCGAATGTACGTATGGCGATTAACGCCAAAAACATGAAATCGCTGATGTATCCGTATATGATCGAATCGGGAATGAATGATCCTTATCACGTGAAAATTCATCAGTTCTCTCACGCGCGGTATTTCGAAGAATTTCTGCGTTTTATCGAGTATCCGCAAACGATGACACAGATCGTTTCTGAAGAAGTCATTTCATTGGCGAGACAGCACATTGAATATACGTATCCCGAAGCGTCCGAAGAGCGGATGCGGGAAGAGGAAGCCATCGAACTCATTGCTGCAAGTCCTAAGCGGGAGCTCGCAGAAAAATGGGAGCATGAGACCGTGATGGAAGCCATGCAAATCATTACAGATCGCCAACCAGAGGTCGAGCTGAAGTTCAAGCTGGATCATATGCAGATTCGCACATTATTGGCCGATTACGGTACCAGCCTGCATATCGCAAAAGTAAACGGGCGTTATTTGGTCTTATTAGAAGGTGAACAGCTACAATTCGAGCGTGGCATGTCCCCTGTTGAGTTTTTAAAGCCAAAGGCATTGACGGACATCGTGAAAGAAATCGAAGAGCGAAGCCAAAACGTTGCGTATACCCCAATGAGCACGCCAACGGAGGACAATGATAATCCACCTTGGTAATAAACGAGGAAGGGAGTGATTAAGTTGGATCGACAACTGAAAGTAATCGGTCAAGAGCATAACATTTATCCGGTTTTGCGCCATGCCTCGATGATCAACAAGTACCCGGAGCGGTGGGTTGTGAAGGAACATACAGCAGATACGTATGTCCTGTACGCGCTAGATCAAGGGGAAGGCTACGCATTGATTGAGCAGCGGATGTTACAGGAAGCAGGCTGGACGAGCGAGCAGCTTCATTCATACGCGATGGAAAACTTGCGAAAGCTCCCCTTTTCAGTGAAGTCACAAGAGGTAGGAGGTCAGCGTATCCATTTTATTAGTCCGACAGATGGATACGCGGCAAGTCGGATTTTACTTGACTCATTTCTGGCGGAGATGGATCAGAAAAAGCAAGGAGACTCGCTTGGTGTCGCGATTCCGCATCAGGATGTGCTGATTGTGGCGGATATGGCAGGAGAAGCTGGAGCCCATCTGTTAGCTCGTCTTACTTATGATTTTGCATCCAAAGGGCAAGTGCCGATTTCTGTCTTGCCTTTTTATTGGGAGGAAGGGGAATTGACCCCATTTCTCGTAGTGACGCACGACTCGGGTACGAAAATTGAAAGAAAGTAGAGCAAGCGCGGGGAGAGGCTTCCCGCGTTTTCTATACCGTTGGAAAATCGGAGGAAACCCTCGAATGAAAAATTTTCATGATTGGTCAACATGGAGGGTTTGATCAGGTAAAATACGCGCGAGATTTTAAGGAGGGCTTTTACGGAATAGAGGCATGCTTGTTTGATTCGGAGGAGGATATCCAAGTCTTACAGCGTGAAGCTCAAGCAAAAGGATTTGCGGTTGGTGTTCATTTTCCGCTGCGTGCAGGTCAATCCGAGCTGCGGGATGCTTTATTCATGGATGCTCATGATCAGACGAGTGCCGAGGCGTTTGAAAGAATAAAGAGGGAACTGGCGTATATGGCATTCCTTTCGCCAACCTATGTCTTATTCCACTATCCAAAGCCTGTCATTTTGGATGAGCGTGTCGACTGGAATGTTTGGCGTTTTCATGATACGCGAGACTATGTTTGGGAGCAGGTTTACACAGAAGCAGAGTTTCAATCACGTAGTGAGCAGGTGTTTGCGTGGTTGGCTGCGAAAGGCAAGGAGTTTCACTTCACACCAGTCCTTGAATTCGATGCACTCAACCGATATGTGTATGGGACAAAGTTTTTAGAGGACTTGCTGCAGAAATATCCAACGATCAAGCTCTGTCTCGATACGGGCCGATTGTTCCTGCAAGAAAAAATCGACCCGTGTTTCGATGCGCGCAAGGTCATCCAAACGTATACGAAATATGCGTTTAGCATTCATTTGAAGAGTATGAAGGTGACCGCGAGTGGGGTAGAATTCATTCACTTTCCCGTTCTTCCCGAATGGAAACCAGAAGAAGGGTGGGCTCCGATTGAGGACTACCTGACAATCATCCGGAAGGAAAACCCGCACATAAAGATCATGTTCGAGCATCGTTCCGACCAAGTAACAGACGAACAACTCGAGCGTTGCTATCGTTGGGTGAAGCAGCTCTTATCTGAACCTTATGAATCCACGTCCAGTAATAACTCAATATAGCGTCCGGCATCCTGAATCAGCCAGTACGGGTACCTGGGACCGTGTATATACAAGTCTGTGGCGCTCACGAGCATCGTCTTCACCCGTGTCTTATCACGCATCAACTGCGCACATACCCCCATCGTCATCCACGGATATAAATCACCAGTCGAAAACGTATCAAAATGCGGGAACGCGTCGGTGATCCTCTGGTAGAGCAGCGAGGCCGTGTTGGCATCTGTCATGCTGTAGACAATGGGAAACGCTTGGGAAGTAACGTCTGGGTACCATTTTCGCCAGCCTGGATACGTCCGGTCATACATTGCATATGACTTGCGAATCCGACTGTACATTCCACGGATGCCAAGCTCGCAGGCTCTCGCACGTGAAGCCGCTTCCTCGGCAGCCTCCACATCTCCGATCAACGAAAATAAATACGAAGCATCTGCCAGTCCCTTGGCCACTTCGCAATTATCCATCAAATATTTTACCCGATACGAATGCTTCGCCCAGGTTAGGCCGTCCTTCTGTTGCAGGCGGGCAACGGCTTTGAGAAGGGACAAGAGTGTAGAGTGGTTGGCATACAGCCAGTCCATACGCCCCGTTGCTCGTATCCATTCCGCGAGCAAGCTAAAATAAGTGGTGTGGTAGCTATCTTCGCTATCATTTGTGCCGGTATCGATTTCTCTGCCCTGCTCAAGACGAAAATCATTGATATAGCCGTCCGTATTCAGGTTTTGCAAATACCAATCGAGATGACCACGAACAGCCTCTACCTCCTTCATGCGGATAAGGGAAATGATTCCAAGGTTAGTAAAGTACGGATTGATTTGATCACGTTGGGAGCCAAGGCGAAAGGTCCCGCTCGACAATTGACAGGATAGCAAAAAACTTGTTTGATTCAACGCCATTTCTTGCATCCATTTTTCCATGAAACGGATCTCCTCTCCAAGCTACGTGATTGCTGAGACGAATTTGACGCCGTATTCGATCCATTGCAAGGAACGTACATAGGAATCACTGTCGATGGACGGCAGTGAAGCAGCTTCTTTCACGACCGTGTGCCATTTTTCATCTCGAAACCAATCTACCCCATCTGCCGGATCGTGTCCATAATCAGGCCATGCCTCTTGAAGACGTGGGCTGTATATCTTCGGGCTTCCTTCTAGCAACTCATGTCCATCCAATCGTAGTTGGTACTCATTTTCTGTGGTAGAAGGAGTATGATGAGGTGTGAACAAATGCGGCCAATAATCCGCTCGTGAGCCTGTATGAGGAATACGAGAGCAATAGGAGATTATTTTTTCGAAGCGAAAAGGATCCCCGAACAATTGCTGATACAACGTTTTTCCGATCTGAATACGGTTTCTGACGTCAGGAAAATGATGAACATTCAACCCGATCATGCTAAGTCGGCGGTCAGTAGGATGCGCTTTATAAGGAATGAGCACTTGGTTCATCGAGAGAGCAGATTGGGCGACGAAAGCAAACGAAGCGAAAATACGATTCAGTGTAAACGGTTTCTGTACGACACGTTCTTCAATATATTGTTGTTCATTGACGATGAGTGCATGTGTAATGCTCGCACTATCTTTGGATGCAAGGAACTCTTGCCAATACGATTGCATAAAGACTGAAACACCTAGTGGCGCCAAAAGCTTTGTTAAATCTGTCCCTGTTCGTTTCATCTCCGCATACAATAGTAATTGCGGATAGGCATCGTGAAAAATCAGCCAGTTACATCTTTCCAAAAACCAAAAAAATGGCTCGATTGCTTGTGCATCCATGATAAGTGGTAGCCATTCTCCTTTTAAATCGGTCATATTCCATCCGCCATTTCGTGAGACCAGATGGGCCAATAACGCCCAGTGAACCTCTTCGTGCTCGAGATAAAAGGCGAGGTATGCTTGTGTGCGGGTGACATTGTTGCGATTGGCTTTGGTTGTTGCTTGTCTGATTTGAGCAACCAGGTGCTGCTCGGCCATTTTCGTTGCTGTCGTATCTATCATAGGTATGGGTAGCTCCTTGTTGTTTTCACATGGAAAAAAGCAGGTCCACTGGATGACCCGCTTTTTACTCAACCAATCATTTCTAGTACGAGGAGCCGAACGAGTAGTTTTTCCTTGGCTTCCTCCCACGTATTTGCAAAAATGACAACGTGCTCCGATTGGAACTCCGTTTCAGCGACAAAAATCCCATCTTGTTCGTAGATGTTCATAGATGATCGTCCTTTCTGCTGCCTTTCAAGCATTGTATGCTATCATGTAAGAGATGATGCATCCAGGATGCTGGAAAATCATGAGAAGGGTGGCACCAAACATGATAGTAAAAGTGACAAAAGAAGCAGTAGAACGCATAGCCCGTACAGACAAGCCTATTCGGATCAATGGTGAGCTAGTCGGTGGCTGCGGGATGAATGTAGAGTATGCGTTGTGGTGGGATAGCCAAGGTCCAGAGGATAAAGTCTACCAGGTCGATTCTTTGACGTTTCTAATAGATAGCGAAACGATCGCCTATATTGGATCTGATCTGCTTACGATTGATTATCGTGCGCAGCAAGGCTTCCGGATGGTAACGCCACAGCAAATTTTGGCCTATGGTCTTCAGTTGAAAGAGCGCTGGAGTTAACTACTTCGGGAGAAATTGCAAAAGAAAGGCGAGAATTCCTGCTGCAATTAAAGGACCGACTGCAACACCGCGGAAAAAAGTGACGCCAGCGATTGTACCTAGCAAGAGGCCAGTAACGATCAATGGATTTTGGGTCATCAAGACCGTTCCTTTTCCCGCCAGGTAAGCCACAAATATACCGACAGCGACGGCTAGTAACGAATGCCAATTTGTAAAAATCTCGAAGATGGACGAAGGATTGATTTTGCCGCTTGCAAGCGGAGTCATGATGCCAATCGTTAGTATAATGATCCCGAGCTGTAATCCATACTGCTCGAGTAGTGGGAAATATCGGTCCAATGACAGGAGCCTCATTAAGAGAAGGATCGCAACTGCAATGGATACGGTTGCGTTGTTGCCAATGACACCGAGCGCCAGTAATACCAAAAGGATGATCGAAATCCAGTCCATATGCGGGGGCTCCCTTTCGTTTTTCTTAGTATATCCATGCTGCTGGGGCATGTGAGCGGGCAAGAAAAAAGAGATCGGCGTGCACAAGAGTGCGAGTGCCGATCTCTTTTTTCTAGTCAAACCATAGTTCCAGCATTCCTACCGGAAAACCTGTCTGTTCGTCTGAATCAGGGAAACGTCCCCAAGCAAAGACGCCGTTGAAATAATCGATTGTAAACGGCTGATCGTAATCAGGCACGCTGTATTTGCTGCCGATTCGGAACTCACCCGTTCCTAA
Organism: Brevibacillus antibioticus; assembly: GCF_005217615.1. Classification (NCBI taxonomy): domain Bacteria; kingdom Bacillati; phylum Bacillota; class Bacilli; order Caryophanales; family Paenibacillaceae; genus Brevibacillus; species Brevibacillus antibioticus. Next base: position 1,434,229 of record NZ_SZNK01000001.1, read on the forward strand.
ATAGTACGATTTCGCCATAAAGTACTTTTGTGTAATGATCGCAAGCTGTGAGTGATCACCAAGCTCCTTTTTCTCTTTCGCATCTACGTGCAGGCGCTCCATTTCTTCCTGCAGCTCAGCGAGTGTCATCTGACTGTACAAACGCAACGGACTGCCCCCTTTCCATACAGGTATATTGTAGCAAAAGACAAGGGAAAAGGCGATGGATGCAGAATCCTCTAAGGAAACGAAAGGGGAGTCAATGCGAATATGACACGTTTTGATTTACATGGGAAGAAAGCAATCATAACGGGTGCTGGGCGAGGAATTGGGAAGGCACTTGCGTTGGGAATCGCAGAAGCGGGTGCGGAGGTTGCGGTGGTCTCGCGAACAGCTTCCGATTTGCAAGAAGTGGTATCGGCGATTGAAGCAAAAGGTGGGGTGGCTTTTCCTGTTGAAGTTGACTTGACTGTGTCTGATGCAGCGGACCGTGTTGTGAAGAAGGTAGTCGAAGGTCTAGGGGGTGTTCATATCCTGATCAACAATGCAGGAATGAATATCCGCAAAAAAGCTCATGAGGTAACGGAAGAAGAGTGGGACAGGGTATTGGATTTGAATTTGAAAGCAGCATTTTTCATGAGCCAAGCTGCTGGCAAAATCATGTGCGAGCAGCGCTATGGAAGAATCGTCAATATCGCTTCGGTCGCAGGTGTAGAAGCACTTCGCACGGGTGTCGCTTATGGTGCCAGCAAAGCAGGGCTCATCCAGATGACGCGGGTGCTGGCATTGGAATGGAGCAAGTTTGGTGTCAACGTAAATGCAATCGCGCCGTGGTATTTCCGTACACCACTAACGGAGAGCTTGCTTAACGAAGAAGCGTTCGTCCAAGAGGTGTTGCAGCGAACGCCGAGTGGACGAATCGGGGATGTGGAGGACTTGGTAGGACCAGCGATATTCTTGTCCTCTGATGCAGCTTCATATATATCAGGTCAAACAATATCGGTTGATGGCGGTATGTCTATATATGGGTTTTAAAATAAAAAAAGGGGCATTCCCAGATGGGAATGCCTAATTATTGGGGGCGATTGAGAAAAAGAACGACTGATTGTTCTATGACTGGTTTGCTCTCACCCAAAACAGTCAATCAATCAAAGCTATTAGCGTAGGCATACTCAGATTGAACGATCGATCTAAACATGCTTACGTTAAAAAGTCACCCAAAGAAGAGAATCGGACTTTTTCTCAATGCGTTGAAAAAGTGCTTACACCTACAACATAGCAAGCAAAAGTAAAACATCAATAAAATAAAAATAAAGTATTATTAAATTTGTGAGTAGCGTGTTAACGAGCAAAACGATGGTTACCGATTTCAACCGTTACAGGACGTGACCAAATCCACTTGGATGTAGCCGTATCGGGGTTGAAGAAGTACAGGGAACCATTGCTCGGATCTTTTCCATTCACGGCGTCATGGACCGCTTTTCTCGTACTTTCATTTGATTTATGTGTCAAATTGCCGTCATGGACAGGCGAAAACGCATTGGGAGCATAAATAACCTCCCGTACCGTATTTGGAAATTTATCTGACGCAACCCGATTCAATACAACGGCAGCAATCGCTACCTGTCCTTCATACGGTTCTCCCCGGCCTTCCGCATACACTAACCGGGTGAGCAGTTCCATATCCCTCTCCGAAACTTTCCCTTTCCCATTACGAACCACTATTGGGCGACTACCACGACTAACCTGCACAGACTCGCGTTTTACTGCTTTAGCAGTTGTGGTTGATTTCTTTTCCTTCTTCAAGGCTTGTTCCGATGGCTCCTGTGCACTACCGAGAACAGGAAGAATTGGTATTGGTTGTGGTGCCATTGCACTTGTCGGTGTGACAAATAAGCATAACAGCAACAAGCCAAAACTGTTCAAAAAGAAGAAAAAGCGCGTTGGCGCTTCTTGTGTCAACATGGTTTGAACCACTCCTTTTCGCTTTTTGCGTTTTGATTGCGGAAGCGAATCAGGTCTTTTGCAAGTCTATCGGTCTTATTGGAATGGTTCAAGAGGGAATTGGTTCCATAGAACTATTTACAAAGTAATGAAGTTTGTGAAAGTGTTTTCATAAACGGATGATAAAAAAGCCACTTTCCCGTTGAGAAAGTGGCTTTCGTGTGCAATTTGAAGCTGCTCTTATTTTTCCGTAATCGTAATGGATTTAATGGTAATCGTTTGCTCAGGAACACTTGGTTCACCTGTTTGGTCTTTCTTTACTTTTGTTCCTGCAATTTTTTGAACGACATCCATGCCACCCGTGACCTTTCCGAAAATCGTGTAGTCCGGAGAGTTGTCCAATCCTTTCACGTCAGGTCCAGAACCAATGAAGAATTGGCTACCATTCGTATTTTTACCGGAATTTGCCATAGCAACCACGCCTGGCTCATATTTATGACCATTTTTCAATTCGTCTTCAAACGTGTAGCCAGGACCGCCCCTGCCAGTTCCTAATGGATCGCCTGTTTGAATCATGAAGTCTTTGATAATGCGGTGGAACTTGATGCCGTCATAGAACTTGTCCTTTGCAAGGAAAACAAAGTTATTGACTGCAAGCGGGGCATCTTTTTCGAATAGATCAATCGTAACGTCTCCCATTGAGGTACTGATGGTTGCATGATAATCTTTCTTTTGATCAATTGTCATTGCAGGATACTCCTTATATTTTCCCGGAGTAGCTGGGTGTGCTGGCGCGGTGTCTTTTGGCTTTTCCTGCTGCACAGGTTGCCCCTGATTGTTTTGCTCAGGCGCGGCAGAATTGCTACACCCCACAAGTAGACTTATTGAGAGTAATACTGAACTTACAGTTATCAAAGTGCGTTTCATCTAACCGTCATCCCTTTCTATTTATGTTACGTGTTCCAAAACAGATTATAATAAAAAATAGGGAGAGGTCAAACTTGACAAGTTCTTGTTAGGGTGTTGATTTCTTGATTTTACTCAGTAGCTGGCAATATCGGGGCTAGTAAATGTAAAAAAATGAATAAATGGAAGGTGAGTTCATTGAAATCAAGTTTAAAAATTACCATTCTACTATGTTTCACACTCGTTGCTTGTACACAGAATAATGATAAACAGCCAATTAAGATCCCTGTTGAAATTTCAGAAGTAAAAACATTCTTGAATGATATTCAAGCAGAGAAACCACTCGGCATACAAGGTAACAAGATGATTGTTGATGGGACACCTGACGCATTGGATGAATTAGATAAAAAGATGGATGAATTACTTCCAACACTTGAGCCTGTTGAAAAAGTAAAGCTCGAAAAAGCCCAAGAGCAGACAAGTATCATGATTAGTTTCGATCATGTGTACTTTTATTTCCCCTTAAATGAATCGAAGCAAGAAAAACTTTACCTGAAAATCTCAGACGATGAAATATACGAGTTAAAAGGGGATGTGCAAAAAATTAAGGAAGTCAAATCATTTGCCGCAAAGAAAGGTATAATTTAAAAAAGACTGAATGTTGGAAAAACATAACGAAAAGTATATAAATGGAATGGATTGCCTGTTTGAATCAAGAAGTCTTTGATAACGCGGTGGAACGAGATGCCGTCATAGAACTTGTCCTTTGCATTGCCAATCTGCATAGCCGGAGCCTTCTCGTATGTCTTCTCTCCGGTTGGACCCGGTGGGCTAGCTGGCTCGGTTTCGATTACAACACAAATCGTCGAGCTTTTGCCAATCCGTTAGTTTCCTTTCCAATCTCACATGGTATGATTGGGGGAAGAGGGTGATCAATGTGGCAGAGCGATTTGAGACCAAAACGGTACATATTGGACATGACGCTTTGCGGGGAGTAAAGAGTAAAACTACACCGATTTATCAAACCTCTGTTTTTGCCTTCGAAGGCTTGGAAGAAGTAGAACAGTACTACGTCGGCGAAGGAGATTACTTGTACACCCGAAATGGCAATCCCAACCAAGCGGAGCTGGCTCGAGCAATCGCTGTTTTAGAAGGCGCAGAGGCAGGTGTCAGTGCTGCCTCCGGTATGGGAGCGATCATGGCGGGTTTCCTTGCCGTTCTGTCCCCTGGCGATCACGTTCTGGCTTCCCATGAAATTTATGGCGGTACATACGCTTTACTGCACAAGGAGCTGTCGCGATTTGGGATCGAGCTTGAGTGCATTCAGCTTGGTCAAATGACACAGCTTGCTGATCATGTTCGCCCAACGACGCAGCTGTTTTTCGTGGAGACCATCACCAATCCGCTATTGACTGTTGTAGATCTGCCTTACTGGATCAAGGAAGCGAAGAGTCTTGGCTTAACCGTCATGGTGGATAATACGTTTGCGACACCGTATTTGGTACAACCCATTTCATTTGGAGCAGATCTCGTGGTACATAGTGGAACCAAATATATAGGTGGACATAGCGATGTGACGTCAGGTGTTCTGGTTGGATCACAGACCACGATCAAGCGTGCCATAGAGATCGTAATCAATTATGGTGCATCGCTCAGTCCTTTTGAAGCCTGGTTGACATCACGCGGTTTGAAAACATTGGCAGTGAGAATGGAGCGTCAATGCGAAAATGCTAGCCAGATCGCTGCGTTTCTTCGTGAGCATCCTGCAGTTGGACAAGTGTATTACCCAAGTCCTACGGATACCTTCTTTTTTTCACGGCAAAAGCAGGGGGCAATGGTATCCTTTGTTCTGGCAGACGAGACGAAGATCTACGACTTTTACCGGGGACTTGACTGGATCAAGCTGGCTCCGTCCCTTGCAGGTGTGGAGACGAGTGTCTCTCATCCTGTTACGACGTCCCACCGTGCTTTTTCTGAAGAGCAGCGCAAGGAAATGGGAATCACGATGGGACTGGTACGGTTATCGGTCGGAATCGAGGCAGTTCAAGACATTCAGTTAGCATTAGATGCAGCATTAGGGAAATAATTCAAAAAACTTTGCCATATTATGAAACTTTCTTCCTAAGAAATACGTAATACTTAGTTAGAGTAGTCTTAGAATGCAGTGGAGAACGTCCATTCTGAGAACATGCTTTAGTCTGGAAGAAACCGAGGAAAACGCAAATGGGAATGGCTATGAAGCAACCGTCGGGGCCATCATCCGGAGATTATTATGAATCTCGTCCATTTACGGAACTGTATGACGAATATTTTGATCGCGTCAACCGGTATTTACGATGCCGGGTTCAAAGTACGTGGGATGCGGATGATTTGACCACCGTGGTTTTTTTAAAAGCGCTAGAAAAATTCGAGCAATATAGCAGAACAAGTCCTTTCGCATCATGGATTTTTCGTATTGCTCACAATACATATGTAGATTTTATGCGGAAAAACAGGGAGTTACCGGTTGACCAGGAAGATTTCCTAGGAGCAGAACCGGACGACACATGGCAGCCGGAACGGCAGGCGTTGACGAATGAAGAGATTCGTCTGCTTCGTGATCGTCTGGACTTGTTGTCTCAGGATCAACGGGACGTGTTGATGCTCCGGTACTTTGCTGACCTCAAAATCAGCCAGGTAGCTGAGGTGCTCGGCAAAACAGAATCGAGTATCAAAATGATTTCTTATCGCGGATTACAGAAACTTCAGAAGATGTATGAGAGGGGGGACTCCGAATGAGAGAAGAGGAGAAGCGCCCCCAGGATCATCAATCGGATGATCAGACCGTAACCCAACTCCTGACCCATTTGAAGCAGATGCGCGGATCGGTTCCAGTCAATTATCAGCTAAAATCAGACCTCAAAAATCAATTACTCCAGAAAATGAGAGAACTTGAAGCCAAACAGGCAAAGGTCCCAAATGTCGCACCCAAAAAGTTTGGGAAGTTGGTTTGGAGCGGAATCGCTGCTGCTGCTCTCACCCTTGCCATAGGCGGATTTGTGTGGTGGAACGATACCTCTTTTGCCGTTCGAAAGCATGAAGTACTCAAGCTGCCAGCACAAGCAGCCGTGGAGCTTGTTGATATTGACTGCAAAGCCACTCAGCTAGCTTATATCAATCACAATACAGAGCTGAAAACCATTCCAATCGACGAGGAATTAAAGCCAGTTACGATCAAGTTACCACCAACGGAAGGCAAGTACACGGGGGTAGCGTGGTCTAATTCTGGGAAGCAAATCGCTGTCGTTGAGCAGGATAAAAAATTATCGCGGATATGGATTGTGGAGATGCCGACGCCTTACAGCATGGGAAGCAGCCGATTGCTGAAGGAAGAAGAAGGGGTATTGTATTCTTCACCAAGCTGGTCTGAACATGATGATTCGCTTGCCTTTACACGCTCTAAAAATGGCGTAGAAGAAATTTGGGTGAGCAGCACAATTTCATTCCAAGAATGGAAGCTTGTAGAAGGCTCTCAGCCTGAATGGTCACCAGATGGCAGCTTGCTTGCCTTCAATAAAGCCGGTGAAGTACAGCTTATGGAAATGCGAACGGGGAAAGTTACCTCGCTTGCAGTGGGACAGTGGGCATCGTGGAGCTCCGATACGAGATTGACCTATACACACCCAAATGGAACGTTGATGGAAGTAAACGTGGGTGTAGAGCCTTTTGTGACACGCGAGCTACCATTGCGAAACCAGTCATCTGAAGAGCTGATCAAAGGAAACTGGGCAAACAAAGGTAAGTACTTACTGCTTATCTCACGTCATGATCAACTGCAACAACTGGTTATCTCTTTGGCGTCACGAAAATGAGCGGAGGAACAAGCATGAGATGGAAATGGGTGTTAATCTTTGTCATCACATGGCTTAGCTTTTCGATACGCCCAGCTATGGCAGAGAGCAACGTAGACATACAATTCGAAATACCTTTAAGTGGGATTGTCAAATATGAATCATGGATGAGACTAAACGTAAAGGTAACCAGTCAGGAACAGAATTTCACTGGAGCTGTAGAGTTATCGCAGCGACAAGTTAAAAAAAATAATGAATTGAATCTTCGGCGTCCAATAAAGCTCGAGCAAGGAAAGAGTACAACCGTATACTTTGATATGCCTTCCCAAATATTGCTCGATGATTGGTACGTCCAGGTGACGAAAAACGGTCAAGTTGTCAAAAGTGAAAAGCTGCGTATCTCATATCCAACAGACGGGCGCACCATTGGTGTGATCAGCGAGGAGGGGAATGCGTTTCATTTCCTAGCCGTCAATCAATCACAATCTAAAATGAATCGCCCCTTGTCCGTACAAAATCTCACGGAACAAATGTTGCCTGACCAATCATGGATTTACGAAAACATAGACATGTTAGCGCTGGCAGGCAACAGTGGCTCCACGATTAATGATCAACAGATGGCAGCGATCAAGGAGTGGATCCAGCTGGGCGGGATCGTGGTTGTTTCCGCTGGTCCCAATCAAGATGGAATGATCCAGCGATTTGCTGATATTCTCCCTGTGGAAGCCGGAAAAGCTGGTGATATTGAGTTGCAACAAGCACTCAGTGAGTATGACATTGCAAAAGTCGCGCCAAATGGCAGTATCGGTGTATACAACCGTGACTTGCCCTTATTTGTGTCAAAATCGCACGGCAGAGGGTTGCTGCTATTTGTTAACTATGATGTGACAGCAGAGCCGTTGGCATCGTGGCAGTTCAACTCACAACTGTGGCAGAATGCCATGACCCACCATGGGGCCAAGAAGATTTTTGAAGAGAAGCCTTATAAGGATCAAATGACCCGGCCTTTTCTCGACTTGAGCAAGAAGATTCCGGAAGTACAAACTCCTCCGCCGATTTGGATGGTGGCGTTGTGGGGCGGATATGTAATTGTACTCGCACCATTGACATACTTCGTTCTAAAAAGAATGAGAAAACCTGAATGGGCGTGGGGAGTCATCCCGCTAGGAGGAATTTTCTTGACCGTCGCTATATTCGCGGTCGGAAAGCCTGCTGTTGTGAAAACGAGTACCAGCTACGCCGTAACCAAGATCGACATATTAGATGAGTCTCTTGCTCATGTTCGCTCAGCCGCAACGTTTTTAGGAGTGGATCAGCACGAATACGATGTTCAGCTTGAACCTTCGATTGTTGCACTGCCCTTGACAGTTGGGCGAAATGATTATCAGCCAGAGGGGCTAATGGATGGCGGTGAGGTTCTCTCTTTCCGTAATCTCCCCTATTTGACACCGAAACAGGCAATCGGTATCGGGGTAAAGCACGACATGGGGGCTTTTGAGGCTTCTTTGCGTATCAATGAGAATCGTCTGCAAGGGCATGTGAAAAACAATACGGAGTTTGCCTACGATCAAACTTATATTCAAATTGGTTTTCAACGAATATCGCTTGGGTCATTGAAAAAGGGAGAAGAAAAGCAGATTGACAGTGTGCTTGAGCCCCTGTTCATGCCAAGAAAACCACAATCAACAAACGAATCGCAAACGATGGAAGAACGAATCAAAGAAATGCAGGAAAGAGTCGTTGAGTATGAAGACGGGAATCAGATAAGTATCATCGGCACAACGAAAGAGCCTCTTCCTCTGATGACAATGCAGGTGCCTCATCAAGCGCAATACTGGAATGTCATCCAGCAGCCTATTCAAGTCCAGCCGAATGAACAAGGCTTAGTGACTTTTCCTTATGGCCTGCTTGATGCCGACATGTACGAAGTGACAGGAGACTTCGACAGTACCGGGTACATTTGGCAGCTTGGAAAGGGCAGCGTTACATTTGAGCTGCGTACAGACAAAGCCGCGATCAATATGAAGCGAATAACGGTACCGTTGAATCACAGTTCATTCAAGCCTTTCCGGATCGAATACTTCCACCAAAAGAGCGGTAGGTGGATACCTGTTGAGCGCGGGAGGAGACTTGTCCTCGATAATGAACTCCAGCAAATATTGACGCCCAATCAAACATTATTGCTTCGTTTTTCCCACAATGGAACGTCGCGATTAGCTCTACCAGAGCCAATTTTCCAGGTAGAGGGGGTGCGGAAATGGTAATCGAAACCGTTCATTTAGGAAAAAGATACGGCAATTTACAAGCGTTGACGGATTTGAACCTTTCCATCGAGCCAGGAAAGGTGTTCGGTTTCATTGGTCCAAATGGCGCCGGAAAATCTACCACGATGCTTATCTTGTCTACCCTTTTGGAACAGAGTGAAGGGGAAGCATTTGTCTGTGGCTATAATGTACGAAAAGACCCTGCAAGTGTGCGCCAATCTGTTGGCTACATGCCTGATTTTTTTGGTGTATATGACAATTTGACAGCGGTGGAGTATTTGGAGTTTTATGCCGGAGCGTACAAAATTCCTGCCTCGAAAAGACGAGCACTCGTCGGTGATCTTTTAGAACTGGTGAATTTGTCTCACAAAGCAGACGCTTTCGTCGATTCTTTGTCTCGAGGCATGCAACAGCGCCTGGGGTTAGCTCGTTGTCTGGTACATGATCCGGCCGTGCTGATTTTGGATGAACCCGCATCAGGACTGGACCCACGAGCTCGTATCGAATTGCGCGAAATTTTGAAGCAACTACGCGGAATGGGCAAGACGATTATTATCAGCTCCCATGTTTTGCCGGAGCTAGCCGAGCTGTGTGATGATATTGGTGTCATTGAAAAAGGCAGATTAATTGCGTATGGATCTGTGCACGAGGTAAGTAATCGGGACACAGGGCAAAGTCGGATGCAACTAAGAGCCCTGCGGAACTTGGACAAAGCGGGACTTCTGTTAGCGAGCTCACCGTATGTGCATCAATTGACGGAGTATATGGGAGGCTTTCGCTTCTACTTTCAAGGGACGGAGCAACAAAAAGCTGAATTGCTTCAAGAACTGCTGGATGAGCAGGTCGCAGTCGTCTACTATGGCGATTCCAAGAAAGATTTAGAAGACGTCTTCTTAGCGATTACGGAAGGAGTCGGTATGGAGTGAGCGACTTCTTGTTCAACCCTCTTTTGGTAAAAGAAATGCGGGAAAGATTCCGCTCGAGAAAGACCATGCTCATATTAGCAATTTACTTATTGGTCATGGGGGGGATACCGATGGGCTTTTTGCTCATGGACCCCGTAAAGGCCGAATCGTTAGGAGATAACCGGGATTTGTTTCTGATATCCGCGGGGATACACTACGCGATGGTTTGCTTTGTGGCACCTGCACTGACTGCTGGTGCGATTAGTGGGGAGAGAGAACGCCAGACCTTGCATATTTTGCTGACGACCCAATTGTCGACACGCACGATTATTTTGAGCAAGCTCATTACGTCTTTGGCGTTCTCCACACTGCTTTTGGTTGCCTCGATGCCTTTGTACAGCATCGTGATGCTGTACGGAAGCGTCTCCCCGGAACAAATGGCCCAGCTCGTCCTTTTTCTCGCGGTGAATATGTTTTTTCTCGGGTCGTTGGGATTGTTCTGCTCTACTTGGATTAAACGAACGTCGATCTCGACGGTCACCACATACGGCATTGCCTTCTTTTTTGTGGTAGGTACTGGCTTGCTGTTCTTTTTTATTGGGGAGTCGTTGCAACAGGCGTATCCGGAACGGTACGTCAATTCGAATGTTTGGAGCATGTATGAGCTACAAATGTTGGCAGGCATGAACCCTATCATCGTGTTGTTCGATATTTTGGGCGAGTCATTCGATCAATCCGATGACATCACTTTTGCACCGTGGTTGTTTTTTACATGTGTGTACGTGGTTCTTTCCTTTGTGCTCGTTATCTGGAGCGCTTATTTGTTAAAACCAATTCGCCGAAAATGGTGGAGTTGGAAGAAACGACCTGTTCGTGTACAATGAAAAAGGTGCATGGGGAAAGGGAGGTTTTTTTATGAGCGATCAAGATGTACAGATCATTGATTTTGAAGAACTGCTTCGTGCGATTGAGAGCCGTCTGGCATCTGCTGGCATGTATGTCAAACGTGAAGCGATCGTGACGATTCTTCAGGCAGAAGAAGCATTTTTGCTTGAAAAAGGTGTTCTTCAAGAATATAGTGAGTAATCAGCTAACAACCTGCCTACCGTGGTAGGTTGTTTTACATGGCCAGGAAAGGTACAGAGTTATTCGCCGGTTTGCTTCTCCCGGAAAAAAACGGTATGATGGAACAGAGTACGAATATCTGCATAAGGACGTGAACACATTGACAGAAGAGAACAAAGACCTCGAGTTGGGCGATATCATTACATTGGACGATGAAAATGGTGAACCGTTAGGGGATTTCGAAGTATTGGCTATGTTCGACCTGAACGGTAAAGAATATATTGCCTTGGCTGAAGCTGTGGAAGATGAGGAAAGCGAAGAAGACGAAGAAGTAGATATCTTCGTATTCCAAGTGGACGGCGGCGAAATGGTACCATTGGAAGAGGACGAGGAGAGCACAGTTTACGCGAAGCTGAACGAAGTGCTGGAAGGCATCGAACTCATTAAAGAAGACAAGTAATCTCGGCATGAATGAAACAAGCCACTGCTGGCGTTAGAACCCAAGCAGTGGCTTTTTCTTGCGGTCGATCAGTCATTCATTTTAATAATGTTATCCTTAAGGTCTCGTACAACGAGAAGGCATGTATAGTCCGTATCTTGCAGTTCCCGAACCAATGCTGAGCACTCGTCTTTGGTTAGACCTAGCTTTTCGAGACGGGTACGGAGTTCTTCGCCGCCATTGTCAAAGAAATGCGCCATGCTGTCAATATGACCGACGGCACTTTCAAAGTGGGTACTGTATTTATAAAAATTGTTTCGTTGATTAGAGTGATTTTTATCAGGATTCCATTTCAAAACCCAGATGTCATCACTGTTGTACCCGGAAGAATTTAAGGCATGAACGTCAGAAGCTAGCTCAGCATCATACTTATGGAATTTGACAAACGGCTTGGTAGCACTGATCAAAAGTATTCCCCCCTTTTTGGCCTCAGGAATCGATGCCTTAGTAGGATGCCCAAAGCCAAAGAGCGAATGAATGGAAATACCTGAGGCATATTTTCCTTGATAGTAGCAGGATTTACGTAGATGGGGGAAGAAATAGAGAAAGGGAAACAGATGTTTTGGTTTTTCATTTTGACCAATCTTCACCATTAGTGCTACACTAATTAATGGAATATGCTTGTCATGCACAGAACGAATGAGAAACGAGGAATACTGAGAAGAATCGGCCATCTCGCTAGGGGCGAGGTGGCTTTTTTGCCCCATTTTGCTACTGGCGTTGAATACTATGGGAACCATACGGTACAATAGCGATTAAGTGTTCGCTTTTATTAGGAAAACGTTCCTCTCATGGGGATTGAATCATCTCGGCGTTTTTCAAAAAAGGTGAATACGTCGCTAGCCATCAGTAAAAAAGGCATGATCGTTTTTCTACGTGTCCGAAGAGTAGAGGGGAGAGCGCGATTGAAGGAAACAGAAACACAGCAAACATTGACGTATACGGAAGAAGATATTCAGGTCTTAGAAGGCTTGATTGCCGTTCGAAAGCGCCCTGGAATGTACATTGGCTCCACGGGTTCGCGTGGCCTGCATCATCTGCTGTGGGAAATTGTAGATAACGCCAAAGACGAGGCGCTTGCCGGCGTTAACGATAGCATCATCGTCACTTTGTACAAGGATGGCAGTGTCAGTGTAGAGGACCATGGACGCGGAATTCCAACGGGTATGCATAAGACTGGCCGACCTGTACCAGAAGTTATTTTTACGACGCTCCATGCCGGTGGGAAATTCGGCGGTGGCGGATATAAAAAAAGTGGTGGCTTGCACGGGGTAGGCTCCAGTGTCGTTGTGGCCTTGTCCAAATGGCTTGAGGTCGAGATCCACCGGGAAGGCAAAATCCATAAGCAGCGCTTTGAATATGTTGTGGATGCAAATGGAACGGAGCATGTCGGTAAACCGGTTACCGGTCTTGAAATCACAGGGAACACCAAACGCACAGGAACAACGGTACGTTTTCTGCCGGATGACGCGGTGTTTGGCCATGCTCGCTTTGACTATGAGACGATTCGTGATCGTTTTCGTGAGACGGCATTCCTTCTGAAAAAGCTGCGCATGGTTTTGATTGACGAGCGTGGACCTGAAAAGAAACGGGAAGAGTTTTACTTCGAAGATGGCTTGAAATCATACGTTTCTTATTTGAACGAGGGGAAAAATGCGCTCCATCCGATCGTTTACTTCGAAGGGGAAAAGGACAATATCTATGTCGAGCTGGCTTTTCAGTACAATGACGGCTATGCAGAGACACTCGTGTCCTATGTCAACTCGATTGTAACAACGGACGGCGGAACACATGTCACGGGCTTCCGCAACGGTACGACCCGGATCTTTAACGAATTTGCCCGGAAAAAAGGGTACTTGAAAGAAAAGGACCCGAACTTGACTGGAAACGATTTGCGGGAAGGTTTCCTCGGTGTATTGTCATTGCAAATGGCTGACGTCCAGTTTGAGTCCCAAACAAAAGACAAGCTGGGGAACGAAGAAGCACGGGCAATCGTAGAACAGATTGTTTCGGAAAAGCTAGGCTTCTTCCTCGAGGAAAATCCGGAAATAGGCAAGCTGCTGATTGACAAGGCATTGCGTTCTGCTGAGATTCGCGAAGAGCTGCGCAAACAACGCGAAGCCCTACGCGGCGACAAGAAAGGCAAAACCGCGAAAAAGCGCAAATCGATTTCGGAAAAGTTTACTCCACCGCAATACAGAGACTCCAAGCGCAATGAGCTCTTCCTCGTCGAGGGGGATTCCGCAGGTGGATCTGCAAAACAGGCGCGTAATTCAGAGTTCCAAGCCTTGTTCAGCCTGCGCGGGAAGCCGTTGAACACGGAAAAAGCGAAGCTTTCCGAAGTATTGGCGAATGAAGAGTTCCGCACGATTCTAGAGGTGCTCGAAACTGATATTGGCGAAGAGTTTTCCATCGAAAACTGTGCTTTTGACAAAGTGATTATCATGTCCGATGCGGACGTTGACGGCTCGCACATTCAAACACTGCTCTTAACCTTCTTCTTCCGCTACATGCGCCCAATGATTGCAGCTGGTCACTTGTATATTGCCCAACCGCCTTTGTATCAGGTGAAAAAGCAGAGCAAGGGCAAGCAGACAGAGGCGATGTACTGCTGGAGTGATTACGAGCTGGAACAGGCGTTGAAAAAGGTAGGACGCAATGCTGAAGTGCAGCGCTATAAAGGTTTAGGTGAGATGAACGCCGATCAGCTCTGGGAAACAACCATGGATCCTGAGACGCGCAAGCTCATAAAGGTTGAACTAGAAGACCTCGCTCACTGTGAGAAGCTGGTAACCGTTTTGATGGGTGACAAAGTCCCACCACGACGTGAGTGGATCGAGAACCACGTCACCTTTGAAGTGGGGGAGGATGAATAAGCATGCTGTCCAATCAAATTATTAAACAGAGCTTCGCGGAGATTATGGGAAAGCGCTTCGGGGACTATGCCAACTTGGTTATTCTCTCACGCGCGATCCCGGATGCTCGCGATGGACTAAAACCGGTACAGCGTCGTATTTTGTATGCCATGTACCAAGAAGGCAACACGAACGATAAGCCATACCGGAAATCAGCGAAAACGGTCGGGTACGTGATGGGTACCTATCACCCGCATGGTGACTCGGCGATTTACGAAACGATGGTGCGGATGGCGCAATGGTGGAAAATGCGACAGGTGCTCATTCAAGGTCATGGAAACTTTGGTAGCTTGGACGCAGACCCACCAGCTGCTATGCGTTATACCGAATCCAGACTGTCGGCATTGGCCAATGAGCTTTTGCGCGACATTGAAAAGGATACGGTTACATTTATCCCGAACTATGACAACTCCGCACAACAACCGGCAGTATTGCCTTCACGGTTCCCTAACCTTCTTGTGAATGGTGCTGCCGGGATTGCGGTTGGTTTTGCAACTGACATCCCTACTCACAATTTGGGAGAAGTCATCGATGCGGCTGTTGCACAGATGAAGAACCCGAATATCTCGTTGGATGAGCTGATGCAGCACGTCAAAGGTCCAGATTTTCCGACAGGCGGTATTGTTCAAGGGCTGTCCGGAATTCGCAAGGCGTTTGAGACAGGCCGTGGACAATTCATCATTCGCGGGAAGACCCATGTAGAGGAGCCAAAAGGCGGCAAGATCAAAAAAATCGTCGTTTCCGAAATCCCTTACGAAGTGGTCAAGTCGAAGCTCGTCGGCCAAATTGATGAGCTCGTGATGGACCGCAAAATCGAGGGGGCTCTGGCGGTTCGCGATGAAACGGGTCGCAAAGAGGCCGAGCAGAAAAAAGTCCGTATCGTAGTGGATATTCGCAAGGAAGCGGATGAGCAGGCGATTCTCAACTACCTGTACAAAAATACAGATCTGCAAATCTATTACAATTACAACATGAACGTGATTCATGAGGGGACCATCCGCCAGATGGGGCTCAAGGCTTTGTTAGGTGCGTATATCGACCACCAAAAAGAAGTCGTCACGAATCGCTGCCTATATGATCTGAATCGAAAGCAAAGCCGCGAGCATATTGTAGAAGGATTGATTCGCGCGAAGTCCATTTTGCGTCAGATCGTCGATACGATTATGGATTCGGAAGACCGTGCAGATGCCAAGAAAAACATCATGGAGAAATACGGCTTTACTGAAAACCAAGCAGATGCGATTTTGAGCATTCAGCTCGCTTCTTTGACACGTTTGGATATTGTCAAGCTGGAAAAAGAATTGGCTACTTTGGCAAAAGAAATCGAGGAATTGAAATCGATTTTGGCAAGCGAGAAAAAGCTGATTCAAGTCATTACAGGCGAGCTAAACGAGATTAAGAAAAAATACGCAGAAGAGCGCCTGACCGAAATCCAGGGTGAGATCGAGGAAATCAAAATCGATATTGCCATGCAAATCAATGCAGAGGATTGCATCGTAACCCTCACAAACGAAGGATATATCAAGCGGACGAGCCCGCGTTCCTTCAAATCAGTGGGGGGAACGCTGGAGACATGTGGGGTAAAAGAGGGAGACCGTGTCCGCTATTTCATGGAGACGAATACCTCTCACACTGCTCTCTTCTTTACCCAGGATGGTAAATATTTCGCTACTCTTGTCAACGCCTTCCCGGACGATAAGTGGAAGGATATCGGTTCGGCCCTCGTCAACATCATCCCGCTGGAGAAGAATCAGCGGATCGTTGGCTTTACGATCGTAGAAAACTTCAAACAACCGCTGTATGTATACCATGTCAGTAAAAATGGTTTGATGAAAAAGACGGCGTTGTCCGAATACGAAACGAATCGTTCCAGTGCGTTGGTAGCTGCGAAGCTGAAAGCCGACAATGACGAGTTTGTGAATGTATTTGTGGCGGACGAAGCCGGGGCGATACTCGGTGCGACAAAAGATGGCATGGGCATTCGATTCCAACGCAGTGAAGTCAGCGCAACGGGTAGAGCGTCGAGCGGGGTAAAAGCAATCGTGCTTGCTTCTGGCGACGGTGTCATCACGATGCTTCCGATTGAGGAAGACGATTCTCGTGCCTTTAGCTTGTTAACGGCTGAAGGGGTTGTAAAGCGTACTGCCATTGCTGCGATCCCACTCCAGGCTCGTGCAGGCAAAGGCGTACAGTTGATTCGTAAACGAAAAAATAATCCGCATGAGCTTGTTGCGACGTTTATCGAGGAAACGGTTTATGCCTGGACGTCTCAGAACGAATGGTCCCTTGTCGAGACTGAGCAAGTGATTGTCAACGAACAAGGTGGCATCGGTAGACTACTGGTGGAGGATGGAGTAAAAGCAGTTGCTTTTGAAACTATTTTGCCGACAGATTCACCGAAGGACGAAGCGAGTGCAAAAGGCTCAGGAGACGGAGCTGGCACAGCGGGACAATAGAAAATACCGAATGTCTAGGCTAGCCTGTTCAATGGAGATCGTGAATAAAAGGAATGATGAATAGATGGCGTTTGAAGCCTTTGTTTCACCGCTAAGCTGGCAGCAGGTTTCTCTGCTCCTCGATACTGTGCAATATTTCGAAGACGCGCCGAAACTGCTCTCTCTTCCACAAGAGCAAGGAGCAAGTGTGCCTGTGCCGATTACGTCAGACACATTGAAGTCGATGCTTGATTGTCTGGACCAAGAGGAAGCCTTTAGCCGCAAAGCTTTTTCATTGAGATGGGAAACAACTGAGGACAAAGAGAGTGGCTTTCTCGTTGTCGAGCTCCCGAATGGAGACATTGTGAGACAGCCAGCCGTTCTATCTGCTTTTTCTCCAGTTTAACAAAGAAACGCTTTGGTGACGCGCTTGCATTCATGACAGGATGTGAGCCGATTAGCCAAAGCGTTTTTTTGCATACAAAAAGATTGCCAGCGAATTGGAATATGTGATACAGTTTGAACACGAGTTGTTTCGTAATAAAGTTAGTAACTTACTAAAATGGCATACTTACCACTGGAGGATGGAATCATGGAACAAGTCATCGATCAAAAGGCTTTTATGGACGTCATTCGGGAGCGTCGTTCCGTACGTCATTACGATCCAACAGCAAAAATCTCGCGGGATGAACTAAAGGAAATGCTGGAGGAAGCGACCTTGGCACCTTCCAGCTCTAACCTCCAGCCATGGCGGTTTTTGATAATCGATGAACAGCCATTGAAAGAGAAGCTGCTCCCCATCGCATTTAACCAAAAGCAGGTGGTAGAGTCTGCCGCGATCATTGCAGTCCTGGCTGATTATGAGGGCTACAAGCAAGCCGGGAGCATTTACAAAAAAGCGGTAGAAGCAGGCTACATGACAGAGGAAGTAAAAGCTACACTCATCGACAATATTAACAAGCGTTATGAGAATCGGGATCGAGCCATCATCAAGGAAATTGCTTTGGTAGACGGAGGTCTCGTCTCGATGCAATTAATGCTCGTTGCCAAGGCAAGAGGGTATGACACGGTGCCAATGGGAGGCTATAACAGCGAGAAATTCAAGGAAGCTTTTCAAATCCCAGATCAATATGAAACAGTCATGTTGATTGCAGTCGGCAAAGCGGCAGAGCCTGGTCACCCGACGACTCGCCTGGATGTAGAAGAGATTACGTTCTGGAATGAGATGCCGAGTAAATAAGCGTGGAGAATGGGAATAGCCTTGGCCTGATCTGATTTTTGGGCCTGGGCTTTTTTTCGTTTGCACGCTTCGGAGGGACAGACATGCTGGCAATCAGGTGAAAGGGGGCGTACAATAGGGAGACATGACAGTAACGAAAGAGAAGCCGCAGACGAACGAAAGAAGGGTGTAGGATGAAAAGATTGTTGGCAATCAGCGATATTCATGGGGAATTGGAGAAACTGGAATCGTTGATGGAGCAAATTCAGTACGATCCACAAAACGATCAATTGATCCTGCTAGGTGATTATATAGACCGTGGACCAGAGTCGAAGGGGGTCGTCGAAAAGGTAAAACAGCTCCATGCACAAGGGGCAATTGTGTTGATGGGCAACCATGATCATATGATGGTTAAATCATTCGAGCAAGACCCTGTCTTTATCGAACGATGGTTCCGAAACGGCGCACAAAAGACGTTGGCGAGCTATGGTCATGTAGCAGCAGATACCGAGTCTGGCGCACCGGAGGCATTGGAAATCACCTCTTCAGTCAAAGAGCATTTGGAATTTTTGGCTGGCTTGGACTGTTATTATGAAACGGATGATTATATTTTTGTTCACGGGGGTGTACATCCCGAGACTCCGGTCGCAGAGTCTGACCCGTACCTGCTGATGTGGATACGTGAAGAGTTCCATAAAGGCTACCAGGGTGAGAAGACCGTTGTCTTTGGTCACACGCCAACCAGTTATTTGCACGGTAAACATGATGTGTTTTACGGAGAAAATAAAATCATCGGCATTGACGGAGGTGCCGTATATGGCGGCCGTCTGCATTGCTTGGAGCTTCCCAGCCGAAAGGTTTACTCGGTAGAGTAATAGAACAAAAACAAAAGGCTTTCACTTCTCTTTAGAAAGAGCGGGTGAAAGCCTTTTTTGATAGGCGTCAAGATAAGTTCAGAGTAATATTGTAATGAATTTTATTTAAATAAATTGCAAAAATTAACAATTAAAGGCTTGTCTTCTAATATTTGGGATAGTAAAATATTTCCAAACTACTCATATTCTTATTATTTACCACCATCATATTAACCCACGTGAATATTTGCAAATCAATCACCAATTTCCCCTGCCATACTCACTGCAATGTGACCGTTGCTCTAATCGTCGCTCTTATTCCACTACTAAAAAAGAGAAAAGAACTAGCCATTTTCAAAAAATCATTGATCGATACATTCATTCCTGAAAAAGGTAAGAATCACTCATCTCATTTTTCGGGTTTCTTACTGCTTGCAGCTTCAAAAAAATCAAATAAAGGGAATAAAAGTAAATTCGTGCATCTGGTCGTTGCGTTCCAAAGTATTGAACGAAACAGAAGTGGCTGAGCTTTTTCTTCCGGGTAAGTGGCGCTATCGATTCTAGGTAAAGGTTCCCAATATTCAGAATGAAAAGCTGTTTTCTTATTCCGCGTACCAGCCTGCGTGCTGCCCGGAAAAGAGAGCGGAAAACAGGCGATTCGTACAACGAGTCACAGCAGCTTGGGGAAATTCATTTCTCTTGTATGCACGTGGGGAGCAATAGGGAGCATTTGGAGTGGTTATGCTCACTTGGCAAGCTAGAAACTATCAAACACGGGACAAGGGAGGAACAACGCTTTGCATTTTGTTCAGACATTAGTAGAAGCGCTAGAATTATGGAAGAACGTGGATCGAAAAGGCGTTACCTTCATTTTGGGAGACCAAAATGAGGTGTTTGTTTCCTATAAAGAATTGTATGAAGAAGCCCTCTGCTATTTATTCGTCCTCCAAAAAAATGGAATCAAGCCTGGTGATGAAGTCGTTTTTCAAATTGAGGATAGCAATCTCCGAACTTTTGTCTGCCTTTTTTGGGGCTGCTTACTCGGTGGAATGATTGCTGTTCCTATCTCTGTAGGGGATAACGAAGAGCATCGTCTGAAGCTTTTAAAGGTTTGGAAGACGTTGATCAATCCGTATCTGATTACGACAGACAGCGTCTGGAAACGACTGGAGGATTTCTTTAGTAAACACAATTACCTGACGGAAATGGAATCGTTGAAGTCAAAGTCCTTCCTGCTTGATGAGACCGAGAAAAAAGAGGAGAAGGGTACAATCTATTATCCATCTGCTGATGATGTGGCCTTTATTCAATTTTCATCTGGTTCTACAGGGGATCCAAAAGGGGTTACCCTGACGCATGAAAACCTTGTCCATAATGTGCTTGCGATTAATAACAGACTTGGAACGACTGAGTCTGACTCATTTCTAAGCTGGATGCCCTTAACTCATGACATGGGGATGATCGCGTTCCATTTATCCCCGTTGTATGCAGGAGTTCAGCATTATTTTATTCATACCTCACTGTTTATCAGGAGGCCTACGCTATGGCTGAAGAAAGCAAGCGAGCACAAAGCGACAATTTCTTCTTCTCCGAACTTTGGGTATAAATATGTGTTGTCTAGATTTAAACCGGAAGTGGCAGAAGAGTGGGATTTGTCTACGCTTCGCGCAATTTTAAATGGAGCAGAACCCATCGCTTCAGAATTAATGGATCAGTTTTTGGATCAGATGAGCCCTTATGGATTGAAGAAAACAAGCATGGTCCCATGCTACGGATTGGCTGAAGCCTCTGTGGGAGTAACGATTCCGGATCAGAACCTACATTTTACAACGCTTTCCCTGGATCGTAGGTTTATCCAGGTAGGAAAGCCAGTCAAGATGACGGATCAAACAAATCCAGAAGCTCTCACCCTGGTAGAAGTGGGTTACCCCATCGATTTTTGCGAGGTTAGAATATGTGATGACGAGGATCACGAGCTGCCGAGCGATACGGTTGGCCATATCCAGATTAGAGGGAAGAATGTAACCGCAGGATACTACAACAACCCTGCTGCCACCGCAAATGTAATGGCGGCTGATGGATGGCTCCGAACAGGGGATCTGGGTTTTATGCGAAAGGAAAACCTTGTTATTACAGGGCGTGCGAAAGACATCATTTTCGTGAATGGTCAAAACGTTTATCCGCATGATATTGAGCGGATTGCGGAAGAAGTCGAAGGAGTCGAGCTTGGGAAGGTCGTTGCTTGCGGGGTATTCAACGAGGAAAGCAAAGAAGAAAACATTCTTGTGTTTCTCCTTCACCGGAAAAGTGTAGACGAGTTCATTGCGCTTTCTAAAAAAGTGAAAACGCATTTGAACGAGCGAACAGGCTGGAGAATAAGCGAGGTCTTGCCGATTCAGCGCATCCCCAAAACAACGAGTGGAAAAGTCGAACGATATAGAGTGGCTAGGGAGTATCAGTCTGGAGCATTTCGCGATGTTTCCGAGGAAATACAGCGCCGAATCACCGAAGAGGTAAAAGAGGAGAGAACCGATCAATCACCTCAGTTACGTGAAGAATTAGAAAAACAACTGCTTGCCATTTGTCGCGAGGTGCTTCAATCAGACAGATTGGGACCAAACGACAGTTATTTTGACGTAGGCGCTTCCTCTATGCAGTTGGCCCAGTTAGCAGGGCGGATAGAGGAAGAGATGGCGATCTCGTTGGCGGTAACAGATTTGTTTGCCTATCCGACGATCTCCAAGCTTTTAGGCAGTCTCTTCCACGACGATCAAGCGACTGAACACATAAAAGAGACAGATACGAGCCAACAGAAACAAAAGGATATCGCGATTATCGGGATTTCTTGTAAGTTCCCGCAGGCTCAGGATGTGGATCAATTTTGGCAAAACATCCGGGAAGGAAAGGATTGTATTCATGAGCTTCATGGTCAGAGACGAAAGGACACAGAACAATATGTATCGCTGGTCAGAGGCGAACAGGGCAATTCTAGCCTTGTAGAGGGTGGTTATTTAGAGGAGATCGATAAATTTGATTATCCTTTCTTCTCGATCACCCCGAAAGAAGCGAAGCTAATGGACCCTAACCAAAGGCTGTTCCTTGAAAATGCTTGGCATACGCTAGAGGATGCAGGCTATGGCGGACACAAGCTTTCAGGGGAAAAAGTAGGGGTGTATGTCGGCTTCTCCAAGTTGGGATACGATTACGAACGCCTTTTGTCATTGGTAAGTCCCAAAGATTTGCCTTCTTATGCAGTAGGCAATCTTCCTTCCATTATTGCGAGTCGTATTTCGCACCTGCTTGATTTGCGCGGCCCTGCTGTCACCGTGGATACAGCCTGCTCTTCTTCCTTGGTTGCGGTTCATATGGCGTGTAAGGCAATCCAAAACGGGGATTGTGAGATGGCATTGGCAGGGGGAGTCAAAACCATCCTGCTGGCGCTAAAGGTTGGAATTGGAATGGAATCCTCCGACAACCGCTCAAGGGCGTTTGACGATCAATCTGATGGAACGGGTTGGGGTGAAGGTGTAGCTTCTGTTCTGTTAAAACCTTTGGAAAAAGCCATCGAGGACGGGGATCACATCTATGCCGTGATTAAGGGAAGCGCTGTTAATCAAGACGGGGTTACAGTCGGGATTACCGCTCCGAACTCACAGGCCCAGGCAGAATTAATCGTAGACGCTTGGGAGGATGCGCAAGTCGACCCTGAAACGATTAGCTATATAGAGGCGCATGGAACGGGTACAAAGCTGGGGGACCCCGTTGAGCTGGATGGAATTCAGAGGGCATTCCGACAATATACACAGAAGAAACAGTTTTGTGGAATCGGCACTGTCAAAACGAATATTGGACATTTATATGAAGCAGCGGGAATCGCTGGCTTGATTAAGGCTGCTTTGCAGTTAAAACACAAAGAGCTGCCGGCTCTCGTCCATTTCCAGAAACCCAATCGGAATTTCACATTTGAAAAGTCGCCAGTTTATGTGCAAAACAGACGGGAAAAATGGGAAACGGATGGACATCTGAGGAGATGTGGGGTTAGCTCGTTTGGGTTTAGCGGGACCAATAGTCACGTTATTTTGGAAGAGTATGTGCCGGTGAATGAAGCGGAGATGACAGTCTCAGACGAGGTGCATGTGTTTACCTTGTCGTCCAAATCCGAGTCAGCCCTTCAACGATTAATTCAAAAGTACAGGGAGTTTCTCTCTTCCAGTGGACCGCTTTCTTTATCTGATTTGTGCTATACGGCAAACACCGGGAGAGAAACACTTCCCTATCGGATTGCGCTCATTTTGCATAGCCGCAGCGATTTCGAACAAAAGCTCGACCGATTGGCGGTTCGGCTTGAAAATGATCGAGACGTTTTTGTCTACTCACCTGGGAAAAAGCACATTCCAGAAGAGACTGTTCATCTGTTGAGTCAATCCGCGCGGGATGTACAGGAAAAGTACCACAAGGCGAGTACCGAGATGAAGTATTCCTATGCAACGACATTATGCGATTTGTACGTACAGGGCGCTACGGTTGACTGGGATGCGTTCTACAGGGATGGCAAAAAGAGAAGAAAAATGCCATTGCCGGTGTATCCTTTCGATCAGCATCGCTCTTGGATTACAGATGATATGAGCAGTATCATTCCAGAACAGACGAATTCTATTAGCGGAAATAGAGGTGCTACTGTGTCAGAGATAGGAACTGCGCCAATCGCAAAAGTTCTGAAAGAGTTGGTTCATCAAGCTTCGGGTTTTGCTGTAGAAGAAATTGATCCATCCCTTCATTTTCTGGAGCTAGGCTTAGATTCTATTATGCTCGTACAAATCAATCGTGAAATACAGGAAAAGTTTGGAGTGGTCATTCCGGCTCAAGAGTTGTTTGAAACCATTACCAGCGTTGATAAGCTAGCAGCGCATATCGCACTGGAGTTATCCAGCAGCCCGGCTGTGGCTTCAGCCAAACAAATGGAATGGATGGCAATCGAGCAACCGAAGGCAAACGTAGTTGTGGAACAAAATGACGTTCAGAGCATTCAACAGGCAGAGCCGAGAGAGCAATCCAAGAAAATGCCAGTCCCAATAAACACAGGGGCGGTTGAAACCATTATCGAAAAGCAGATTTCGCTCTTGTCCGAACACCAAAACCACATGGCTACGCTGTTACAAAAGCAATTGGAGCTGTTGAATCAAGAACAAAGCTTTGTACCAAAGCAACAAGTTGAATCTGTGCCTGTTGCTCCTGCGATCAAAAAAACGGAGACAAAACCACCCGTCAAGGTGAATGAAGAGGAACGACAGAAGCCATTTATACCGTATCAGCCATTGATGATCGGTGAACGAGGCAATTTTACACCGACACAAAGAGAGTATCTGAACGCATTCATTCAAAGCTATACGGAAAAGACAAAGCACTCCAAGAAGTATACGCAAGAGCACCGATTCGTTCATGCCAACAATCGTAATGTGTCTGGATTCCGTTCTTATTGGAAGGAAATGGTTTATCCGATCATTACACAAGCATCATCTGGTTCAAAAATGTGGGATCTGGATGGGAATGAATATGTCGATCTGACGATGGGTTTCGGTGTAAACCTGCTCGGTCATAATCCCGCATTTATCATAAATAAGCTGGAGGAGCAGATTCAATCTGATCTGCCTCCGCTGGGTCCTATGTCGGATGTAGCTGGAAGGGTAGCGGAATTAATCAGCGAGCTGACTGGAGTAGAGCGTGTCGCGTTTTACAATTCGGGGACAGAGGCAGTAATGGTGGCACTACGCTTGGCTAGGGCTGTTACAGGCCGCTCGAAAATTGCCTTATTCTCCGGCTCCTATCACGGTACATTTGACGGCATTCTGACTGTTGCTGATCCTGAGTCCCAAGATGGGAAGGCCATACCGATGGCACCGGGTATTACCCAGCATACGGTGGATGACGTTCTGGTCTTAAACTACAATCATCCAAAATCAATTGAGCTGATCAAAAAACATGCTCATGAACTGGCCGCAGTATTAGTCGAGCCTGTTCAAAGCCGTCGTCCAGATTTGCAGCCGGTGGAATTCTTGAAGGAAGTCAGAGAGATTACAAGCCAATCAGGCACTGCCCTTATTTTTGACGAGATCATTACGGGATTCCGTATACATCTTGGTGGTGCACAGGCATGGTATGGAATAGAAGCAGACCTTGTTACGTATGGGAAAGTTCCGGGTGGCGGCATGCCGATCGGGGTTGTAGCCGGGAAAGCTGCGTTCATGGATGCAGTAGATGGGGGAACCTGGAATTTCGGGGATAATTCCCACCCGGTAAATGCCGAGAAAAAGACGTTTGTGGGCGGAACGTTTTGCACGCATCCACTGACGATGCATGCTGCTATCACCACTCTGGAATATTTGAAGGAACAGGGGCCGCAGCTTCAGGAAGCGATCACGCAAAAGACCCTCTACTTGGTAGAAACGCTTAACGCGTATTTTAAGAACGAGCAGATTCCAATCCAGATGATTAATTGTGGTTCCTTGTTCCGCTTCGTATCGTTTACCGATATCGAATTGTTCTTCTATCATCTGATCAGCAAGGGCATTTATATATGGGAGGGCAGAAATTGCTTCTTGTCCACTGCTCATTCTGATGAGGATATTGAGAGACTGATCCAAGCAGTGAAAGAAAGTATTGATGATCTGCGTCGAGGAGGCTTTTTGCCGGAGCCACCGCCAACTTCTCCGAGTGGAGGACGCAAACAAAATCAAGTTATCGAAATGACAAACTTTACGAGACGCGATGAGCAAAAGCCCGAATCAACGCTTGTGGAAAGGGTGGGGGAAGAACTCAGGCTTCCCCTTAGCCCAGAACAGAAACAAATGTGGTTTGCAGTCAAATATCGCGTGGAAGCATCCGCGGCTTTTAACGAGACAGCCTCACTACAGGTCGAGGGAGAGCTTGATATCCCTGTGTTTGAGCAGGCTGTCCAAGCCATGGTGGATCGTCATGAAGCATTGCGAACTATCATTGATACCAACGGAGAGTATCAGGTGGTTCTACCCAAGAGGGATGCACGTGTTCGATTCGTGGATTTGAGCCACCTTTCGTCTGAGGAACAGGAAGAAAAAAAGAATCAGCTGCTGGAGGAACAAACAGGCACGCCATTTGAGTTGTCTTCTGAGGACCCCCTGTATCGGGTAAGTGTCATCAAGCTGGCTCCCGCCAAATTCCTGACTTCCTACACCTTCCATCACATGATTGCGGATGGGTGGTCCATGGCTGTATTTATCAAAGAGCTGGATGATATCTACTTGGCTCTTACACAGAAACGCCCAATATCACTCGAGCCTTCTACACCGTTTTCTGCTTACCGAAACTGGCAAGAAGATCAGATGCAGCAACCAGCGTTCCAGGATGCGCTCGCGTACTGGAACGAAAAATTCGCAGCTCCAATCCCAAAGCTTGTTTTTCCTTTGGAACTACGAGAGACGGGAAAACCATCTTTTACAGGCGAGAGAATTACGTTCAAGATCGACAGCAGCATCACAAGGAAGGCAAGAAAAAGAAGCATTCAAAACAAGAACAGTCTGTTTATTACCTTGCTCGCTTCTTTTAACCTCTTCCTGCATCGTCTTCTTGGAAATAGAAAAATGGTGGTTGCGATTCCTACTGCGGGTCAATCCCATATCGGCAAAATGTCCTTAATCGGAAACTGCGTTAATCTTTTGCCGATTTGCACGGAGATTGACGGCAATGATACGGCTGCGGATTATTTGTCCCGAGTGAAACAGGCGGTTGCGGAGATGGAAAAGCATCAAGTCTACTCCTTTGCAGCATTAGCTGAGAATTTGCCGCATCAAAACTTGCCAGAGCTTTCTGTGTTGTTCAATATGGATCGGCCGCTTCACAACCTGACTTTCGCTCAAATGAAAGCTACACTGCTGCCCAATCAGATCATTTACAGTAAGTACGATCTTTTTGTAAACGTGACAGAAGTGGGCGGAGAGCTTGTGGTTGATGTGGATGCACGAAGCGGGGTAGTGACCACGGAGATTCTTCGCCAGTGGGGTGTCTACTTTGCGAATCTTTTGCATCGTATTGCAGAAGACGATCAGGAAAAAATTCGTGCACTATCACTTTTACAGCCCGACGAGATGAAAAGAATGATTCGCGAATCCAATGGCAACCTGGGCAAATATGTAGCGGAATGGACAGAATTTTTGCAGGATATGCCAGATGATCAGGTGGGACGAGCTTCCCTCTATGTCCTGGATCAGTATCAGCAATTGGCGCCTGTGGGTGCGGTCGGACAGGTGTATCTGGCTGATGGGGGATTCGAGCATGCAGACCCGTCTCATTGGCAGCGAACAACGAAATCTGCTGTTCCACTAGGAAATGGAGAAATCGAAATTGTCCATTTATCCGAAAGGCTTGCCGGGCGAAGAAGCATGAGCGACAGAGAAGTAGAGCCGGCTGGAACGGCGACCGAAGAGACGATCAGAGTCATTTGGCAAGAAATCTTGGGAAGCGCTCCGATGTATCTGGATGATAATTTTTTTGAACAAGGCGGGAACTCCTTACAAGCGACTGTCATGCTCAGCAGAATCTACAAGGAATGCCACGTGCAAATTCCTTTGCATCAAATTTTTCAATCGCAGACGATACGTGAATTAGCCAAATATGTAGACTCATCAAAGCCTCAAGCTTTTACACCCATTCGCACTTGCGAGTTGCAGCCATACTATCAGGCTTCTTCCGCACAGAAAAGGATGTACATCCTCCAAGGGCTGGATGGAGGAACTGCTTATAACCTATCCGGCTACTTACAATTGGATGAAGAACTGGAACTTGATCGTCTGATTCATTCTTTGCAACAGGTTGTACAAAGACATGATTCTTTCCGTACGAACTTTGTCATCAGAGATAATGAAGTCGTGCAAGTTTTACATGACGATCTGGCAGTGGATATTGGGGTCGAACAATTGGCCGAAGAGGATGTAAATGAGGCGATTCGCACCTTTATCCAGCCGTTTGATCTCAGCAAAGCACCACTTATTCGGGCGAAAATCTTCCAAGTGTCAGCCAAACGCTTCATTGTGGCTGTGGACATGCATCACATTATTTCGGACGGCTATTCGGTTTCTCTGTTTATCCGTGAGCTGCTCCATACGTATAGAGGAGAATCACTGCCTGAGCTCGGCGTGACGTATAAAGATTTCGTGGCATGGGAGCAAGAGAGGGAGCAGTCAGAAGAGCTCTTGGCTCAAAAGGAGTACTGGCTTGAGCTATTTGGCCAAGGAGAACTTCCAGTATTGAAACTTCCCATTGATTATCAGAGACCGCCGGTTCAAACCTTTGATGGTGACCGTTTGATAATGGGAATCGGTGAGGAAGTCAGGAAGCAGTTGCTCCAATTGGCTAGGGAAACTGACACGACCTTGTACATGGTATTGCTGGCTGCTTACAATGTAATGCTTTATCGATACACCGGGCAGGAGGAGCTGATTGTCGGTTCTGCTGTGGCGGGAAGACAACACCCTGATTTGGAACGAATGATGGGCATGTTTGTAAATACGTTGGCTATTCGTAACTACCCAACAGGAAGCAAGACCTTTTCGGACTTCCTGAAAGAAGTGAAAAATCAAGCCATCCATGCATTTGAAAATCAGGAATACCCGTTTGAAAAGCTGGTTGATGCTCTTCAACTAAACAAAGATTTGAGCCGCAATCCTTTATTTGATACCATGTTTGATTACCATTATGATTCCTTTGACGACGTGGTCTCAGAGGATTTCAAAGTGACGACGTATGAATATCCAAAGGGCGTGTCCCTCTTTGATCTCAGTCTTGATGTTCATGACGATGGGACAACGCTCACTTGCCAATTTGACTATAGTACTCATCTGTTTAAACGCGATACGGTTGAGCGAATAGCTAATCACTTTATCAAGATTCTTCACTCCATTCTGCAGTCTAGTGAGAGTTGTCTAGCTGATTTGGAGTACTTGTCCAGCGAAGACGTCAAGCAGGTGGTTGTCGACTTTAATCAAGCGAGGAAGCAAATACCCGCTCCTCTCTATCCAACGTTCTATGAATGGTTTGAAGCGGAAGCAGTACGCCATGCGGAGCAAGTCGCTGTTTCTTACGGGGAAGAGCAGATCAGCTATCAGGAACTGAATGCGAAAGCAAACCGCTTGGCACGGACGTTGCGTGATCAGGGTGTAAAACCAAACAGCTCCGTGGCGATTTTGGCAGAACGCTCGATAAACATGGTCGTCGCTGTTCTGGCCGTCATGAAGGCGGGCGGAGCCTATGTTCCGATTGATCCCCAGTATCCGAAGGACCGCATTTCGTTCATGCTGGAAGACAGTCAGGCAAAGGTCATGCTGGTCAATCAAAATGGACAGAGCGGAGTAGACTTTAGCGGCGCCATTATCGATCTGGACGCAGAGACCAGTTACAGGGAGGATTCGTCCAATCTCGACGTCATCTCCGGACCGAGCGATCTCGCCTATATCATCTATACATCCGGCACTACGGGCAAACCCAAAGGGGTCATGATTGAGCATCGCAATTTGGTGAGTGTAGCCAATACATGGCGGTACGAGTACGAACTCGAACAGATGAATGTGAATCTTTTACAGATGGCGAGTTTTTCTTTTGACGTGTTTGCAGGGGATTTGTGCAGGGCCCTTCTACATGGTGGGCATTTGGTGATTTGTCCTAGTGATGTAAGGATTGATCTTCCAGCTCTTTATCAATGGTTGACTCGGTATGAAATTTCCTTGTTTGAATCGACACCTGCTCTTGTTCTTCCTTTTATGGAGTACATTTATCAAAATGGATTGTCGCTCGATTATCTGAAACTACTGATTCTTGGTTCAGATACATGCCAAAGCGAAGCGTTTGTACGCTTGGTCGAGCGTTTCGGGCAGATCAAAATCATCAATAGCTATGGGGTCACTGAGGCTACTATTGATTCCAGCTACTTCCAAATGGCTGGCGATACCGAAATGACAACCGGAAATGTTCCGATCGGAAAACCGCTGCAAAACACAGAATTTTATGTGTTGGATTCCCAATGGCGGCCACAGCCGGTGGGCGTGTACGGTGAACTATATATCGGGGGAGCAGGTGTTGCGCGGGGGTATCTGAACCGAGAAGAATTAACCCGTGAGCGCTTCATCGAAAATCCTTTCCGTCCCGGTGAGCACATGTATAAGACCGGCGATATTGTGCGCTGGATGGCAGATGGAAATATGGAGTTTGTTGGTCGTTCGGACTACCAATTGAAGATTCGTGGATACCGTGTGGAGCTGGGCGAAGTCGAAAATCAGCTGTTACGGCATGAAAAGGTTCGCAATGCCATTGTGCTCCCGCAGACAAAGAGAGATGAGTCTGTTGTATTGTGCGCTTATTACACGACGGATGAGGAAGTAAGTCCATCCGAAATCAAGGGGTTTTTAGCCGATTCCCTGCCTGAGTTCATGGTTCCAACCTTTATCATCCAATTGGCAGAGTTGCCTGTGACGCCAAACGGCAAAATCGATCGTAATGCTTTGCCAAAACCCGATCTGTCTAAGCTGGTGTCTGAGGAATACGTAGCGCCTGCGACAGAAAATGAAAGAAAACTTGCAGGAATATGGCAAGAGGTCTTGGGGATCGAACGAGTCGGCGTTCTCGATCGATTCTTTGAAATCGGTGGACATTCCCTGCATGCTGCCATTCTTCTTGCCAAAGTGAACAAGGAGTGGCAGGTAGAAATTCCGCTGCGAGCCGTTTTCCAAAATCCTACCGTCAGGAGTTTTGCCTACGTCATTTCCGAAGCGACTCAAGCAGAAATGCCGTTGATTCAGGCAGTTGGAAAACAAGAGAATTATGAGCTCTCTCCTTCACAAAAAAGGATTTTTACCGTTCAATCACTCGATGAAACAAGCGTGGCTTATAACATGGCAGGCGCTCTGGTACTCTCCGGGCAGGTGGATTCTGCGGCATTGGAACACGCATTCCAGTCTCTCATCCAAAGGCATGAGGCGTTCCGTACGTCTTTTGACTACATAAATGGTGAGCCGAAACAATTTGTCCATGACTCTGTCCGTTTTGCCATCGATCATGCTAGCGAAAAGGACAGTTCTGAGAGTATAGAAAATCTCATTCGGACGTTCATCCAGCCATTCGAACTGAGCCAGGCACCATTATTGCGCGTCAAATTGGTAAAACTGGTGAAAGACAAGCATTTACTCCTGATTGACATGCACCACATCATTGCAGATGGAACATCGGTGAGCATTGTGATTGATGAGTTGAATCAACTGTATAACGGGCAAAATCCAGAACCACTCTCCGTTCAGTACAAGGATTATTCGGCTTGGTTGAAACAGATCAAGACGACGGGGCAGTCGCATAAGCAGGAGAAGTTCTGGATAGATGAATTCAGCGGGGAATTACCTGTTATGAATCTGCCTACGGACTATCCGCGACCACAGTTTCAAAGTTTTGAAGGGGGTACGGTCGAAAGCGAGATTGAGACGGATGTATCCCGCAGATTGCAGTCCTTGGCGAAGGAAGCAAACGTAACGGTCTTTTCGATTCTATTGGCGGCGTACAACGTTTTGCTGTCCAAATATACCGGGCAAGAGGACATTGTCGTAGGAACCCCAGTGGCAGGGCGAAACCACACTGATGTTCAAAATGTAGTGGGAATGTTTGTAAATACACTTGCCCTGCGAAACTATCCAGTAGGCACCAAAACGTTCCGCGAGTTTGTCCAAGAGCTAAGTGAGAAATCACTCCTGGCGTTTGAACATCAGGATTATCCATTGGAAGACCTGGTAGAAAAGCTTCAAGTTCGACGTGACCCAAGCAGGAATCCGTTGTTTGACACCATGTTTTCCTATGACAATGTGGCCGATACGGCATTTGACTGGAACAGGATTGAGGTCAGCTCATATCCATTCCAAACGAAAATATCCAAGTTAGACATCGTCATGAATGTCGAGTCGAGAAATGAAAGCTTTTTTGTGGAGTGCGAATATAGCACCAGTCTATTTAAGCCTGAAACGATGGAGCGTTTTATCAACCATTTTACCAACGTCCTGCGGCAGGTAGCTGCTAATATGGATATTCTTGTGGGCGAGATTGACCTCATGTCTCTGGAAGAAGTGCAGTTTTTGGAGAAGCTCAGTAATGATACGAAGCGAGAGTATTCTGTGGTACAACCGATCCATGTTGCCATCGAGGAATCAGCCAAACTTTATCCAAATCGAATTGCCGTTTCCTACCAAGGCTCGACAATCACTTACCAACAACTGAACGAAAAAGCCAACGCAGTCGCAGCTGATCTGCTGAAGCGCGATATAGGAAAAGGCAAGTATGTACCTGTGCTGATGGAAAGAAGTTTGGAATTGGTCGTAACGTTATTGGGTGTAATGAAGACGGGAGCAGCGTTTTCACCATTGGACATTCAGTGGCCTGTCGATCGACTCCAGTCTGTTATTGCCGAACTGGGTAGCGAGTTTGTTTTCGTAGAATCTGAACATGCCTTTGCTGAAACGGATTTGGGAGCGGAATTGGTTGCGATTGATCTGGCACACCTGACACCAGAAGTCGAAACCCCAAACCTGTCCGTATCGCTGGAAGACCCCATCTATGTCATCTTTACTTCTGGCTCAACAGGAAAACCAAAAGGAGTCGTCGTACCGCATAGAGGGATCGTCAACCGCTTTCTCTGGATGGATGATTACTTTGGACTAGACGCAGCGCAATCTGTCCTCCAGACCACCAACCATGTATACGACAGTGCCATTTGGCAATTTTTCTGGCCGCTGACCAATGGCGGAAAAACAGTCTTGCCTACTACGGGGATGACAGTCTCGGCTGATTACATGGCTGGAATCATTGAAGACGAACAAATTACCTTAACTGATTTCGTCCCATCTGTTTTTAATGTAATCGTGAATCAGTTAGCTGAAAATCTCGAGCTACAGGGCAAATTACAATCGCTCAAAAAGATCATTATCGGCGGTGAGGAAATTGTTCCGTCTACAGTTTCCAAATTCCTGAAAATATTCCAATATGTATCGCCAGCGAATTTGTATGGCCCGACAGAAGCAAGTATCGGATGCATTTCCTACCAAATCACGGGAGAAGAAGATCGCATTCCAATTGGAAAACCGATATTCAACACGAAAATCCTTCTACTCGATTCGTACGGAAAACGAATGCCGATAGGTGTCCCTGGAGAAATCTACATCTCAGGCATGCCGCTTGGACTAGGTTATTTGCATAACGAGGAGCTAACGAGACAAAGCTTTGTCGATAATCCGTACGCGGAACCGGGCTATGAAAAAATGTATAAGACAGGAGATCTGGCTGTCTATTTACCGGATGGGAACATCCACTTCCTTGGCAGGAAGGATTTCCAGATCAAAATCAGGGGATATCGAATCGAGCCAGGGGAAATTGAAAGCAAGCTGCTTTTGCTAGAGCAAGTAAAAGAAGCAATCGTTATCGCCAGAGAAGAAGAAAATGGAAGCAAGTACTTATGTGCGTATATTGTGACAGAGCATGAGCTTGCGGCTGATGAGTGGAGAGACCTGCTCGCTAAAGATTTGCCCGATTACATGATCCCGTCTTTCTTCGTTCGACTAGACGCTATGCCGATCACCGCTGTTGGAAAAGTAGATCGGAAAAAACTCCCTCTTCCTGATAGCTCTCTCTTGGTGGAGGAAAACATCGTCGAGTCGTCCGATGAACAGGAACAAATCATGGTCACCATCTGGCAGGATGTGCTGGGGCTTGCGCAAGTAAGTGTGACCCACAACTTCTTCGAGCTTGGGGGAGACTCCATTAAAGCACTTCAGATGATTGCGAGATTGAGGAGTCATGGGTATGAGCTCCGATTGAAAGACTTGTTCCAAAATCCGCGTATTCGCAGTGCGGCTAGATATCTCCAGACGCTGACCAGACAAATTGATCAAGGGCCTGTAATGGGAGCAGTCGCGTTGACACCAATCCAGATGAACTTCTTTGAACAAAACCATCAGAACCCTCATCATTACAATCAATCTGTCATGTTGTTTCGCGAAGCTGGTTTCGATCCAGAGCTGGTTCAACAAGCCTTTACGAAGCTGATTGAGCATCATGATGCTTTGCGAATGAAATTCCAAATGAACGAGTTAGACATTGTCCAAGAGCATCGGAAACTGGACGAGTGCCTGGTTCCCATTATGATCAGGGAGTTTTCTGCGCAAAACGTTGAGGAGATGGAGCAAGCTGCTCAGCTTATACAGGAAGGGATCGATTTGACGGATACGGCGTTGGTAAATCTCGGCCTTTTCCGAACAGAAGCTGGCGATCACTTGTTAATCGTGATTCATCATCTCGTTGTCGATGGTGTCTCATGGCGGATTCTTCTAGAAGATTTCCATACAGTGTATGACGCTTTGTTGCAGAAAGAAGAGCCTACTTTGCCTATGAAAACCGATTCCTATCAAACCTGGTCAGAAGAATTGCAAAAATATGCACAGGGAAGCGAGATTCAACAGGAAATCGGATATTGGAAGCAGGTAGAGGAAATGCCATTCTCTCCTCTGGCAAAGGCGGAAACGATTGGCGCACCGCTTATGCAAGATACAACAGATGTCACCATCGAGCTTGATGAAGCCTTCACAGAAAAGCTGCTGAAGCAGAGCCACCAGGCTTATAACACGGAAGTGAATGATTTGTTGCTTACGGCGTTAGGTTCGGCGGTAAAAGAGTGGGCGGGGATAGAGCATGTGCTCGTCAATCTGGAGGGACATGGCAGAGAAGAGATCGTGAAGGGCATCGATATTTCACGCACGATCGGATGGTTTACATCCCAGTATCCATTCGTGCTGGATATGAGCCGATCGGAATCCCTTGGCTACCAGATCAAAATGGTGAAAGACAGTCTGCGACGTGTGCCGAACAAAGGTATTGGATATAGTATTTTACAATATCTGTCTGCGAGACAAGCCGATGTATCGTTAACGTTCCAGGCAAAGCCCGAGATCAGTTTTAACTACTTGGGACAGTTCGATACAGACTTGGAATCTGGGAGCATGACGACTTCCTCCCTTTCTCCGGGCCGAGAAATTAGTCCGACCGCCATTCGCTCCTTTGCGCTTGATGTGAATGGAATGGTCGTGAATCGCAAGCTGACACTTACTTTTACGTATCATCGTGAAGAGTTTGAAGAAGGAACCATTCAGCGCCTCGTGGATGCCTACCGAGAAAAGATCGTAGAAATCATAACGCACTGCTTATCGAAAGAGACAGTCGAGCAAAGCCCAACAGATTTCACATACGATGAGATGTCCATTGAGGAATTAGATCATCTTTCCCAACTGCTGGGTGAAAAAATTCAATGATAGATGGTGATGAGGTTTGAATGGTGTTCAAATTAAAAATATATACCGCTTGACACCTATGCAAGAAGGCATGTTATATCACTTTATCCTTCATCCTGAATCAGAGGTTCACTTCGAACAAACGGTGATTACGATGGAGGAGTCGTTGCGACTTGATCTCCTGGATCAGAGCTTTCGCGACCTCGTCGAAAGATTCGATATCCTGCGAACAGTCTTTCACTATAAAGATAGTAAAAAGCCGCTGCAAATCGTGTTGAAGCAAAGAGAAGCAGCTATTCAGATCGAGGACATCTCTGATCTGACTCAGGATGAACAAGAAGTATTTGTCGAGCAATTTCTTGTAAGGGATCGGGGCAAGAGATTTGATCTGGAAAAAGATCTGTTGTTTCGGATGACTGTAATGAAATTGAGTGAATCGAAATACAAGATGGTGTGGAGCTTCCACCATATTATTATGGATGGCTGGTGCTTGGGGATTGTCGCAAAAGACTTTTTCCATATCTATCGCTCGTATCTTCAAAATAAGAAGGCTGAGCTGGCTCCACCGTATTCCTTCAGTAGCTATGTCACTTGGCTTGGTAAGCAAAATAAACAAGAAGGACTCTCGTTCTGGCGAGATAGTCTGGATGGATTTGATCAGCAATCTCCTTTACCGGTTGAATATATTTCAACCGGTAAAGGGTACCAACGAGAAGCGATCGTGTTCCGCATTGATCGGGAAACGACTGCCCGTTTGGAGCAAATAGCGAGATCAAATGATGTGACACTGAGCATCGTCTTTCATTCGCTTTGGGGATTGTTGCTGCAACGATACAACTATGCCAATGATATTGTCTTCGGATCAGTCGTTTCAGGCCGTCCCTCTGAGCTCGTTGGCGTAGAAGAAATGGTTGGGCTGTTTGTCAATACGATTCCCATGCGGATTCGCAGTGAAGGCAAAGAGACATTTTCAGAGTTGCTTCGGCAGGTGCAGCAATTCTTCACAGCCACAAGCAGCTATCAATACATGTCTTTGGCGGATATTCAGTCCGAAACCGCATTAAAACAAAACCTTATTCAGCATCTCTTGGTCTTTGAAAACTATCCATTGACGGAGGAGGCATCCGGCGAAGATGGAAAAGGCGGTTTATTCGGAATCACGGATGTCCAAGGATATGAGCAAACCAGTTACGACTTTAACTTGTGCATGATTCCTGGAAAGGAATTAGAAATTCACTTTATTTATAATGCACTTGCCTACAGCGATGCCTATCTGCAAAAAGTACGAGCGCATTTGAATCAGTTGATTCAAAGTGTCGTCCGCAATCCCGACCAGCCGATTGCAACAATGCAAATGGTCACGGACGAGGAGCAGGCTCTCATTCTGCAACAATGGAATGACACGGATATGCTGGTTGATCAAACATTAACCATTGACCAGCTATTTAAGGAACAGGTCAAACAGGGACCGCATCACATTGCCGTGGTTGATCAGGAAAGCACCTACACGTACCAGGAATTAGATGACAAATCCGATGCACTTGCCCACGTGCTGCGTGAGAAAGGGGTAAAACCAGGCAGCATTGTTGGTGTGATGGTGGAGCGCTCTACCGTTTACAGCCTTGCCATCTTGGCCGTTTTAAAAGCGGGCGGTGCCTTTCTCCCCATTAGCACAGACCATCCAAGCGAACGGATCGGCTATATGATCGAAGATAGCGGGGCCAGCATTGTTTTGGTCCATGATCCGACTGCAGTGGATGCAGAGCGTATTCTCTCCGCAACAATGTTGATCAATCTTGATGATAGGAGCATATACACCGACGTTACACCTGATGTACAGACCCTTCATCGTTCTAGTGACCTGGCCTACGTCATTTATACCTCCGGGTCAACGGGGAAGCCAAAGGGGGTAAGGCTGCACCACGTCGGAATCGCCAACCTCCAGCAGTTTTTCATCAACGATCTCGGTATCACTAAAAATGACAAGGTGTTGCAGTTTGCCAGCATCTCCTTCGATGCCTCTGTCTGGGAGTTTACGATGGGGGTATTGACGGGGGCGAGATTGGTCATTGTTTCAAAGGATGTCGTACTCGATCCGCAGGCTTTCAGTGAGTATTTACTGCGGCATGAAGTAACGGTCGCGACGCTCCCGCCTACCTTTGTGACGTATTTGGAGCCGGAAAATTTCCCGAAATTGAAAACGTTAATCACCGCAGGTTCCGCAGCAAACTGGGAGCTCGTCCATAAATGGAGCGCCCATTGCCGATACATCAATGCATACGGTCCAACCGAAACAACGATTTGTGCAACGACTTGGACGTATGAAGGACATGAGGAGCTGCCGCAGCAAGTGCCAATCGGAAAGCCCATTGCCAACACAAAAGTATACGTGCTGGATGCGCATGGTCATTTGCAGCCCCAGGGAATTCCAGGTGAGTTGGCAATCGCGGGCATTAGCGTCGCTGATGGCTACATCAATCGCGAGGAATTGACGAACGAGAAATTTGTGGCAGATCCGTTTACTTCCGGTTCAAGGCTCTACAAGACGGGAGATATGGTGAAATGGCTTGCGGATGGAAGTCTGGAATATTTGGGGCGAATGGACAACCAGGTCAAGATACGCGGTTTCCGTATCGAGCTTGATGAGGTTGAAAACGTGATCCAATCCCAGACAGGAGTGAAGGAAGCGGTGGTGTTGGCCAAAAAAGAGCAGGGAGGAGAAGCCAACCTGATTGCTTATCTGGTCTGGGAGCAGCCTGAGTGGAATAGAGATTTGCGTCAGGAGCTTTTGGCCACTCTTCCAGCCTATATGGTACCAACGTATATCCACATCCTTGAGAGAATGCCAGTAACGCCAAACGGAAAAATAGATCGGAGGGCATTACCTGAGCCTGTCATGATCCGGGAGGCAAATAAGCAACTGAATCCACCTGTTACAGAGCAGGAGATGAAGCTGGCGGAAATCTGGAAAGAAGTACTCGACCTCCAGGAAATTAGTGTGGATGACCATTTTTATGATCTGGGCGGGCATTCTATCAAAGCGATCCAACTGGTAGCGCGACTGCATAAAGAAGGAATAGAAGTGAAGATACAAACGATCTTCCAATATGACACAGTCAGAGAGCTAGCAGGATATGTAGATACCGTGAACCGGATTCGCACCACAAAAGCGCAAGATAAAAGAGAGCTGGAAACTTTGATCTACGCTCATTTCCAAGTACGAAGCAACTATGTAGAGGTGCCGTTCGGCAGCAAGCACCGAGCTGTTCTGTACGTAGAGGAAAATGCGCGGGACAAACACCAAGAAATCCTGTCCTTATTGCGTAGCTCTTGTGAGCCTGCAATACAGCCGCACGCCATTCAATATCTGGATCTCTCGCAAAAAGCATGGGAAAAAGAGAAGGATCATTTCCAAGAGGCCACACTTGATGAGAAGGAAACCTTGTCATGGCAGGAGCGCTTCGTCAACGATCTTGATCAGCAGCTCCTTCGTTATTCGGAGGCAATCGTCAATCAGCAGACTTTTATCAGACAGCCGCTGTCACCTTCACAGCGCTATCATGTACAGGAAATGGACATTTCTGGAACAGTGATTCGCTTTGAGCGGATGATCGATCCTAAGACGTTGGAAAAGGCCCTTCTTGACGTCTTGAAGCGGCATCATTTACTGCGATGCACGTTGGCTTTTGAGGAAGGAGAGCCGTATTGGAAAGAATATCCTTGCCCGAGTGAGATAACGCTCCCTGTTGTTGATGTATCGAGTGATTCGGATGACAGAAAAGAAGCAGTGCGCCATCTTTTGCTGAGCGAATACTTTTACAAGCAGCATGATTCGATCGGTTCTTTGTCTTACAAAGCGATCTTGCTGAAAGAGAGCGAGAAAGAGTACTCCCTTATATTCCCGGCATCGCATCTCATATTTGATTTTATTAGCAGTGAGGTTCTGCAAAACGACATGAACCTGTATTACGAAGCAATGGAAAATGGCACAGACCTCTCGGAAAAAGATCGGAATACGTATTGGGACTTTGTCCAGCAAATTACGAAAGGTCCAGTCGGAATCGAAGATCAGCAGCTCATGGAGGAGTTTGATCTTCAAGCATTTGAGAATAGTCTTTTATCCATAGAAACACAGCTTCCATCTTCATCCGG
This sequence comes from Brevibacillus antibioticus, assembly GCF_005217615.1. Taxonomy (NCBI): domain Bacteria; kingdom Bacillati; phylum Bacillota; class Bacilli; order Caryophanales; family Paenibacillaceae; genus Brevibacillus; species Brevibacillus antibioticus. The sequence goes on from NZ_SZNK01000001.1 coordinate 1,473,533, forward strand.
TTTGGACGGATACACGATTGTTACCTGCGAACTGGAAATGGACAACCCGCAGGAGATAGAAAATGCGCGCATTCCAATTGCTCTTTTAGCCAGATTTTGTGAAAGAAGGTATGGAGTCCAAATGGCCCCCATCTTCCTTATGAATTTTGGCAGATCCTTTATGGGGAACCATTTCTTCGATGTGCTTGGCGAGTGCATCGATCATATTCCGCTTCATATTGATTCGTCGTGGAGTCTCGATGAGCTGGAAACGTATGTGAAAGTACGGTTGGATCTCACGAAGGAGAGGAACATCCATTTCACCAATCTCGTGCAAAATCCTGACGTAACGGCAAACTATCCTCTTTCCCATCACTCACTCATCCAATCCTTGCAGATGACGCCAATTATTTGCAACTTCCTGGGTGAGCAGAACAAGAGTCAACCAAGTGAATACGATCACTTGTTTATAAAAGGGAAAAAGCGAATTCTCTTTGAGGCTTCTTATACATCCACGGGTAAAATGACTATTTTTATGGCTTTGCCATATCGAGAGGATGAACGGAAGCTGCGAGCGATCTTGGAGGAGGAAGCGAAAAAATTGATAGGAATGCCTCTAGTCATACGCTAAGAGTGGCCTAGGCATCGCATTGAAAATCGGCAGATGGATTCCGCTCTATTCCGGGTTTATGTCCGTGATGTGTAGCGGGATCATCTTGCCGAAATAAATCGTCACCTAGAGGGATTACTATTCAGGGAGGTTAAGATGGGCAACCAAACATACGGATTGAATATTTTTCTCTTTTCTTTTACTCGTTTCATTACAGAATTAGGTAGCGGTGTATACAAATTTGCTCTCGCCCTGTACATTGCGGATGTGACGGGTTCTTCCGCTGCATTTGCAACTGTTTTGGGCTTTTCATACTTACCAGGAGTGCTAATTAATATTTTTGCTGGCGCCTATATTGATAGACACAATAAGAAAACAATCATGGTCGTCACTGAGCTACTAAGCGGTGCGCTCGTTCTCTTGTTTTTACTATTTTTCCTCCAGTTTCCCACGAATCTATGGCTGTTTGTCGGATACGCCTTCGTGATCAGTACCATTCAGGCTTTTACGTATCTCTCTTTGCAGGCATCCATTCCTGAGCTGGTAGATGAGGACAGAGTAGGAAGCATGAACTCTATTTACCAAGCAATCAGCGCCATTCTCAATGTAGCGGGTCCTTTGGTAGGGGCGATTGCCTATCGTTTAATGGGGATGGAAATGATCTTGCTGATCGATGGCCTTTCTTTTATCGGAGCAGGTATCTTGCAGATGTTCCTTCGTTTTCGCAAGGCCGAGGCAGCACAGGAGACAACGCAAAGCTATACAGAAACAATCAAGGAAGTCTTCCAATATATCCGAGAACAGGTTGTCATCAAGTACTTGTTCCTGATTTTCCTGGTGCTCAATTTTATTTTCCCTCCGCTCATGTATGTGGGGCTGCTGCATATTGCCTATCGAGTCGAACAAGTATCGATGGAGCAATTCTCCTTTATTCAGTCCTCCTGGTTTATCGGGATCATTATCGGAGCGGCTATTGTCTCTATGAAAAGGGTGAGCAAATACGTTGAGAATAAAATCTTCCTCTTGATTCAAGTGCAAGGGATTCTCTTGATGACGTGGGTATTTCCGATTTTTGTTCCGGAAACGAGTAACGCCTCGTGGATCATTACGGGCGTGTTTGTCGGGATTTTAATGGTCTCCGCAATCTTCAACTCCATGGGGAACATCCCGATGTTTACCTTTGTTCAATTGAACACGCCTGAGCATTTGCGTGCCAGCATGTTTGGTGTGGTCGGTACTTTTACCGGAGTGGCCGTACCGTTTGGGATCTGGTTGTATGGTATTTTACTCGAGGCCGTTTATTGGCCCTATCTCTTGTTGGTCTCAGGTGCCATCATTTTCGTGATCGCCTTGATCGCTCATCTGAACAAGCAAGTGAGTCAATACTTTAAGAAAAAAGAAGAACCCGTGGTTGCAGACAAGTCTGCTTGAGCAAGTTCACGATAACGAGAGAGAGAATAGGATGTCAGTTTCAATCAAAAAGACAATGACAAAACTACTGGAGGACTCTACGTGTAGAGTATGCACTATGTCGTTTTGACCGTTGTACTGATGTTCATCACGTCATTCACCTTGTCGACAGCTCGGAAGTGAAGCAAAAGGTCGATGTCCCATTGGATGTGTTGGAAAACTACAAGCAAGGGGGCTCGGCGCTGTTGAACCAGCGTTGTGCCCTCTAACCACTTCATAGAGCCGAATAGCATGATGACAGGTGAGTCGACCAAGGATGAAACACAACAATTTTTTGCAACAAAATATTGGATGATTGCCATGTTGCTTGGTCACACTAAGGTGGGAGGTGTAACCATGGAACAAACCATTCAGGTCAATGGTGAGGATTATCATTTCGAGTCAACATACGATGGGGATTCACAGTATAATGTTCAAGTACGATGTGGCAAGAAAGTGGTATCGAGCTTCAAAATCTCAGCCGGATCGGAAAGTGAAGTGTTTGAGGCAGCCCGTGCTCATTTCAGTGCGGATAAGGAATTGGGCAATCTAAATGGATAGAGACTGGTCTCGGAACGCAGCTTGCGAATGCAGGGCTGCGGTTTTTTTCTTGCGCAAAGGGAAATCTCATGATAAGGTTATTTTGTTTCCGCGGAAACAAAAATCGAAATAGATGAGGAGCTGATGCTGCATTGGACCCTAAAAAGAAAATTTGGAATCGATGGATCACCTTTCTACATAAACAGGAGGAGCGCAGCAAGCTACGTGAAGAAATGCTATTGCGTCAGATCAAAATCAGCGTGCCTGATTATGATAAAGTTGGAAGGTTATCCGTAACAGAGCTCCACGTCCTTCAAGAGGTAGGGGGAAAAGATCGAGTCAATGTTACGACAATTGCACAGCATATTGGGGTAACAAAGAGTGCGATATCCAAAATAACAGTCAAACTTTTGAAGAAGGGATTACTGGAGCGCTATCAGCTCGAAGACAATCAGAAGGAGGTTTTTTTCAGGCTGACATCAGTAGGAGAAATGGTAAACGAGATTCACGAACACTACCATCAACGCCTGGAAAATGACATGTACCGATTCTTGGATAGGTATACCCCTGCTGAATTGGCATTTTTGGATGAGGTCATAAGAGAAGCAACAGAAGATTAGGGGAAACATTCAACTGGTGTTCATTATTTTTTTTACGAAAATTGTTTCCAAGGACACAATATGAACGAGACAAGAGGAGAGCAATCATGAATCCAAAAAAAGTACTGTACCTACTTGGGATAACGCTAATGCTAGGTATGTTCGCGCAAAATTTGTTCATGCCTATTTTACCAGCCATGCAAAAAGAGTTTCAGACGAGTGTAACCATGATTAACTGGACCGTTTCAATCTTTACCGTCATGCTCGCGATTATGCAAATCATCTACGGACCATTTATTGATCGGTTCGGGCGAAAACGTGTCATGATACCTGCCCTGATCCTATATACGATCGCGTCAATCGGATGCTATCTAGTCGATTCTATTGATGGGCTATTATTTTTCCGGGCTTTACAAGGGGCGGGGTTTGCTGCTATTCCGATCGTAGCCGCAACGATCATCGGAGACTTATTTACAGGAATTCAACGTGCATCTGCGATGGGTACTTATCAGATGCTGCTTGCACTCAGTCCGGCACTTGGTCCACTGTTAGGTGGCTGGATTGGCGGCATCGGTGGACATTCTGCAGTCTTTTTGTTTTTGGCGATCTGCGCAGTCTTTCTCGTCGGAATCAATGCTACATGGTTACCCGAAACGAAAAGGACCCAAGCTACATCATCAGGCGGTTTTACATTAGGGTCTTTCCGTAAGATTTTGCTCCACCCAGTCGGTGCATCTGTCATTTTGATCGGTTTTAGCCAAATGTACGCCTATTATTGCTTTCTGCTGTTTCTCCCTGTTCAATTGACGAACAACTACGTAGTCTCTGTTGAAATAATCGGATTGGTTTTCTTGCTCGTGTCAGTCGTCTTTATTATCAGTAGCAAGTTGTCTGCTGTATTGCAAAATCGATGGGGAGCACGTAAAACATTACTGGTGACGACCGGTGCAAATGCTTTGGCAATGTTTCTTTTTATGACTGGGGCTGATGTTTCTTTTCTCCTGCTTATGATAACAAGTACGCTGTTTGCCTTAACCTTGGGGGTAGGTATGCCTGCACATACGATTTTGCTATCCGAAGTATTTGAAGCAGAGCGTGCAACGTCCATTGGTGTGTACAATTTCATCCGCTATACGGGGATGGCTGCAGGTCCGGTTGTAGGTGCGATCCTGTTAGAATGGGGAGGGGTTTGGCTTGAATTTGGTATGGCCGGTATCCTCATTGCTCTGACGACCATATTTGCACGACAAAAGGTGAAAAGAACCGCAGTGAACATGCAAGAGGAGTTCTAATGTTCGGACAGACTTTTCATGTTGGGCTAAATATGCTACAACAGGGATGAAACAATGGAGCGGGAGGAGCAATCAAAAGATGCAGCATCAAGAAGAACGGGACCCAAGGGCACTGATTGCAAGTTTTACTAACAATCCGTCCAGCATCCAGTCACTATCCGAAGGCGAATGCCTGACATTCCTGCAAATGCTTGAACAGCACCGCCAAGAACATCCGGGCGAAGAGCTTGATTTGACGGAAGCGATGGTACTGGCGCGGATGTCTGCTTTGCGGATGCACAAGACAGGAGGCCATACACTAGCTGCTGAATGGGTAGATCGTGCCCTTCAACTAGCCCCTAATTATCGCTACGCTGGAGAGGTTAAGCTCGAGCTGTACTTTTCACAGTTGCGATCCCATGCCTTTCTCACTGAATTCAAGTCTGTGCGTGAAACGGATAACGTCGTCATGCGCAGGAGAACAGTTGAGGTGCTGGAAGAGCAGGCAACCAATGAGCTGGCTGAAATCACGAAATGGCGCTCTCTTGCGGAAGAGACGCAACAGGCAGCGCAAAAGTGGAATGATTCGGAGGCGGAAGCCACGGCAGCTGGCCTCGTGCTGTTATACACGGAGCGACAAAATTTATTAGTACAATTGCAAGAACGTGTTCAAGCGTATGGAGCGTCTTTATCCGGGGTCTTTTATTCCAGTGAAATGCTCATCCAATTGCAAGAGACAATTCGCGCTTTAACTAACCAGCAAGAACAGAAGGAAAAGCTCCTGCCGCAAAGGAACGAAAGGGTAGAAGATCGCGAAAAAGCACCTCAGCAAGATTTGAGTGCTTTAGAGCAATTGGAGCAGTTGATCGGCTTGGACGAGATCAAACATCGGGTTCGGCAGTTGGCGCAATTTCTGCAGTATCGCCAGCTACGTGAAGAAAAGGGCTGGCATATGAAAGACCAGCTCCCCCTTCATCTCGTACTGATGGGGAACCCAGGCACGGGGAAGACGACTTTGGCTCGCTTGATCGCCAAGCTGTATCAGGAGCTCGGACTATTGGCAAAAGGACAGCTCATTGAGGTGGATCGTTCTGCGTTGGTCGGCGCTTACGTGGGACAGACGGAGCAGCGCGTCATGGAAGCGATCAAGCAGGCAGACGGCGGCGTCTTGTTTATCGATGAGGCATACAGCTTGAAGCGTCCAGATAGCTCCGGCAGTGATTACGGACAAGTGGCGATAGACACACTTGTATCCGCTATGACAAGTGGTGAATATGCAGGACGCTTCGTCGTGATGCTGGCGGGCTATCCAGAAGAAATGCGTCATTTTTTGTACGCCAACCCTGGGCTGAATAGTCGTTTTCCAGAGACGGGCCACTTTTTACTGCCGGACTATCAGGCAGACGAACTGGTACAAATCGCAGTAGAAGTAGCCTTACGGAACGATTTTACTCTGACAGAGGCGGCAAAAGTTACGCTGCGCCAGCGCATTGAAAAAGCGCAAGTAGATGAGACGTTTGGCAATGCTCGGGCGGTCACGAATATCGTGCTCGATGCGATCTTTGCCAAAGGACGCGAGACAGACGGTAAGGAACTGAAATGGGATGACTTTACGATTCTCAAACCAGAGGATGTACGTGGCTGCGATCCGCCGCAAAAAGAAAGAAATGCGGGAGCTCGACTGCAAGCGTTGATTGGCCTTGCTCAAGTGAAAACGGAGCTGAAAAAAATCGCTGCGTATGTGTCCGTCCAGCAAGAACGCGCAGTAAGAGGCCTGCCGAAAAGTCCGATTGAGCTCCATGCCGTCTTTACTGGAAATCCAGGCACAGGGAAGACGACGGTTGCCCAACTGTATGCGCAGATTTTGCAAGAAATCGGCTATTTGAAACGCGGTCATCTTGTTACGGCAAGTAGGGCCGACTTGGTAGCAGGGTATGTTGGGCAGACCGCAATACTTACACGCAGAAAAGTTCGAGAAGCTTTGGGCGGCGTTTTGTTTATCGATGAAGCGTATTCGCTACTCGGCGGGGGTGAGCGGGATTTTGGACAGGAAGCAGTTGATACGCTCGTAGAGGAGATGACCAAACACGAAGAGAATCTGGTCGTGGTCCTCGCAGGCTACCCACTCGAAATGAATTCATTATTGATGAGCAACCCCGGACTCTTGTCACGGTTTAAAAAATATATTGCGTTCCCCGACTACACCGTGAAGGAACTTGTGCACATTCTTGAACAGGCTGCAAGTGATGTGGGGTATGCGATTGAGAAGAACGTGCTGGAAATGATCTCGCAGTCTTTGGATAAAGCAGTCAGTGTTCATCGATTGAACGGCAATGGTCGTTTTAGCCATAACCTGTTGCAAGAGGCGATTCAAAACCAGGCTGTGCGACTGATGGATACTCCGAAGCAGGAATGGAATCAGGAAATGCTGATGCAGTTGGCATGGGCCGATTTTCAACCGATTTTACAGTGGACGGTAGAAGAGGATGGGACAAAAAAATAGTTTTTGTCCCATGCCTATGTCTTCTTACTCTTTTGACAATTCACTCTTTCTCTTATAATGGATAGAAATGGTTTCATTATGCCATGGGGGAAGGGTGTTTGGTTTGCGAAAAAAATGGCAAGCAGCTTTATGCACGACACTAGTTCTAACACTATCGCTGGAAGGAATTCCGGTGGATGCCAAAAAAGAGGGAGAGCGTCGGGGCAATATCCAGATCGAAGCGGATAAGGGTCTTGCACTGGACAAGCTTTCGTCGAAAAAGAGAGAATCTGAGCTTGTCGTTATTCAGTTATCTGGTCCTGTTCGTGAGGAGTGGAAAGAAGAACTGGAAAATATCGGCGTCACGCTTGGTGATTACATACCGGATTATGCATTCATCGCGAAAATCGAAGATGAACAGGTAAGAAGGGAAGTCAAAGGACTGTCCTTTGTCGAAGACGTTATGGCGTTTACACCGAAGTCCAAGGTATCATCGGAGCTTCGTTTTGATGGAGGAAAAAGAGAACGGGTCGAAGTCGCCGTCATCGGTTTCAATCAACGGGTGGACATGTATCGAGCGATGACGGAAATGACGGAGGATCAAGATATACGCGACATTCAAACGCCGGAGGATGCTCCACATATATCTATCGCTAAGATGGATCAGCAAACGATTGAACAAGTGGTTGAATCAGATGATGTCATTGCGGTTGTCCCCGTGCCAGAAAACAAGCTGCACAATGATGTAGCAGCTACCATCATTCATTCGGACAAGCTGGCCTCGACAGGGTACACAGGCAAGGGACAAATTGTCGGAGTCGCCGATACCGGACTTGATACAGGGAAGCTCCAAACGATGCATCCAGATTTTAAGGGCCAGATTGAGAAGCTTATTTCACTTGGCCGACCGAATAATGCGACTGATGTTCACGGTCATGGTACGCATGTAGCTGGCTCCATTGTAGGCACAGGTAAAGCATCAGATGGACAGTATAGGGGAACGGCACCGGGTGCGAAGCTCGTTTTTCATGCGATAGAGAACACGAAAGGGAAGCTCAACACGGATGTCGAGACCATTTTGCAGGAAGCTTACGAAGAGGGAGCCCGCATTCACTCTAATTCATGGGGGGCGAATGATAAGGGAGAGTATAGCCTGTCATCGCTACTATTTGATCGCTTTTTATGGGAGCATCCAGATATGACGGTGCTTATTGCGGCTGGAAACGATGGAGTGAAAGGCTATAAAACGATCGGGAGCCCAGCCACGGCTAAAAACGTTATCGCTGTTGGCGCTACGGAAAATGCTCGTCCCAGCTTGGGGAAGAACTCCGATAAAGCGGACGACGTGTGGGTATCGAGCAGTCGTGGGTTAACAGGCGACGGGCGTTTGAAGCCGGATATTGTCGCGCCCGGTTCAGCGATCTTGTCCACGCGCTCTTCACTGGCACCGAGCAAAAATTTCTACAAGCGTTTTAATGATCATTACGCATATATGAACGGAACGAGCATGGCTACGCCAATTTTAGCGGGCGGTGTGGCACAAATCAGGGAATTTTTGCAGGAAAAAGGGGAAAAAAATCCGAGTGGTGCATTAATAAAAGCCATGCTGTTGACGAGTGCAGACAATTTGGATAAAGACATGCGCGAGCAAGGCTTCGGACGAGCCAATCTGGCGAATGCGATTGAAACGAACTACAAGGACGAGAAGGTTGGCATTCGCACGCGTGAAAAGGTTACGTATGAGGTCAATGTCTCGGATGATTCCAAGCCGTTGGCAATTACGCTGGCGTGGACGGATTATCCCGCTGCCATTGTCGCAAAGCGCGCGCTCGTCAACGATTTGAATCTGAAGGTGACGACACCGAGTGGAGAAAAACTGAACGGCAATGACTTTTTTGAGGCCCCGTACAACGATGAAGTGGACAACCTGAACAACGTCGAGCAAGTATGGATTACCGAGCCGAAAAAGGGAACCTACACCGTGACGGTCGAAGGCTATAACATCCCGAAAGGACCTCAGCCGTATGCGCTAGCAACAACGGGAAAATGGCAAAAGACCGATAACGAGGAAGAGGAAGAGGAAAAGCCGGCGGTTGAACAAGAGCCTTTCCGAACAGGAAAGCTGACGAAAAAGCAGGAATACATGGACTATTTAATTCGCGTCAATGAGACGGGGGATTTGGAATTGTCCGTAGACTGGAAAGAGGATGCCGATGTTGATGTGTACGTGTATAACATTCATTCAAAAGAGCTTGCGTCTGCCACGACGTCCAACACTCCTGAGGAACTAACAGTGAATATCGAGCAAATCGGCCTGTACAAAATCCGTGTCGTGCTAACGGAAGGCAAAGAAGCGAAGTATCGCATGTATATGAATAAGCCAGGAAAATAAAAAAAAGACACAACCTTCGTCTTCTGAATCGATGAAAGGTTGTGTCTTTTTTAGTGCTGCTCTTCCTTGCTCAACCATTCCCGCGCACGCATGGCGATCTCTAGGCAAATCCTGTTTTGCGTTGCCGTATAATCCTTACCGAGAATTTCCTCGATTTTTTCCAAGCGATGATAGAGTGTTTGACGATGAATGAACAGTTTTTCCGCAGCTTCTTGTTTGGACAGGTTACTATCTAAATAGACACGCAGCGTTTGAACGAGCGAGGAGCCGTGTGTTTGGTCATAGGCTAACAGCGGGCCGAGGTAATCGCTTATGAAGGTCTTTAACACAGGCTCACTAGGTACGTGGAACAGGAGCCGGAACAATCCGAGATCAGCGAAAAACGGACTGGGTGATTCCTGACAAAAAGCTAGTGCCTGTTCCGCCTCCGCGAGGTGCCGTCCAGCGTCAGACAAACGTTTTCCGGCTCGACTGACACCCATCCAGATTGGAACATCCGCTCCTAGTATTTGCGTCATGATTCTTTTTACATCGCGAAAAGCTATCTCCAGAGTACGCCGGGAATCTACAAGCGGACGCTGCTCGATCAGCATAAAGTAAAAGCGATGGCCCATACAACGTATGAATGGCCGAAAGTGATGACGAGTCAAAAGTGAGCGGAAGATAGCTGTCAGATCGTGCGGCGGCAGGGAATCCTCGGCCAGATTCTTCGGCTTCTCAAACGATAAAAGAATCATGTGATAGGCCGAGGCTTTACCGCTGCCCGTGATACCGAGTAAGGAACGCACTTGTTCCTCTGGTATGGAGCGGTTGGCAATCCATTCATCAAACAGCCGGTTTTCGGTAGCGAGCGCCTGTTCTTCCACAAACATTTTCCGCATTAAAATTTGGGCCATCGCACTGACTGTATTGTCTAAGGTCAGGAGCAAATACTCATCTGGACTGCGTTCATATAAAACAATGCCGACATAGGCGAGCACGTGACCCATTGCCATCACGGGTTGATAGGCAAGCTGCCTGGTCGCAGAGAGAGAAAGGAAGCGGACGCCAGCTTCACTACTATCCAGTTCGGAAAAATGAGACCGCATCAAATCACTCATCTCCACAGCAACATCATGCGGTACCACCGGAGCAAATTGTGGCGAGCCATTTGGAGAGTAATAGAAGACCTGTGTCTGAACTGCCACCTGAAAATGCTGCAATAGCTTAGGTATGCCCGCTGCCTGTAGGCTGAGCTGTTGCAAACTGCGTGAGTAGGCTTCGAGATTGCGGAGTGCTTGCATCTGCGCATGGATCAAATGCTCGTGCAAATCTTGCGTGATATCCACAAAGCGGACAGGCTGATGAAAAACAAGCAACGGAAACTGGTGGTGGTTCGCCAACTCTAGCATATCTTCAGGGATGGAAGGGATGTATCGTCCTAGCTCGATGCATAGCCCGGCTGCTTTTCGCCGGATGAGCTCGGATAAATACGCAAGTCGCTTTTCCTTTTCTTCGCCAAATCCTAGCCCGGTTGATAGAATCAGCTCGCCGCCATTTAAAAACTGTCCGGTATCGGCTGTCTCCAATACGTGAACCCAGCGAACAGGCCGTGACAGGCCGTGATGTCCCGCTACCACTTGGGCATGTTGAAACAATGGTCGCTTGATGATTTCTCCAATGGTTAGGCGCAAATCGTTACTCATCAGGTTCACCTCTTCCATTTACACTCTGTATGATTAACCCTACGTAATGCGTTACGCTTTGTCTAGTGCTTACAGGTGTTATTTTTGGATAAAATGGAATTGTCAATCAATTGATCGTGAGGAGTTGAAGGGATGAACACAGCTATCGTTGGAAATCCGTTGAAAAACTACATCGGCGGCCAGTGGCTAGATTCACTAACGACACGTTTTGAGGATGTACCCAATCCAGCAACAGGAGAATTGCTGTCACGCGTACCGCTATCGACGAAAGAAGATGTGGACAAGGCTGTTGCGGCTGCAAAGGAAGCGTTTATGAGCTGGAGTGCTACCCCTGTTGTGGATCGTGCACGCATTATGTTTCGTTTTCATAGTCTTCTCGTCAAGCACGAGGATGAACTCGCCCGGATGATCACCATGGAGAACGGCAAAAATCTGCCTGAGGCACAGGCGGAGCTATTGCGTGGGCTGGAAATGGTAGAGTTCGCTTGTGGGATGCCAACACTGATGATGGGGGAAACCTTGCCCAATATCGCAAACAGCATCGACAGTCAGGTGATTCGATTCCCGTTGGGGGTAGTCGGCGGGATTACACCGTTTAACTTCCCCGTGATGGTCCCGATGTGGATGTACCCGATTGCGATTACCGCTGGAAATACGTTTGTCCTGAAGCCCTCGGAGCGCACGCCTCTGTCTTCGATTCGAATCGCCGAACTACTAAAGGAAGCAGGGTTGCCAGATGGTGTATTCAACGTCGTAAACGGAGCGCATGATGTCGTGAATGGTCTGTTGGAGCATCCAGACGTAAAAGCGATCTCATTTGTTGGCTCGCAGCCGGTTGCAGAATATGTGTACAAGACAGCAGCGGCGAACGGGAAACGAGTGCAAGCACTGGCTGGGGCGAAAAATCACCATTTGGTCATGCCTGACACGGATTTGAAGCGCGCAGCAAAAACAATTACGAGCTCAGCATTCGGCTGTGCAGGAGAGCGGTGTATGGCAGCCAGCGCTGTTGTTGCTGTCGAGGAGATTGCCGATGAGCTGATCGCGCATCTGATCGACGAAGCCAATGCTCTCGCGATGGGGAATGGTTTGGAGGAGGGCGTCGATCTCGGGCCTGTCATCCGTGATTCGCACTTGTCCAAAGTACATGACTACATTGAAAAAGGTGTCGGATCTGGCGCCGCGCTTGTTCGCGATGGTCGCGAGGATGCGAAAAAGCTGCGGGATGGTTACTTCCTCGGGCCAACGATTTTTGACAAGGCAGATGCCGAGATGGTCATTGTCCGTGACGAGATTTTTGCGCCTGTTCTGAGTGTCATGCGTGTGAAAGGCTTTGAAGAGGGCTTGGAGACGATCAGCCGCTCGCGTTTTGGCAATGGGGCGACCATCTATACGAACAACGGAAAATGGGGAAGAGAATTCGTACAGCAGGTGGAAGCGGGGATGGTCGGTGTCAATGTAGGGGTGCCTGCTCCGATGGGCTTCTTTGCTTTCTCGGGCTGGAAACAGTCCTTTTACGGTGATTTGCATGCTAATGGAAAGGATGGCGTCCTCTTTTTCACGAAGAAAAAAACGGTCACATCCAGATGGTTCGAAGACGGTGATACCAGCATTGACTCGCAAAAAGTTTTTGTAAAATAAACGCTTACGAAATAGAAGGAGGATTGTGCGATGGAGCAAGAACAAGTGACGAAAGATTTTGATAAAGAGAGCTTGCTGGATGCCGACCGTTCGCATATGTGGCACCATATGTCCCCCTACAATCCCAATCCGATGATCGTAACGGAAGCGAGCGGATCGTGGATCACCGATATCGACGGGAATCGGTACCTGGATGGAATGTCTGGCTTGTGGTGCGTCAACGTTGGCTATGGCCGACAGGAGCTCGCAGACGCCGCTTATGAGCAGTTGAAGCAATTGGCTTATTTTCCACTCACACAAAGCCACGTCCCTGCTATTCGTCTATCCGAGAAGATCAGCGAATGGCTTGGAGAGGAGTATCGCGTTTTCTTTTCCAACAGCGGCTCGGAAGCGAACGAAGTCGCATTCAAGATTGCCCGTCAATATCATCACCAGAACGGGGAGCCGGATCGTTACAAATTCATTTCGCGCCATCGCGCTTACCACGGGAATACGATGGGAGCTCTCGCCGCAACAGGTCAATCCATACGCAAGGAAAAATACGAGCCATTAGCGCCTGGCTTCCTTCATGTACCGCCGCCTTACTGCTACCGTTGTCCGGCTGGAAAATCGTACGGCAAATGCAATCTGGAATGCGCCCAATATTATGATCAAGTGATCAATTGGGAAGGAGAAAAGACAGTGGCTGCCGTCATCATGGAGCCGACCATTACCGGGGGAGGCGTCTTGGTTCCTTCACCGGAATACATGCCAAAAGTGCGGGAAATCTGCGATAAGTACGGCGTGTTGATGATCGTAGACGAGGTCATCTGCGGATTCGGCCGCTCCGGTCAAAAGTTCGGCCACCAAAACTTCGGCATCAAGCCAGACATCGTGACCATGGCCAAAGGTATTACGAGCGCCTACCTGCCACTTTCTGCAACGGCTGTGCGGGCAGAAATCGCAGACAAATTCAACGAGCAAGGGAATAATTTGCATTTCCGTCATGTCAATACGTTTGGCGGCAATCCGGCGGCATGCGCACTTGCCCTGAAAAATCTTGAAATTTTAGAAGAGGAAAAGCTGGTGGAGAGAGCGGAGGAGCTCGGTGCAGAATTGCTTGCCAAGCTGGCGTTTCTCGCGGAGCATCCATACGTCGGCGATATACGTAGCTTTGGCTTTCTGATGGGAATTGAGATGGTAGAGGATCGCAAAACGAAGGAACCTGCGGCGCCTGCGAAATTGACACAGGTCATTGCTGAGTGCAAGAAGCGTGGGCTAATCATCGGGCGCAATGGCGATACCATTCCGAGCTTTAATAACGTGCTGACGCTTTCGCCGCCGTTTACTACGACGAGCGACGATATCGATTTTATTGCGCAGGTCATGAAGGAAGCCTTTGATACATTGGCGTAAACGTGTTTTAGATGATGAATGAAAGCAGCGGCTGTTCGCTGAAAATATAGTATTAGACCGGAACTCTTATGGGGAGTTCCGGTCTTCTTTATCACTCGATATTTGAGAATTCGTTTTAGACTGACTCATTTATCTATCGTTCCGCGTTAGTTAAATGATTAATTACGAGTATTCAATGAGTTTCTTTCTTGTCGATTTCTGCAATTTCGCTTCTTTCGCACTCCACTACGATTAAAGAATGGGTTATTGGAGCATCGAGAGAACTGTAAATAAGCTAGTCTATGCGATTCATTGTAGGATAATTCACGGTGAACCGTATCACAAGAGATGGTAAAGGAAAGGTTTGAATTGACGGTACCATATAAAATGATAAAATATGGTTTATATCAAATTTATGTAACTAAAGAGGGATATATGGATTATTTAATTGATAATAAAGAATGGATATTTTCAGGCATTGGGGTTCTAATAATCGGAGCAATAATTAATTTCTTCAAAAAAAGGATGATTCTAAGAATCAAGCAAGCATAAATCAAGGCGGACATAGTAATTTCCAGGTTAATGGGGATGTTTCAAACAGCAATAATATAACAACTTATGTTAATATGGAGCCGGAAAAGGAACTAGAAAAAAAAAAGTCCACTGAGTGAATTGATAAATAAGTTTTATTTTATATTTGAGCAACACGGGGTCAAAAGATCGCAAATCCCCTCCTTTATTGATAAAAAATTCAATTTAAGTTATGCAGATGTGGCTAGTGAAGATTCAATTATTCCTAAACTTAATGATGAATTGCTAGAGTGGGTTTCCTCTAAATTTGGCATTAGAAGAAGCTGGTTTGATACAGTGGATGAGGTCTATTCGAGCAGGTATATCTATGATACGTTAGATTGTTATAAGTGTGTCGGAGCATTTATCAATTTGTTTAGTAAGCTTATAGATGAACTAAATGTTTATCGTTATAGAGATTCACTACATGTTTATTTCTTGAAAAATTTCGATAAATTTAAAGGTGATAAATATGGTGAAACTGAAAAAGCGGATGTTATAGTAATAGTTAGTGTGAAAATTGGTAAAACAACTACTAATTCTGTTGAAAAATATATCTTGATTACGCAAAATCTAAGATGGGATTATTGGAATTCTAGGCAAGATGTAAAACGAATGATCAGAATAGTTGACAAGCTAAAAATTTCCATGACTGGGTATGACATATCGATTGAAGAGTACAATGCAATTGGGTCAGCCGAAGTAGTACCTAGAGCTATACTGAAGCAAAAAAAGAGAGTCACTTGGTATCCCTACGATTATGATGGATCTCATAATGATAGGATTGATAAAGTTGAGTATGAACCCGACAATGAGTTTTATGAAAGCTTAAAATGGATTGATGAAAGTATAGCTCAAATGATTAATGAAAAAGAGATGAATATAGCAGGAGTCTAGACGGCTCAGGGGTAACACCTTTTTATTTACTTCAGATAATCGCCTACTGTACGTTGGGTGAAAACTGCGCGAATCTTCGGCGTGGTTTTTTGCGATACTTCTGAAGTTTGGATAGTGGTATCCGCAACATGAACGAGCATCCATTATTTCAAGGGTAAAACTAGGAATGAACAAGAGAGCATCAGAAGGGAAATGGAACGGTGGAGTAATTTACCGTTACAACTGCTTTGATAAGAAACTCGTTATAAATGAAACGGAGAGCGAAGTTATTCAGTATTTTTAGTATTAGGACAATACTGACGAACCCGACCTATATTGGACAGAATCGGTGGTCATCTCGCAAGCCTGATTGCGGATGAAGCGGATAGCGATCATATGGTCGAATACTACCAACGATGTGTCCCCGCGTATTACAAAGGCTTTTCGGAGTACGCGGATGTATCCTCTATCACTGATCATTGCGTCTACGAGCTGATCCTTCTCGTATTCGGGTACAGGCTTGTGGAGTGGTATCTCCACACAGAGGACGATGACGAGAAGACAAAGCATGTCCATACGCTCCAAAAAATCTATGAAATGAAGACCAGCCCAGCGCTGGGTTGACTCTAAAAAAAGAACTCCGAAAACCCTTGAATGTGGTGGGTTTTCGGGGTTCTTTCATTACTCCCATTCGATCGTCGTCGGCGGCTTGCTCGTGAAGTTTTCAGTCTCCACTGCTTGATAGCGTTTTTGCAGCTTCGCTCGATGCGCGTCCAAGATCTCTTCAAAAGAAACCTCGTATTGGTTTGCCAGCAAGATAAGGTTCCCAAGTACATCACCGAGCTCTTCCACCAGCTCTTGACGCGCCTCTGCTGCTGCCTTCTGGCCTTCATCCGGACGATCTCGGCCAATTTCAATTGCACGTACCGCCCTTGCTAACTCACCTGCTTCTTCCATCAAAAAGCCAACACGAATAAAAGGCCCGTAACCAGTCCAGCCGCGTTCTTGATAAAAATCTCCCACCCATTTTTGAAACTCGGTAATATTCACATATATCTGTCCCTTCCTGATTTTAGTATAATTATATTACACGCAAAGCAATTTATGGGAAAAGCCATTCTACTTCAACAAGTTTTGGGAGGATGACATGAAACGTATTTGTGTTTATGCAGGTTCCAATCCGGGAGTAAATCCACTTTTTGAGCGGTACGCACAGGAGTTGGGAAAAGAACTGGTCGCTCGTGGTCTTGAATTGGTCTATGGTGGTTCTAGCATGGGATTGATGGGGCGCGTTGCAAATGCAGTACTGGAAGGCGATGGAAAAGCGATTGGCGTCATGCCTACGGGATTGTTCCGCGGAGAAATCGTACATAAAGGGCTGACAGAATTGCATGAGGTCCTAACGATGCACGAGCGCAAAGCGAAAATGATCGATCTGTCTGATGGCTTCATTGCTTTGCCGGGCGGATTGGGTACCTTTGAAGAAATTTTTGAAGTGGTGAGCTGGGGTCAAATTGGCATTCACCAAAAGCCGATCGGACTGTTGAACGTGGACGGCTACTATACGCCGTTGATGCAAATGGTGAAGCATGCGACTGAAGCCGGATTTATTCCAGCGATGCAGGGTGAATTGATCCTGTGCGAAAGTGATCCCGCTATTTTGCTTGATCGGATGCGAGATTACACACCGCCAGTGAAAGTGAACAAATGGTCGGAACTGGATAAATAAGAGCGTGAAAAAATAACCCGAAGTCCTCCATTTGTGCGAGGAAGTCGGGTTATTCTAGTTATTGACAGGATGAATGCAGAAGTGCTAATGTAGTTGATTATATCCCTAGTAAACAAATAGGAATAATAGTAATATAATTTGTCTTCATACGTCAGGAGGATACTTCATGAACAGATCAGCGAAATGGCTACAACTCTCCACATCAGCTGCCGTACTCTCAGCGGCGCTCGTTTTTCCAACTGCCGTCGGTGCAACAACGAAAACAACGGTAGAAGCACACGTAGAGTGGAACAGCTTTTTGCAGCAGCAATACGGTGTGAAATTTGACAAGACGGTTACTCGCGAGCAATTTGAGAAAGCATTGCTCAAGATCGTATCTACTACCACAAGTATATCGGAAAAAGACTTGTCAGCCAAAACTTTCTTACCTAAATCCAAAGATGTCTCCAAGCTGATTGTATGGGAAGCAGTCAGTGCTGCCGCAAAAGCTGCAGAGTTAAAAGAACTCGGGTATACATATAGCGAGGAAAAAGTAGCGACTGCCTTGAAAAAAGCAGGAATTTCGTACAAAAAGGGCGGCACGCTTACCTTGCAGGCGGCACAAGAGCTGGCTGTAGCCATTGACACGGGGCTTGTGTCCGCCAATGCTTTGAAGTCGGCAACTGTAGAAGGGGTAGTATCCGCAGAGCTTGCGAGTCAATTGCTAGCAAAAGTAGCAGAGTTCCATGGCTCAGCCAAAAACTATTTGGGTACAATCGCCGATGAAGAGATTTTTGGCAAGCTCGCACAGGCGTGGAATGAATCGCAAATCATTAAAGCCGGTGAATTGCAGGCGCTTGTAGACAAAGGCTTGAAGCAAAACCTGATTACTGGCTACAATCTGAAGGATGCCGCATTCGATCCTCATTTTGATCCACAGCGCACGATTACGTATGGGCATAGTGATCTCGCTCACGCCATTCAATTAATCGGCCTGCTAAAAAGTGAAGGCGTCAATGCCAAAGTTCAATTTGAGCCAAAAACATCTGCCTTCATTTACTTGAAGGAATGGGGAGAGCCCGTTCAAACAGCCGATTATCAAGTCGTTCAGATTGAAAACGGCAACTACATTGCGTATGCCAAGGAGTATGATCTCAGTCTGGAATTCGACAGTGTAGAAGAGAAAAAGAAGTTCCAGCCACTTGTTTTGAAATATGCCAAACGGGATCAAGAGGACATGACCGGATTGCTCAAGGCTTCTTGGTGGCAGCCGCTTTATCATTCCCGTACCGAGCTGGCAGATTATGCTGTCATTACGAACAACGTGTTAAAAGATGGCCGTTATGTCGTGCAGTCCTTCTCCCTGAATGAAGAATCACCAAAAGTCGTGGAAGGCTTCCAAAAGCTGAATGACAAAGTAAAGGTAGAGATATACAAATTTTGGGTAGATCAACCGTTCTTTCATTATCTCAACGGCGAATCGAAGTAAACTCCGTGAATCAAAAAGCGTCCTTCCCTTCAGAACATCGGGGAAAGGACGCTTTATTTTATTACATGGAGGATGGACGATAAATCCTTTTAGCGGATTTTGTCTTTTTCTGGTATCATTTAGGGATAGCCGTTGTTTTATGGCGATGGTTGTATAGACTTGCTGATAGTTTGGGAGGGAATGAAGTGAAAAAGAAAGCGATAATGCTACTGTTGTCCTGCTGTTTGTTCGCTTCGGCAGCATCCGCAGAAAACGCATCAACGACAATGCCAGTCACGCCGAAAAGCGCTACGGGAACATCCGTGCAGGCACCAACAAATTTGTCAAAAGGGCTGCTCGTGAATACCTTCACTTCCCATCAGTGGAAACAAGAGTCGCTTACAAAGCTACTGGGGAAATCCGTGAAAGAATTTGATGATTATGTGTATTATTCACAAGGAATCAGCATGAAGTGGGACGAAAACAAGCAAGCGTTTGCCGTTCTCGTTGAACCTTCCTATAAAGGCGAAGTTATAAAAGGGATTACGACCGCCAAAAGAAAAGACGAGATCGTCCGAATCTTGGGTAAACCACATTTTTCCGATGAAAAGCTTGCGTTGATTGGCTATGCGGAAGAGGGCTATTACTTGTTTTTCACGTTTGCGCAGGATAAAGTAAAAGCCATTTCTATGTATCGTCGTGATCAGATCGCCGATACAACAGCACTTGTTGAAATGGCTAAAAATTTGCAAGACTATGGTGAAAAATTAGGGGCACCCGCTGAATACGCTAATTTTTCTATCTTTGGTGCATGGGGAAAGCCGGACTTTTCGTACCACCTCAGAGGAATCGGTACATACGCCTGGGAATATCCATCCAGAGGCATCGCCTACGATGGTATGCCAGATGATGCAACGCTAACCATCTACAGTAATTTTCCGAGCAAAGACAAGCTCGCTGATTTAAAAAACGTAAAGAACATCGTTTTTTCTAAAGAAGATTCCTTGTTCTTGATCGAAAAACTGAGAATCGAAACGGAAAAAGAAAAAATCGAATTGGCGAAAAAAGCTGGAATCCCATCACCAGACAAGAAAAAAATCGCGGTGATTGATTCAGACAATTTGTACAATACCGCAAATATTCGTTTCTACCAGCCAGATTACACACCGCAAGCTCAACTGTTTCCAGGTTATTTTATTGATGAAGTAACATGGCTGGACAACAACTGGATCTTGTATCAGACAATGATGGGTGTGGGAGTTTATCATGTCGCTACACATGAAAAGATAGAAATTGTAGGGATGGAGAAAAAGGCAAAAGAGCCATTTGATATGTTGGATCTCAATTCAGTCAAGCCTGATCTAACGAAAAAAGCAATTGTGTTTGAAGTCAGCACGAAAGAGAAAAAACAGACGTACACCGTCCGCTATCAAATCACCGGGGACAAAATCAAATTCTCCTGGTAAAGAGAGGAACTAACGTTCTTTTTTGGCGCTGATGGGTGAGCTGGCTGCTTCCTTTTCGGCTAGATACGAGCGCATGCCTCGAACAAACAACTCACGCAGGACTTCCTGCTGCGTTTTGCTGCTGACAAGAGAGCGAATCAGCTCCAGTTCAGCTACCAATTCTGAATCGAGGTGAAGGTTGACAGTCTTTCCTTTGGTTCGTGGGTGTAGTTCGTAGTACTCCGTTGATTTTTTTACGATTCCTTCGATGGCAACAGCTTCGTTTAACCATTCCTGATCGGGGATATACAAGCATGGTGCTTCTAAAATAATATGGGTCAGTTCTTCGCTAAAACGAATGGCGAGGGTCTGGCCCTTTTTTTTATGCAAATCGCGGATTTGTCGTGATCTCTCTTGATTGGCAACTGTATTTTCCAGTGTGATTACGGCCAGTTCCATAGTGCCTCCTTAGGGGATGAGCAGTTCTTCTTCTGGTACCGACAACAATACTTCTCCCGTTTTTTCCAATTGGACTTGATAGATGAAGTGCTGATCGCTTCGCTTGACGGAGGTGATGATTCCCCAGCAGCAAGTGCTATCTCTTATGAGCTGGATACGATCCAACACCTCATAGCTCGGGCGAAGATACCCTTTTTTATATAGATAAGTGAGTACGGATTCTCGAGGAAAAAGAAATCGTTTGTTTCCTTGTTTACTGACCAAAAGGGGAAAGGTCTCCCGTTCGTCTATCCAATCCCCTAAAAATCCTTGATCTGCCCAGCGTTTGACGGTTGCCATACTACCAGCACGACCAGCTTTTGTCTCCAGGATGTCAAGTATTTCGCGCGAAGAGAGAAACGCTTTGCGCCTTTCGAGTTGCGTCAGGTAGTTTTTGCGCTCGGTTTCCAATTGGCAGAGAAGCGCATGGGCATCTTCGATTTTTTGTTTCACTACCCTGATCTCCAGGTCGTAATCCTTCATACGGGACGGCCCTTTCTTCCTTGTTTGTTTTTATCCTATTCGAACATGAAATCATTCATGTCAATCCAAACAGATTGATTTCGTTTCCTCACTAGGCAAATACGAAATGTAACAATCATAAAAAAGCGATTTCGCACATTGATTAATAGCAAGCATGTTTAGATCTGGTGAGGAGGTTGTGGACAGATGAGCATTCCCAATGAGCTCGCGAAAAATTTCGCGGAAGTCGTGCCTGCCTTAAAACCGTTGGAAGCCATCGATGAAGCGAATCGCTGCTTGTATTGCTATGATGCCCCCTGTATTAAGGCTTGTCCTACGTCGATTAACATCCCTTCCTTCATCAAAAAAATTGCGACTGGGAATTTGTTTGGATCAGCCCGGACGATCATGGAATCGAATCCCGTCGGGGCGAGCTGTGCGCGCGTATGTCCAACCGAGGAGCTGTGTGAGGGTGCCTGTGTACTAAATTCAGCTTCCAAGCCCATCATGATCGGTCTACTCCAGCGTCACGCGACAGACTGGGCAATCCAAAATCAAGCCACGCTTTTTTCAAAAGGCGAAGCAAATGGAAAACGCGTAGCCATCGTTGGAGCGGGCCCAGCGGGATTATCAGCAGCGCGTGAGCTTGCGCGTTTCGGCTACACGGTTACGGTATTTGAAGCAAAGGAAAAAGCGGGGGGATTGAACACGTACGGCATCGTGTCGTTCCGTCTGCCACAGGAAATTGCGCTATGGGAAGTAGAGCAAGTAGAGGCTTTGGGGGTAGAGATACGTACCAATACGCGAATCGGCGTGGATGTAGTGCCAGATGAGCTACTGGACCAGTATGACTCTATCCTGTTGGCCCCCGGTATGGGCAACGTCCCTCAGCTGCATATCCCTGGAGAAGAAGTGGAAGGTGTCGTCGATGCCATCGCACTCGTGGAGGAGACCAAGACCAAGCCACCATCAGACGAGATGCTCGGCAAAAAAGTCGTCATCATCGGTGCGGGGAATACGGCAATAGACGCTGCCACCTGTTCCAAACGTCTGGGTGCAGACAATGTTCAGATTCTGTACCGGCGGACAGTTCAAGAAATGTCCTGTTATCAGTTTGAGTACGAATTCGCCAAGCAGGATGGCGTAGAATTCCGCTGGCTCGTTGCTCCAACGCGTATACTCGCAGAAAACGGCCGAGTGAAGGGATTGGAACTGGTGCGCATGGAGCTCGGTGAACCGGATGAGAAAGGAAGAAAGCGCCCCGTAGAAATTCCAGACAGTCATTTTGTCATCGAAGTCGATTATGTCGTCAAAGCGATCGGACAAAACAGACATCTGTCTTTACTAGAAGCATTTGGGCTCCAACATCGTCATGGGATTGTCGAGGTCGAGGAAGGCACCTATCGAACCTCCCATGTAAAAGTTTACGCGGCGGGCGATGTCATTTTTGGTGGAGGCAAAACAGATGCGATGGTAGTCGACGCAGCCAATCACGGGAAACGAGCGGCTCATGCTATCCACCAATCGCTCCGTGAACAAAAACAGCCAGTATAAAGGAGGAGACCTATTATGGCAGATCTCAGCATAAATCTGGCGGGAATCCAATCCCCGAATCCATTCTGGTTGGCCTCTGCGCCGCCGACCAATTCAGGCTACCAAGTACAGCGTGCCTTTGAAGCGGGCTGGGGTGGCGCGGTCTGGAAGACACTCGGAGAGCCGATCATCAACGTCACCTCTCGCTTTGCCGCTCTGAACTTCGGGGGTCAGCGCGTCTTTGGTTTCAACAACATTGAACTGATTACGGACAAACCGCTTGAGGTCAATTTGAAGGAAATGGATGAAACGAAGCGGCGTTTTCCGAAGCACACGTTGATTGCGTCGTTAATGGTTGAACATAAACGGGAAGCATGGCACGAGATTGTCAAAAAGGTAGAGGCAATCGGCGTAGACGGTCTGGAATTGAATTTTGGCTGTCCGCACGGCATGGCAGAACGCGGGATGGGCTCTGCGGTTGGTCAGCATCCAGATTTAATCCGGCAACAGGTCGAATGGGTAAAAGAAGTCGCCCAAACCCCTGTTATCGTCAAGCTCACCCCAAACATTACGGATATTCGTTTTACTGCACGATCCGCAAGCCAGGGAGGGGCAGATGCCATCAGCATGATCAACACGATTAACAGCTTGATGGGGGTTGATCTCGATAAATGGCTGCCGATCCCACATGTGGATGGAAAAGGGGCGCACGGCGGCTATTGTGGTCCGGCAGTCAAACCAATCGCTCTGAACATGGTCGCAGAATGTGCACGCGATCCCAAGGTTGGTATCCCGATCTCTGGCATTGGAGGAATCTCTGATTGGCGTGATACCGTTGAATTTTTGCTGATGGGAGCAACGGGTGTTCAAGTATGTACAGCTGCCATGCATCATGGATTCCGGATCGTCGAAGACATGATTGATGGGCTTACCAATTACCTGGATCAGCGCGGGATTGCCTCCGTGATGGATATTGTCGGAAAAGCCGTGCATACGTACTCGGATTGGGGTCAACTGAATCTGAATTACAAGGTCGTGGCACGCATCCATGAAGAGACCTGTATTAACTGCAACAAGTGTCATATCGCTTGTGAGGACACTTCCCATCAATGCATTGACATTGTTCCTGATGCAGCGACAGGCAAAGAGCGCTTAGTCGTACGAGAAGAAGATTGTGTAGGCTGTAATTTGTGCTCCATCGTTTGTCCAGTGGAAGGAACGATTGAGATGGTCGAGATTCCGAGCGACAAAGCCCCTCTTAGCTGGAATCAGCGGCAGGCTGCTTTGGCTGCGGGTGGCAGCTGCGAGCTGTAAAGCAGTCATGTTTTCGGCATGGGGTGCATAGCGTGTACAGGGGAAGGCATGTCTACTCGGTGACGGGTTGAAGGGGAGATGATCATCAGATGAAAAAATGGATTCGAAATGGCACAGTCGTGACAGCGTCAGACACGTATCAGGCGGACATTTTGATCGATAGGGAAAAGGTAGTCGCAATTGGCTCCAATCTGGATGGAAAAGATGCCGAAGTCATCGATGCTACCGGATACTATGTTTTCCCAGGGGGGATTGACCCACATACCCATCTCGATATGCCTTTTGGCGGAACGGTTACTTCCGATAACTTTTATACAGGCACGAAGGCAGCCGCATTTGGCGGGACGACGAGCATCATCGATTTTTGCCTGACGAATAAAGGGGAGCCATTGCATTCATCCATTTCAACCTGGCACGAAAAAGCAAGGGGTAAAGCGGTCATTGACTACGGCTTCCACCTGATGGTTTCCAATGCGAACGATCAAGTGCTCGAGGAATTAGGAGCAGTCGTACGAAATGAAGGGATTACTTCGCTCAAAGTATTCATGGCCTACAAAAATGTGCTGATGGCCGATGATGAAACGTTATTTAAAACGTTGGTTCGGGCTAAGGAACTCGGTGCCTTGGTACAGGTCCATGCAGAGAATGGAGACGTTTTGGATTATTTGATCAAGCAGGCGATTGCAAAAGGGCAGACAGACCCCGTGTACCACGCCTACACCCGCCCTCCTGAAGCGGAAGGAGAAGCGACGGGACGTGCAATCGCATTGACTGCTCTGGCAGATGCCCAACTGTATGTCGTGCATGTATCGTGTGCAGAGGCAGTGCGTCGGATCGCAGAGGCTCGCGAAAAAGGATGGAATGTGTACGGGGAGACATGCCCGCAATATTTGCTGCTCGATATTACGGATCTACAGAAGCCGGGCTTTGAAGGTGCGAAGTACGTCTGGTCCCCTCCGCTTCGGGAAAAGTGGAATCAGGACGTCCTGTGGAGCGCGTTGAAAAATGGCATTTTGCAAACGGTTGGCTCCGATCATTGCTCTTTTAATTTCTCCGGTCAAAAAGAGCTGGGGCTAGGGGATTTTACGAAAATCCCGAATGGTGGGCCAATCATTGAGGACCGGATGCGCCTCCTCTTCTCGGAAGGCGTTGCAAAGGATAAGATCAGTCTCAATCAGTTCGTCGATATGACCTCTACAAAAGTAGCTAAATTGTTCGGGATGTTCCCGCAAAAAGGAACGATTGCGGTAGGTTCGGATGCGGATATTGTATTGTTTGATCCAACGGTGAAGTGCACGATCTCCGTTGAAACTCATCATATGAATGTCGACTACAATCCATTTGAAGGCATGGTGGTGAACGGCGATATCATCTCGGTGCTTTCGCGCGGCTCATTTGTCATTCGCAATCAGCAATTCGTCGGTCAAGCCGGGGCTGGACGCTTTGTAAAACGATCGACCTTTGCAAGACCGTAATCAATGAGAGTGCACAAGGGAGAGGAGGGCGATTATGGCAGATATCATTCGCATCGGCTTGATTCAAGCGAAAAACGAAGTCCACGGAGACGAACCGGTTCATATACACAAAGAAAAAGCCATCGAGAAGCATGAGAGGATGGTGCGGGAGGCGGCAGCCAAGGGGGCACAAATCATCTGTCTGCAAGAAATCTTCTATGGCCCGTATTTTTGTGCCGAACAGCAACCGAAATGGTATGAGTCAGCGGAAGAAGTCCCAAATGGACCAACCGTGCAACTTTTCTCTTCCCTTGCCCGCGAATTAGGAACGGTACTCATTTTACCTGTGTACGAACGCATAGGGATCGGTACGTACTACAACACTGCCGCTGTGATTGATGCGGATGGCACGTATTTGGGCAAATATCGCAAGCAGCATATTCCGCATGTCGGGGTGGGCAGCAGTGGCTGCGGATTCTGGGAGAAATATTACTTTAAGCCCGGAAATCTCGGCTATCCCGTTTTTGAAACCGCTTTTGCCAAGGTCGGGGTCTATATATGCTATGACCGCCATTTTCCGGAAGGCGCACGATTGCTGGGCTTGAATGGGGCGGAAATTGTATTCAATCCGTCCGCGACTGTCGCCGGCTTATCTGAATACTTGTGGAAGCTCGAGCAGCCTGCTCATGCCGTAGCCAACGGTTATTATGTGGCAGCGATCAATCGGGTAGGGACAGAAGCACCGTGGAACATGGGAGAGTTTTACGGGCAATCGTACTTGGTCGATCCGCGCGGACAATTTGTCGCTATGGGGAGCCGGGATCAGGATGAGGTCATTCTCGCTGAGATGGACCGTAACAAAATTCATGAGGTGCGGGATACGTGGCAATTTTATCGGGATCGCAGACCGGAGACCTACGAAGATATGGTAAAGCTATTACCTTAATAAAAGAGTGAGGGAGGTGCCGGATACGCGCCTTCCTCCTTTTCGCATCATTGGAAGGATTCCATCAGAGTCAAAAGGAGCGTTCAGGGATGAGGCAGATTGTATATCGAGGGGTCGAATATGGTGAGGGACTTCGCGTCGTGAAAGCGCAAAAGTATGAAAGGGCAGAACGACGTCATTTTACAAACGGTGCGAGTGCAAAGGCGGTGTTTGGCGCTGGTGTTTACTTGGTGAGCAATCCGGAAATCGCCGCACAGTATGCGATTTGTCATGCAGAGACCAATGGGGAGAAGGCAGTTGTGTTGAGCCAACAGCTACATTTGCAGGGTCTCGTTTGTTTGGACGAGCGCTATGGGGAAAATGAACTGCGCATCGATGCATTGCGTGCTGCTTATTCAGAAGAGGAGCTCGAACTAAGACAAAACGGAATGGGCTATGAAGAGTGGCTCGAATGGACAGGGGATAAGGTACGTGCGTATTTGATTGCCTGTGGATACCGGGGGATTCGGTATCGGATCAGCCCGGAGCTAGCGTATTATATTTGCTATGAGCCTGACGTTCAAATTGAAGAGATCGCGATTCTATCTGTGCTCGATGTGTGAGAAGGAGCCTATGACTATCGACTTATTCGACAAACTTTGGTAAGATTAGACAACATTTGCGCTTTTTCTAGCTTACTTATTTGACACAGGAAGGATTGCCGCAACGATGAGTCTATTACGTAACCTCAGCACCCGAGCTAAACTGTTTAGCTTGATTGTGATGATGGCCGTCTTTTTGTGTGCTGTCGGATTCACCGGATATTTTCATGTGCAAGTCTCAGGTGAACGCATACAGGCCATGTACGAAGAACAGCTTCTTCCCGTTAAGTGGATTAACGATTGGAGACAAGAAATCCGCGCGATTGACGGATTGGTCTATAAAATGATTCTCGAGCCATCTCCTACGGTCTTTGCTGAGTACAAAACAGAGCTGGACTTACGGATGGAAACAGCAGACAAAACGTTCCGATATCTCCAGGACTCTAAGCTGGATGCACAAGAACAAGAAAGAGTGACGACGCTAAAGGAGCTTACCGAGCAGTATCGCAAAGACCAGAGCGAGGTCGTTAAAATGATCCGGGAGGGTAAATCGGATCAAGCTTATTCGTTTTATCGTGCAACGGATAAGACGCTGAATTGGATTAATCAGGAACAGCTCAAATGGGCGAATGAAAAATCAGAGCACGCAATCGCCATGCAAAAGGAAAACCAAGATGAAACGCATGAAGCGATTACGTTCCTGATCGTGGTTGGAATACTGTCGATCCTACTAGCCAGTATATTGGGGCTCATTATCTCCCGGATGATCGCGGACCCACTGCGTACCGTTTCGATCCGTATGCAGCAATTAGCGAACGGAAACATGGCAGTTGCCCCCGTCACCTACGTGACTCGTGACGAGGTAGGGGTGCTTGGTACTGCGTTCAATGAATTGGTAACGAATTTCCGTTCATTGATTGAACAAGTAAAAGTGGCGGGTGAGCAGGTCGCTGCTTCCTCTGAGGAATTGTCGGCGAGTGCGGAACAGTCCGCCTATGCTACGGAACAATCGATCAGCAGTGTGCAGCAAATTGCCTCTGCCTCCGAAGTACAGACGCAACGGACGCAAGATAGTGTTCGTGTCATGGAAGAAATGTCAATTGCCATCCAGCGGATTGCCGATACGTCTGGAGCCGTTTCTGAATCATCGGCACAGGCAGCAGAGGATGCGGAGCAAGGAAACATTCATATTCAGCAAGCCGTTATTCAAATGAATACGATCTCCAACTCGGTGAATCAAGCAGCGGATCTCGTGCAACTGCTCGGGGCACGGTCAGAAGCAATCGGCCAAATTGTTGACGTGATTACTGGAATTGCTTCCCAAACCAATCTGCTGGCGCTCAACGCGGCGATTGAGGCAGCACGTGCAGGAGAACATGGCAGGGGATTTGCTGTCGTGGCCGATGAGGTCCGTAAACTCGCCGAACAGTCAGCGGAATCTGCGGGCGAGATTGCACGACTGATTGGGGAAATCCAGCAAGAAACCACGCAAGTCGTGCATGTCATGATGGATGGAACCAAAGAGGCGAAAAAGGGTGCAGAAGTCGTTCAAGAAGCGGGTGTCACCTTCCAGCGTATCGTAGCGTCTTCTCATGAGGTTGCAGGTCAAATTCAGGACGTATCTGCTGCTACCGAGCAAATGTCGGCAAGCATACAGCAAGTTGCAGCTGCTATGGATGAAATGAATCGACTCGCACAGGAAGCAGCCGTACATACCCAAGGAGTTTCGGCGGGAGCGGAAGAACAGCTTGCCAGCATGCAAGAAATCGCCCGTTCCAGCACGAATCTGAATGAGCTTTCTCAAGAGCTTCAAGAATCCATCAGTCAATTTAAATGGTAGAGCAAGTGAGTAAACGAAAGACTGGCAAACCCAACGGGGCAGCCAGTCTTTTTTGGTAGTTTGCTATTAGGAAGCAATCGTTTGTTTATTGTTTGCCGTGATTTTCTCGTATTCGTTGGCACTCAAGATCGAAGCATCATTTTTCATCATCCATGCGTAAATCACGAGTGAAATCAGTAGTCCGACCGTCCAGGCATTGTCCCAAATAATGGTTAGACCCGGAATGTATTTACTGATAAAAGGAATCGCAATCCCGATTAGCATCGCCCAGATGGCTCTGCCATTCAAGCCTGTTTTGTAGGCGTAGATGCCGTTTGTTTTGTACAGTTCTGTCAAATGAATACGCCGTTTGCGCACGAGCCAATAGTCGGCAATGGCAATTCCGTCGATCGGACCCAACAAGGCTCCATACGTTCCCAGCCATAAAAAGATGTAGTTGCCGAAGTTATCCAAAATGTACCAAGGCTGCATCAAGAGCGACACGACCCCGGCGATGATGGCGCCAGCTTCATACGAGAAGCGGCGAGGGGCCAGATTCTCCACTGCCCGGGCGGGAGCAACGATATTGGCCGCTACGTTGGTCGTCAATGTGGCAAGAATAATTCCAATGGTTCCGAGGAAAATGGCGAAAGGCGAGAATTTAGCCAACACGGCAGCAGGGTCCCACAACGCTTCTCCGTAAATAACGACAGTTGCGGAAGCGACAGCAACACCGATGAACGAGAAGAAACCCATCGTGGTCGGCAACGAAGAGGTTTGTCCGATGATTTGGGCTTTTTGACTTTTGGCATACCGACAGAAATCCGGAATGTTGAGGGCCATTGTTGCCCAAAAAGCAATCGCTCCCGTCAATGCTGGGAAGAAAACCTTCAGGAATTCTGCATTGGTAGTGAATTTCGAAGGTGCCGAGAGCATCGGTCCCCATCCGCCTGCTTTCGTAAGCGCCCAAACGAGGAGAGCCAAACTCATAATGATCAGGACGGGAGCAGCCCAAGCCTCCATTTTTTTGATCGCTTCCGGACCGCGATAAGCGACCCATACGTTCAAGAGCCAGAATGCGAAGAAGGATATCCAGAGATGTCCGGGAACATTTGCCCAGCCTGTCATCGACATGAGGAGCGTATCGATGGCTGCACCTCCGAACCAACAGTTGATGCCGAACCAGCCAGCACCAATCAAACCGCGTGCGACAGCAGGGATGTGCGCTCCTTTCGAGCCGAACCAGAGGCGCGCAAATACTGGATACGGAATGCCAAATTTCGTCCCGGCATGAGAGTTTAGGAGAATGGGAATAAGGACAATACAGTTACCGAGAATAATCGTCAAAATGGCCTGCCACCAGTTCATACCCAAGGAAATTAACCCTGCCGCCATTGCATACGTCGGCAAACAGATCGACATACCGATCCACAAGCTGGCGAAGTTGTAGGAAGTCCAGCTGTGTTCTGCTGTCGTCGTTGGCCGAAGACCTTCATTATAAAGCGGACTGTTCTTGATTGCCTTTTCGCCTTCTTTTGTCAGGGTCACAATTCCATTTGATACTGTCTGCGTTTTCATTTCTTTCCCTCCTTTTCTCTTCAAGATGTCTCGTATTCGGACAAGCGCCCTAGTTTGTCTTGAATACAAGTTGTAACATTATATTGGAGGAAAGAAGGCCTAATACCTGATTTTTCGTCGTAAAAAGACAGCCTGCAACGATATGCTTCGCCGTTTTCTTCTATTGTTGCGTCTTCAATTGAAGAGCAGGTGGGCAAAAAAGCATTGTGTGAGTTATAATGAATGCTGTCACTGTTTATACTTAACTTTGACATCCTATTATAACTAAAAGTGTAATTTGATTTTTTAATCCTGTTATGAAAAAGCCTTGTCATAACAGGATTTTTTATTTTCTTTGTCGTCATTTGTTCATTCTTGAAAACTTGAGTCCAGTTAGAGAAGTCCAAATTTACGAGAAATTATTATTCTACGTAAACCTTTAAGCTCCCTGTTTTGCTGCTTGTATGTCCAGTGAAATTTGTACTTGATCTGCCACTAATACTCCCCCCGTTTCTAATGCCGCATTCCAGGTGAGCCCGTATTCACTTCTACTAATTGACCCACTAGCCTCAAAACCTACTTTTTCATTTCCCCAAGGATCTTTGCCGCTTCCCTCGTAACTAACAAGAAACGTTTCTGGTTTAGTGGTCCCACGAATGGTTAAGTCCCCAGTTACTTCATATTCACCAGGGCTCTTCTTCGTGATTTTAGTCGATTTGAACGTCATTTTAGGAAAGTGTTCAACATCAAAGAAATCACCTGAACGCAAGTGATTATCACGGTCTTCGTTACGTGTATCGACACTATTCACGTCTACTGAGAATTCAATTGTTGCTGTTGTTAGGTCTTCAAGATCAGCATCTATTGTTGCTTCAAAAGTTCGAAACGTACCTTTGACTTTAGACACCATCATATGCCTAATTTTGAAATCAACACTACTATGTGCAGTATCTAAATTCCACTTATTATTTGTCATACAATCCCTCCTGAAATTTTTCTCACTCACAAACAGATTAGACAAAAAAGCAAGATTGTAATCAGCAATTTTATTTTACGTATAAAATCTAAAACACTGATATAGCTACAGGAATTGTCCATATCTTCTTTGGTTTAAAATTGACACTGGGGTGTGTAACAATCATTTTAGATAAATAATTGCATAGTATGTTGCACAAAGTCCCTGTTAGTGATGCAACTAGAAATTCAAATCGAATGGAAGCTTGGGGTGCAAGATATGTAAAAATACCCATAATAGACTTCTTGGTTTATAATAATTCTTTACTAACATTGCCATAATAAATAGTAGGAAATATTTTCCTTCGAAATTTGAACTGAAATGATAGAAAGTTATATTAAACCAACAAAGTTATATTAAACCAACAAGGAGGGGGTATAACTTATGGTTATACATTGGGAAACAACAGCAGTATACAATACGATTATGTCTGTATCAGTGGGTGTTGCTTTATTATCCATTGTTAAATTTTATTCGCAATTACATGCTAATAAAATTGGACATTTAGAAGGGTGGGCTATTGGCTTTGGAATACCCGGTTTCATATTAACGTTAACGGGTTTACATATGACTTTAACTTGGCCACTTTCAAAAATTGGATTTCCATTTGATGATATTATCTTTGGTGAATCATCTTTAGCTTTTGGGGTTCTTCTATTGGCAATAACGATTCTCTTATGGAGAAAGGCAAATTCATATATAAAACAAGGGATTGATATGAATGATGCAGCTTTAGTATCGGAAAACTTAAAGAGAAGTTTACCACATTTATTAAAACCATTATCTTATTTTGCAATAGCAATGGGTTGTTCTCTTATTGCAATGGGTTGTGCTGGCGTAACTTTTCAACTATTTGCCGCTCCTCCGGAAGAACCTATTTCTGGATTATTCGCTGCCTATCCAATGGTTGAAGCAACATTTATGTCTATTTTACTTGCTCTTACAGGAGTTGGAGCAATCTTATTCGCTGTTAATCAAAAAGAAAAACCAAACGAAAGTATGGCTAAATTAAATAAAGGTGTCTGGACCATTACTGGTATTATCTGGACAGCGTTCGGTATTATGAATTATTTTACTCATATTGGATTAATCGTAAACACAATGGGATAACGTTTTAAATAATTTATGGCCTATTAAAAGAATCCTAGATTTATTTACTGGATACATATTTTGGATTTCTGGTTAAATCTATAATTTTATATTACTTGAATTAACTAATATCCAAATCTGGAAGTACCAAAAAGGAAAAAGGTTCATATTCGGATGAATTTGCCGATATGAGCCTTTTTAGATTGGAAAAACCCGAAAAATCGGTCGTAGAAAGCCAAGACTAAATCTTCAATTTACGCTGTTTTTCTGGTTTGTGCGCTTTTGTGGTTGCTAATCCCAATCTTCTTAAAGCGCAGAGGGAAGTATTATTTTGTCTTGACAGTGTCCTCGCGAGCCCGTATCATTGGAAAAATTTCGGGAAGCTGTACTGCTTGATGGATGAAGCAGAACAGTAGAGGAGAGGCAGACATGTTAAACATTGAACCTGTTATCTTGAAAGGCAACCTGGTCCGATTGGAGCCGCTTAGAATGGCCCATGTAGACGATATCTGGAAGGCAGGTGCCTACGAAGAGATTTGGCCGCATATGTCCGTTACCATTCGAACAAGAGAAGATGCTCAGGCTTTTATTTTGCAGGCTTTACATAATGAACAAGCCCAAACAGAATTGCCATTCGTGATTATTCGCCAAACAGATGAGCAGATCATCGGGAGCACGAGATTTTTAGGAATAGCAAAAAAGGATCGCGGATTGGAAATCGGGTTTACATGGCTGACCCCATCTGTCTGGAAAACGGGCGTCAATACAGAATGTAAATGGCTTCTCCTGCGCCACTGCTTCGAACAACTAGGTTGTATTCGCGTACAGCTCAAGACAGATTCGCGCAATTTGAATTCGCAACGTGCCATTGCCCGAATCGGTGGCGTTCGAGAAGGTGTCCTGCGCAATCATATGGTGATGCCAGATGGATACATTCGCGACTCGGTATACTTCAGCATACTCGACCGTGAATGGCCAGAAGCCAAGCAAAAGCTGCAATTGTTGCTGTTTGGTGAATAAAGGCTTGGATTGATTGAAGGGCGTTCAGCGCATGTGTACAATAGGGGTGAACCAAGAGGGTTTACTCTGCCAAGACCCGGAAAAGAGGGTATACATGAGACTGCGTTTGTCGACACCGGGCTATTTATTGTTGCTCGGAGATCTGATCGCTTTTGTGCTTTTTGTTTATTATGGAAAAATCATTCATAACTACCCTGTTACGGTCATGGGGATTCTCGAAACATTGGCCCCCTTCCTGGTGGGATGGATCATCGCGATTCTGCTTTTCAAGAGCTATGGGCAGCGAACGTATGAATCTGCGGGCCGACAATTATTATCTGCACTAATGACGTGGACAGTAGCTGCACCAATCGGCTTACTGATCCGCTCCTGGTGGACAGGGGTACCGACTACGCTTGTTTTTGCAGGTGTGACTTATTTTATTACGCTGGTGTTTTTGCTCGGGTGGCGTGTACCGTTTGCCATCGGCTACGCGATCTACAAACGCAAGAGACTACTCGCAACTAGCTAATAAAGTGCCCCGAATTGGTTACGCTATCCTATGTACGACGTAGGAGGTGAATCAATTGGGAAAGAACAACAACAGCAAGGATCTTGGAAAAAACCGTGGAAAAACGTTGGATGAAAAAGATCGCAACACAAATTTGCGACAATCGAACCATAATGATCGAAATGAAGGAACGGCAAAAGACCGCTGAGCAATCAGCGGTTTTCTTAATGGATATAGGTCATGATGTGATATAATAGATTTTGTTTTTTTCTAGTGAGTGGAGGGAAACGTATGACGGAACCGATGCAGAATGTACAGCCGGTGACCTTGTCGTCACAGGCGTTTTTACTTTTGTGCAGACTATATGATGGCTGCTATGACGATTTGAAGCAAAATGAGCAGTTTTACGAACTCGTGGAATCCATCGGTGATATTTTGTTGGCGGGCATAGAAACGTTGGAGAAACAGGAAACCAAGCCGAAAAATATTACTTTTCCACTTACCTTGCAACAAGCATTTTTCTTGCGTCGGCTCGTGGTTGAGCTGTTGGCTCAGTCGCCGACGGAACAAGAAGACCGAACGACGCAATGGCTGCAGGAATGTGTGACAGCACTCGCTGGAGGCGGTGTCCAACCTGATGTCAAGCACACGTGAGCTGCATGTGATTACGAGCGGTCGGCATTCTCTTGATGACGTATTGCGAATGGCAGAAGCTGCTTATGCAGGTGGTATGAACTTTTTACACATACGGGAAAAACAGCGTACCGCAAAGGAATGCATGGACTGGGTAAAGGCATTGGCGAATGTCATCCCCCTTTCGTCCTTGATTGTGAATGATCGAGTGGACGTGGCTGCAGCGTCGGGTTGTGCAGGTGCTCACCTGGCATACCATAGCCTGTGCCCTGTGGAAGCGAGAATGGTACTGAAAACTGGTCAAAAAATAGGGCGTTCCGTCCATTCCGTGGAGGAAGCACAGCAAGCCATTGCCGCACAAGTCGATTATTTGCTCTACGGACATATTTTTGCGAGTGGTTCGAAGCCGGGTCAGGCACCAAGAGGAACAATCGAACTCGCGCAAATGACGGCAAGATGGCAGGTGCCGATCATCGGACTCGGTGGTGTCACCCCGGAGCGGACGGCGCAAGTTTTGGAAGCAGGTTGTGCGGGCATTGCTGTTTTATCGGGGATCACAGATGCAACTGATGCCAAGTCAGCAGCCAGCGCTTATCGAGAGGCATTGGATCGTTGGGAGGGAAAATAAAGCATGCGTGATATAAAAAGACTTCGGGAAAAAATGGGTGTATACCTTGTCGTTGGTACGCAGGACTGCGAGTATTCCAGCGAAATGACCGTGCAAACCGTGGAAGCTGCATTGCGCGGAGGAGTGGGCACGCTTCAGCTGCGTGATAAAGGAAGCAAGCTGACTGCCGAGGAACAATATGAGCTGGGCAGACAATTACAACAGCTATGCCGTGACCACGATACCGTATTTTTTGTGAATGACGATGTGGAACTGGCGATTGGCTTACAGGCAGACGGTATCCATGTCGGGCAAGATGACATGGCATTGGCAGAAGTACGCGCCAAAGTTGGCTCTGAGATGTACATCGGTGTTTCGGCAGGTACGGTCGAAGAGGCGCTCGCTGCCCAAAACGGTGGCGTCGATTGTATTGGTGTAGGAGCGATGTTCGCTACCCGGTCCAAGGCAGATGCTGGAGAGCCTATCGGACCAGTTGGGCTAGAGGAGATCCGTAAGGCAGTCGGTAATGACTTGCCTATCGTCGGGATTGGTGGCATCACACTGGAAAATGCCGCTGAAGTGCTTGCTGCAGGTGCCGATGGAGTCGCGATTATCAGTGCGATCAGCCAGGCCGAATCACCTGAAGAAGCAGCGCAAGCTCTACAGCGGATTGTAAGATCTCGTTAGCACGGACAAAGCGACGATTACATATGGTAGGGTAATAGAAACAAACCAGGATGCTGTAATCATAGCGATCAAAAGGAGGTGAAGCCGATGAAAAATCGGATTTACCGCATCGGATATGAATGGGTGAGCAAGCGGGAATTGCTCGAGCGATTGTTCATGACCGACTGCATTCTTATCGAACACAAGCGTATGCATCCTCCACCGGAGGATCAAGATACGGAATTGCCACCAGAAAAGGAAGTTCATGCTGTTTTGGTTCGCAGCCAGCGTCGCCCGGGCGAATGGGTGACGTTTAACGGGCTATATGAAATACAGACGAGAGAGCCTATTCCTTGGATAGAGTCACCGCTGGAGTACCATCAATTCGGCGTAGAATTGATTCCCGGTAATATTCGCAGGGAAAAGGCACCTCAAGGCAGGATACCAGCGCGAACCAAGCTGCAAATCGCAGCTGTGCGGCAAGATACGGTCTTTGTCACGGTTCCTGGGCATCCGTCCAGGCGTTACGAAATGTCGTTGGCTCACGCGCGTTTTGCCAAGGATAACCCCACAGAATTGGAAATGAAGCTGCAAGTATACGCTTTTCCTCCACGCAACGATATTTTTGTGGATTGGTTATTGAAAGAAGGCCGCAAAACAGGAATCATTACGCGCCCCAATCAGGAAAGGGTAGAAAAATCAGCTTTTCAGGTGTGGGAAGATCTACGCCAAGAATACGGCATTAGTGTCAGCGCGGCATTGCTTGCGATTAAACAGGCACTCATTGTTCTGGATCGTGCTGGTGTCGAGACTGACTTCCCATACCCGCCCCAGGAGCGATCGGATATATCTTTGTTCAACGAATCGGAGCGAGATGCCTTTTATTCCTACCAATCCGTTCGATGTGCGATGGCCGCAGTCGCTGCTCTGCTGACGGTAGACCCGAAAGATCCGTTGCAGGATACACTGTTGATGGATATTATGCTCGAGCAACAAATCAACCGCAGGCGCGAATAGCGTTTGCGGTTTTTAGGTTTTTCGCTAAAAGGAGTAGTATAATGGGAGTTAGTAGATGAACCCAATGAAAAGGACGTGTGACCATCATGTATGTATCCATGAACAGACTGACTGTACCAGCAGACTACCAATCCCATTTGGAACGTGCATTTGGTAATGGGGGGGAACGGATGAAGGAGGTTCCTGGTTTTTTGGAGTTCCTTTTTCTGGCACCAACGGAAGGTGACGAATACGTTGTTTTTACGAAGTGGACAGATGAGGAATCATTTAAAAATTGGACAGAAAGCGAGGCTTTCAAGCGCGCGCATACAGGAACCAACCCAAATAGCCCGGTGAAATCGGATTTGCGCAATTACGCTGTCAAATCCCATTCATAAAGCAAAAGCATTTGTCTCTACGGGGGCAAATGCTTTTTAGATGGTTGAATAATAAACATTCTTTACCATTTTATGCTCGATCGTGATATGATAGAAAATGGCGGGAAAGCGTTTTCAGACAAACATGTTTAGGAGGTGAAGGTGTCATTCTCTTCATCAAGCCGCTTTACATCTTGTCTCAATTACGTTCATAATAGAGCCTATACATACTTGGAAAAATAGCCTCAATGAAGCACGGAGAAAAGGAGCCAGAGTGTTTTGAAAAATCGAATAACTAAGTATCTTACTCATTTGGTCCCTGCGGCGGTGGCCAAGACGTTTTCCTTTCTTTCAGATCATCATTACTCTGCTTTGCTTCTAGAAGACCGCGAAAATACAGAGGCTTTGTTTGTTCAGCAAATCACGAAATGGATTGAAGTAGTAAAAGTAGTTGACACGTATGCATACGAGCGAGAATGGAGCGAAATGGCGTACAAATTTTCGTTGCTTGGAATGAATCTTACTTATTTGCAGCAATTTTTGCGCAAGTGTCGAGATGTTATTATGGAAGAGATGAATAATAACGCATTTTCTCTTGCCACGGCGGAAATGGAGCGAGTAGAGCTTTTGCAAGCACAGATTCGTCTCTATCAATCGATGGACTACATTTTGCATCAAATGGACGTTGTCTTCAACAAAAATTCGCAACAATTTCCGGTTGAGAAAACCCCAACTTCTCCTACAAGCTCGGCCAAAGGAGAAGATGTTACAATGCTCGCTGAACAGGAGCTTGTCCAATTGGTTCTGCAGTCCAGTGATATTGCCGTCTTGATGATCGACCGCCAGTTAAGAGTCATTGAAGCGAATTACGCTGTCTGTCATTTATTTGGCGTAGATCGGAATCAACTCATTGGTCGAAACATTGATCATGCCCTTCGCCCTCATGTAAGCGAGCGTTTTGTCCAGTGGGTGATTGAACGCGGGCAGTCTGGGCATTATGTTGCGGAATACAGAGGCAAGTGGACGACAGTTAGTACGAGCCCCATTTATTATAATGGAGAAATGTGGGGAGCGATCGCCGTTCTTCGGAATGTTACGGAAAGCAAAAAGTACGAAGAAGAATTGAGCAAGCGTGAAGCGCTGGCAGCAGTTGGGCAACTGGCTGCTGGGATGGCACATGAGATTCGGAATCCACTGACGGCCATTAAGGGCTTCATTCAGTTGTTGCGGGAGCAAGGGGAAGCAAATCGTAGTGAATCTTATTTTTCTGTTATCTTAACGGAAATTGAACGCATTGATGGGCTGTTGAACGATGTTCTTGTTTTGGCCCGGTACAGGGATGATAAAATCGTATCGGAACGTTTCTTAGTGATGGACGAATTATATGGCGTCATTCGTTTACTGGAGCCAGAAGCAAATCGAAGAGGAATCAAGCTTGAACTGGACATTGCACAAGGCGAGTGGCATGTGTTTGGTCATCGTTCGCGAATCAAACAAGCTATCTTGAACATCTTGAAAAACGCGCTTGAAGCATTGATGACCCAGGGCAATCTCGTTCATGTGAAAGTGTACTCATCTCTCAATCAAGTCATCATTGTTGTGGAAGATAACGGACCTGGTCTATCAGATTCTTGCCTGCAAAATTTATTCGTTCCTTTTTATACGACCAAACAAGAGGGAACGGGGTTAGGTTTGTCTACGACACAACGCATCATCGCGGATCACGGTGGCGAACTCTATGCGGAAAACTCTCCGAAATGGAAAGGAGCCCGTTTTGAGATTCGTTTACCTCTTTCAATTTCCTGAAAAAACAAAAAAATATTGTGACTGTAGACGGATCGAATATCCGTCTTTTTTTATGTTTGAGTGAGCGAATGGTCCTATTAGCAAAAAAGTTGCAAGTCTTTCGAATCAATCTTTTTGTTAGTTGTTGTCAAAGCGTGTCGATCAGTGGAATAATTTACAAAACGGTTACAATTTGAACGGAGTTGAACAACGGTGATACGGATGCTGAAAAAAAACGAAACGAGGTGGAGCTACTGGGAGGTTTGGTATGACGAATCGGAGCACCTTTACACTGTTCATTACGGAAATGTCGGAGAAATTGGCGACTATTTTGCGGTAGTAGCGGAGCAGATCGAGGGAAGGCCTGATGAGGTTTTACAAAGCTGGGCAGAACAGATGAAAGAACAAGGGTATCGGGTCATGAAAGAGAACGATTTCCATCCGATGATCATTCGCTTTCCCCATTTGTGTGAGTCAGAGATTGAAATGCGCTATTTTATCGAACAGCTGTTGGACGAATGCTTGGGAAAGAC
This sequence comes from Brevibacillus antibioticus, assembly GCF_005217615.1. Lineage (NCBI taxonomy): Bacteria > Bacillati > Bacillota > Bacilli > Caryophanales > Paenibacillaceae > Brevibacillus > Brevibacillus antibioticus. Next base: position 1,512,997 of record NZ_SZNK01000001.1, read on the forward strand.
AGGGAATGGCCACAGCGACGGTGGGGAAGACAGTGAGAGGACATTGGCAGTGATTTGCCGGGTGATCGATACGAAGAAAGCGGCTGCTACCGTATTTGAAGCGATGTCTAGCGCACAGCTGGTGGAGAGATTTTCCGTCAGCTTAAAGCAGGAGGATGGAAACTTGATTCCACTCAATCCTCCTGCCTAAAACGATCAGATTTATTTCACGATTTTGTGCCGCAGAGCTTTTGCTACTGCCTGTGTACGATCCTCGACACCCATTTTTTGCAAGATCCGATGAACGTGTGTTTTTACAGTGCCTTCTGATATAAACAAGTTTTGCGCAATCTGATCATTTCGATAGCCATTTGCGATCTGTTGAAGTACATCCAGTTCTCGATCCGTGAGTTCATCTAGCAAGACTGATTGGGAGGTGGTCGTCGAATCTGGTGTCTCACGTTGACCTTGCAGAGCTTCGGCAAGGGCCTTTGCAGCTGTTACGGTGTGGAAGAGTGCTTCTCCCTGGTGGGCTCTGCGAATCAGATCAAGCATTTCCTGAGAGTCGGCATCCTTTAGCATATAGCCAATAGCACCAGCGCGAATCCCTTCCACCACATAATTGTGATTGTCAAAGGTGGTAAGAATCAATACCTTCGTGCGAGGATGCTGTTGCATGATTTCCCTGGTGGCTTCAATTCCAGACTTGTTGGGCATCTGAACATCCATTAAAACGACATCAGGTGCGAGGGCGCCAATTAGTTCTACTGCTTCTACACCATCGGAAGCTTCTCCAATTACTTCCATATCGGATTGCATTTGAATGACATAACCTAAACCTTGGCGAATCATGGTTTGGTCATCTACTAGGACCACGCGAATGGCTCCTTCTTTTTGTTTACCGGTCATGTTCGCATGCTCCTTTCAGGTTCAGTCTGGCGAATTGGAAAGCTGAAATCGAGTTGGAATCCGTGGGGTTCTCGTATGCGATAGGCGAGAGTTCCGTTCAATAATTGAATTCGCTCAGATATGCCAGTTAGGCCAAAGCCAGGTTTGATTTTTTGGTCGCTCGTGATACTTCCGTCGTCGCGGATGGACAACAAAAGGATGTCCTTCTTTTGTTCAATGATGACGAGTATTTCTTTTGCGTCAGAATGACGGAGGGAATTGGTGATCGCTTCTTGCAAAATTCGATAAAACGTTATCGTCATTTCCTGAGAGAGTGGGATGTCCAAATCGGAGCATATCAGCTCCATCTTTATTCCTGTATGCTTTTGAGCCTGCGACAAAAGAGCCCGCAGAGGCGTAAGTCCCAAGGAGGTTTTATCCAGAGCCAGTGTATGGACTGACGTGCGAATATCCTCCAGACTTTGCTTGGCAACACCGAGCATGTTGCGCACGGCTTCTTGTGCATTGTCAGGTCCATCCTGCAACATATACTTTAAGGCATGTAGCTGGACAATGAGTGAAGTCAAGCTATGGCCCAATGCATCGTGAATATCACGGGCAATTCTCGTTCGTTCCTCCAGAACCGCTACTTGAAGAGAATGAAGCGCAGCTTCTTGAAGTTGTAAGTGCGCCTCTTGCAACTCTGTATGAGTTTTTTGTAGCTGCTGCAGGTGCTGTTGGTTGGTTTCATATGCTTCTGTTTGAATTCGATAGCCACGTGCGCCGATATAGCAACCCACATACGTAAGAATATAAGAGATGATATGGGTGAATTTTAGGTTTTCTTCAAAATACAAAAAAAGCGTACTGCACGTACCAAAAAAAGTAGCATAGGCCAACGCACGGTGTCCATGAATGTGAAAACCGATAAAAACAGCGAGTGGGAGCATCAAGCCGAAGCCCTCTCCACCCAAGATGAGAGATTTTAGTAAGGAGACCATTCCCAGCACGACTGTCACTAACTCGAATTGGAAAGGCTTCCATTTTTTCTTGGAAGTCCAAAATACCACAAGGTAACAAATAAATAGTACAATGGTAAGGGAAAATTGCAACGGAGTTTCCCGTTTAAATGAATCAGGAAGCAAAGCTAATACAATTAAGATGGAAAACCACATGATCAGCAAACGTTTTTGTATGGCTTTCATCATTATCTTCAACAATGAGAAGTCCTTCTTTCTCTGCCGGATAATCACTTAACTTCATTCTAGCATGCGTTGTCGTCTATCTCCAGATAGATAAATCCTTGTCAGAAATCTACCCCTGGGTAGACTTCACTACATATACATTTCAGTAAAATTATTTTTGGGAAATAAATGATTAGTTATGGGTGGAAGTGGTTAAGTAGGATGGCAAGGGAGGTTCTCATGAAAGAACTGATTCAGTTGGCAAAACTCCTGCAAGAAGCCAGTGTTTTGTTTACCACGATTTCTGAGCAAGAGCTGGATACAAGCGATGTAACCTGGCAGCAGGTCTTGATTCTGGAGCAGCTTGGAAACGGGCCAAAAACGATGGGGGACATAAGTAAGACTGTCGGTCTTTCATACAGCACAACTTCCGGTCTCATTAACCGGTTGGAGCAGGAAAACCTGGTACGCAGGTTCCGAGACCAAGCAGATCGACGAGTTGTGTGGGTGTCACTGACAGAGCGTTTATACCGACAGCGAGATGTGAAATGGGGAAATTCACAAACGGTTTAAAATGGTTTCACCCTTTTATGTTTCGTTAAACGAAATGTTACTCGAAGTTCACCTTCTTCATTTCGTTATGCGAACTATTTGTCACAAAAAATTAGCAGATATATAAAGAAGAGGTGAGTGGATTGAATCTTTCTGAACTATCGATTAAACGCCCGGTCACCATGATTATGTTGACTCTGGCCATGCTGATTTTTGGTTTCGTTTCACTGCCTCGCTTGGCCATTGATCTCATGCCGGACCTGAACTTCCCGGTTGCTGTCGTGGTTACATCCGTTGACGGCGGATCTCCGAGTGAGGTAGAAAAACTGGTCACGAAGCCGATTGAGGACGCACTTGCAACGGTATCCGATTTAGATAGTATACAATCGGTATCGATGGAAGGCGCTTCGCAGGTTATTCTCATGTTTAACTGGGGGACAGACCTTGATCAGGCGACTCTCGACATGCGGGAGAAGGTAGATCAGGTTCGTGGCTCTTTGCCTGACTCAGCTAGAGCGCCACGCGTACTGCGCATTGATCCGAACAGTACACCGATCATCCAGTTTGCGGTGACGGGTGAGCAAGATATCAACAAATTGAAAAAGATGGCAGAGGATATGATCCAATCACGCTTGGAGCGTATTGATGGAGTCGCATCTGCTTCCATCAGCGGCGGACAAAGCCGGATCATCGATGTTACCGTCGATCCAGCCAAACTAGCGGCGTATGGATTGTCACTCGACCAAGTTCAGCAGGCTTTACAGGGCAGCAACTTGTCAGGTTCCGGTGGAGCGGTACGCGAGGGTGACGCCAAGCTCAATATCCGTGTACAAGGTGAGTTTGCCGATGTCGAACAAATCGCGTTGACACCAATCTCTGTCGGAGGAAACTCCATCAGGCTCAGCGATATTGCCGAAGTAAAAGACACGCATCAAGATGTAACGCAAATAAGTTACGTCAATGGAACACCTAGCTTGGGTATTAAAGTGACAAAAGCTTCTGGCGGAAACACTATTGAGGTAGCAGATGATGTAAAAGCTGAGCTGGAGAAAATCAAAAGCGAGCTGCCAGCAGGCGTAGAAATCATTACGACTCTAGATACATCCATCTACATTAAGGATTCCGTTTACACGACCGCTGAACATGCCCTGTTGGGTGGCGGTATCGGTATGATCTTGCTGTTCTTCTTCTTGGGCAGCTTGCGATCCACAGTCGTTGCGGTCATCGTACTTCCTGTATCGATCGTTGCTACGTTCTTGCTGATGTACATGTCTGGACAGACGATCAACCTGATTTCCCTCTCCGGTTTGACATTGGGATTGGGATCATTGATTGACTTTGCGGTTGTTATGCTCGAGAATGTTTTCCGTCATCGAGAACAGGGAAAAGGTATGATGGAAGCCGCCTTGGATGGTTCCAAAGAAGTAGGTACGGCAGTAATGGCTTCGGCTTTGGCGCAGATTTGCGTATTCTTGCCGATTGCCCTCACTGAAGGTATTGCTTCTGAGTTGTTTGGACCACTTGCATTGACGGTTGTTTACTCACATATTGCGGCGCTTGTATTCTCGATTTTGCTCGTGCCGATGCTGAGTTCGAGAATTTTGAACAAAATTCCGTCCCATACGCATCATGAGAACTATCGTGGAATCAATCCGGTTACTTGGTTCAACATTGGATTTAGCAAAGTAGAAAAAGGCTACCAAAGATTGTTAAAATGGTCTTTGGGCCATCGTAAAACAGTCATGATTTCTTCGGTCGTCATGATGGTGGGCTCACTGGCATTGACGCCATTGATCGGGGCAGAATTTATCCCGGCCATGGACCAAGGTCAAGTAAACATCTCCATCAAAATGCCAAATGGTACCGTTCTGGCTGAAACTGAGAAAGTAACCAGACAGGTGGAGGAAATTGCCAACACCGTACCGGAGAAGAAAATTGTAGCGACTTCGGTCGGTAGCAATGTATCGCCGATAGCGAGTACATTGTCATCCAATCAGGGAACGATCAGCCTGATGCTGGTAGATCTCGACCAGCGCACACGTTCCGCCAATGAGATTGTGATGGATCTCCAGGGAAAGCTAAAGCATATTGCTGGACCCGAAATTAAGGTAAGTGCACCAGCCGGTATGTCTACGGGTTCCCCCATTCAATTGAAGGTTAGCGGGGATGATTTGGCCGTACTGAAAGACATCAGTGGTATCATTAAAGGTGAAATTGAGAAAGTACCTGGTACGAGTAACGTAACAACCAGCTTGGAAGAATCAAGACAAGAGCTGGAAGTGAAGATCAATGCTGAGAAAGCGAGCTTGTACGGATTGACGACAGGACAAATTCTCACCAGTGTTCGCACTTCCTTCCAAGGTCAAACGGTAACGTACTATCGCACGGGGGATGATGAGATTGATGTCAACCTCAAGCTGCCAAAATCGTTTCAGGAAGATATCAACTTCTTGAACAATATGCGAATTTCCACTCCTGGTGGGGCACAGATCGCGCTGACCTCGGTTGCGACTATCAATAAGGTAGATGTGCCAGTATCGATTAACCGTGCCAACTCAAGCCGTGAAGTTCAAGTAACGAGTGATTTGGCAGGGCGTGACCTGAACTCTGTCATACGCGAAGTGCAAGAGAAAATTGCGAAGCTGAATCTCCCGGATGGCTACACAGTCGAATTTGGCGGGCAAAGTGAAGAAATGATGGAATCATTCAGTAGCCTTGCTCTCGCGATTGTACTGTCAGTCGTGTTGCTTTATATGGTAATGGCTGCGCAGTTTGAATCGTTATACACCCCATTTATCATCATGTTCTCCGTGCCACCAACGGTTACAGGCGTTCTGCTTGGATTATTGGCGACGGGGACAACGATCAGCGTTGGGGTTTTGATCGGATACATTTTGTTGATTGGTCTGGTCGTGAACAACGCGATTGTGTTGATCGACTACGTGAACCAACTGCGTGCAAAAGGTATGGAGCTGTATGATGCGATCCTGCATGCAGGACCGATTCGTCTTCGTCCGATTTTGATGACGACACTCACCACGATTCTTGCGATTGGACCACTTGCGTTCTCTGGAGGCGCTGGATCTGAGACGAACGCACCAATGGCCGTGACGGTTATTTTCGGTCTTGGGTTCTCTACATTGATTACACTGGTTCTGGTTCCTGTCGTTGCTTCTTGGTTTGATGATGTAGGGAAAAAGAGACGATTGAAGCGCAAGTTGAAACTCGAAAAGAAACTTGAAAAGAAACAAAAGAAAATCAATCCCGCTTTGGAATCGTAAGACGTTTGTGGGAAGAGGAGGGACATTCATGAAAATAAGTAAAAAACCCGTCATTTTGGCATTGCTGGCTATCACGCTAGTGGCAGGGTGCTCCAGCCCGCAAGCGGAAACGCCGCCTACGGAAAAGGTGGAAGCGGCAACCCCTGTACAGGTTGAAACTGTTGCTACAGGCACGGTCGTATCGGATTCTGGTCTCACGGCAAAGCTGGCGCCGAGTGAGGAAGTGCAAGTCTCCCCGAAAATGGGTGGGAAAATTTCTTCCCTGCCAGTCAAACTGGGCCAACACGTGACAAAAGGTCAAGTATTGTTCAAGCTCGATGAAAAAGATCTGGTGAACGGTGTCAAGCAAGCAGAAGCATCCTACAACGTATCCAAAGCCAGCTTAAATCAAGCAGGCAGTAGCTCTGATCAAGGCTTGGTTCAAGCGAAAAATAGTCTGAAGCAGGCAGAAACTGCTCTTCAGGATGCAAAAGTCAACCAGCAGCGGATGCAACAGCTCTTTTCACAAGGAGCGATTTCCGCGCAACAGATGGAGCAGGCAAATTCCCAGCTGACAACGGCACAGACCTCTTATGATAACGCGCAGCAGACATTGCAATCTGCGGGGCAAAAAACAAGCGTGCAAGTTTCCGAAGCCTCTGTACAGCAAGCGCAAGTAAGTCTGCAAAATGCTCGTGAGCAATTGGCGAATGCGACTGTGACATCTCCGATCAACGGATACATTTCGAGCGTAAACGGTGCAGTTGGTCAAATGGCAGGCCAGCAGCCGGTTGTGGTCGTTGTTAATACGAACCCACTTCTGGTAAAAGCGAATCTGTCAGAAGCAGATATCACAAAAGTAAAAGTAGGAACAACCGTAAAAGTAAATGTACAATCGACAGGAAAAACGATTGATGCCAAAGTAACGGCAATGAGTCCAGTAATGGATTCGCAGCTCAAGGCATATCCAGTGGAGATTACGATTCCAAACCCATCCAATGAGCTGAAGTCCGATATGGTTGTGAATGTAACCTTCCCAACCGTTGGGGAAAGTGGAGCAAAATCAATCGTGGTAACGCGCGGTGCAGTTTTTGATCGCGATGGAAAACAATATGTATTCAAGCTGGAAGGTGACATTGCAAAACAGGTCGAGGTCACGACAGGCAAATCCTCCAGTGATCAGATTGAAATTTTGACAGGCTTGTCTGCCGGCGAAAAGATCGTGGTAAAAGGGCAAACACTGCTTCAAGATGGCGGCAAAGTCACGATTCAGTAAGAAAAAGAATAGCAGGGAAGGGGCGGAGTACATCCGCCTCTTTTTTCTTAAGTGGACCAGATTTATCCATCCTCTTGTTACGTTTTGTGCCAAATAGTAATACATAATAAATATTATGTAAACTAAAATGTCACGGATTTAAGACAAAGTGTCATTCCTACTTTTGAAGGGGGAAAAGATTCGATACAATGAGAGGATAGTGGATAAAATACCCACCGGAGGTACATATGACTGGCGATATTACTGTGTTTGTGGCTTTTGCAGCAGGTTTTCTCTCGTTTATTTCTCCTTGTTGCCTGCCGCTTTATCCGTCCTTTTTGTCTTACATAACTGGGGTAACGATTGATGAAGTAAAGAAAGGGAGAGCGGTTTTTCGCAAGGAAGCCTTCTTGCATACCTTTTTCTTCATTGTCGGGTTTTCGATCATTTTCGTTGCGCTGGGGCTGTCTACATCTTGGATCGGAAGCTTGTTCACCGACCAGCAGGACTTGATTCGTCAACTGGGCGGTATTTTGCTTGCTGTTATTGGTTTCGTTATGCTTGGCGTGTTTAAAATGGATTGGATGATGCGCTCTTTTAAAGTCGATTTAAAATCGAGGCCATTGGGGTATACTGGGTCCATACTGGTGGGAATGACGTATGCAGCAGGATGGACACCTTGTGTGGGACCCATTCTTTCTGGCATTATCGTCATGGGTGTATCCAATCCTTCAAGCGCATTGGCTTACACCTTGGCGTATACGCTCGGTTTCGCCATTCCATTTTTTGTCATGACGTTCTTTATCAGTAAGGTGAAAGCGATTGTGAAGTATTCCGACCTGTTTATGAAAATCGGAGGAGCCATTATGATTTTGTTCGGTATTCTTCTGTATACAGATAAACTGACGGATATTACACGCGTTCTCATTCAAATGTACGGAGGCTTTACGGGATTCTAACTCAGTAGGGCAGAGGTGACACAATGAAAAAGCTGTTGCTCGCGGTGATCGTATTATTGGGGGTAGGACTTGCTGTTTGGGAAAAACCTCAAGAAACAACCGCAATCGTAGCAGAGGTTCAAAAACCGGAAGTTGGCTTTGCGGCTCCTCATTTTACACTGACAGGATTGGACCAGCAGACGTATAAAGTAGAAGGAAAAAGGGCGAAACCATTGGTCTTGAATTTTTGGGCTTCCTGGTGTGGACCATGCAAGCTGGAAGCGCCTGATTTACAAAAAGTCTATGAAAAATACGGCGGACAGGTTGATCTGTATGGTGTGAACGTCACAAGTAATGACAGCCCGGAAACAGCCGTGGCCTTCGTCACCAACTACAAGTTGACATTTCCGATACCGATGGATGTAGCTGGAACGGTGTCGAATCGTTACAAGGTGATGGCTTTCCCAACTACTTACTTGATTGACGCGGATGGGATCATACGAAAGAAGATAATTGGCATGGTTGATGCGCCTACACTGGAGCTGGAACTGCGCCAGTTGTTAAGTCCAAAGCCATAATGAACGCAGATTAGTCGCTGGGAGAGCATCCTCCGGCGGCTTTTTCTATTTGTGACACATATGACAAAGCCCATTTTGCAGGTGAATATCTTGATTTTGTATGCTTGCCTAAAGAGCGGGGGTGTTCTCTTTCATAGACTGGAGTGATCCAGGGCAAAGGGAGGAAAACGGATGGCCAAGGGCAAAAAGGTAAAGAAGAATACGCCACAGCACGCCAATCAAGTACAGCTGAAAATCGTAACGTCCCATACATGTCAAGTATGCAAGCAGCAATGCGCACGAGGGATGGCATATCTGCAACAAATGTCCCAGCCTGGCGCGATCGGCTTTGGTGTACCATGCATCCTCACTAAGCAAAAGCAATAGTTCGTCCTTTTCCGTGTGCGGAATCGTGTGTTCACGAGAGAGAGTCCCTTCGTGCGGTGAGAAGGGATCCACAGCCTGCCTCCAATTTGGAGCTGCCTACGGGTGGCTCTTTTTTCATTTTTTATGAGGAGTTAGGGGTGGGGAAATGTGACAAAAGTGGTTCAGGAGAGCCAACATTTCCTAACGAGACATGAAAGAGTATCATTTCAATGTAAGAAATTAAGCAGATTTATAGAAAGAAAAAATAACAATGTATAACAATCTAGGCTCGATTATTTCAATCAATATAGAGGAACGTTTTGAGTACTAAATCGTCTTATTCTAGTGAAGCGGTGATGACAATCATAAATCAATTTATTCCAGTCATCAAGAAGCATGCTAGAAATCTTGGGCATGCAGATCGATTTTGAACGATAAGATACGCGAAAAGGAATTTAATCAAGGAGGGATTATAATGAAAAAAGCACTTTTGAGTATAGTCGTACTTTCAATACTTGCTGGATGTGCGCCTGCTACCAGCTCAAATGTTGAAGTGCAGCCTGTTTCAAATGGGAGTGTTCCAATTGAAGAAGACCTCCTAAAAAAAATGAAGATTGTAAATGAAGATAGTGAAATCGGCTCAGGAGAACTAACTAAGGAGAATATTTCATTAGGGGGTATTCATATTGGAGATTCAGCAGAAGCCGTACGCAAACTACTTGGGGAGCCAACAAGTAAAGGAATGTTAAACTCTACGCCTTTTCCATTGTGGCACTACGAAAAGCAAAATATATACGTTGCATTCTATTATAAAGGAGGGAACAATCCCTCACCAGACAATCCAAAAGGCGGGGTTGTAAGCATAGTTGTTAACGAGCCATCTGACGTCAAAACAGATCGTGGTTTTGGTATTGGAAGCAGTCTAAAAGATGTGATGCAAAGTTTTCAAAGTGCTTATGCCTATGAAAAACGGAAGGATACAGATACACAATATGTGGTGATTTCAGGTTCAAGTTCATCTGGTAATGTCTTTTATCCATCGTTAAGAGTGTTATTAAAAGGAGACAAGGTAACGAGTATTAATATAAGCAATGAAGAAGAGCAACCATAAAAAGGAGAGTGGGATTCCCTCTCAAAATGACCAGTCAGCATCGTTAAGAACAGCGTTAAGTCGCCGACCTGGATAAGTATCACTTTTACTGCCACTCATGAAATGCCCTGTATTCCATGGTGACGCACCAATTCTTGAGCGAACAAACGCTATAACTATTTCATTATTCGATAGATTCAAACCTATGAGAGGATGCAAAATTCTATGATTTTGTCTGAGCAATACAAAGCATTGTCTAAGCCGAATTTTTCTATAATGCTTGAACTGTTATTTTCACCATCAAGTTTTAATGAAATATATTTACATCTTGGGCATACAAAGGAATCTGAAGATCAATTAAAATATTCGATTAGGTATGCTACGTTTTCATTCATGGAGCCATATGAAGTGTTAGAAGTCCCAGTTGAGCAAAGTATAGCAGAAAAAATTGAAGAGATACTTTGTGGGTCAAAGATTAGTATTATTCCTCAAAGATATAGTATGGGACTAGATGGACATTCTTACATACTAAAAGTAAATAGAGGATTCAATAAAATTGAAATCAGGTGGTGGTGTGAACCTGATGAGGAGTGGGCACCACTTGGAGAATTAGTTGAACTTATATTTAGTCAACTACCTAAGAAAGTAAGGGATTATTAGAATGTGGATACCTACTTATGGCTTGCATGCTGGTAGGTTTACCGGCTGTGTATTATACTGAAGGGACTGATGAAAACAAGGGAAAGGAGCAAAATTGACATGCGTCCATTACAAATATCACCGGAGACGGCAGTCAAGCTGGCGGAAGCACTTCAGGTACCCTTGGAGCGTCTTATGCACATGCCGCAACATATCTTGTTGCAAAAAATGATGGAGCTGGCTAATCAAGAAAAGGAAGCAAACGAAGCAGCGAATAAAAACCAAGAATAGGCGAGCGATACAAAAGGAGGAGAAGAGATGGGGGCAAATGTAGCACATAAATTCCGTACGGGGCTCAAGCCACAGGCGTTTGTGGAAAACATGACAAAAAATCAGGATACATACCAAAACTGGTCGGATGCATTCTCATGGTCGGATGAACAAGACCGTGCATTTTTTACCTCTCTCCAGCATCGTGATGACCTTAGATGCTTGATTTTAGCTGCGGACTGGTGTGGTGACGTCGTTCGCAACTTGCCAGTCGTGTTGCATGCCCTGAAAGAAACAGATATGCCAGTAGAAATGATGGTGATGGAAGAACACCTCGATCTCATGGATGAGTTTCTCACAATGGGCGGTCGAGCGATTCCAGTTGTTATTTTCGCAGACACGGGTGGACATGTTCTCGCCAGATGGGGACCGAGACCAAAGCATGTACAAGCTATCATGACGGCATTCAAGCAACAAAACCCGGACCGAAACGCCTCAGATTATGAGGACAAGATCAAAGTGGCGCGCGCCGAAATGCTCAAGCAGTATGGAGAAGGCACTGGCTACCAGCAAGTGATTGTCAAAGAGCTGAGAGAGCTGCTATCCTCAATCTAATCTCTCACATCAATAACAGGGCGGAGTTCCGGCTCCGTCCATTTACATGCAGAAGGGCTGATTAACATGTATTACTACGGGAATGAAACGATTATGTCCTTGGAGCAGGTGCTTCGCTTAAAAGCATCGGAAATTCGAATTCTGGAGTGGGTACGTACCTACGAGTTTTTAGAAAACAGTTATGGGATAGATGAAGCCGTTCCCTACTTCTTAGAGATAAAATGTGAAGAAGGGCAAGTGAAGATTCGCAAAAACCGCATACTAGACTTCCCGGAATACTCCTGTGAAGGAGAAGCAACCTTTCAAGAGGTAGACGAAGCACTGCGCGTTTTTCACGAGTGGGCACAGGAGATCTTGGCGAAGAAAGAGTTAATCTAAAAAAAATATTGACGTCAAACAAAGTTCATGATAAATTAATAAATGTCGCTTCTGGTTGAAGAGAGTAGACGTAGAAGATAGACAGCACATATTGTGGGGAGATAGTGAAGTGGCTAAACACGGCAGACTGTAAATCTGCTCCCTCCGGGTTCGGCGGTTCGAATCCGTCTCTCCCCACCATTGATTTTCTTTGGATGATGTGCTAATTTATTCATAGTTTCACTTGCCGGTGTGGCGGAATGGCAGACGCGCGCGACTCAAAATCGTGAGGGAAACCGTGGGGGTTCAAGTCCCTTCACCGGCACCATATCAAAAACGAATGCACACTAACCATGATGTTTACAGACACATGGATGGTGTGCTTTTTTAATATACGGGAAACAATTTTAAACAGCGGCGAGTCTAAGACTTGATTTTCAGGTCTTAGGTCGCCGCTGTTTCATTTTAGGGTAACGAAAATTTGCTTAAAAGTTCAATTCTGCAATCGTCTCCCCGAACAGAACCATGCCATTTTTTTGAAATCCGAGTGAAGCGTAAAGATTTTCAGCTGCGACATTGGCCGGGGCATAACCAATGACAATTTTTTGACAATCTTCCTTTGCTTTCAGGATATCAATGACTTGCGAAATTGCAGTACGTCCGTAGCCTAGTCGTTGGTACTTCGCATCAATTAAGAGTCTGTAAATCCAGTAGTTGCCATCGTCGGGGTCAAGCCCATACATGACAAAGCCAACCATCGTGTCATCATGGTAGATAGCCAAAGGAACAAATGTAGTTTGAAACTTTGCTTCAGCGATGGAGTAGAGGTTCGGAGCAACAAACTCGCTCTGTTCGGGAGTAGGTTCCAGTTCAATACACTCTTCCCAGTTTTCCAAAGTTACTTCACGAAGTGTCACAGACATCTAATCACATACATCCTTCCGGGGAACTGTTTTTGCCAATATATTACATTTTATCCTACGTGAAAAGAGAGTCAAAATCAATAGAGTGAACAAATTTTTTTCTGTTTTATGCAGCGCTACAGAAAGGGGAAAGAGAAGAATTAACCCAATTTTCAGAAATAACAATTTATGGAAAATTCATTTGACACTACAGAAGAGTCATCTATATAGTTGGAAATGGAAGTATCTGTAACCGATTTGATTTTTTACCATGACTGGATTGTGATTACATCTGCACAATTCAGAAAGGGGGATATGCTTTGCGCCAGGATAAGAAGCAATGGAAGGTCGGTTATCCTTTAAGTCATCCACAAAAGCGTATCTGGTATACGGAAAAAATGCATCCACAGCTTCCTGTCCATACGTTAGGGGGGATGGTGCGGATTCAGGGAAAGGTAAAACTGGATGTACTGGAAGCGGCCATTCACCTGTTCATTCAAAAGAACGATGCTTTGCGACTCAACTATCAGGAGGAAGAGACAGTCCTTCAGTTTGTTGGAGAGTACGAACCGCAGCCATTGCAGGTGTTTGATTTCAGACAGGAACCAAATGCCCCTGATCGGTGCAGACAATTCCTGCAAGCCTTGTTTGCAAAGCCGTTTTCGATCGGACAAGATCCTCTGTTCTACTTTTGTCTGATTCAACTGAGTGACGAAGAAGCAGGGTATTTTGTAAAGCTACACCATTTGATTGCTGATGGTTGGTCCATTTCAATCATGACAGAACAAATTGCTCACTATTATGACACGTTGTTGACAGGCGGTACCGTTCATGTAGGAGATGAACCCCCTTATCAAGCTTTTGTCGAAAGGGAGCATACCTACTCTCAGTCTGAGAGATTTGAAAAGGACAAGCGATACTGGCGGGACAAGTTTCAGAGCTTGCCTGTGATCACGACATTACAAAAGGCAACAGATACTACCGAAGGAAAGCGCAAAGTCTATGCATTCGACCGTGAAGATTCGACAAGAATACGTCAGTTTGCAGACCAGATGAAATGCTCGCTAAATTCCTTGTTTGTGGCTGTCGTCAGTCTTTACCTTCAGCGTTGTGCGAGGCAAGAAGAAATCGTGATCGGTACACCGCTGTTAAACCGTTCAGGCAAAGTGGAGCGCAAAATATTCGGGATGTTCACCAGCACGATGCCTTTTCGTCTGGCAGTGCCGATGGAAATGGCTGCTTTCGATTATGTTAAATATGTCAACAGGGAACTCACTTCCTGTTTTTTTCATCAGAAATATCCGTACGATTTGCTGGCTCAAGAGTTGGAGCTGAAGAAACATGGCTATGACAGCCTGTTTCAGATTTGTGTAAATTATTACAGCACGCAGCTGCCATTCACTCTTGGCGGGTACCCCGTGACCAATGAGGAGTTTTACAACGGTCACCAGTTGTATTCGCTCCAAGTGATTATCAGAGAATGGGCAACAGATGAACGATTGACGCTGGAATTGGACTATAAGATAGCCGAGTACACGGAAGAGGATATAGACCGAATAGCGGATCATCTTGTAAGGCTACTTAATCAGATGATCTCGAATTCAGATATTCCGCTCTCCAATCTGGACTTTCTAACTGACGAAGAGTTGACATTACAACTCAATACGTGGAACGATACAGCGGCTTCCTATCCCAGCGAGAAGACGGTTGTCCAGTTGTTTGAAGAGCAAGTAAAACGCTTGCCACAGGGAGTTGCATTGGAGTCAGAGGGGCGCACGCTGACATTTCAGGAACTGCATGATCAAGTGAATCGACTCGCTCAGTCGTTACGAAACCGAGGAGTTGGCCCTGGCGTAATTGTGGCGTTGCTGGCAGATCATTCACCAGAGATGATCATCGGGCTGATGGCAGTGCTAAAAGCTGGCGGGGCTTACCTTCCGATTGATCCTCAACTCCCTTCTCAACGCATTGAATATCTGCTGTCTGATTCTGGAGCGGACATGTTGCTTCGTCACACTTCGCGAAGAGAGGATATTTCGTGGTCCAAAGTAATCCTGGAGCTTGGTGATTTGTCCCTGTATCGCAATGGTGGCGAAATCCTGGAATCGGTTAATCAGCCAGATGATTTGGCCTATGTCATTTATACCTCAGGCTCTACTGGAAATCCGAAGGGAGTCATGGTTACTCATCGGGGGTTAGTCAACTATATTTCGTGGGCGAAAGACCGCTATCTCTCCTGCCCGGAAGAAGCGTTTGCTTTCTATTCATCACTGGCATTTGATTTGACGGTTACGTCCATTTTCTGCCCGTTGGTGAAGGGAAACCGGATGGTTATCTATCCGCACTCCGATTCAGAGTTTGTGTTATCGCGAATCTTTAGCGATGGACGCTCCCATGTTGTAAAGCTGACACCTGCCCATCTGTTTTTGCTGCAAGAAATGGCGCTTCCTTCTACTACGGTGAAGAGAGTGATTGTGGGCGGCGAGGACTTGAAGGTGAGTCTGGCTGAGGCCATTCATGCGAAATGGAACGGACAAATCGAAATTCTCAATGAGTATGGTCCTACTGAGACAGTAGTCGGGTGCATGATCTATCCATACGATCCTAAGTCCGATGTCGAAGGTTCTGTACCGATTGGACATCCGATCAGTAACGTGCAGCTCTACATTTTGGATTCATATGGGAAACCAATCCCGATTGGAACGACAGGAGAGCTATTCATCTCGGGAGATAGTATGGCACGAGGGTACCTTAACCGCGACGAATTGACGCGAGAGCGTTTCCTACCCGATCCGTTTCAGCCAGGTAAAGTGATGTACAAGACGGGCGATCTGGTTCGCTATCGGCCAAATGGAGTCATGGAGTATCTGGGGCGTGCTGACTATCAGGTGAAGATTCATGGTTACCGCATTGAATTGGGTGAAATTGAACAGCAGCTCCTTGGTCATTCTTCTGTGCGTGAGGCAGTAGTGATCGATCGCATGGATACGTGGGGGCGGAAGTACCTTTGTGCATATGTGATCACGGAAACATCTTTCCGGGAAAAAGAGCTCCGCGAAGAACTGGCAAGTCGATTGCCCGCCTACATGATCCCTTCGCAAATCCTGCAGCTTGAACAGTTTCCGTTGACTTCAAATGGCAAGGTAGATCGAAAACAGCTTCCCGAACCTGTCATGGAGCGAAAAGGTGCGGAGGATGAAACTAGGCCTCGTGACGAGTTTGACAAGCTATTGGTTGAAGTGTATGAAGACGTGCTTGGTCATTCACCGTTTGGGCTACATGACCCGTTTTCCCAACTTGGGGGGGATTCGATCAAGGCGATTCAGGTTTCCTATCGATTGCATCAGCGGGGAATCAAGATTCCAGTAAGAGACATCTTGATATATGACACGATTGCAGAACTAAAAGCGGGAAGTGACTGGAGCTGGGGAGTGGAACAGATCTCACAAGAGCCGTGTACTGGCGAGTTGCCGTCATCTCCCATCGTTTCTTGGTTTTTGTCACAACAGTTCGGCAATGCTGATCATTGGAACCAGTCGTTGCTCCTTGAAAGCAAGAAAAAAGTAACGCTGGAGGAGTTTGAAGAGAGTCTGTCTGCACTGGTTAATCATCACGATTGTCTTCGACTCAATTACTCTGCCAAAGAGGGGAGACTCTTTTACAATGAGCGTCACCTTCACAATCGAGTGTCCGTGACTTGCGTCGACCTTGCATCCTTACCGCAAGAAGAACAGGAGAGTAGAATGCTTGAGGCGATGAAAGCTTGCGCTGTTAGCTTCAAGCTAGAAGAATCATTGCTGCTTACCGGTTGTCTCTTTGAATTAGGTCCCGATCGACCGCAGCGATTGTTTCTGACGGCCCATCATCTTGTTGTGGACGGTGTCTCCTGGAGGATTCTCCTGGAAGATTTGATGAGCGCCTTGGCCAGTCTTCAACGGAATGAGCCGATTGTTTTGCCAGATAAAACACATTCGATGCAAGCGTGGGTAAAGGAAGTCTCCTCCTTTTACCAGTCGGATCAGGCAAACAAAGAAAGAGCATATTGGGACATGTTTTCCATCCCGGAAGACAAACTTCCTACTGACTACGATTTTGGCGAAGACTTAGTAGAATACAGCACGACATCTACACGCACACTTTCAGCCGAGATGACGTCGCGACTGTTGACAACGGCCAACCGAATGTTCAACACGGGTCCGCAAGACCTATTGGTTGCAGCACTTACCCGAACATTGTGTGATGTGTTTGATAGGGAGCGTCTCATGCTGGTAATGGAGTCGCATGGCCGTGAGTCTTCTATTCATACGATGAACGTAACCAGAACAGTAGGATGGTTTACCAGCATGTATCCTGTTTTGTTCGAAACGAATCCATCCAATCGGACTGATCACCTAAAAGCAGTAAAGGAGAAATTGCGCCAGATTCCGATGGGAGGGCTTGGGTTTGGTTGGCTTTTCCCCCATCTGCTCGCGGCAGAGGAAAAGTCCCAAGTTCGTTTCAATTATCTGGGAACCGTTGATAATCAACTGAGCGATGATCTGGTTCTCATGGGAGGAAACTTGGCGGTTGATGCCGGAGTGGGTAATCATCTGACAGCACTGCTTGACGTGGCTGCTCTCATTCGTCAAGGAGAACTTCAGGTTTCTGTTACGTACAGCTTGCGTAAGTATAGCGAGGAGACCATGGAGAAGTTACTTGCGTTGTTTATCCATGAATTAGAGCAGCTCATTGATCATTGCTGCCGCCAGGAGATCCCTGAATTTACTCCATCGGATTTTGAAGATGTGGAATTGACGCAAAAAGAGCTAGATTTGCTGTTTGGTTAACAAGCGAATGACATACTTGAGCGAGTGTTACGAGAAAGCAGATATGACGAGTGTTTAATGAATGACGGGAGGGATTACATTGAGTACCAAGGTGCTAATGGGGAAAAAAGGATTTGAGGAGTTCGCAACAATTGTCGGCTTTACAGAAGCTGAAAAGGAAGAACGCGGTGCATTGCTGGAGCAGTCTTATATGCCATTCAAGGTGACTCGCTATTATGCCGAGTTGATTGCGAGTCAATCAGAGCCTTATCGTACCCAGATGATCAATATCGTGCTTCCGCCACCGGGAGTGAAACCCTATAAAGGCCGTTTTGATCCGTATGGAAACAAGTCGTACCGTCAGGATGAAACAGCTTTCCTGCAACATAAGTACAAAAAGACATTGTTGCTTCACATCGACGACTTTTGTATTGCCAACTGCCAGTTCTGCTATAAAGTGAACGAAATCCGCCACGAGGATATTGGATACACCAATATTATGGAAAAAGCAGAAAGGGCCGTGCAGTATTTGGAAGCCCATCCGTTCATCGATAATGTCCTCTTTACCGGTGGAGACCCTGCTTCCTTCCGTAAAACCTCTGACTTAATCAAGCTGATTAGCGCTCTATTGAGTGTGAAGAGTATTCGACTCGTTCGCTTTGCAACCAAGGCTTTGGCCTACGATCCTGCTCGTTTTCTAGATGGAGAGCTACTGGCGTTCTTTGACCAAGTAAGACAGACGCCCGGCAAGCAGGTAAGTGTGATTTCCCAGTTCAATCATCCTGGGGAAATAAGTGATGTTTCGATTCAAGCAACGCAAGCACTGCTATCCGTCGGTGTACAGATTCGCGGACAGCCTGCCATTATTCGTGGCGTTAACGATTCTGTCGAGACTTTGATCGACTTGCAGCGTAAGTTTCTGGACAATCGAATCATTTCGTATTATTTGACAGTGTTTATGCCAGTCAGGGGAGTCGAGCAGTATGCCATTCCGCTGGACGAGGCGTTCCGGAATGTGGCCGAGTCCAAACGCAATCTGGGTGGTTTGGAGAAAAAAGGGGTACTGCTTACTTCGCACGACTTTGGAAAATTAGAGATTTGTGGCTTTTATCCGACAGCCGAGCGCCCTGAAAAAATTGTTTTGAAATGGCATCAAGCGGTCGGACCAGACTATCTTCCAGAGCGGTTGAAGGAATTAATCCCAACCCGTTCAGAAGACCTGATGATTTTAGACTACAAACAGGGAGAGATGTACTGCCTCGACCATGTTTTCGAACACAATGGCTTGCCGTACGTGAATGCAGATGGGGAGATTGTGGAAAACCTGTCGAGTGAAGCTGTTCGGTAAGGGAGTCAGGAGAGAAAAATTGTGATGAACAAGATCGACAAAAACAATATAGCTGACATTTTGCCGTTAAGTCCAACGCAGGAGGGCATGCTGTTTTACTACCGACTCCAAAAGGATTCCAATCTGTATTTCGAACAGCATCGGCTAACCCTTCGTGGCAAGTTTCAGCTGGAGTTATTTACGCAGGCTGTTTCGATGGCGTTTGAGGCCAATGAAATGCTTCGTACGGTTTTTCGCTGGGAGGGGCTTCAAGCCCCTGTCCAGCTGATTCTCAAGCAAAAGACATTGGAGATTCCTTATTTCGATTGGAGCGAGTTACCATCTGGAGCGCGGGAAAGAAAACTGTCTGCCTTGTTGTCACAGGATAAGCAAACACCTTTCACGCTTGAGTTGGGCAATACCATTCGCATTCAAGTAATAAGGATGGAGTTGTATCGGTATGAAGTCATATGGTCATTTCATCACATTCTCATGGACGGATGGAGTTCCGGCATTCTCCTAAGAGAGATATTTACAGCATATGGACAATTGTGCTCGGGGCTGACTCCGGCGATCAAACAGAAGGCGAAATACAAGGAGTATCTACGCTTTCTCAAAGAAGCATCGAAAGAACAATCGTTATCGTATTGGAAAGATTCCTTACAAGGAATTAGCTCGCCTACACCGCTTCCCTATATGCGGGATCGTAACGAAGAGCGGGGGTATTCTTCTTATCATCTCCGGCTCAGTCGAACGCTTACAGAGACATTGGAGGAAACATCCAAGCGTAACCGTGTGACAATCAGCACTGTGTTGCAGGCCGTATGGGGTATTTTGCTGCAAAAATACGGCGATACACGGGATGCTCTTTTTGAAGTGGCGTACGCCGGACGTCCTGCTCATCTCACCGGAGCAGAGGAAATCGTCGGCCTCTTCATCAAGACGTATCCGCTCCGGGTCAAACGGACTGAAACGACAACAGTCAAAGATCTGCTGGGTGTCATGATGGAAGAACAGCACCAGATGGCCCCGCATTTGTACGTGCCAGCAGTTGAGTTGAAAAACTGCTCAGAGATGGACGCACAAACCCCTTTGGCGCACAGCTTGTTCGTTTTCCAAAACTATCCGATCGACAAGACGCTGGCCGGATTGGAACTTGACTTTGAGCTAGAAAATATCACTTCACATGAAACAACCGATTATCCAATGGTGCTGGAAGTAACACCAGGTGATGAATGGACAGTCCATGTCAACTACCAGGCATGGAAGTTTCAAGCGAAAGATATCGAACGCTTGGCGCTTCACTATCTGAGCCTTCTCGAGCAGATTGCGGCTGATCCGGCTCAAGAGATTCGTGATCTTACCTTGCTCAGTGATCATGAGCGGCACGAGATGATCGAGGAACAGATGAAGGTCGTGCCAGTTCCAAGTAACTACTGCGTGCACGAGTTGATTGATCAAGCGGCAGAAAAAACACCGGATGCAGTTGCGCTTGTACAAGGAAAGCAGACAGTGACTTACAAGGAGCTACAAGAGCAAGCGAATCGCCTGTCTTACGCTCTGCAAAAGGAGGTGACAGATGCAGGTAGACCGATAGTTATCATGTGTGATCGTTCCCCTGAAATGATTACAGCACTGCTAGCTATCCTCAAAGCTGGGTGTTACTATGTCCCACTTGATCCAGACTTGCCAAAAGCGCGAATTGAACAGATCGTAAGCCAGATTCAGCCTAGTCTTATCGTGACAGAGGGCAGCTATCTGGAACTCGTTGCTGACTTGCAAACAAGGGTGTTTCGTCTGGATGAACCAGCTTGCTGGGCACAGGAATTAACGCAAATACCACAGCGAAAAGCGACGCCTTCGAGTACCGCATATGCCATCTTTACTTCTGGTTCAACAGGTACGCCAAAAGGTGTGCGTGTAAAGCATGATCAATTAATCAACGCTCTTTGGTGGCACATTGAATTTGTTGGGTTCGGAGTGCAGACGAGAACATTGCAGATCGCCACATTGACTTTTGACGCATCGGTTGTCGAGATTTTCTGCACACTCATCAGCGGTGGTACCCTTTGCTTGTTGCAGCGACATGAAAACAAATCCCCGCAAAAGCTTGCGGCTGCCATCGAGAGCCAACAAGCAAACGCGATACTCGTTGTCCCTACGATGTATCACGCTTTGCTTGACCACGCGGCTGATGGCTCACTGGATTCGATTCAAAAAGTGTTGTGTACAGGAGAGATGTTGTCTTCTTCGTTAGTGGAGCGACATGCGGCCTTGCTACCTCAAGCGCAGATGTACAACTTGTATGGTCCAACGGAAAATAGTATCTCGGCATCTGGGTATTGTGTACCGCGACAAGGGCCTTTTGAAAACCCGCTTCCGATTGGACATCCGAGTTACAACGTTCGTGTCTTTCTTCTGGACCAAGATTTTCATCTATTGCCCAAAGGGGTAATAGGAGAGATGTACGTAGGCGGGATGGGAGTAACGGAAGGATACATCGCTGACGAGGAAAAAACCAGAGCGTCCTATATCCTGACCCCGTATGGCAGGCTTTATCGTACGGGAGACTTGGCTTGCTGGACGGATGAAGGACATCTGCAATATTTTGGTCGCAAGGATTTCCAGATCAAGATTCGCGGCAACCGCGTTGAATTGGAGGAAATTGAAGCTGTCTTGCGCCGTCAGCCTGGTGTCCGGGAAGCAGCGGTAGTGGCCATTCAGGAGTCAAAGCGCGATCCTTATCTGGTAGCATGCTTGGTTGCGATGCATCCGATTGAGGAACATGTTCTGCGAGAAGCGGTATTGACTTATCTGCCTGACTACATGCTACCTGCCTTTTTCGTCCATCTTGATGCCTTACCTCGGACGCAGAGTGGAAAAGTAGACAAGACGGCCTTGCAACGTTTGGATTATACGCAGTATCGTTCGGGAAAGGAAGAGGCCCCGGCAGATGAACTTGAGCAGCAATTGGCACAAATATGGCGGGAGCTTTTGGCGGTCGAAAAAATAAGTGTGCACGATCATTTTTTCTCGCTAGGAGGCCACTCGCTGAAAGCGGCTCAACTCGTGACCAGAATGCAAAAAGAGAGTAAAACAGACATCACGATCAGGGATGTATTCCAGAACCCGACCATTCGACAATTAGCGGACCGCATCAGGGGTAGACAGCCGATATCCTACGCGCCGATTAATCGGGTGAGTCAAGCCGAGAAATACAGGGCTTCTTCTTCACAGAAACGAATTTTCGTGATGCATGGGATAGAAGGCGAAAGCACCAGCTACAACATGTCGGGTGTAATCGCGGTGAATGGTCATTTGGATGTAAGTCGAGTAAGAAGTGTGTTTAAGGAAATCATCCAAAGGCATGAAGCATTCCGTACTTCGTTTGCGGTACAGGATGGAGAAGTGTATCAATACATTAGCGACCATGTGCCATTTGAGATCCAAACCATGCATAGCGACGGCCGGACATTGGACGAACTGATGGAAGACTTCCGGCAATCTTTTGATTTGACGAAAGCACCTCTCCTTCAAGTTTGCCTAGTCGAGGTCACAGCCACTCAGCATTATCTGCTGTTCAACTCTCATCATATTATTTTGGATGGCATTTCACTGAATGTGTTAATGGAAGACTTCGCTAGATCGTATGTGGGTGAAGAGCTGCCTGTACTGCCAATTCAGTACAAGGACTACGCCGATTGGCAGTGGCAAAAGCGAGGTAGCGAGCAGTGGAATCAGCAGGAAAAATACTGGGTGGATACTTTCAGCGACCGAGTCCCGCTCATGTCTTTTCCGCTGGATTACCCGCGCCCTTCTGTTAAAACATTTCAGGGGGATCACCATACGTTCTATCTTACTGATTCTACGTACGGTGATTTGCATGCATTTGCCAAGCAGAACGAAGTGACTGTCCATGCTGTTTTGATGTCGGCTTATTACGTATTGCTGATGAAATACACGTCTCAGGAAGATTTCGTTGTCGGTTCACTGGTAGCTGGACGAAACCATCCTGATTTGGAGCGAATCGTCGGCGTCTTTATCAACTTCCTTCCGATACGCAATCGTCCTCGTGCCGATCTTGTGTATACGGATTTTGTACAAGAGGTTCAGCGCAGTCTGCTACTGGCCTACGAACATCAGGAGTATCCGTTTGAAGAGATCGTTGCTCGTAGCGCAGCAGGCATCCAGCAAACGCAAAACCCATTGTTTGATACGATGCTGATCTTCCATAACCAGCGCGAGCAAGAAGTCAGGTTTACCCTGGACGACGTGCAATTTGAAGAGGTTCCGCATGAATCGAAGACGTCGAAGCTTGACTTTAAGCTGGATATTACACCACTCGCTGATCAATTCAGATGCGTGCTTGAATACGATACCCAGTTGTTTAAATCGGAGACAATGGAAGGTTTCGCTGACAACTATTTGCGTGTCCTCACAGCACTTCTGAAGCATCCGAAACAGCGATTGGATGATGTTGACATCGTGTATCACCAAACGGAAAAAGAGGGCGTGATGAACCGCCTTCATCATGTCGGAGTTGCCGTTCCAGAACTGGGTCCGGCTCAAATCAGGTATGGCGCTCTTGGATTTGATGCGAGCGATTCCTTGCATGATCCAGAACAAAACGTGTATCTCTCGATGTGCATGAAACCGGGATGTGTACCTATCGAGCTCATCGCGCCTGTCGATGAAACGTCACCTTGCGTTCGTTTGTTGGAAGAGAAGGGGACGGGTCCGTACCATCTATGCTATTCTATTTCCAATATTAATCATTTCTTGAAGATGTTAGTTGATTCTGGCTTTAAATACGATTTGGTCAGCGCTCCGAAGCCAGCGGTGCTTTTTAATCATAGACTTGTTGCCTTTCTCTTTCTGGAATCGGTTGGCTTGATTGAACTTGTAGAGAGCGAGAACATGACGCATGACGAATGGCAAAGCAGCGATCAGCGATCTGCTGTCCGGTTGCTCACATCAGATGCTGAAAAGGCACTGTCGTTCTTTACGTTTCTGGGCTACCGTATTCACGAGAAATATCTGGATCGGCAATCGCAAGCCAGTATCATCACACTAGGCAAAGCAAGTGAGAGCAGTATCCAATTAGTCGAGCCCCGAATGGAGCAATCGCAAGAACAACGAGAGCTCATGAAAAGTGGTTCTGGCGTTTACCAGATCGAGGATCGGGTAGCGAACCTGACCGAACGGATCGACACCTTGATAGCGTGCGGCATCCCCGTTTCTTTTACAGACCGGGCAGGACGTAATCTGCAACTGACAGATGCCCCTTACCTACTATTAACCGACGGGAAATCAGCCGCCCAAAGACCTAAGCCGATTCTAGGCGAGTTTCATTCGGAAACAACGCCCATCTATTCCTTCGTTCAGGAACGTTTGCTGAAGCAGGAACAAGAAGAGGGGATTGTGGCTGTCAGATGTTTTGACATCGAGCTTCGGAGCGGAATCGAACTGTCGTATATGCAGCAAGCATGGCAAGCTCTCGTGCGACGTTTTCCTCTGCTGTCGCCCCAAGGCTTTTCCGAACCGATTCCGTTTGCGTTATGTGATTTACAGGAGAAAAGCGAGGCAGAGGCAACGGTATGGTTGCGGGATCAATTGACTGCCGAACAGAAGAGACCGTTTAAGGACAAAGCAGGAAGTTTGGTTCGATTTGAACTGATAAAGCTAGCTGCTGATCGCTATCGATTGATTGGAAGTCTACACAGCTCCTTTAGTGATTGGCGAGGTCTTGGACTCCTCCTGGAGGAATGGGAGGCTCTGTATCAGGCGATTGCAGAAGGGCATGAGCCTGCTGTGGAAGAACAGCCTAGCTACGAAGCATTCGCTGTTTGGCAGAAAAAAATGCTTTATTACGGACATCTCGAGGCCCAGCGTCACGAGTGGTTGACAGCAGCAAATCCACATTCTGCTCAACCTTTTGGTGCGGGAGGGGTAGCGACGCGACAAGTCGAGCAGTATATCGACCCGACAGGTCACGGCGACTTGCTGCATATAGCTACTCATTCCAATCAGGAATTGGGAGATATCTTGCTTGCCTCCTATCTGCTGTTACTTCGACAGGTCACTCAATTGCCGAGTTTGACGCTTGGGGTAGTGACGACGAATCGGACGCAAGGTGTGCTGGAACAAACGCTAGGTAACTTTGACAACATCATACCGCTCACTATCGATATGCAGACGATCAGTTCATTTTCACAATTAGTGGATCAAACGAAGCAAGTACGTGCTCGGATGGAAATGCTCTCGTTGTATCCGTCAGAGCACTGGCAAGCGACGACGCACATGGAATGGCCGACACTTTTTGTCAACCAGACGATTCCGTTCAAGGCTCAGTCAGCTGCTTGGAAACGTGAAGTCAAACGTTCAGTTGAGCCAGAAATGGCCGGAAGTCCGTTAGTTCTTCAGGTAGCAGAAACTTCGGAAGGTATCCATGTCGTTTTTACCTATGATCCCTCTATGCTTCAGACGGCCTATGTTGAATCGCTTTCTGATCGCTATGTGAAAATCCTAAAAATGCTAGCAGACAAATCCAAAATAAAGTAAAAGGGGTAGAGAAATATGGAAATCAGATCCTCTATTAATTTTCACGACGAACGCTTTTTGATGTTTGTACTGGACCAGATGGCAAATGAGCTTGAGAGAAACGGTGGAGAAGCGATCCGCATGACTCTTGGGAAGTCAGAAATGCCGCTGCATCCCGAAATTATCAATTCCATGCAACAGTCATTGAACAGCTTTGAAAAATATTCGCTCGTATATCCAGGTGGATTGCCGGAGCTGAAAGATAAGCTCGCAACCCACTATAAAACAAAATACGATGTGTCCATCAAACCGGAGAATTTCGTGATCAGTGTTGGTACCAGCACACTCTTCCGTAACTTGTTCTACCTCTTGCTTAAAGAGGGCGATGAAGTGTTGTTGCCACTTCCGTACTACTCGCTTTACCATTTCTGCGCGCTCTTAGTCGGTGCCAAAGTTCGTTACTACAAAATTGATATGGATACATTGAGACTTGATGTGGAGTCGTTTAAAGAGAATTTTACAGACAAGACGAAAGTGGTTGTGATCAACACGCCAGGAAACCCGTTGGGAAATATTCTTACAAAAGACGAATTGTATACGATCGACGGCATCGTAGACGGTCGTGCGGCTATTATCAATGACGAAATTTATGCGAATACCTACTTCGATGACGAGTGCGAATCCGTGATGCAGCTGAAAAATACCAAGTCTACGTTCATCACAACCGATGCATTTTCCAAAGCGTACCGGATGTATAGCAGACGTGTCGGATATGCGATCGTACCAGATGAGCTGGTGCAACCACTGACGGTCATTCAGCACCATACACTGCTCACAGCTGACCCGGTCGTACAGTTCGGAGCAATGGCTGCGCTTGATTACCAGCATGAGGTTGATCATTTGGTCCAACTGTACAAAGGTCGTCGGGACTACACGATCGATGCTTTCCAAAATGTAGAGGATGTCCGTGCTCTGCCAGCGAGAGGAAGCTTCTACTTCACGCTTGATTGCGAAGCGTTTATGAAGAGAAAAGGCATCAGCACCTCGCTTGAGTTGGCTACACAAATTTTCGAGGCTACACATGTGGCGACTGTACCGGGCTCTGACTTTGGTATCCCGAATACGCTGCGCCTCTCATACTCTGCCGCCAAGTATAACGAGGGAATTAACCGTTTGCGGGAATTTTTCACCACCACCTAAAAAGGGGAAGAGTCGCAATGAATGGACGTATGCAGCTCGATCTGGATCTGAACGAGTTTAACCTGCTCACTGATGAGGAAGCGAACTTGTTAACCCGAGTCAATCAGACAGACAAACCGTATCGCAACCAAGTAACAATCGCTGAACTGTTCGCCCGGCAGGCGGAAAAAACGCCTAATAGAGTCGCTGTGGTAGAGGCGGATCGAGAAAGAACATACGCAGAACTACACGCGGAAGCAAACCAGCTAGCCCGTATCCTAACAGATGCGGGTGTAGTTCCTTCGCAACTCGTAGGAATTCTCGCAGACAGGAGCTCCCGTATGGTAGCGGCAGTTCTTGCCATCCTCCAAGCAGGTGGGGGATACGTCCCGGTTGATCCGCATTATCCCCGAGCTAGAATTCGGTATCTTTTGCAGGATAGTCGCTGCAAGGTGCTTGTAACAGAATCCATTTATTTGGATGAGATCATACCCGATCTACCTGACAGCATCGAAACGATCATTTGTTTGGACGAGACTTCCTTCCATCACGAAGGATACAAGGTCTATACAGCGTCCGACATTCGCATCCAAAAGGATGAGGCGATAGCTCCGGCAGGTTCAGAGGATGATGTTGCTTACGTCATCTACACATCTGGTTCGACCGGTGCACCAAAGGGCGTCATGATTACGCACAAACAGGTTTTGAATACGTTGTTTTGGCTGGAGGAGACGTTTCCACTAAGCGAGACAGACGTAGTTGCCCAAAAAACCTCGATTTCTTTTACGGACTCGGTGTGGGAATTGTTTTGGCCGCTGATGGTTGGATCAAAGCTGTCTATTTTGAAAGAGGAAGACGGCAAAGATCCAGGAGCGTTGTATGACTGGTTGCAAGAGCAACGTATTACAGTCACCCAGTTCGTTCCAGCGATGATGAATGTGTTTCTGGCTCATGTGCATTCTCGTAAGGAACCAGATCCGTTGCCTAATTTGAAGTGGGTATTTAACGGAGGAGAAGCACTGACGGCTAATCTGGTTCGCGAATGGAATCGTCTGTTCCGTATCGCGCGAATCGCCAATATTTACGGGATGACAGAATCAGCGATATACGCTTCCGTCTATCTTTGCACAGAGCAGCCTGCTGAAGAAACACTCAGAATCCCTATAGGTGTTCCCATTGCCAATACTCATATGTTCATCCTTGGACAGACGGGGGAAATTTGTCCCCCTGATGTCAAGGGCGAGATTTGTATCGGAGGAATTGGCATCACTGACGGATATTTGGGTAAATCTGAGTTGACCGAGAAAGCATTTACGAATCATCCCATAACCGGCGAGCGCCTTTACCGTACGGGAGATGTCGGATTACTCAGCGAAACGGGCGTCTTTGAATATTTGGGGCGGATGGACGATCAGGTTCAAGTGCGCGGCTATCGTGTGGAACTGAAAGAAGTGGAACGCGCTGTCCTTCAGCATCCTGCTGTAAATCAGGTAGCTGTATTAGCTATGACTGATCAAATGGGTATGACCGAACTGGCTTGCTACTATGTAGGGCAAAAGGATGGCGTTCAGCCAGATGGGCTTCGTGCGCACCTGCTAGAGTGGCTCCCCGGATATATGATCCCGAGTTACTTTATAGAACTGTCTGAGATGCCGCTTACCCCGCATGGAAAGATCGATCGCAAAGCTTTGCCTGCTGTAAAGCCTGGCATCAGTAGTGATTACGTGCCACCGGCAAATCCTATCGAACAAAAGCTGGCTGAGTTGTGGTCGGAAGTTTTACAGATTCCATCCCCTGGTGTACTTGATCACTTTGTCGGACAGGGAGGACATTCGCTAAAGGCCATTCAGCTTTTATCCCGGATTGAAAGTGACTTTCAAGTGAAGCTTTCCATGCGCGACTTGTTTGATGCGCCGACGATTCGTGGTTTGGCGACAAGGCTCACAGGCAATCTCCAAGAAATGGAGCAAAAACCGATCGTCTTGCTCGCCGATCAGGAATATTACCCTGTCACGCGCGCACAAGAGAGGCTTTACCTGTTGTGGCAGTTGGAAGAAGATGCTACCAGCTACCATACACCGGGAGTAATGCGGATCAACGGTTCCCTTGATTCAGGCCGTCTTCAAGCGGTTGCGGATCAACTCGTCGCACGACATGAGGCGCTGCGCACCTCGTTTCATCTGATTGAAGGTCAGGTGAAACAAAAAGTACACAGTGACCTTTCTGTACAGATCGAGACATGGCAAGCGGACGAAGAAACTGTGGAAAAGACAATTGAACGCTTTTTCCGGCCTTTTGGTTTAAAGCAAGCTCCCTTACTTCGTATCGGCTTAATTGAGCTCTCATCAGAAGAGCATCTGTTAATTTTCGACATGCACCATATCATTTCAGATGGCATATCCAAATCCATCTTGCTTAAGGAGTTTTGTAACCTTTACCAAGGACAGGTGTTGCCGGAATTGTCGGTACAGGCCAAAGAATTTGCTTGGTGGCAAACAGAACAAGCTGCCGAGATTGGCTGGGTCGAGCATGAAGCCTACTGGTTGGATGCATTTTCCGAGCAGCCGCAACCATTGGCAATTCCGACCGATTATCCTCGCCCACAAACCATGACATTTGATGGCGATGAGTTGCTGACAGAGCTGTCTGGAGAGTGGTTGGAAAAACTCGACTCGTTCACCCGTCAGAGTTCTACGACGCTGTACATGCTTCTTTTGGCCGTCTATTCTGTTTTGTTATCCAAATACAGCAATCAGGCAGACATCGTCATTGGTTGCGACATGGATGGTAGACAACGAGCGGAGTTTGCCCCTGTTGTGGGAATGTTTGTCAACACCTTGGCCCTGCGAAGCTGGCCGAAGAAAGAATTGACCGTCCAAGAGTATATCGGTCAGGTACGCCAAAACGTGCTAGACGGTTTTGAGCATGGAGACTATCCATTCGACCAACTCGTCAGCCAAATTCAATTGACGCGCGATCCAGCAAGGAACCCGTTGTTTGACGCCATGCTGACCCTGCATCATGCAGCGGAGCAGCAAAAGGTCCTTCTCGATCAAATCGAGTTTGCTCCGTATGAGTTCAGACGTAGGGCTGCCATGCTCGATCTGGCTTTGGAAGTGGTTCATGCTGAGGATCACATATGCATGCACTGGCAATATAATACGAACCTGTATCACAGAAGAACAATCGAGAAGATGGCTCAAGACTTTGTCATTGTTCTGGAGCAAATGGTAGCCCACCCGAACCGAACCATCGGACAACTTCAGATCGGTCATGGAGTAGTACAAGTAGCACAGGGACAAGTGGACGACGATGACTTTGCTTTTTAAGAAATACATGACGGACAGAAAAGAGGGATTGGCTTGACAACGATAACTGCACAAAACATCTTGCTGGCCAGTGGGCAGTTTGATCGCGAAAAAGACTATTGGATGGAGAACCTTTCTCGAGAGTTTCATTCACTCGACCTTCCAACAGACTCTCGGGCCTCGTTTCAGCGTCAGTCTGAGCTTTGTGAGCTGAGCATCGTGTTTCCGGACGAGCTGAGCAAGGCACTGATTCATTTGAGCAATGGCTCGGATCAGCGTTTGTTCATGGCTTTGCTGAGTGGATTTGGCATCTTGTTGTCCAAATATACGGGACATCAGGACATATGCGTTGGAACGGCTATCTTTCGTCAAACAGAGCCGGGTGAGTTTTTGAACAAGGTACTGCCCTTGCGTCATCAGGTACTCCCGGAATGGAGCATCAAGGAGCTGCTGCAAGAAATTAGGCAGACCTTAAAGGCCGCTGTGGAACATCAGAACTACCCAATCTTGCGGGTGATCGAGGAACTGCAAGTACCGCAGCAGGGGAACAGCACACCGTTTTTTGAGGCGACGTGCTTATTGGATGTCCTTCATGATCAGGAAAGCCTGGAACAGGTTTCGAGCGAGTTGCAGCTCCTCTTTTCTAAAAAGGGGAACTCGCTCGAATTACTTGTGCGTTACGTGGGGCAAAGATACCAACTACCGATGATGGAACGGATGATGGAGCATTTGGTCCGTATCTATCAGGTTATCGTAACGCAACCGAATCAGAAGATCGCTGAAATAGCGTGCTTATCTGAGGAAGAGGTTCGGGAGTCCGTTCTTTCATTCAACGACAACCGGGTTGATTTTCCGCGCGATCAGAGCTTTGATCGCCTCTTTGAGGAGCAAGTAAAAAAGACTCCTCATCGCAAAGCGGTGACAGACGGAAAAACAACCTTAACCTATCAGGAATTAAACGAGCGATCCAACCGACTCGCGCGCCATTTTATCCAGCAAGGATTACGACCTGGCACGAAAATCGGTATCTATATGAAACGTAACGTGGATACGCTTGTTGCGATACTCGCGGTGTTCAAGGCGGGGGGAGCCTACATACCGATTGACCCAGACTATCCGCAGCATCGGATCTTGTACATTGTGCAGAAGAGCGAGATTGCAGGGTTGATAACTCAGCCCGACTTGCTAGATGGACTGGAGTCGATTCGAGCATCCTCACCGGAGCTGAAGTATCTCTATGTCTTTGGTCAATCCGATAAATCCGTAGCGTCACTTTCGGGAGAGGACATCGATCGAGAGAGTGCAGGAACAGACTTGGCTTACATCATCTTCACATCAGGCACGACTGGACAACCGAAAGGCGTTATGGTGCACCATCGTGGAATGGTTAACCACATTTTCGCTAAAATCAACGACCTATCCCTTTGCGAGGATGATCTTGTCGCACAAACGGCTTCTCTTTGCTTCGATATTTCTGTTTGGCAATATCTGTCTGTTTTGCTGGTGGGTGGCTCTGTGCAAGTGGTCGATACAGAGACGGTAATGGATACGCAGGCCCTTCATAACGTACTGCGTTCCAACCGCGTCACTGTAGCAGAAGTGGTACCATCTCTGCTTTCCGTGCTGCTTGATCTCGTTCAAGAATGGTCCGACTCCGAACGCAGCTTCCCTGATTTGCGGTGGATGGCAGTGACAGGAGAGGAGTTGCCTGCTCCTCTGGTACGGCGCTGGTTTGCCTGCTATTCGGAAATTCCATTGGTGAACATGTACGGGCCAACGGAAGCATCTGATGATATTACCCACCACATTATCCGGGAAATGCCGAGCGATCAGCAGATTGTCGTTCCCATCGGCATACCGATCCAGAACACTCATATTTACATACTCGATCAAAACCAGTGTATCTGCCCGCAAGGCGTAAAAGGAGAAATATGTGTGGCTGGTCCGGGGGTTGGATACGGCTACTACAAGGATGAGGAACGGACGAAAAAAGTTTTTCTAGCAAATCCGTATGCCAGCTGGGTAGAAGACCCTGACTATCATGTCCTCTACCGAACGGGTGATGTAGGCCGGATCACGGAGGACGGATATATTGAGTACTTCGGGAGAATGGACAATCAAGTCAAGATTCGGGGTTACCGAATCGAATTGAGTGAGATTGAACAGGTGATGCGCAGACATCCTTCGGTCAAGGATGCAGTGGTCTTGGCACTTTCAGAGGACACGGGTGCAAAGTACTTATGTGCCTATGTCGTTCCCTTGGAGGAATTTTCCGCCCTAGATGTGCGTGATTATCTGTTTACTGTGCTTCCGGAATATATGGTGCCGATGCACTATGTACAGCAAAACGTATTGCCACTTACCCCTAACGGAAAAGTGGACAGAGGGGCTTTACCGAAGCCTGGCATACAGGATCGGGTAGACACATCTATTTTTGTGTCAGCTACAACCGAGACCCAAAAAGCGCTCACCCACATCTGGGCGCAAGTTTTACAGCTCGATCCAAACACAATCAGCGCTCGGGACAATTTCTTCGCTCTAGGTGGGCACTCGTTAAAAATCAACGCAGTAGCTATGCAGGTTGCACAGCAGTTTGGCGTACAGCTTCCACTGCGAACCATGTTTAATCACCCAACTATTCAGGATCTTGGCAAAGTGATTGATGAAGCAGACAAGACGATTATGAAAACACGATTCCCAGTCGAAGCCAGATCATACTATCCTGTTACGGCTGCTCAAAGTAAGTTCTTTATTCTTCAGCAGTTGAATCCGGCTGACACAAGTCTTCACATTACGGCTGCCCGTTTCATCGAGGGTGATTTGACCCGTGAGAAGGTAGAACATGCTTTTCAAGGATTGGTTGACCGCCATGAATCTCTGCGTACCTCGTTTGATTATAGAGATGGGCAAGTGGTTCAAATTGTACATGATTCGCTAGTCTTCCGTTTGGAAGTGAGTGAAGCAAGTGCAGAGCAATTGGATGCCAGTCTGGCAACGTTTGTACGGCCATTCGACTTGCGTCAAGCGCCCTTACTGCGTGCAGGGTTAATCAGGATTGCACCGGAAAAGCATCTTTTGTTGTTCGACATGCACCATATCGTTTCAGACGGTGTATCTATGGACATTCTCGTAGAGGACTTTGTTCGTCTCTATGCAGGCGTGACACTCCCTACATTGGAAGTTCAGCAAAAAGAGTTTGCTGTCTGGCAGGAATCTGCACTTGAGTCAGGCGAGCTACAAGCTGACTATTGGACAGACTTGTTTACCAACCCGGCTCCACTTCTATCGATTCCGACTGATTACGAAAGGCCAGAATCTCTTACCTTTCCTGGTGAGACGATTGAGTTCGAGATATCGACAGAGGAGAGGCAGCGATTGCAGGAGCTGGCAACGCAGGAACATGCGACACTTTACATGGTGCTGTTGTCGGTTTACAACCTGTTGCTTGCAAAATACAGCGGCCAAGAGGATGTCGTTGTCGGAACTCCAGTAGCTGGGCGTAATTTTGCAGAGTTTGATGAAGTAATTGGGATGTTTATCAACACCATTCCCCTACGCCATTATCCAAAAGGCGAGAAAACATATCGCGAGTTTCTTGCGGAGGTCCGCGAGCATACGCTAGCCTCTTTTGAACAAGCGGATTACCCGATTGATCTGTTTGTCCAGAATCTTGGCCTTGAGCCAAATACAGGTCGTCAGCCCCTTTTTGATACGATCTTCGTCCTGCAAAACATGGACAATCCGGAAGGGGAACTGAAGCTTGAGGACATGATCGTCAAAAACTATCCACTGCCAAACAACACGGCTAAGCTTGACCTTCATCTGGCGGCTTACCCTGTTTTCGACAGACTTTTATGTAAGCTGGATTACCGCAGTGACCTGTTCCGTAGAGAAACGATGGAGCAGTTTGTGAGTGACTTCAAAAGCTTGTTGCAGCAGGTGATGGAAGAACCCGAGCGCCTCCTGCATGACTTTGAATTGACCCGTGAGGTAGCCCTTATTCAAGCACAGGGCGTCGATTGGGATTTTGAATTTTAGAGCAAGCGGTGAGTAAGAGGGGGAGGGCATATGGAGACTACTATTTCGCAAAACATTCTGCTAACCAGTCGGAAATTTAGCCGGGAGGAGCAGTACTGGCAAGAGAAGTTACAGGGAGAGTGGACGCTCTCCCTCCTTCCAACCGAAGGGACGGAGAAGGAACGCGATGGGGTGGAGGAGACAAAAGAAATATCTTTTGTCTTTCCTGATGATTTGAATGCTGCTGTTGCGGCCCATTGCGATCATCATCCGATGAAGCTCTATCTGTTCCTTCTGTCGACGTTTCAAATCATGCTGAATCGGTATAAACAGACGGACGACATGATCATTCTCACGCCCGTCTTTCAGAATCCGCTTCCCCCTAATGCTTGGAATCGGGTGCTGCCGCTGCGTGTACGGATGCATCAAGAAGCTACTTTTGCAGAAGTGGCGAAAGAGGGTAAGCAGCTGGTCAAAGAGGCAATTGAGCATCAGAACTATCCGTTTTCGCAAATGATGCAATGGCTTGAACTAGCCGACAAGGACCTGATGACACTGCTGGATACAGCCTTCGTTTTAGAAAACATGCAAGATATTACTGCTTTAGAAGGCCTGTCCTTGCAAGTGGTGTTTGCATTCAAGCAAACAGAAGATGGAATAACAGGACGTGTTCGGTATGTGGGCGAGCAGTTCGAAGAGGCTGTCATCGAACGGATGATCAACCATTATCAACAAATTCTTCGTGAAGTGGTCGTCGATCCCAAACGCTTGATTCACACAATCGATATGTTGACAGCAGCAGAGCGGACTGATCTGTTGTACACCCGAAATCAAACGGACGTTTCTCATTCTGCTCCAAAGCCGATCCATCAACTGATCGAGGAACAGGCAGCGCGGACGCCTCATCTAACAGCCGCTGTGTTTGGCAACAAAACACTTACCTACGCTCAACTTAATGGCAAAGCCAATGGCCTTGCACGTATGTTGAGGGCCAGCGGTATCGGAAAAGGAAGCTGTGTTCCAGTCTTGATGAATCGTAGCCTGAATTTGGTCATTTCCCTGCTAGCTGTAATGAAAACAGGTGCGGCATTTGTCCCGCTAGACGTGCAAAGTCCGAGCGAACGGAAAAAGCAGCTACTGGATGAATTGGATTGTCCGGTTACGCTGATCGGGCCAGAAATACGTCAAGAACCGTCATTCTTGCAATTGACACGTGCTGTAATCGTCGATGCGGATGAAATCCGGGAAGAAGAGGACTTCCATATCCAGGTAGATGTGGACGACCCGATTTATGTGATCTATACATCTGGTTCCACCGGCAAACCAAAAGGAGTTGTCATTCCTCATATCGGTATTTTCAATCGTTTTCGCTGGATGGATGAGCATTACGGTTGTACGGAACAGGACGCCATTTTCCAGACGACTCCCCATCACTACGACAGTTCGGTCTGGCAACTTTTCTGGCCGCTTTTGCATGGTGGACGTACGGTATTGCCGATTCCTGAATTCGAGATGACGCTCGATCAAGTGTTGAACGCCATTTCAACTTATCAGATTACGATTACGGACTTTGTGCCGTCGGTCTTCAACCTGCTGGTGGATCAAATGGAAACACGGATGGACATACACGACTCACTTTCTTCGATTCGCCACCTGATCTTGGGGGGGGAGGAAATTACGGCTCACACTGTGCACCTGTTTCTTCAGCGGTTTCCCCACGTTCGTATCACGAATCTGTACGGTCCGACGGAGACGTCTATTGGTGTCATCTACTTTGAGATCGACCATACCCATGAGGGGCCGATACCGATCGGTAAGCCGATAGCCAATACGAAAATTTTACTTCTGGGTTCCAATCGCAAACTTGTTCCGGCTGGACATCAAGGGGAGATTTATATAACTGGCTTGTGCTTGGGCCACGGTTACTTGCACGATCCTGAGAAAACAGCAGCCAGCTTTGTTGACAATCCTTATCCGGAAATTGGATATCAAAAGCTTTACCGGACAGGCGATCTTGGGCGTTATCTGCCGAATGGCAATATTAAGTTCTGCGGTCGCATCGATCATCAAGTAAAAGTACGCGGGCACCGAATTGAGCTGGGCGAGATTGATGAGGTGCTATTGTCCCATCCGCTAGTAAAAGAGTGTGCCGTGATATTTGAAGAAGAGAAGGCTCGATTGTGCGCGTACTACGTAGCGAATGCTCAGGAATTGACCGCAAGTGACTTGCGTGGTTATCTCAGTGAACGGCTTCCTGATCACATGATCCCTTCCTTTTTTGTCAGCATTGAAAAAATGCCTTTAACAGCAGGGGGCAAGATCAATCGCAAGCTACTGCCTGAAGTGGATGAACAACAGGTGTCCGATGCTGAATATGTAGCTCCACGAAACGAGAAGGAAGAACAGCTGGTTACCATCTGGAAAGAAATCCTGGGCATTGAAAAAGTGGGGGTACACGACAGCTTTTTCCAGCTGGGAGGGAATTCCCTGCTGTTGCTTAAAATGCATGCGCAAATGGTAAAACAAGTGGATAGCGAGATTAGCGTCGCACATTTGTTCTCCTACTACACAATTGCCATGTTTGTGGATTTTCTCGAACAAAGAAAACAGGATCAGTTTGCATCTATGGAAGATCAAAGCGATGATGATGAATCCCTTCTGGAATTGCTGAGGGAGGTCAAGGAGGGAGTTCTCTCCGTAGACAAGGGTGCCGAACTGATCGACAAAAGGAAGGGGAAATAAGATGAGTTTGCTAAAAAAATACATCTTGGAGCAAGTGGCTGCTCATCGACTGCAAGAGAAGGAAGCACTTCCTTTGCTAAAAGAACTGTCCTCTGCCAACGTAAACACTCGCCAAGATATCGCGATCATCGGTATGGCTTGTCGTTTTCCCGGAGCCAACAGCCTCGAGGAATACTGGAACAATTTGCAACAGGGGCATGATTCAATTGGTGATATCCCTGCTGCAAGGCGTCCAGATGTCGAGAGGGTAGCGAGAGAATTTTTTAACGACACAGACTTTGCGTATGAGCGGATGGGTTATCTCGATCACGTGGATTTATTTGATCATGCGTTTTTCGAGATATCACCTGCAGAGGCTCGAACCATGGACCCTTATCAGCGGATGTTTCTCGAGTTGGCATGGGAAACATTTGAACATGCCGGGTATAGCGAGAAGATGATCAGCGGTTCTCCTACAGGCGTATTTCTGGGATATTGTGACAATGAATCACAATACCAGCGTGTACTGAAAAACGTTGATTCGTCCTCACTGGCTGGCAACGTTGCAGCAATTATTGCTTCACGAATTTCCTATTTGCTGAATCTGTCAGGTCCGAGCCAACTGATAAATACATCTTGCTCTTCCTCCTTGGTCGCTCTGCACCAAGCATGTCAGGCCATTGGAAATAACGATTGTCGAATGGCTCTCGTAGGTGGAGTGAACCTGTCCCTGTTCCCGATTCAACAGGATACTGACTTTGGCATCGTTTCTGTCGAACGCAAAACCAAAGCATTTGATGACTTTGCTGATGGAACCGTGTGGGGAGAAGGTCTTGGCGCAGTTCTTTTGAAGTCATACGATCAAGCAGTCAAGGACAACGACTATATCCATGCCGTGATCAAAAGTACAGCGGTCAATTGTGATGGTCGTTCTACCAGTATTACAGCGCCCAATGCGATTTCCCAGTCCGCTTTGTTGCGAACAACCTGGGAGCGGGCGAAAATCAATCCGGAGAGCATATCCTATATTGAGGCACATGGAACAGGAACAAGATTAGGTGACCCTGTCGAGATTGAGGGGATCATGCATGCCTTTCAGAAGTTTTCAAAACGTAAGCAAATTTGCGCAATAGGCTCAGTCAAAAGCAATATTGGGCACACGATAGCGGCATCCGGTGTAGCTGGGATCATTAAGACGGCTTTGATGATGAAGCATCGCCAGATTCCGCCGACGCTGCATGTGAAACGGCCGAATACCTTAATTCCTTTTATTGATTCACCTGTTTATATAAATGATGTATTAAAGGCTTGGGATGTAGAGGTTGACCAACCTGTGAGGAGAGCCGGGATAAGTGCATTCGGCCTGAGTGGGACAAACGCCCACGTCCTATTGGAAGAGCCTCCTAAGCACGAGGCGACAGCCGTTTCAGAATCTGGCGATTACCTCATTACGTTATCTGCCAAAACAAGTGAGTCGCTATGGGATTTGCTCGAGAAATACCATGCATATTTATCAACGTCTTCTGAGCATTCCCTTCTTGATATGTGCGCTACTGCCAATAGTGGGCGCGGACACTATCGATATCGCCTTGCCTTCGTTATCAATAGTAAAGAGGACTTTTTGCAGAAAATCCATTGCTTGCGCGCGGGAGAACGGACGGAGGACGGTGCGCCGCTTGTTGATGGGAACCAGGTGTTCTACGGAGTACTGAATTCACGTGGGGAAAGTTCATTGCCGATCAGCATGCAAATAGACAGCTCTAACCCAGTAGAATTGGCCAAACAGTACGTGCGAGGGGTTTCTATCAATTGGCTTGAATACTACCGTCCAGTCAAATGGAAAAAGGTACCTTTGCCAACCTATTCCTTTGCAAAAACCCGGCACTGGGTACAATCGGATCAACCTGCAAACGACACGGTTGAGCGGCCCGCTGCTGTAGCAACTGAGGCGGCACATGAGAACGAAACAGCTGATGTTCATAAAATTGCTTCCACCTTCTTTACTTTTGGGGGAACGCTACTGAATCAGGTGAATGTCCAAAAGCAAACGGGTTTGGAAGAGGACGAAACTTTTTATTCCGGCTTGTTATCGCTTGAATGCTTGAAGCAACTAGGCGTATTCCACAAGCAGACGCAAACATATTCGCTGGAAGAATTGCGTGAAGCTGTAAGGTTTAATGGAAGAAATGAACACTTCTTCCAACTCATGCTTGAACTTGTCGTTAAAGCTTCCCTGATTGAACACGTTGAAGGGACATACCGTCTAACTGCACATGCAGAAGGTCTTGATGCGGAAGTGTTTTATCAGGATTGTCTGGATCGCTATCCAAATGAGCATGATACGTTCTCTCAATTGAAAGCGTGTTTTACCCATTACTCAACGAGCATGACGGGGCAGGACGTACTCGTGACGAACGACGGTTCTTCTGACTTATATAAGTCGTATGTGGATCGCATTACTCTTGGTAACCCTTCCGGACTTATGGCAGTGGAAACCATTGCCCAATTCATCCATTCGTTTGACCGTCCTGTTCGCATTCTGGAGCTCGGGGGCGGTTCCAGTAGCCTTACTCGCTTATTACTGCCGAAGATTGAGAAAAAAGATGTCACTTATCTGTTTACGGATTGTGCGCAATCGTCTCTCGCCGAGGTAGAAAAAGAGTTCCAAGAAGTGTACCCGTTTGTGCAGTTCCGCCTGTTCAACATGGAGCAGGCCCCAGCCGAACAAGGCTTTGATCTGCATGCTTACGATGTGATTATCGCGAATAACGCTATACACAGGACGAAGGATGTTCGGGCATCCTTATCGATTGTGCATCAGTTGCTTGCAGAGCAAGGTGTGCTGTTTGCAATCGAGCTCGTGAAAAATCGTTCAACGGCAAATGTGATCGGGGGGCTTGCCGCAGACTGGTGGCAGTACGAGGACACAGATCTTCGACACCAAGCCAGACTAATGGATGCCTCGCGCTGGGAAAAGGCGCTTCGGGATACGAACTATCAATCGGTTGCCATGTATCCATCATCAACAGCGCTGTTTGATCTTTCTAATTCAGCATTATTGATCGGACACTCAGCGTATACCCCACAAGAGTATCGGGAGTGGATCTATCAGATCAATTGGCAAACGAAAGAGCTGACCACCAATCATCAGTCCCAGCGCCCAGGGATCTGGCTGGTGTTTCAAGATGAAGGCGGTGTAGGAGAAACGCTGGCTGACGCGATGTCATCGGACGGACATGAAGTGTTCAGATTTCGCACTGGTGAGGCTTTTGCCGCCGTTTCTTCCCACGAGTTTATTCTAGATCCTAGCCAGCCAGCAGATCTGCGACGTGTGTTCGAGAGACTCGGGGACAAAAAGGAAAAGCTGACTGGGATGATCCATTTATGGAGCTTGACCTCGGGCGCCCAACAGCCAAATGATCTCGGAGAGCTTGAAGCCCTTGAGTCAGCGCAACATCTGGGCGTTTACAGTCTGTTTCATTTAACACAAGCGTTGCTTGAGCTGGATCTGAAGCAGGTGCTAGATTTACGAATCGTTTCGAACTACGCACAGGCAGTAGATGACAACGGACCTGTTTTTCCTGAAAAAGCTCCTTTGTTCGGTCTAGCTAAGGTGATCTCGCAGGAAAATCCTAAGCTGCAGTGCTTTAGCCTGGATCTTGCAACAAAAGGGCATTCAACATCGCAGTTGGCAGATCAGCTTCTAGCGGAAATTCGCAGCAATCGGGATGACACATTGGTAGCCTATAGAGGAAATCGCATCGTACCTGAGATGAATCGCTGCAATATCGATAAAATTCCGAAACGGCCCGTAGAGATACGTGAAAATGGTGTTTACTTGATCGCCGGAGGTACCGGAAAACTGGGGCTGGCATTTAGTAAACATCTGGCCGCACAAAAAAATGTGACGCTCGTGCTAATTAATCGTTCTCCACTCCCACCTAACCACGAGTGGCAAGAGCGTTTACAGCATCCAGACTGCAATGCTACTGAGGCACGAAAGCTAAGAGGTCTGATTGAGCTAGAGGAAATGGGAGCGCAAGTAGTCTGCTACGCAGCAGACGTGTCCGACCGTCAGCAGATGGAGGATATTTCTGCGCGAGTCCGTGCCCGTTATGGCCCGATCAACGGTATTATCCAATCCGCGGCGCATATCACCTTTGAGACGATTCAGACGAAGTCGTTCTCCCATTTTCAAAATGGTTTGAAAGCGAAGATGGCGGGCACAGTTATACTCGATCAAATAGCTGAGCCGGAGCATCTGGATTTCTTTGTGATCTTCTCATCACTTGCTTCGATTTGGGGTGGAGCGACTGGAAGTGACTATGTCTCATCCAACTGCTTCCTGGATGCCTATAGTGCAGCACGGAGTCGAACGGGAAAACCAACGATAGCTTTGAACTGGTATGCGTTTGAAGGCATAACAGGTCCTGGTTTTATCGGATACATGCCGATGGATGGAGCCATTCAAGCCTTCGATGCATCGTTGTTTTGCCAAACTGAGCATCTGATCATTGGACAATTTGATTTGCAGGTGCTGAAGGAATGGGCACCATCCCTGAAAGTAAAGCTCGGAGATTCGATCTTTGCAAGCGAAAAGTCTCGTAAAGAACGCGAAGTACCATCTGAGTTGACCATGCAAAACCGTGTTGTTTTGTCTGGCAGGGAGAAAGGCGATCCCTACACTTCGTCGGAGCTTGCCTTAGGTCAGATTTGGTCTGATGTGCTGGGTTACACCGAGTTGAGCATCGACGATGACTTTTTCAGACTGGGTGGCGATTCTCTTTTGGCAATCGGTATCGTTTCCCGTGTCACTAAACAGTTGCAAAAAGAGATGACAATCACTGACCTGTTTCAGACTCCGACAATCCGCCAATTGGCAGTGCTGATGGCTCCGAATGAAGAAACAGCTGTGTCAGTGATTCCTGTAGCAGAGTATCGGGAAGCTTACCCCGCCACCTCGTCGCAGCAGAGAATTTATGTGCTGGAACAGATGCAGGAAGGGGCAGTTGCCTATAACATCCCTACAGTTATGATGCTTGAAGGAGAGCTGGACAGAGCGGCTTTCGAACGTGCATTTGTCACACTGGTGCAGCGTCATGAGTCGTTGCGCACCTCATTTTCCATTGTGGATGGAGCTTTGATGCAAACCGTTCAACCAAGCGTAGATTTTACATTGGCGTATCGTGAAGTCGACGAGAACGAGGCCAGAAGAACGGTCAAACAATTCATCCAACCATTTGACTTGTCAAAAGCGCCGCTTGTTCGCGGTATGCTCATTCGAATTGATGTCAACAAACACTTGTTGCTGTTCGACATGCATCACATTATTTCCGATGGTGTATCCATCAACATTTTGATCCGCGAGTTCTTCCAATTGTATCAGGGACTAGAGCTACCCGAGCTGCGGATTCAATATAAAGACTACAGCGTGTGGCAAACAGAGCAGCTAGGTAATGGAGTATTGGCCGCTCAGGAGAAATTCTGGCAGAAAGAGCTGGATGGAGAACTTCCTGTGCTTAATCTGCCTACGGACCACCCTCGACCGTCTATTCAGAGTTTTGAGGGAGATGTCCTGACCTTTGAGATCCCTCAAGAGATGACAGAGAAGGTACTGGCACTGGCAAAAAACAATGGGGCAACCTTGTACATGACGCTACTGGGAGCGCTCACCATTATGCTGTCGAAATACGCTGGCGAAGAAGACATTATCATTGGATCGCCGGTGGCTGGCCGTCATCATGCTGACCTGGAAAACATCGTGGGTGTCTTTTTGAACACACTGGCGATGAGAAACTTCCCGCGAAGCGATCGAACCGTGGCGGATTTCCTTCAGGAAGTAAAAGAACGGGCACTGGCGGCGCTCTCTCATGCCGACTATCCGTTTGAAATGCTGGTGGATCGTCTGACGTTGCCAAAAGATACGGCGCGCAACCCACTGTTTGATGTGATGTTCATTTTGCAAAATACTGGCGACGCAAAAGGAAGCATGAGTGCAAATGGGCTGACGCTCTCTCCTTACCCATTTGAACAGCGCTCTGCCCAGTTTGATCTGACCTTTGACATCATTGAACGAGAACAGCGCCTAATTGTCGATATCGAATACAGCAACAAGCTGTTCAGCAAAGAGACGATCGCGTCGATGTCCACACACTTCCAGAAGATTCTGGAACAAATGGTGGAAAATCCTGAACAGTTGATCGGCAAGATGTCTATGCTGGCAACAGAAGAACGCTTGCTA
The DNA here is from genome assembly GCF_005217615.1 of Brevibacillus antibioticus. Classification (NCBI taxonomy): domain Bacteria; kingdom Bacillati; phylum Bacillota; class Bacilli; order Caryophanales; family Paenibacillaceae; genus Brevibacillus; species Brevibacillus antibioticus. Next base: position 1,555,987 of record NZ_SZNK01000001.1, read on the forward strand.
CTGATTGAGCAATGGAATGACACGAGTTTGGAATACTCTCGTGAAAAAACAGTCGTCGAGCTCTTTGAAGAGGTAGCGGCAACACAGCCGAATGCGCTAGCTGTATCATGCGGAGATGAAAAAGTTACTTATGCGGAATTGAATAAGCGAGCAAACCAAGTAGCTCGTTTGATCAAGCAACACGGCGTCACTGCTGATACTTGCGTGGGCCTTTTGACGAATCGCTCCGTGGAAATGATGGTTGGACTCATGGCGATCTTGAAAGCAGGGGCTGCGTTTGTTCCGATTGATCCGCACTATCCAGAAGAACGTATCTCCTATGTTTTGGAAAACAGCATGACTCGCCTCGTCTTAACCCACGATTCCCTGGCTGAGAAGCAGTGGGGAAGTGTTGTCCGAGTGGACGTAAACGATTCCCGGGTGGAGACGGAAGACGATTCCAATCTTCCGCTACAGGCTACACCTGGTGATCTAGCCTATGTCATTTACACATCGGGTTCTACTGGCAAGCCTAAAGGCGTCATGGTTGAGCACGGTAATTTGATGAGCTTCTGCCCAGGGATCGGGGAACACATCGATTTTGCCAGCGCAGACAAAATGCTGGCTGTGACGACGATTTCGTTTGATATTTTTCTGCTTGAAACGATTGTCCCGCTGACGAAAGGGATGACCGTGGTCATTGCAACCGAACAACAGCAAGCCGATCCGCAGGTGCTCAAGGAGTTGATTTTGCAGGAAGAAATCACTTTCCTTCAACTGACTCCATCCCGTCTACAGCTCATGCTGGAAGAGAAGAGCAACTTGCACGCACTTGACTGCCTGAAAGCGATCCTGCTTGGAGGAGAAGCCCTTTCAACGTCTTTGTTCCAAAGGCTTCGCACACAGACCAAGGCGAGACTTTACAATTTGTACGGTCCGACGGAAACAACGATTTGGTCTACGGTGAACGACTTGACCGACGCAGCGGAAGTAACGATTGGAGCGCCGTTGCCCAATACACAAGTCTACATCCTCGATGAGCATCTGCAAGTGCAGCCGAAGAAGATCACTGGCGATCTTTACATCGCAGGAGATGGGGTAACGAGAGGCTACTTCGGCCAGCCAACACTGACGGCTGAGCGCTATATCCCAAATCCGTTTAAACCTGGTCAACGTATGTACAAAACAGGTGATCTCGCGAGATGGCTGCCGGATGGGCGGATTGAATACGTGGGACGATCCGATTTTCAGTGCAAAGTGCGTGGTTATCGGATCGAATTAGGTGAGATTGAAACAGCCCTTTCTCAGCATCCGGATATTACGGAAGCGGTGGTCAGTGTGCGAGATACCGCCAGCAATCCTTACCTGGCTGCCTACTATATGGGAACGCAAACGTTGGACATTGATGAATTGCGAGCGATGCTAAGCAAAAGCTTACCCGATTACATGATTCCACATTTCTATACGCATATGAGTATGTGGCCGCTGACACCAAACGGAAAACTGGATCGCAAATCATTGCCAGAACCTAATGCCCTCCAAGACAAGCACAACGAATATCAAGCCCCGGCTACCAGACTGGAAGAACAGGTGGCGGGCATTTGGCGGGAAGTGCTTAAGCTTGAAACGGTCGGAATGCAGGATAACTTCTTCCACATAGGTGGTAATTCGCTTTTACTGGTGCAAGTTCATGCCAAGCTTGAACAGCTTTACCCTGGACGGGTTCGAATTGCCGATTTGTTCGCCCATCCTACGCTGTACAGCCTAAGCAACTTTTTGAAGAACACTGCTTTAGATGGAGCGGATGAACAGGAGGAAACGGATACGACCACGTATTGGTTGAAGGAGTTGGATCGTGTCTCGCTAATAGAGCTGCCGTCTCCGTATTGGGCTAGTGGAGATGCGAATACGGACACAAACTGGGTCCAATTTTCACTTACGGATGATCTGTTTGAAAATGTGCAGCAGGTAAGTCAAATGGAGGCTGTTGAGGTGAGAGACGTTCTGCTCTCGATGTATCTATACCTCATGGCCGAATTGACAGAACAGCAGGATCTTTATATGGAAGTGGCTGTCGCCCGGGAGCTGCAGATGAATGCCTATCCATTCCGGGTAAACATGTCAGAGATCAACACCTTCTTCGATCTATTCAAGCAGGTGCAGCAGAAACGACAGTTCATCGAGAACATGACGGGGGATGCCTCGTTGTGGCTAAAAAAATTGCGGACGGATCGCAATGATGGAACCATTATTCCATTCTTCGGCAGTGTCAATGAGTTTACAGATGCATCGTTCACACACGATGAACATGAGCTTACCTTCTGGATCAAGGAAGGAAAAGACATGATTGATATCGTGTGTGCATTCGACCCTGATTGTCTCCGGGTAGAAAAAGTTACGGAGATGACACAGGATTACCAGCAATTACTCAGGATGCTAGTGAATGAATATATGACGTAGAGAAGGGTGATCAATAATGGACAAAATCGCACTCTTATTTCCGGGACAAGGTTCGCAATATGTTGGAATGGGCCAAGCATTATGTGAGGCCCACCCCATTGCGGCTCGCACCTTTGAAGAAGCAAGTGATGCGCTTGGATTGAACCTGCAAACGCTTTGTTTTGCAGGGGATGTACAAGAACTGACCAAAACAGAGCACGCACAGCCAGCAATCCTGACGGCAAGTGTCGCAGCCTTCCGCGTTTATTCACAGGAAATGGACATCGAACCGAAGTGGGTGGCGGGTCACAGTCTGGGCGAGTTTACGGCCCTGACTTGTGCCGGTGCTATCCAGTTTGCAGATGCCGTCCGCCTTGTCTATCGCCGAGGTCAGTTCATGCAGGCGGCTACTCCGCAGGGTGTCGGAGCCATGTCAGCAATCTTCGGGTTGAATGTTCAACTTGTCGAGGAGATTTGTCGAGAACATTCTCGTGACGATGCCATCGTCGTGGTCGCCAACCATAACTCCGCTGATCAGATCGTCATCTCCGGTCATGCACATGCGGTACGGCAAGTAGAGGAAGCGTGCAAGCAGCATGGCTCGACTTCCGTTGTCAGCCTCAAGGTGAGTGCGCCTTTCCATTCGCCACTCATGGTGCAAGCCGCTGAACAATTAAACGAAGAACTGAAGCGGTATACGTACTGCGATCCCAAATGGCCTGTCATTTCCAATGTAACAGCACAACCCTATGTCCATGCTGATCAGCTTGTCGATTTGCTCACAGCCCAGACAACCAGCCCTGTTCGCTGGCAAGCTACGATGGATTACTTGGTAAAACAGGGAGCGAATACCGTAATTGAGCTCGGACCAAAAAGTGTACTGACAAATTTGGCCAAAAAATATCCGCTTCGCGCCTTTGCCTTTGACAAGCAGGGGGAGATCGAGCGTTATCAGCAAGAGCTTCAAGATGCTAAAACGCGTAATCAAGCAGCAATTGCCCAATTCGTCGATTCTTGCATTGCGATTGCCGTTTGCACGAAAAACCGCGGTCTCGATGAAGAAGCGTACCAGCAAGGGGTGATTATGCCCTATCAAGCACTTCAACAACTGAGACAACAGCTGGAACAAGGGGAAAAAGAGGGGGGCTATGGGGATGTACGCGAAGCTTTTTCTCTGCTTCGTTTGATCTTGCAAACCAAAAAAGCTCCTGAAGCGGAACAAGCCATGCGTTTTGAACAGCTGACCAGCAAACCAGACCTGCAACAGCGATTTCCCGAGATCAGCAACGTATGGCAAGCAAGCTAAGCCGAACCAGGTAAGCAGAGGACTCAAGGAGGAAGAATGCAGTGAGCAAGCCATTAGGACTTAACCGAGTCAAACTGAATAAACAGCAGACGGATGCTCATTCAACTGACAGCAAAGCCAATCAACACGATATTGCGGTGATTGGTGCTGCTTGCCGATTCGGAAGCGCAGAAAACCCGGAAGACTTTTGGCGTCTGTTACAAGCTGGTCAAGATTGCGTCCGAGAGCTTCCCAAAGAGCGCCAGAACGATTTGATTCCATTGTTACTCGCCAAAGGGTTGACGATGGAGAAAATTCAATTTCGAGAGGCTGCCTACCTGAATGACATTGATAAATTCGATCCGCAATTCTTCGGTCTTTCTCCTAAGGAAGCAAGCCAGATGGACCCGAACCAGCGCTTATTTTTGCTGACATGCTGGGAGGCGATTGAGGACGCTGGATATGGTGGAACGATGCTCGCGGGCAGCCGTACGGGTGTATATCTGGGGTTTAGCAGTGATTTTGGTGAAGAGTATCGACGAATGATTCGGGAGCTGGAACCAGATGCAATGTCCACCTCAATCATTGGCAATATGAAATCGGTGATCGCATCTCGCGTCTCCTACCTGTTGGATCTCAAAGGTCCGAGCATGCTTGTGGATACTTCGTGCTCCTCGTCGCTGATGGCAGTTCATCTGGCATGCCAAGCGATTCGTCGAGGAGAATGTGAGATGGCGCTGGCCGGCGGTGTCAAGCTCATCTTGCTGTCTTTACAAGATGGAAGCAATGATTTGGGAATTTTATCGCAATCTGGGCGTACTCGCCCTTTTGACAATGATTCAGACGGTACGGGTGTCGGTGAAGGCGTTGGCGCCGTTTTGCTGAAACCGTTGACCAAGGCTCTTGCAGACGGGGATTCGATTTATGCCGTGATCAAAGGAAGCGCCGCCAATCAAGACGGCCATTCTTTCGGGCTTACGGCGCCAAATTCATTGGCACAAGCCGAAGTGATCCAGCAGGCATGGAAAGACGCGCAGATTGACCCCGAAACGCTTTCGTATATTGAGGTACACAGCATAGGCACAAAGCTGGGTGATCCTATGGAGATGGACGGGCTTGAGAGAGCATTTCGCCCGTACACAAAGCGGCGCCAATTTTGCGGGATCGGCTCCGTAAAAACGAACATCGGTCACACCGATCACGTAGCGGGTATGGCTGGTCTTTTCAAGGTGATCCTGTCTCTTAAACAAAAGCAGATTCCTCCGCATTTGCATTTTCAGCGCGCGAATCGGATGATTCCTTTTGAACAATCTCCCATTTACATCCATGACACTTTGACAGAGTGGGAACCAGAGAAAAGCGTGCGACGGGCTGGAATCAGTTCGTTTGGCATGAGTGGAACGAATGTGCACCTCGTAGTAGAGGAAGCACCCTTCATTCAGCCTCCCAAGCAAGACGAAGGGTTTCAGGCAATCGCTTTATCCGCTAAAAGCAAGGAGAGCTTGCTCAACCTGTTGCTCCGCTTTCAGAAGTGGACCAGCAAGCCTGTGGAAGAACTGCCGACATTGGAAAGTCTCAGCTTTACGGCAAATACGGGCCGTAGTCACTTTGGCTACCGATTGCTGATGATTTGCAGAGACATGGATGATTTTTCCGCAAAAATCTCTATGTTGTGCGCGAATGATTGGACAACACTTTCTGAACCGGATATTTTCTTTGGCTGGCACAAGGTTATCTCGCAGGAAAAAGCGGATAGAGAGCCAGGGATACTCACTGAGGCAGAGCAACAAGCGATGAATAAGGCTGCTAATGCACTTTTACAAAAGCTTTTATTGGCGCAAAGCAAAGAGTTATCTGATCTGAAAGAGCTTGGCGAATTGTATGTGAGTGGGGCAGATGTACGCTGGAGTGCCATGCATACGTTTAAAAAGCCGTGCCGCGTGCACCTCCCTGTTTATCCGTTTGAGCGTAAGCGTTGTTGGCTGGACATCTCTTCTCTGCATTCTCTTGACAAGGATGCCAGGAGAGACGAAGACCATGTTGCACCGCGAAAATCTGGAGAAGCGAAGCTGCCAAATGTGTTGGTACGTGGGAGAAAACAGGATACCTACACCGTTTTAGAGCAAGAGCTGGCTCGCATTTGGGGATATGTTCTGGGGCTTGAAGAAGTAGATGTCCATGACAATTTTTACGAGCTGGGCGGGGACTCGATCATCGCGATTAGAATGATCAGCGAAATCTCAAAGCGAATGAACCGAGAAGTAGAAGTACAAGACCTACTTACCCATTCGACGATTTCCGAATTTGCTGCCTATCTGGATGCGGCTGGGCATGAAGAAGGACAGGTTGCGAAAGCAGAAGCAGCTGCTACTGTCGTTCAAACTGTCCAAACTGTTCAACAACGAAACACAAAATCATTACATGGTACGCAAATCAAACGCAGCTCGTATGCCGATGTCAGTCAATTATCTTGGCGTCAATGGAATTGTTATGATCGCGGTCTCGCTTTATTAATGGAGGAGCAGGATGCCCATCTGATTCCGTATTTCAAGCTTTTTCTCGGGTTAAAGCGCGGCTATCAGCTTGATGCGGAGGGGTACCCCTATTCGTATCGGGAGCATCCTGAGGTTATGGGATATTTGTCGGATGAGGAGATGCTTTACAAATTTGGCTATCGGGTCAAACTCATGCCTGTCGCTCGTCTGGATGAATTGCATGAATCGATCATTCACCAGTTGGATCAAGGCAAGCCAGTAATGGTTGCGTTTGACGAGTATTACACCTTTTACACGACGCAATACCAGAAGGAACATACCGATCATCTCACCGTTATTACTGGCTATGACCATGAAAAGCAGGTCTATACGATCATCAATCACAATCATTTGACTCGCGGGCAAGCTCAGCGAATCCAGTACGATAAATTTTCCACAACGTACCAAACGCTTGAGGAGATTTATGCAAATGTAGAGCCGCATTCTCGGCTGATCATGGTGCTTGATCGCGTTGCAGATGACGAAGCAATTCTGCGTACCAGCGCAGAACAGGAGTTGCTGTTTTTACTAAAAGCGGTCGAGAGTAAACAGCAAGTTGGTCGTGAGCTTACGCTGTTGCTGTCGCTTACGGAGCAGCCAGACACCTATTTTGATGAAGCCAATCTAAACGAGCTCTACGTTCAATTAGGCGGCAAAGAACTGTGGGTGGAAACATTATTGGACTGCTACATTCCACAGGCTGATCAGTCTGTACGCGAACTAGCGGAGGAGATTTTGCAGACATCCACTAACGCGGTGAATCGCTATGCTCTTAGCTTATACAAAGAAAAAATGTTGAAACGTTCCGATGTGGAAGCTGCTATCGACAAGTTGCGTTCTCTCACTCGTCAATTTCTACAACAAGTATTTGCCTTGCGAGAGCGTGATTCGGATATCCGATAGTCGCATGTGTTTACCATTACGATAGACAGGAAGGAGAGTGCTCATGTCACTCACCGAGATTCAACCGAGCAAGCATCCGAACCTGGATTGCATCGGCGCTTCTATCTACACGGTTCTGAAATACCTGAACTTTTCCGCCTTGGAAACAGCCTGGAAGCAGTGCGGTGCCATCTATCTAAAAACGCAGGATTCTCCTTATGGAGATGTAAACGGTCAATACATGAGAACAGTCGCAGAGCTGGCGTGGATTCATCATATCCGCGTAGAAGGACGGGCTGAACCGGAAAACGACCTGTTTTTGGAAAATATACAAGAACGTTTGGAACGGGGGGTACCGACAATCGTCCTCTGCAATATGGCGGAACTCCCATACAACCCTTATTATCAGGACCTGCCTGAAATGCATAGCATCATTGTCACAGGAAGAGAAGGTAACCAGCTTCTGATTGTCGATGATTACTACCGCTACAAAGGCCTGTTGCCCATCGAGCAATTTTTACTGGCGAGTAACTCTTCCTATCGGGATGCAGGCACAGGCGAATGGTATCCACTCCACAATCGATCATTTGAATTGGTACTTTCAGATTCCCAGCATCCTACGTTCGATCAGTTACTGGAAGCAGTCAGGAGCAATCTCAGCGTACTAGAGGGTCGTTGCGATACAAGTCAAATCAAGCGGGAGTTGGATGTACCCGACGATGTCAACGTCGAGGTAGGGCTGAAATCCCTTGATCCTTTTCTAAAAGACGTAGAGGCGTTTCTCGCTAGCGGAGTGGAGATTACAGACGATCACCTCGATATCCTTAACCACAGCTTGATCAGCATGGCACAAACACGAGCGATGTATGCCAATGTCCTGCAAGTGATCAGTGAGAAGTACCAAAACTTTGGAGAACTTGCCGAGCAGTATCGCAGTATTGGACATCAATGGAAAATTACGACCAATATGATTTTGAAGGCTTTTGACAGTAATCGCAGTGACATGGTTCATCGCGTTCTGCAAAAAATCAGCAGCATAAAAACGCAGGAATTTGAGGCGGTCACAAAAACAAGAGAAGTACTGGAACGGGTTGGCGTTGTTGTGTAAGCATCATCTAGCACATGGAGGGACTCCTATGGAAAGGGAAAACGAAGTATACGAGACGCTCCTACAGTTGTTTTCTGAGTACGTGAACGAAAGCGGAGAACTTACGGAGTACATTGAGTCATTGACCTTTATCAGGTCGGTCGTAAAGGTTGAAAAAGAGTTTGGCATTGAATTCGATGATGACATGCTCCATTTGGAAAACTTTCAAGACATGAAAATGTTGGCAGGTTACATCCAGCAAAAAATGGATGAAAAATCTGCTTGATCGAAGGGCCAAGATATTTATGGTAGATCGGACGAAGACGGGAAAACACGGGAGAGAGGGCTCAACATGCTAACGAAAATGATGGCCATAAGTCACATGATTGGCAATACGCCTTTAATCAAACTTGAGCATGAGCACATCAATCTGTTTTGCAAGCTGGAGTACAACAATCTCATGGGTAGTGTAAAAGTGAGGCCAGCCTTTTACATATTACAGGAGGCGATCAAAAGAGGAGAGATCACGCAGGAAACTACTGTAATCGAATCTTCTTCGGGAAATTTTGCTATCGCTTTGGCAACATTGTGCAAGCAACTCGGAATTAAATTTATTCCAGTCATTGATCCAAACATCAATCCAGTCTATGAGAACTTGCTCAGGGTATTTGCCCATGAGGTCGTAAAAGTAACAGACCGTGACGAGACAGGAGGATTTCTCCTGACGCGCATCCAAACGGTCAATCGTCTACTCAATGAGACGAAGAACTCGTTTTGGACCAACCAGTATGGAAATCCGGATAGTGCTCGAGCCCATTACTTCGGACTGGGAGCCGAGATCGCAGACAGCTTCGAGACATTGGACTACGCATTTATCGGCGTTAGCTCTGGCGGTACGATTACTGGAATTTCGCAGCGATTGAAAGAACGATATCCGAACATAAAAATAATTGCTGTCGATACGGCAGGCTCAGTGATTTTCGGACAAGAGCCACAAAAACGATACATCCCGGGAATTGGATCAAGCATGCGGCCTGACATACTCAAGGGCGCGATTATTGATGAGGTTGTTCATGTTTCGGAGGAGGATACAGTCGAGGCTTGCTATCAGCTGTACGCTGAGCATGGCATTTTTGCTGGAGGATCTTCTGGGACTTCCTACTGGGCAATAAAAAACTATTTCAAAGATCAAAAGCACGTAGTCAAGCCTAATGTCGTCTTTTTATGCCCAGACGGTGGTATGCCATATGTCAATACCGTATACAACCAGGAATGGGTTCAGTGGTTGCATCAGCAAAAGCATTCTTTCGTTGGCAATTAATCAGTGTCCAATAAATCTACTACGAGAAGCAGGGTGGGATGTACGATGTTATATCTAAACACGAGCGATATTGAAAAGGTCGGCAAGAATTGGAAGGAAACGATTGATGTCATTGAACATGCTGTACATTCCTTACACAAGGAAGATTATGCACAGCCGATTAAACCTTACTTGCGATATCATGACATGGCAAACCGCATTATTGCCATGCCAGCATTTGTAGGCGGAGATACTTACATGGCGGGAATCAAGTGGATTGCCAGTTTCCCGAAAAACCTCCAAGAGGGAATCCAACGCGCGCATTCGATTACCATCCTGAACGAAGCCAGAACGGGTAAGCCTGTGTCAACGATTAATACGGCCCTGGTCAGCGGTATTCGAACGGCTTCTGTTTCCGGCCTTCTCCTCAAGCATTACGAACAAGTACGTCCCCTGCAAAATGTAACGGTCGGAATTATCGGATTTGGTCCGATTGGCAGACTTCATTTGCAAATGGTAACGGCCATGTTAGGAGAGAAGATCGCCAAGGTGGTTCTCTATGACATTGCGGGTATCCAGCAGGAGCATATTCCGGCTGAGATAAAAGAGAAAACCGTTATCGCGCAAACGTGGGAAGAAGCCTATTGCGAGGCAGATGTGTTCATTACGTGCACCGTATCACCGCATGGTTTTATTGACAAGCAACCAAAACGCCATTCTTTGTTGTTAAATGTGTCGTTACGCGATTTTACACCAAAAATTCTCGACTATACCCGTTCCATTATCGTTGACGACTGGACCGAAGTTTGCCGTGAGAACACGGACATCGAGATCATGCATCTGGAGAGAGGATTGCAAAAAGAAGATACCAAATCCATCACGGATATCGTCTGCCTTGACCAGATGAAAGAATTTCCACAAGATGAGCCCATCATGTTTAATCCGATGGGGATGGCAATTTTTGATATCGCCATTGCTGCCTATTATTACAAACAAGCACTCTCGCAGGGGATCGGAACTCACTTGCAAGACTAACTGGAGGTTACCATTTTGTACGATGTGCTAGCAAATCTAAAACTGGTAGAGTCATCTCGTATTTGTTTGCACGAGGCACATGAAAACAAGCGACTACACAAGACCAGACAGATCATTGAGGAGGAAGGGATTTTGCGTCATCCTCCGTTGGCGATTCTCATGCAAAACGGCCAGTATTTGATCATTGATGGTGCACATCGGACCTTTGCTCTCCAAATGCTTGGGTGCAAACATATCCCTGTACAGGTAGTGGGGCATGAGGATTTTCACTTGGATATGTGGGATCATATTGTGCCAGTCGCTTCATGGTTGCAGTCAGTGGAGCAGGATTCTGTGTTTCGGTGGGAAACAGAGCGTTTAGGAGAAACGCCTGTGGCAGAAATGAAGATAGGGAATAAGGAACGCTTCTATTTGTATCCAAATGAGAATCGGCAGGATGATGAGTGGCGAATGACGCTATGGCGTCAATTAGTGGACAGCTACACCTATAGCCACCCGGTGCATCGTCTGCCCACAGGGATGCTTGAGTGGCCGGACACAGGAGCCGCCTTGATACGATTCCCGCCAATCAATTTGGCGGAATTGGAGCGTATCGTATCGGAAGGGCATGTTTTGCCTGCGGGTGTTACCCGTTTTGAAATAGACGGGCGTCTATTAAACTTGTGTATTCCGATTAGCCTATTGAAACAGGAGCAAATCGAGCGAGAACAGTGGGAGCGATTGGTTAAAAAATGGAGAGAAACCTTGCGCCTCTACTCGAAACCCGTGTATATGTGCGATGCGTAATAAGAAACCGTGGCGAGTTTGATTCGCCACGGTTTCTATCCAATCCCAATTTACATCACGTACTCGTTTACTTGCGGTTGCGGTCTTTCCCACAGACGCAGTGCCTAAAAAGGAGTGGATCATTCTGCAAAAGATTATAGATGAGTCGGGACGAAAACTAGTATTCTTGCTGATCTGTCTGGTTCTCGTACTTTCCGGAAGTATACCCGTGTACGCTGAAACAAGCGTTCCACAGAATACGGAAATCGCAACGAAAATCGAACAGCTGGTCAATAAAACCATGGAGTCGGAAAAAATCCCGGGTGCAGCCGTTGTGGTCGTCAAAGAGGGGAAAACGATTTACAAGCAATCGTTTGGATTTTCCAATCTCGAGAAGCAGGAACGGATAACTGCTGACACATTGTTTGAAATCGGATCGAACTCCAAGGCCTTTACGGCGCTAGCCTTGCACCAGCTAATCGAGCAAAAACGTCTTTCTCTGGATGATCCTGTTCAGAGCTTTATACCGTGGTTTGCCGTTACATATAAAGGACAACCGGAAACGATCCTGATTAAGCATTTGCTGTATCATACCAGTGGGATTCCTTTTGAAAGTATTGGCTCCATCCCTATTTCTTCCAGTGAGAATGCGATCGAAGAAACCGTGCGAGCGATCAATCATGCTGAACTGGTACGCAAGCCAGGGACCGAGTATGAATACGCCACCATTAACTACGATATCCTGGGCTATGTGGTCGAGAAGGTTACCGGGAAGTCCTATGAGCAGTATGTGCAGCAAGAAGTCATCGCCAAATTGGGACTAACCGATACATTTTTGAAGGCACAGGCACCTGAGTGGGATCTGGCAAAAGGGCATAAAATCAGCTTCTTTTCTCCAAAAGTGTATAATGCGCCTGATTATCGAGGAAACACGCCAGCTGGTTATGTCGTATCCAACCTGACTGATATGGAACGATGGCTGAAGATTCAGCTAGGGGTAGAGTCTTCCGCGATTCGTACAGAGCTGGTGAGTGCCTCACAGCTTCCTGACCGGTCGGTACCTCCAGCTGCGGACGGTTCCTCGTATGCGTCAGGCTGGATGATTTATCAGGATGGTGGCGGGCAAATTTCGCACGGCGGCAACAACCCTGGATTCTCGTCGTACATGGCGTTTCGCCCAGAGGAAAAGCTGGGAGCCGTCGTTTTGACCAATACAAACTCGCTGAACGCATTCGTCATCGCCGAGGGGGCCGTCAATCTCGTACTAGGCAAAGAAGCTCCGGTAGTAGTGTCTGACACCAATCTTCAAGCAGATCGAATGGCAAGCATTTCTCTTGTGATCCTTGGTATCCTTTTGTTGGTACTTGGTGGGGCAATCGTGCAGATTTTCGTGCAAGTCTATCGAGGTGAACGAAAACTCGTCGCGAATGCGGGGCGAATTTGCTTTGCATCCTTTGTTGCATTTGTTGGCATGGGAATTGTTTTAACCGCCGCCTTATACTATTTGCCGGATGTATTTTTTATGGGTTTACCATGGCCGTTCATCGAGGTCTGGCTTCCGATCACCATTTTTTACGCCATATATGCATTGGTAGCAGGACTCGCTCTGTTTAATGTCTACATCACACTCACCCGCTTGTTCCCGAAATCGCAAGAAACATCCATGACGTCTATTGTCATCCAAGGACTTATCAGCGGTTTTGGGAATGCGCTGATTATTTTTATGATCAATCTGGCGCTCACTTCTACAAACAAGTTTCATGCATCCATTTTCCTTTATTTTCTCCTGGGTATCTTGTTGTATATCGTCGGGGAGAAAATGATGCGTAGCCGACTGATTGTGATCACTAATGAAATTGTATACGAAAAAAGAATGGAACTGATCCGCAAAATTTTTCGGACCCCTTATCAAAAATACGAGACACTTGATAACGGTGAAATATATGCGGGGCTAAATAACGATACGGAAACGATCAGTACGTTCGCCAATAGTGTCGTTGTGGCACTGACGAGTGCGGTTACACTCGTGTTTTGCTTCATTTACCTGGGCTCGCTGGATCTATACGGATTTTTGTTTTGTCTGGCTGTCATTTTTGTGGCTGTCGGTTTGTATACGCTGGCAGGTCGCTTTGCAAATAAAGTATGGGAGGAAACCAGAGACATCCAAAATGTGTTTTTCTCCTATATTACCGATATGATCGGGGGCTTCAAGGAGCTGTATTTGACGCAGGCGCAACGAAAAGAATTTGAAGATGACATGGAAAAAAGCTGCTCTGACTATCGACATAAGAAATCAGCGGGCCAATTTAAATTTGTGAACGTGTATTTGATAGGGGAGTTGCTTTTCGTCGTGGTAATCGGCACGGTTGCCTTTTTATTCCCGGTGCTCTTCCCTTCGCTTCAAAAAGAGATGCTGATTAGTTATGTGTTTGTCTTTCTGTATATGACTGGGCCCGTTCACGGTATTTTGAATGCGGTACCGGAGCTGATTCGGATCAAGATTAGTTGGCAGCGATTGAATGCGTTGCTCGATTCGTTATCAGTGGAAACGAGAAGAGAAGAGGAAAGCTTGGCTCGGCAAAACTCGCAAGACTTTGAGACGTTTTCAACTGAACAGGTGCGTTTCCGATACAAAAACAAGGAGGGCGAAGAGTTTTCCGTAGGGCCGCTGGACTTCTCCTGCCGAAAAGGGGAAATCGTCTTCATTGTTGGTGGGAACGGCAGCGGGAAGTCAACATTTGCCAAGCTGATTACTGGATTGTACGAGCAGGATGAGGGCGAGTTTTTCATGAACGGCCAAAACGTGAATGCTGATCAACGCTGCGAATTCTTCTCTGCGATCTTCAGTGATTTCTACTTGTTCGAGAAAATGTACGGAATCGATTACCAAGCGAAGCAAGAAGAAGTGAGCAAATATTTAGAGGTGCTGCGCATCGCTGACAAAGTCGGAGTGGATGAAACGGGAACGTTTAGCACGACGAAGCTGTCTACGGGTCAGCGTAAGCGTCTTGCTTTAATGCTCAGTCTGGTCAGAGACAGGCCCATTTTCCTCTTTGACGAGTGGGCAGCTGACCAAGATCCAGAATATCGTCAATTCTTTTACGAATCCTTGCTACCAGAAATGAAAAGACAGGGCAAATGTGTCATCGCGATCACACACGACGATCGCTACTTCCATCTTGCTGATCAGGTAGTGAAAATGGAGAGTGGGCGAATTATTTCGCAGCAAACACTTACGCATGCCTGATGTCAAACCAAGCAGAGAAGACCGAACGGGGGGATGATGCCCGGCGGTCTTTTTTTGCATGCGTGGCATGGTTCCATACGAAATGGTCGAAAACCCGAAGTAGGGTGTGCGATGAAGGTGATGAATTACGGTCAATAACTTCCCAAAAAGGAGGTTAGTGATGAGTAGAAGTTATAAGAAGCTCCCGGTCGTACAGGACAAGACTGGGCCAGACAAAAAGTTCGCAAAACGGTTAGCATTCATACGGGATGCCATTCGAGATTGGGAGACAAGTGATGTCCTAAGGTGAAGGCGAAGACAAAAAAACAAATCATCAACGAATGGGCGAAATATTGCGTTCTTTCATACCTGCTCGAATACCGAACAACTACCAATTATAGAACCCTTACGGAAGCTCTTAGTGGCTTCGAACGATACTATGGTTTGGAGAGAGGAGAAGCCTTTACTGTGTTTAAGCATCTCGCGGCCTCGAAAAAGGTTCAGTTTGTATGTCAGCCAAGTTCTCCAAGAGTATCAAAATCGCAGATCTCACCATGAATGCACCAGCAATATCACAACTGAGGTCACATATCATATCCGTCAACGAATTGTTACAAGACCTCCACACCGAACAAGAGACAGATGTCGATATGCAAACGTGCTACTTCTGCACGATTATCTGCTGGTAATGCTCGTCTAAGCAGCGCTTAAACAAACATCCCAGTTCCTTACCGGAACTGGGATGTTTGTTACGTGGCCTTTTGTAGCTGCGGGATGCAAGGGGAGAGGATCTCCACGCCTACGTCAATGATCCTCTCGGCACCCATGAAGTTGAGGTGGATCTTCGCCCGCTTTTTGTGACGGTCTATTTTGGTGATGATGCCTTCCATGCCCTGCAGCGGACCGGAGGTTACGGAGATACGTGAATTTTCTATGTAGATGCCCGAATAGCCAACGATCTCTCCGTCTCCGATCAGTTGCAAGATCAGTGACATCTCGCGTTCGTCAATTTTGGAGTAGTAGGTTCCTTCATCTTTGGAGTAGACCGTGCCTTGGCTGAGCAGCTTGTAGCACTTGGGGACTTTTTTCAAGGTGTGAAAAACTTCATCGGTCATGCGGGTCTTGATCAACACGTAGCCAGGGAACATTTTCTTCAGCACGTGCTTAACAGCGCCTGCCTTCTTCTCGGGGACTCTGCGTTTCGGTACGACAGAGTGGAGGGAAGTTTCATCAAAGTACAGGTTCAGGAACTTTTGCACGACCTCTTCTTGACCGGATTCAACGAATAGTGCGTACCAATACAAAATAGCCATCCCCTAACTAGTGTTTGTTGTTAAATAAGTGGTCAAGCGAAAAATAGTATTTTTAGAAGATTATACCATATGATACAAAACGTGGGATAGATTAAATAGGTCTATGGTAAGTAATCCTTGACGAACAAAATTGAATGAGAGTAGTATTAAGTTGTATTACTGGAATGGGTTATGTTGTTCAATTCGTAAATTCATTGATCGAATATTTGGTTGAATCTTAGAAAATCCCTAAGCTAATTTAATCGATGTTTCGGCGCGTTGAAAGAACTTAGGGTATCATATTGAATCGCATTGAGAGGAAGGGGGATGGGTGAAGTGTGTCCTCCGGAGAGCTTCGTGCAGGGACTTGACGTGCGAGGGGGAGAGGAGCCGTACAGCGCTTGGTTGAGCGTTTGCTGTGCGCAGTCGGCGGCGGAGTATCAGGCCACGATCCCGTTTCTGCACCCGAACGAGCTGGCGTTTTATGAAGGGCTGCAGTTTGAGCGGCGGATCACCAGCTATCTGGCCGGACGCTATGCGGCCAAGCGAGCGGTGGCGGTCTCTGTGCAGGAAGAACGTCTGGATCGGATCTGGATCGATCGTGGGATTCTTCACCAGCCGCTGATCGTACACCCTGCCGCTCTCAATCTGCAGGTGAGCATCTCTCATTGCGACGAGCTGGGGGCGGCGCTCGTCTTTCCGGAAGCGCTGCCGATGGGGATGGATGTCGAGCAGATCTGTCCGGCCCGGCAAGCCGTGCTGGCGGGTCAGATGACGGAGCGGGAACGCGAGCGGATCGGTGCGCAGCCAGGGTCTGAGGCGCTCTTGATGACGCTGTACTGGTCGGCCAAGGAAGCCTTGTCCAAAGTCTTGAAAACTGGCCTTGGGGTGCCGTTCGAGTTTTTGGAGATCACAGGGCTCGAACAGCAGGGAACGGCTTGGGTGGCGGCTTACTCTCATTTTCCGCAGTTCCAAGTTGCGGGCTGGGTCGTAGGGGAGCGCGTCTTTGCGATCGCCTATCCCAAGGACTGTCGTTTGGACTTGGAGGCCGTGCAGGATCTGTTGTGCAAGGTGGAAGAAGTTATATAAAATAGCCAAAGCAAGCACAAAAAAGTAGAGGAGATCGTTCCTCTATTTTTTTGTGCTTACTTTGAGAGGGGGGAAGGATGAAGTGGACTATGAGTTGCACCCGTTGAAGGTTGAGTTTTTGTTCATGAAAAATTATGCGTACATACTCGTGGACAAAGCCACCCGGCAGGCGGCTGTGGTGGACCCGGCTTGGGACTTGGAGTTGATCGACGGGATGCTTCGCTCATTGGAGGCGGAGTTGACTTGCATCCTGCTGACACATTCGCATCACGATCATGTCAACAAGGTGGAGCCGCTGTTGGAGCTCTACCCGGCGGCGCGGGCGTACATGTCGGTCAAGGAGATCGATGCCTACGGGTTCGCATGTCGGAATCTGCATTCGTTTGAGGAGGGGGAGACGATCTTGCTGGGAGAGACGCCGATTACCTGCATGCTGACGCCAGGGCACACGGCCGGTGGGGCTTGTTTTCGGCTCGCAGACGATCTAATCACGGGGGATACGGTGTTTATTGAAGGTTGCGGCGTCTGCAATGGGGCCGGAGGTTCCCCGGAGCAGATGCATGACAGTTTTCAGAGGATTCGCAAGTCCACACCCCCTCATGTGCGGGTGTATCCAGGTCATTCTTATGGCAAGGAGCCGGGCATGGCGTTTCGGGATGTGCTGGAGCACAATATCTATTTTCAGATTGAGCAAAAAGAGCATTTTGTCCGGTTTCGGATGCGCAAGAACCAGGGGCAATTGTTCAATTTTAAATAAATCAAGGTAGACGAGTCGCGTTCAGGAGGGGTATGGATGGGTAAGCCGGTCGTGTTTCTTTTCTCCGGACAGGGTTCTCAGTTTTACCAGATGGGTCGAGGGCTCTATGAGGAGGTATCTGAGTTTCGCAAGTGGATGAACAAGTTGGACGAGATGGTGACGCCGCTCGTCGGGGAGTCGGTGCTGGCGCGTCTGTATGCGGAGGACAAGCGCCGAGACGAGCCGTTTGAACGGACGCTATTGACCCACCCCGCGATCTTCATGGTGGAATATGCGCTGGCGCAGGCGCTGATGGACCACGGGGTCAAGCCAGATGCGGTCCTTGGCAGCAGCATGGGCGAGTTCGCGGCGGCGGCTGTGGCAGGTGTGCTCGATGTGGAGGTCGCGTTGGAGCTGGTGGTGGAGCAGGCCAAGGCTTTTGAGGCTACCTGTCTCCCCGGCGGGATGATCGGGATTCTGCAGGAGCCGAGCATCTATGACAGGATACCGCTCTTGCGTCAGAACACGGAGATGGCGTCGATCAATTCGGACGCGCATTTTGTGGTGGCCGGCCCGGCGGCGATGCTGCCGAGAATCGGGGAGGCGCTTCAGGAGAAAGGCATCGCCTATCAGGTTCTGCCGGTCTCCTTTGCGTACCATTCCTCATGGGTTGATCCGGCTGCTGCTTCCTATGTGGCCCGGTTGCGCGGGCTCTCGTATCGCCAGCCTCAGGTGCGATTTTATTCCGGGGTGACCGGGCGGCGGGAGACAGCGCTGAGGAGCGAGTATTTCTGGGAGGTGGCGCGACAGCCGATTCGCTTTGCCGAAGCGGTGCAGGCGCTGGAGCAGGGAGACGATTGCCTGTACGTGGACTTGGGTCCTTCGGGAACGCTGGCCAATCTGGCCAAGCGGAGTTTTAAACAGGATTCGCTCTCGCAAAGCTATGCGGTCCTCACGCCGTATCAGCAGGATCTCAAGAACTTCAACAAGGTTTGCGAGCAACAGGAGCAACTCATTTCATCGCCCATCAGAAAGGAAGGACAACCTATGAAAGCATACGTGTTTCCTGGACAAGGTTCTCAGCACAAAGGCATGGGAGGTACGCTGTTTGACGAGTTTACAGATCTGATGGCACAAGCGGATGAGATCTTGGGCTATTCGATCAAAAGGCTGTGCTTGGAGGACCCGGACAATCAGCTGGGTCAGACGCAGTACACACAACCAGCTCTGTATGTGGTCAGTGCACTGAGTTTTCTCAAGAAGGTGCAGGAGACGGGATGCAAGCCGGATTATGTGGCCGGGCACAGCTTGGGTGAGTACAATGCGCTGTTTGCGGCTGGGGCGTTTGATTTTGCTACCGGTCTGCGGATGGTCAAGAAGCGGGGCGAACTGATGAGCCTTGCGAGCGGTGGGGGCATGGCGGCGGTGATCGGGTTTACGGTGGAGCAAATCGACCGGGTGCTGATGGAGAACGGGCTGGACGCAATCGACATCGCCAACCACAATTCGCCGGACCAGATTGTCATCGCGGGCTTGAAGACGGACATCCTGCGCGCGCAGCCGTTTTTTGAGGAAGCGGGCGTGCGCATGTACATTCCGCTCAATGTGAGCGGGGCTTTCCATTCCCGGTATATGGCGGAGAGCAAGCGAAGTTTTGAAGCGTATCTGGAATCGTTCGAATTTTCGAAACTGGAGATTCCGGTCATCTCGAACATTTATGCGCGTCCGTACAAGCAACGGCAGGTGAAGGATAATTTGGTGCAGCAGATCGTGTCTCCGGTCAAGTGGACGGACAGCGTGCGCTATCTGATGGGCCTTGGCGAGATTGAGATCGAAGAGGTTGGGCCGGGCAATGTCCTGACCAAGCTCATCACCTCGATCCGCCGCAAAGCGGAACCGCTCGTGATCGAGCCGGAAGCGGAAGACGTGGAAGAGGCGGAAGAGGCGGTGCTGGTGGCTGTGGCGGCGTCTGTGACTGTGCCTGAGGTGACGAAAGAATCGGTCGCGGAGGTGGCAGTCGCTGTTGAGGCGCCTGCTCCGGCTCCGGTGGAGGTCGTGCCGGTGAGGGAAGCAGTGAGCGAGCCGGTCGTGCGTGTGTCAAGAAGGGCGAGCACGGCAGAATCGCTGGGCGATGAGGAGTTCAAGAAGGATTATAACTTGAAGTACGCCTATGTCACGGGCTCGATGTATCGTGGCGTGGCCTCTGAGCGCCTGGTCATTCAGGTCGGCAAGGCGGGCATGCTGGGTTTTTACGGGACCGGAGGCATGAAGCTGGAGCAGATCGAACAGGCGATCCGCACGATTCAGCAGGCGTTGATGCACGGTGAGGCGTATGGCATGAACCTGCTGCATAACCAAGGCAACCCATCGATGGAGGAGATGACGGTCGATCTCTTCCTGCGCACCGGCGTGCGGAACGTGGAGGCAAGCGCCTACATGGCGGTGAACTCCGCATTGGTCCGCTACCGGGCGAAAGGGCTGAAACGCTCGGCAGAAGGCGGCGTGATCGTCGAAAACCGCATCCTCGCCAAAGTCTCGCGCCCGGAAGTTGCCGAGGCGTTTCTGAGCCCGGCACCGGAGCGCATCGTCGACAAGCTGTTGCTGGAACAGCGGATCACGCGCGAGGAAGCAGATCTGCTCCGCGAAGTTCCGGTGGCGGATGACATCACCGTTGAGGCCGACTCCGGCGGACATACCGATCAGGGGGTCTCTTCCGTGCTGCTTCCGTCGATCGTTCGCCTGCGCGATGAGATGATGGCCAAATACGGATACAAGAAGAAGATTCGCATCGGAGCGGCCGGCGGTATCGGAACCCCGGAAGCTGCGGTGGCGGCGCTCGTGCTCGGGGCGGATTATCTCGTGACCGGCTCGATCAACCAATGCACGGTGGAAGCGCAGACGTCCGAGTCGGTGAAGGATCTGCTGCAGGAGATGAACGTGCAGGACACGGCCTATGCGCCGGCGGGCGACATGTTTGAGATCGGCGCTCGCGTGCAGGTTTTGAAAAAAGGCGTCTTTTTCTCGGCCCGTGCGAACAAGCTGTACGATCTCTACCGCCAGTTCAACTCGCTGGAGGAGATCGATGAGAAGACCCGCCGCATTTTGCAAGAGCGTTACTTCAAGCGCAGTTTCGACGAGGTCTACCGCGAAGTACAAGCCTATGTGGCCCCGCAGGAGATCGAGAAGGCGGAGCGCAATCCCAAGCACAAGATGGCGCTGATCTTCAAATGGTATTTTGGCTATTCGTCGCGCATGGCGCTCAGCGGGGACGCCGAGCACACGGTGGATTATCAGGTGCATTGCGGCCCGGCCTTGGGGGCGTTCAACCGCTGGGTGAAAGGCACGCCGCTGGAAAGCTGGAGAGCGCGCCATGTCGATGTGATCGGCGAAAAACTGATGCGCGAAACGGCAGACCTGCTGAACCGGCGCATCTCTGAACTGGTCGGATTGTAAGCAAAAAGGAGCGAATCTGGATGACTCAAACGCCAAAGCGAGAAGTTGCCATCGTCGGAATCGCCGGTCGTTTTCCGGGGGCGAAGAACACGCAGGAATTCTGGAACAACCTCAATGCAGGCCTCAACAGCATCTCTGTCATTCCGCAAGACCGCTGGAAGTGGGAGGATGTGTACGGCGACCCGCAAAAGGAAGAGAACAAGACGAACAGCAAGTGGGGCGGATTCATCGAGGAGGTCGATCGATTCGACCCGCTGTTTTTTGGCATCTCGCCCAAAGAGGCTAATTTTATCGACCCGCAGCACCGCCTGTTTCTAGAAACGGTCTGGCAGGTGATTGAAAACGCTGGCTACAGCCCGAAGAGTCTGTCGGGCGGGAAGATCGGCGTCTATGCGGGCGTTTCGAAAAACGACTATGCCGAGCTGATGGGGGAGAACATTAGCGCCTTTGTTTCCACAGGAACGGTACACTCGATCCTCGCGAACCGCGTGTCGTATTTTTTCAACTTCAGAGGGCCGAGCGAAGCCGTGGACACCGCGTGCTCCAGTTCTCTGGTCGCCCTGCACAACGCGGTGCGCGATATTCGGGAAGGGGAATGCGAGGCGGCGATCGTCGGGGGCGTCAATGCGCTGCTCAGCCCGCGGATGTACATCTCCCATGCCAAGTCCGGCATGCTGTCGGTGGACGGGCAATGCAAAACGTTTGATGCGTCGGCGGACGGCTATGTGCGCGGTGAAGGTGTGGCCGCCCTGTTCCTCAAGCCGCTGGATAAGGCGGTGGAGGACCGTGACAACATCTTGGGCGTGATCAAGGCGACGGCGATCAATCATGGTGGGCGCTCGAATTTCCTGACGGCCCCCAACGTGACCGCTCAGTCTGAGGTGGTCTACACGGCGCTGCAGCGCTCCGAAGCGGATCCGCGCAACATCTCCTACATCGAAGCGCACGGCACCGGCACGCCGCTGGGCGACCCGATCGAGATCAATGCGCTGAAGAAAGCATACGGGCAGTACTATGAGGAGCGGGGCCTGCAGCCGCGCGAGAACTCTTGCTTGCTCGGCTCTGTCAAGACG
The DNA here is from genome assembly GCF_005217615.1 of Brevibacillus antibioticus. Lineage (NCBI taxonomy): Bacteria > Bacillati > Bacillota > Bacilli > Caryophanales > Paenibacillaceae > Brevibacillus > Brevibacillus antibioticus. The sequence continues at coordinate 1,578,162 of NZ_SZNK01000001.1, forward strand.
AGCATCGGCCATTTGGAGAGCGCGGCCGGGATGGCTTCGATCATCAAGGTGCTGCTGGCGATGAAGCATGGCGTGCTGCCGGGGTTGCTCAATTTTACAGAGATCAATCCGTACATCTCGTTTGAGGGATCGCCCTTTGGCCTCGTTACGGCTCCGACCGCGTGGAAGAAGCGGCGCATCGAAGGCAAGCTGCTGCCGAGACAGGCGGGGGTCAGCGGGTTTGGCATGGGCGGCGTCAATGCGCATGTGATCTTGGAAGAGCCACCGCGCAGCAACAGACCTCGCGCCAAGAGCGCTTCGCAGAAGCGGTTGGTGCTTTTGTCTGCGAAAAAAGGGAAGTTGCGGGCATTGGCTGAGCGGCTGCTCACATTTTTGCGAAGCGAAGCCGGACAGTCTGTGCATGTGGACGATCTCGCGTTCACGCTGATGTTCGGGCGCGAGGAGTTCGAGGAGCGTCTGGCGATGGTCGTTTCGTCGGTGGAGCAGGTGGTGGAGGAGCTGGAGCGGTATGTGAGCGAGCAGGCCTCGCTGTCGCTGTTCCAAGGCGTCGCGGTGACGAAGCCCGACGCGCCTGTGCAGGTCGCTACGTCGACGGACGATCTGTTCCTGCTCGCCGCGGCTTGGGTGAAGGGCGAGGGGATCGAATGGGAGCAGGCGAGCTTCCACGGTTCTCGCATCGAGGTGCCGGGGTATCCGTTTGAGCGGTTGCGCTGCTGGTTTGAGCCGAAGACAGTGAAGGCGGATGCGAATGCGAATGGGGCTTCCAGCGACAAGCAGATCCTGCTCCCTGCTACGGAGCGGATGGTGCAAGACCATCTCGTTCAGCAGCAGAAAGTGCTGCCGGGCGTGGGCTATCTGGACCTGATCGTCGGAGAGCTGAAGGAAGAGTGGACAGCCGGTGTGACGTTCCAAGATGTTTACTGGCTGAAGCCACTGGCCGTTCTCGACGAGCCGCGCCCCCTCCTCTTGAACGTGAAGGAGGAAGGAAGCGACCGGGCTGTGCGCATCCGTTCGGGTGCGGACCTGCACTGCCAAGGCCGCCTGGTCAAGCAGGTGGCGCGGACGGAAGAGCGAATCGAGGTGGAGGAGATTCGCAAGCGCTGCGAGACGAAGGAATCGAAGGCCGAGCTGTATGGTCTCTTTTCCGAAAACGGTCTGGTGTACGGGCCTTCGTTCCAGGTGATCGAGACGCTGCACTGCTCGGCTAACGAGGCGATAGCGGAGGTGGACGTCGGGAATCACGGGCGCATTGCAGCCGGCATTCTGGACGGGGCGCTGCAGACGGCGGTGTGCTTGAGCGTGCGAAACGGCACGGCGAGCGAATCGCAGTATGTGCCGTACTATGCGGAGAGCTTCACGGTTGCGGGAAGCTTGGAAGCGGTGCGCTATTACTATGTTAAGCAGCGTCAGGTGCAGCAGAGCGGTTCGATCCAGTTCGACCTGTATCTCTGCGACGGCGAAGGTCGCGTGCTGGCTTCGGTGAAGAATTTTACGAAGCGGACGTTGGTGAGAAAAGAAGAAGCAAGGAACGAAGAAACGAGAAAAGAAGCGCCGAGCAAACAGGGGCTGCTCTATTACACCTCGAAGTGGCGGGAGGAAGCCTGCGGTCCGGAGGCGAAGACGAAGGGCTTGCTCCTCCTCAACGGTTCGGAGTCGCTGGCCGATTGGATGCGCGGCGAACTAGGCGAGGAGGTGCCGTTCCGGCGCTTGACGATCGCCGAGCAGGACCCGGATCGCTATCTAGAAGCGTTGCAGGAGGTCAAGGCGAGCGGGTTTGCCGTGCGGCAGATTCTCGTGCCAGCCGGCCGTCCGGGGGTGGAAGACCTGCGGGGGCTACTCGTGCTGGCAGGAGCTCTGATTAAGTGCCGGTTTAAAGAGCCGATCAAGATCCTCTACGCCGGCGAGAGCATGTCGTCCGAGACGCTGCCCGCCCTGTATGCGGCCGGCGGGCTGGCTCGCACGCTGAAGTATGAGTACCCACGCCTTCATCTGGAGGTGGCGGCGTTTACGGATCGCTTTGAAAACTGCGGCCGGGCGCTGCTGGAGGAGCTGTTTGCGAGTGCTCCGGCCCCGTTGCATGAAGTGAGATATGTAGGCGGGACAAGGCAGCTGCGCGAGATGGTGACCGTTGCGGGCGGCTTGCAGAAGCAGGCTTATGCGCTGCGCCAAGGCGGGGTGTATCTGATCGCAGGCGGCACGGGCGGCCTGGGGCAGATTTTCTCCGACTATCTGGCCAAGGAATATCAGGCGAAGGTCGTGTTGCTCGGGCGAAGAGAGCAGGATGAGAGAATCGCGGCACAGCTTGACAGGCTGGCAAGTCTGGGCGGCTTGGGCCTGTACATTCGGGCGGACCTCGGTGATGCTGGTCAAGTGCGTGCGGCGGTGGAGCAAGCGCGTGCGACCTATGGCAGCATCCACGGCGTTTTGCAGGGAAGCGGGTTGATTGAAGACAGCTTCATCCTGCGCAAAACAACCGAGTCTTTTGAAAAAGTCCTGCAGCCCAAACTCGCGGGGACGCTCCATCTGGACGACGCGACGGCCGACGACGAACTGGACTTTTTTGTCATGTACTCGTCGATTGCAGCGCTGATGCCCAATCAAGGGCAGTGCGATTATTCTTCGGGCAACAGCTTCATGGATGCGTATGCGGCGCACCGGCAGCAGCTCGTCACCGAGGGCAGGCGCAGCGGTCTGTCGCTGGCGATCAACTGGCCGCTCTGGGCGAATGGCGGGATGACCGTGGAGCCGGAGGAGAAGGAGCACCTCTGGAAGGTGTTCGGGATGCAGCCGCTGGAAACGCCGCAGGGCTTGGTCCTGCTCCGGGAAGCGCTGCATCTGGCAAGTCAGGAAGGTTTCGCTCACATCGTAGGGATCGAAGGTGACCAGATGAAAATTAACCAGCACTTTGGCATCTGCAAGAAGGCGGAGACTGTGCGAGAACTGGATGTGTCGACGATGATCCGTCGGGATCTCTACAGTATCCTCGCACAAGCGCTGCACCTGGCTCCGGCGGAGATCGGTGCCAGCCAGCCGCTGCAGCAGCTCGGGGTGGCGTCGCTGTCGCTGCTGCAGATCGCGAACCTGATCTCGCAGTATTTTGGCGTCGATTTCAAACCGCCGTTGCTGTTTGAGCATGGAACCTCGCAACAGATTCTGGACTATCTGCTGCAAGACAAGCAGCGCGCGGTTATCGAGGCTCACTATGCCGAGCTGGGGGCTCTAGCTCCGCTGTATCGCAGCTCGGGACTGATCGATCTGAACAAGGTCGATGGTGAGCAGGGGCTGTACCAGCGACGTTATGACAACACGGAGTTCTATCAGGTCGATCATGTGGTGGACAACAAATACAACGTGCCAGGCGCGTGCTATGCCGAGATGGCCAGACAGGCAGGCGCACTCGCTCTTCCGGGCCAGCGGGTGAGCAAGCTGCTCAACTGCTACTGGGCGAAGCAACTGTCTTCGGGCGGAGAGCCGTTTGATGTGTTCATTCAACTGTTGCCAAAAGGGGAGCGCACCGACTACGAGATCTACAGAATGGAAGGGGCCGAGCGCGTCGTGCATGCGACTGGGGCGTTGGAATATGCTCCGTGGCAGCTGGCGCAGAGCGAGGTGGAAACGATCGATCTCGCGGCGATTCGAGAGCGCTGCACGGCGAGCTGGACGCGGGAGCAGGTCTATCAGCAGATTCATGCGGAAGGCTTGATCGTCGGGGAGAGCTTCATGCCGATGCAGGAGATGGTGCTCAACGAGCAGGAAGCGCTGGCGACGCTGGAACTGCCGGAGATGATCGCAGACACGTATGAGGAGTACCTACTGCACCCGACGATGCTGACGGGCGTGTTCCAGACGGCGCTGATCAACAACCGCTTCCACGGCGATGACGAGCGCGATTTTATACCGATTGCGATCGAAAGCTTGGAGATGTGGGGGATCGTGCCGCGCAGATGCCACGTCTACAGCGAAGTCAGCCCGAAGACGAAGAACAACCCGGACATCAAGAAGTTTAATCTGACCGTTTGCGACGAGGAGGGGCGCGTGGTGGCGCGGCTCGTCAATTTCTCGATCAAGGCGACAAATTATGAAAAATCGGCCTTGGTGCAGGCGGCGGCCCCGGTGTCGTCGGCCCAAACGCAGGCGGTTCGCGACCGTGGAGTGGCGGTGCTGAGATCTCGCGCACAGGAATTCGTGCGGGGTCTGCTGTCTGAGGCGATCGGGCTGGAACCGTCGATGATCCTGCCGGAGGAAGCGTTCGAAGCGTATGGCATCAACTCGGTGATGATCTTGGAGCTGAATAAGCTGTTCGAGGATGCGTTCGGGTCCGGGCTGTCCAAGACTCTGTTCTTTGAGTACCGCAACTTAGAAGATCTGACGGGTTATTTCCTGGAGGAGTATGAAGAGACGCTGCGTTCGCTGCTGCAATTGCCGGAAACGGTTGAAGTGGATGAGGTGGTAGAGGCGGAGGTTGAATCGACAGTAGCGGCTGTGGCGAGTGCTCAAGAGACCGCGTGTTCCGCAGATGTGGTCGAGACGGTCGCGATGACACCGCACGCTCCGGCTGTGCGGGATATCGCGATCATCGGCCTTGCCGGGCGCTATCCGCAGGCTGGATCGCTGGCGGAATTTTGGGCGAACATCCAAGCGGGCAAGGACTGCATCGAAGAGATCCGACCGGATCGATTTGATTATGTGCGCTACTATGATCCGGACAAGCAAAACGACAAGCTGTACAGCAAATGGGGTAGTTTCCTAGAGGATGTGGACAAGTTCGACCCGATGTTCTTCAACATCCCGCCGCGTGAAGCTGAGCTGATGGACCCACAGGAGCGTTTGTTCCTTGAGGTGGTCTGGCATGCGCTCGAAGATGCCGGCTATACGAGACAGAGCCTCAGCGATCAGTCGGTCGGCGTGTTCGTCGGGGCGCTGTGGCAGCCGTATCAAGAGCTTGGTGTGCTCGCACAAGCGCAGGGCCATGTGCTCAGCCCAAGCACGCTGCTCTACAGCATCGCCAACCGCGTTTCGTATTTCTGCAACTTCAACGGGCCGAGCCTGACGGTGGATACCGCGTGCTCTTCGTCCCTGACCGCGCTGCATCTCGCCTGCCAGAGCATTCTAAACGGAGAGAGCAGCGTCGCCATCGCCGGCGGCGTCAACCTGTCGATCGGCGCGGGGAAATATCTGTTCCTGAGCCAATACAAGTTCCTGGCGACGGATGGCAGATGCAGAAGTTTTGGCGCGGATGGCGACGGGTATGTGCCGGGCGAAGGTATCGGCGCCGTGCTGCTCAAGCCGCTCGACCAAGCGGTGAAGGACGGCGACCACATCTACGGCGTCATCAAGGCGACTACTGTCAATCACGGAGGCAAGACCAACGGGTATACGGTGCCGAACCCGACGGCGCAGTCGGACATGATTCTGAAAGCGCTGGAGCGGGCGAAGATCAATCCACGGGGGATCAGCTACATCGAGGCGCACGGCACCGGCACGGCGCTGGGCGACCCGATCGAGATCACGGGGCTCTCCCGCGCGTTTGGCAAGTACACGCGAGACAAGCAGTTCTGCGCGATCGGCTCTGTCAAGTCGAACATCGGGCATCTGGAAGCGAGCGCTGGCATCGCCGGCCTGACCAAAGTGCTGCTCCAGCTCAAGCACCGCAGAATTGCTCCGTCATTGCACTCTCAACAGCTCAACGCAAACATCGACTTTCGGAACAGCCCGTTTGTCGTGCCGCAAGAGCTGATGGAATGGAAGCGCCCTCAGGTGGAGTTCGATGGTCAGACAAGAGAATTCCCGCGCCTTGCGGGCCTCTCGTCGTTCGGGGCCGGCGGTGCGAACGCGCATGTGATCATCGAGGAATACCAAGCGGTAGAGCAACAGCGTGACCATTTCGGAACGGCTCCGCACGTCATCGTGCTCTCGGCCAAGAACGCAGACCGTCTGCAACAACAGGCACAGCGCTTGTTGCAGGCTGTCGAGAGCGGTGCATACAGCGATGCGGACATGCCAGCGATGGCCTACACCTTGCAGCTGGGCCGTGAGACGATGGAGGAGCGTCTGGCCGTGCTGGCCTCGTCGCTCAAGGAACTGAGTGCCAAACTGCAAGATTTCCTGTCCGGCAAACGAGGCATCGACGGCGTGTTCCACGGACATGTCAAGCACTATAAGGACACGCTGGCCCTCTTCGCGCAGGACGAGGACATGCAGGCGGTGATCGAGGCATGGCAGGCAAAAGGCAAGTTCGGCAAGCTGCTTGACCTGTGGGCTAAAGGGCTGTCGATCGATTGGAGCCGGCAATATGCAACAGGCAAGCCAGGTCGCATCTCGCTACCGGGCTATCCGTTTGCCAAGGAGCGCTACTGGCTTCCGATCGACGGAGCTGTGCAGAGCGGGACGGGCGTAGGACGCGCCGCGATGCTGCATCCGCTGGTGCACGAGAACACGTCCGACCTGACCGAAGTGCGGTTCCGTTCGACGATGACGTGCCGCGAATTTTTCCTCCGCGATCACGTCGTCTATGGCAACCCGGTACTGCCGGGCGTAGCAGAGCTGGAGCTGGCGCGAGCGGCTGCTCTGCTGGCGACGGGTCTTGAAGCGAACGATCCGACATCCATGCGTTTGAAAGATGTCGTCTGGCCGAAACCGATCGTCGCAGCAGGCGAATCTATAGGTCTGCATGTCGGACTCCATGCGCTGGAGGACGGCGAGATCGCCTATGAGATCAGCAGTGACATCCCACAAGGGGAGGAAGCTCCGACGCTGTATAGCTATGGCGAAGTCGAGATCTGCGCGTTCGATCCGGCACCGCCGCTCGATCTACACGCCTTGCAGGTGCAGTCGGGACTCGGCGTTCTGACGGCTGAGCAATGCTACGATGCCTTCCACGCGATGGGGACGGCCTATGGGCCGAGCCTGCAAGGGATCGAGACGCTCTATCTGGGAGTGAGCCACGTGCTGGCCAAGCTGGCCCTACCGTCAGCAGCTTTTGCCACGGAAGCGGACTATGTGCTGCACCCAACCTTGTTGGAAGCTGCGGTTCAGGCCGTGAACGCTTTTACGCTGAAACAGACCGACCGCAAGCCGACCCGACCGGTCTTCTTGCAGTCGCTGGACATCCTCCGTCCGTGCCCGTCTACGATGTGGGCGCTGATTCGAAGCGGGGAGACCGGCTATGACCTCGACCTCTGCGACGAAACGGGCGAGGTCTGCGTGCAGATGCGCGGACTGGTGCTGGAGCCGGTCGAAGGCGAGTGTCAAGGAAACAGCACGGCGGCAGAGCGCAAGATGTATTTTCTGAAAAAAGTGTGGGAGCCATGTTCCGCAGCTCCAAGCCGCAGCGTCAACCGGGCGGTGGCGATCCTGACCACGCCGGAGACGCGCAGTTTGGCCACCGAGCTGGCGAAGAGACTGCCGCAAAGCCGCCTGTTCGATGTGGAGCAAGAGCCGCAAGAGCTGGATTGGCAGGTGTATGACGGCCTGATCGATCTGGTCGGCTGCGGTCAGGAGCGCAAGGAGTCGGCGGAATGGATGAGCTGGCTTCAGCTGCTGATCGAACACGGCCGCCGCGATGAGATGATGCTTTTGGGTGTCACCAAGGGGCTGGAAGGGTATCAGAATGCGACGGTCAACCTCGCGGGTGCCTCCCGTGCGGCGCTCTATCGCATGCTGCAGAGCGAATATGGCCATGTGCAATCCCGCCATCTCGATCTGGAGCCGGTCTCTAATGAAACGGGGCTGGCCGAGCAGATCGCCGCTGAGTTCCTTGTCGAAGATGAGGACACGGAAGCGTGTTGGCGAAACGGGCTGCGTTATCGGGCGCGGCTCAAGGAATGGGAAAAAGGCGAGCAGCAAGTGCGAACACCGTTCCCGGAAGATCAAGTGCTCTGGATCACCGGGGGGACGCGGGGCCTTGGGTATCTGTGCGCGCAGCATTTTGTCAAACACTATGGCGTCAAGCGCTTGGTGCTGACCGGACGGGAAACCTTGCCGCAGCGCGAGACATGGGCGGCGCACCTTCGGGAGCAGACGCCTGTTTCCCGGAAGATTCAGGGCATCCAAGCTTTGGAGCGAGAAGGGGCGCAGGTGATGGTTCTGTCTGTGCCGCTGTCCGATGTTCAGGCGGTCGAAGAGAGCGTGCAGGCGGTTCGCCGAAGCCTCGGCCCGATCGGCGGGGTGCTGCATGCGGCGGGCCTGCTCGATGAAGAGAACTCGGCCTTCATTCGCAAGACGGTCGAAGACATCGAGCAGGTGCTGGAGCCGAAAGTGGCGGGACTTGACGTGTTGTACCGCAGTCTTTGCGCAGAGCCGCTACAGTTCTTCGTCGCGTTCTCGTCTGTGTCGGCCACGATCCCGTCGCTCGCGGCGGGGTTGAGCGACTATGCGGTGGCCAATGCCTACATGGATTATCTGGCGGAAGCAAAGCGTCCGGAATGTCCGATCGTCAGCGTGCAATGGCCGAGCTGGAAAGAGGCGGGCATGGGCGAAGTCAAGAGCAGAGCCTACGAGCAGACAGGCCTTCTGACGATGACCAACGCCGAGGGGCTGGAGTTCCTCGATTATGTGCTGGCGAGAAAAATCGGCCCGGTCGTCATGTCTGCTGTGGTCAACCCATCGCTCTGGAATCCGCAAACGCTGATGCAGCGCAAAAAGCAGACGGCGGCGCTCCCGACATCCCCTGTGGTTCAGGCACAGCGTCCGGCGACCCCTGCGCAGAAAGCAAGCGTTGTGGCAGGCGGCCAAGGGCAGACAGCGGAGGCTTGGGTTCGGTCGATTTTTGCAAAAGAATTGAAAATGGATCCGGCCAAGATCGAGGTCGATGCGCAGATTACAGACTACGGGGTCGATTCCATTTTGCAAGCGCAATTGCTGCGTCAGATCGCGCAGGCGTTGCAAGTGAAGCTCGACCCGTCTCTCCTGCTGGAGTTCCCGACGATCGAATCGCTGGTGAAGCATTTGGAGGCTCTGCATGGGCCAGCCCTCGCCAACGCGACGGGGGCCACGCAGGTTCAGCAAGAAGAGCTGGCGGCACCTTCTTATCGTGCGCCGAGTCGTCCTGCCAAGCCGCGTGTCGCGAAACAAGGACAAGCAGCCGTGCGCAAAGCGGCTCCGGCCTCTGGGGCCGCTGATCTGGCTGTCGTCGGCCTGTCTTGCCGACTGCCGGGGGCGACTTCTCTGGAGCAGTATTGGCAGTTGCTGTCCGAGGGCCGTTCCGCCATTCGCGAGGTGCCGCTGGGGCGCTGGGGGTATTCGAGCGGTTTCTATGCCGGATTGCTCGACGACATCACGCAGTATGACCCGTCGTTCTTCCATCTCTCGGAGGAAGACGCCAAAGCGATGGACCCGCAAGCCCTTCTGGTGCTGGAAGAGAGCCTCAAGCTCTTGTGCCACGCCGGCTACAACCAGCAGGAGGTCAAAGGCCGCTCGGTCGGCGTCTACCTCGGGGCGCGCAGTAAGCATTCGCCGAGCACGGCGGATCTGGGTCAGACGCGCAACCCGATTTTGGCTGTTGGACAGAACTATCTGGCGGCGAATATCTCGCAGTATTTTGACTTGCGCGGCCCGTGTGTCGTAGTGGACACCGCTTGCTCCTCCGCTCTGGTGGGGATGAACATGGCAGCGCAGGCGCTTCAGAGCGGGGAGATCGAGTCGGCGATCGTCGGCGGGGTCTCTCTGCTGACCACCGATGAGACGCACCGAATCTTTGAACAGCGCAACATCCTGAACCGAGAAGGGGCGTTCCACCTCTTTGACCGTCGAGCGGACGGGATCGTGGTCGGGGAAGGGTGTGGTATGGTCTTGCTGAAGACGGTGGAGCAGGCTTTGCGCGATGGCGATGCGATCTACGCCGTCATCAAAGCGGTCGCTGTCAACAACAACGGACGGACCGCCGGACCAGCCACCCCGAGCCTTGAGGCACAGAAACAAGTGCTGCAGGCGGCGCTCCGAAAAGGCGGGGTATCGCCTGAAGCGGTTCGCTATATCGAAACAAACGGTTCGGGCACGGAAGTGACCGACCTCTTGGAACTGAAGACGATCCAAGGGGTGTATCGCGCTTCCTCGAACCTCCCGCTGGGATTGGGGTCGATGAAACCGAACATCGGGCATCCGTTGTGCGCGGAAGGGATCGCCGGATTTATCAAAGTCGTCTTGATGCTACAGCATCGGCAGATGGTGCCGTTTTTGTCGGGTGAAGAGGCGATGACGCATTATGATCTGCAGTCGTCGCCGTTTGAGATGGCCCGTCAACTTATGCCTTGGACCGAAACGGCTCGCATCGCGGCGATCAACTGCTTTGCCGACGGCGGCACCAACGCGCACGTGATCCTCGAAGGCTGGGAAGAGTCTGAGGAGCGTTCGATCCTTCGCAAGCCGATTCCGCTTCCTGTCTTGCAGCGCCGCGATGTGAGCGGGCGCGGACAGGGCGAACGGGCAGAGGGCGCGATGAATATCTGGAAGCAAATTGGAGTTGAGGTGTAACATGGAAGATCAAATTCTAATCGGCAAGGATCATCCGGTCGTCAAGCATCACAAGGCGTACGGTCAAGAACTGTTTCCGGGATTTGCGTACATCGATCTGCTCTATCAGCTGTTTCGAGAGCGGGGCTATGATTTCGCACGGCTGGAGCTTCTCAATCTTTCCATTTATAACCCGCTGGTTGTGGGGCAGGAACTGAACGTCCTGCTCCGCATTCAGTGCGCCGAGACGGAAGCCGGCCGCTGGCAGATTCGCGTGGAAGGGCAGGAGCAGCGCAAGGGGGTCTTGTCCCCGGAGCGCAAGTTGCACATCACGGCGGAGATGCATCAGTGCGATCCGCTGACGTTCGACGAGGTTCTTGATATCAGCCGGATTAAGCAGACGGCTGCGCACTCGGTATCGCTTGATTCGTTTTATGCGCAGTGCCGCCACCAAGAGCTCGTGCATACCGGGTTCATGCTGGCGGACGGCGTGGTCTATGAAGGCGAGAACGGGGCGTCTTACATCGAGATCGCGCTGGGGGACGAGGCGCGCCGCAGTGCGGAGGGCTTCATGTTCCACCCGACGCTGATCGATGGCAGTGGCGTTGGCACCGGTGTCTTGTTCGACAACACGAACGAGGAGGAGCAGCGGCTGTTCCTGCCGCTGTTTTATGAAAAATTTCGCGCCGCCGCTCTGCTCGGAACGGAGTGCTGGACGCGCATCGCCAAGCCGGTTGAGCGGAAGAAAGAGCTCAATTTTCTGACGATGGAGTTTTTTGACACGAACGGAAAGAAGATCGCGGAGTTGCTCAATTACAAGGGCAAGCTGGTGCGCGGGGCAGGGCTGATCAATCCGGCCCGAAAAGCGGAGGCAGCTGTGCAAGAAAAGCCGAAGCGAAAACCACAGCCCCGACCTTCCGCACCGGTCGCACCTCCTGCGTATGCGTCGGGATGCGGTTCGGCGGTCGATGAGGCGTCCGCATTCCTTCGCCGGTTGATCGCCGAAAAGCTAGGCAAACCGGAAGATCAAGTGGCGACAGATGTCGGGTACTACGAGATCGGCCTCGACTCGTCGATGCTGCTGGAAGTCGTTACGGCGATCGGCAGCAAGCTCGAAGCGCAGCTTATGCCGACGCTGTTGTTCGAGTACACGACGATCACGGAGCTGGCCGAGTACCTCGCTGAGCATCATGCGGATCGCTTCGGCGGCGGTGCAAGCGGAGCGAATCAGGCAGAGGCAGAGTGTAGCGAGCCAGCGGACGAGCTGTACGAAGCTGAGCGCGAACTCCCGGAGACCGGCAGCTATGGCGTGCCGGATGCGGGAGAGGACATCGCGATCATCGGGATGTCCGGCAAGTATCCGCAATCGCGCGACCTTCACGAGTTCTGGGAGAATCTTCTGGCTGGCAAAGACTGCATCACGGAGGTTCCGGAGTCGCGCTGGGAGCGGGAGCGGCTGGAGGGCGTCGAGTCTCCGTCCGGCAAGCCGATGTCGCGGTGGGGCGGTTTTATCCATGATCCGGACCGCTTCGACCCGCAATTCTTCCGCATCTCGCCACGGGAGGCGGAGACGATCGACCCGCAGGAGCGCTTGTTCCTGGAGACCTGCTGGGAAGCGGTGGAAGACGCCGGCTACACCCCGAAGACGGTGGTGACGCCAAAAGGGCCGAACAAGCGCCGCAACGTCGGCGTGTTCGTCGGGGTGATGCACAAGGACTACACGCTGATTCAAGCCGAAGCGGTGCGCGACGGACTGCCGCAGCCTTTGTCGCTCAGCTATGCGTCGATCGCGAACCGCGTGTCGTATTTTTGCAATTTTCACGGACCGAGCATGGCGATCGACACCGTCTGCTCGTCTTCGCTGATCGCCGTGCATCTGGCGCTGGAGAGCATCAAGCGCGGCGAGTGTGAAGTGGCGTTGGCCGGCGGGGTGAACCTGTCGCTGCATCCGAACAAGTACATGACGTATGGCATGATGGACATGCATTCCAGCGACGGGTACTGCCACACGTTCGGCAAAGGCGGCGACGGGTATGTGTCGGGCGAAGGCATCGGCGCGGTGCTGCTCAAGCCGCTGAGCAAGGCGATTGCGGACAACGACCACATCTATGCGGTGGTCAAAGGAAGCACGACCAACCACGTGGGCGCGGTGAGCGGGATCACCGTCCCGAGCCCGGTGGCCCAAGCGGACATGATTCAGGCATGTTTGGAAAAAACGGGTGTCGATCCGCGCACGATCTCGTATATGGAAGCGCACGGTACCGGGACGTCGCTCGGCGACCCGATCGAGATCCAAGGGCTGGTCAAGGCGTTCCGACACTTCACGCCGGACAAGCAATACTGCTCGATCGGTTCGGTCAAGTCCAACATCGGCCACGGCGAATCGGCGGCCGGCATCAGCGGTCTGCACAAAGTCGCCCTGCAGCTTCATCACAAAAAGCTCGTGCCGTCGCTTCATTCGGTGGAGCTCAACCCGTATATCGATCTGGAAAATTCGCCTTTTTACGTCCAGCACAAGACGGAAGAGTGGCAGCGTCCGACGCTCATCGAAAACGGTGAGCGGGTCGAATACCCGCGCCGTGCCGGGCTGAGCTCGTTCGGGGCGTACGGCTCGAATGCACACGTGATCTTGGAGGAATACATCCCGCCGCTAGCGGTGACGAGAACGGAAGGGCAGGGTGCCGCGCTGGTTCCTCTGTCCGCGAAGAATAAAGAGCGCCTGGTCGCCTATGCGGGCCGCTTGCTGGCGGCTCTGAATAAGAACGAGGAGGCGCAGCGTCAGAATCCGGTGCGGGTGGCTGTGCAAGCTGTGGAGCCTGTGCAAGTGCAGGGGATGGAATTGCGTTTGGAAGCGGTGATGCGAGAGATGCTCGCGGAGCTGATCCACGTGAAGGCAGACGCGTTGGAAGCGGATGTCGAGTGGAGCGAATATGGCATCGAACCGATTCACCTGGCCAAGCTGAGCGAGCGTCTGCAAGCGGAATTCCAACTGGAGGTCGATCCTAAAGAACTGCTGGAGCAAGAGTCGATCGCGGCGACGGTGGCCCACGTGGCAGGGCTTGAGGGAGTGGTGCGGGAAACGGCGGCGGCCGGCCTGCATCTAGAGTCTGTCACCCCTGATGCGGGGGCTCTTCAACGCCTCAACCTGATCGATCTCGCGTACACGCTGCAAGTCGGTCGGGAGGCGATGGAGGAGCGCGTGACCTTTGTCGTCCGCGACCTCTCGGAGCTGAAGCAAAAGCTAGAAGCGTATCTGGCAGACCCGGACGGGCAGGCGGGCGTGCATCGCGGCTCTGTCAAGCAGAACAAAGAGACGGTTGCGCTCTTCAACGCAGACGAAGACTCGCGGGAACTCCTTAACCGATGGATCGCCAAAGGCAAGCATGACAAGCTGGCAGACCTCTGGGTCAAAGGCGTGGAGATCGACTGGAATCGCCTCTACCTTCAAGGGCGTCCGCAGCGCATCAGCTTGCCGACCTACCCGTTTGCCAAGGAGCGCTATTGGGTTCCCGAGGCTGGAAACAGTGCGACGGCACAGGTCGCGGCCGAAACGGCGGGCGTGCAGAGCGTGCTTCATCCGCTGCTGCATCAGAACACGTCCGATTTTGCCGAACAGCGTTTCTCGTCGACCTTTACCGGCGAGGAGTTCTTCCTGAACGATCATCGGGTGCAAGGCAATCGCGTCCTGCCAGGCGTGGCTTATCTGGAGATGGCGCGGGCCGCAGTCGAGCATGCAGCCGGAGGGCTGGTCGAAGGGCCGAGCGAGGTGCAACTGCAGAATGTCGCATGGGTTCGCCCGATTACAGTAGGAGAGCAACCTGTGCAGGTGCACATCGGACTGTTCCCGGAAGAGAACGGCGAGGTCATCTATGAGATCTACACCGTGGGGCAGGACTCCGAGCCGGTGGTGCATGGCGAAGGCCGCGCGCTGCTCGCTTCTGTCACGGCTACTCCGACGGTCGATCTTGCCTCGTTCCAGAAGCAAGCGTCCTCGCAGATGCTGACTTCGGCAGCCTGCTATGAAGCCTTCTCGTCGATGGGCATCGAGTACGGGGAAGGTCATCGCGGCATTCAAGAGCTCTACGTCGGCGCAGGTCTCGTGCTGGCTCGACTTTCTCTGCCGTCCGCGCTGTCAGCATCCGCCAGCCGGTATGTTCTGCATCCGAGCCTGCTGGATTCTGCGCTGCAGGCGTCGGTCGGCTTCCTGCTCGGCGCGCGCGGAGACCTATCGCCGAACCCGATTTTGCCATTCGTGCTGCAAAAGCTGGAGGTCTACCAAGCCTGCACCTCTGAGATGTGGGCGGTGCTCCGCTACAGCGAAGGCAACCAAGCAGGCGGCGCGGTGGAAAAGCTCGACATCGATCTGTGCGACGAGGCAGGCCGCGTTTCGGTTCGAATCAAAGGCTTCACGTACCGTGCGCTGGATGCGAAAACGTTGTCCGGACAGGAGGGCAAAAACGACCCGCTGGTCGGCAACTTGACCTTGGCACCGGTATGGGATGTCGTCACGCCGGAACGCGTGTCGTCTTTCCCGGCTTCTGCCGATCACGTGTTGGTAGTCGGAGGCACTTCGGGGCAGCAGCGTTCCGTGCGCTTGCACCTTTCGAATGTGCAGTCGCTCGACCTGCATCCGAGCGATTCCATCTCAGAGATCGGAGACAAGCTGCAGCGCCTGGGCAGGTTCGACCACATTTTCTGGATCGCTCCGGAGCGGGCTCTCTCCTCGGTGACGAACGAGGCGCTGGTCCGCGAACAGGAAGAAGGCGTGCTGCTGCTCTTCCGTACAGTCAAAGCTCTTTTGCAAGCGGGATACGATTCCCGTCCGCTGGGCTGGACGGTACTCACGACGCAGGCCCAACCGTTGCACGCGCAGGAGCAGGTCAACCCGACCCACGCCAGCTTGCACGGATTGGTCGGCTCTTTGGCGAAGGAGTACCCGCGCTGGAAAATCCGCCTGGTCGATCTCGAAGCGGGCGCGTGGCCGCTGGTTGACTTGCTACAGCTCCCGACGGATCGCCGTGGTCGCTCTTGGGTCTATCGAGGCGGCGAATGGCACCGCCAACAGCTCGTCTTGCTCCAAGCGGCGCCGGCTGACGGCACGCTGTACCGACAGGGCGGCGTGTATGTGGTGATCGGTGGGGCCGGACGGATCGGAGAAGCATGGACCGAGTACATGATTCGCCGCTACGAGGCGCAGGTCGTCTGGATCGGTCGCCGTCAACCGGATGCCTCCATTCGATCCAAGCTCGAAGCCCTCGGACGGCATAGCAAGGCTCCGCACTATGTGGTAGCCGATGCGACCGATGCCGCGTCGCTCCAACGGGCGCGTGACGAGATCAAGCAGCGGTATGGCCGAATTGACGGGATTATCCACTCGGCGATGGTGTTGCAGGACGCAGGACTGGATCGCATGGAGGAGGCGCAATTCCGCACCGGATTATCGGCGAAGGCGGACGTCTCTTTGCGCGTGGCCCAGGTGTTCCGCGATGAGCCGCTTGATTTTGTCCTGTTCTTCTCTTCGATCATCTCGTTCATCAAAAATGCGAACCAGAGCCACTATGCGGCTGGTTGCACGTTCATGGATGCTCTTGCCCATCAGATGGCGCGCGAGATGTCTTGCCGCGTGAAGGTGATGAACTGGGGCTACTGGAATGCCGAGGAGATCGTGCATTCCAAAGAAGGGGAGCTGTTGTCGCAGGTCGGCATCGGATTTGTCGAGCCGAAGGAAGCGATGGAAGCTCTGGAAACGCTGCTGACGCGCCCGATCGCCCAATTCGGGCTGATGAAAACCACCAAGGCCGTGCAGGTCGAAGGGGTGAACGCGACCGAAACGATGCAGATCGGGACGGACGTTCTGCCTGCGCTTGCAGAGGCGCTGCACAAGCGCCTGCCGGATCAGAACAGTCGCGTGGCACGCATGAAGGCGGACGAGAGCTTGGACAAGACGGACATGGAGGAGTTGCTGGTTCGTCTGCTCGGCGCGCAGCTGCAAGCGCCGCAATTGCAGGACGGAAATGCGGTGCGCGGATTTTACCGCAAATGGCTGGCGGAGAGCGTCGCCGTTCTGGAGCGCGATCCTGCGCTCAAGTTCGATACGCCGGCACAGGTGCTCTGGCAGGAATGGGAAGCGAACAAGCCGCACTGGCTCACCAACCCGAACCTGAAAGCCCAGGTGCAGCTCGTCGAGGCCACCTTGCGCGCCTTACCGGATATCCTGACCGGCCGCGTGCCGGCGACGGAGATCATGTTCCCCAACTCCTCGATGGCGCTGGTGGAGGGGATCTACAAGAACAACCAGATCTCCGACTACTTTAACGAGGTGCTCGCCGACACGGTGGTGACCTATCTGCAGGAACGGATGGCGGACGATCCGGCCGTCTCCCTGCGCATTCTGGAGATCGGCGCCGGCACGGGAGGCACGAGTGCTATGGTCTTCCGCAAGCTGCGGCCGTATCAGGATCGCATTGTGGAGTACTGCTACACCGACATCTCGCGTGCGTTTCTGCTGCATGCAGAGCGTGAGTACGGGGCTGACAATCCGTATCTCGCACCGAAGATTTTTAACGTCGAAGCACCGCTCGCCGGACAGGACATTGAAGCGGGGGCCTACGACCTTGTCATCGCGACCAACGTCCTGCATGCGACCAAGAACATCCGGCAGACGATTCGCAACGCCAAAGCCGTGCTTCGACCAAACGGCCTCCTTTTGCTGAACGAGATCTCGCAAAATGCGCTGTTCACGCATCTGACGTTCGGCCTGCTCGAAGGCTGGTGGCTCTACGAAGATGCAGAGTTGCGTATTCCAGGCAACCCGGGCCTGTTCCCGGAGGTATGGAGCAAGGTGCTGGCGAGCGAAGGCTTCTCCGGTGTGTTCCATCCGGCAGAACAGGCGCATGAGTTCGGCCAGCAGGTTGTCGTCGCCATGAGTGACGGCGTCGTTCGCCAGAAGCAGGCGGCGAAGAAAAGCAAGCCGGTGGCCAAGCAGGCGACCAAGCCACAAGCAGCAAAACCGCAAGCGGTATCGATCAAGCCGGCCACTGTGCAGGCGACGTTCGCCGCGCTTTCTCCTGAATCTCTGCGCGAGAAGAGCGTGACGTATCTGAAAGAGCTCGTCAGCGACACGCTAAAGATTCCGGTGCACAAGGTCGACGAGACGGAAGCGTTGGAGGAGTACGGCATCGACTCGATCCTCGTCGTGCAGCTGACCAATGCTCTGCGAGAGGTGTTCGGGGAGATCAGCAGCACCTTGTTCTTTGAATATCAGACGCTCGGCGAGCTGACCGACTATTTTGTCAAGGCGCACAAGGACGCTTTGCAAAAGGCGATCGGTTTCGAGCCGGAACCGGTGAGTGCAGAACCGATTGCGGTTGTGCAGCCGGCATCTGTCGCGCAGGCTCCTGTTACGAAAAAACGCCTGCGTGAAAACGTCATCGCCTACCTTCAAAATGTGATAGGTGACACGCTGAAGATTCCGAGTGACCAGATCGACCCGTCCGAATCACTGGAGGAGTATGGCATCGATTCGATCCTCGTCGTCCAGCTGACCAATGCGTTGCGCGAAGGGATCGGGGAGGATCTCAACAGCACGCTGTTCTTTGAATACCAGACTCTAGACTCGCTGGCCGATCATCTGGTCGACACGCAGCGCGAGGCGCTTGTCGCAAAGCTCGGGCTGGCCGGGCAGACGGAGGTGCAGCAGACGCCGCGCACGGAGGCTTCCGTGCCTGCACAGGCTGCGCAAACACGCACAAATCTGACCTTCCGCACGTCCTCCAAGCGCTATCTGCAGCGGCAAGAAGAGGCACCTGTCGCACGTGATGTGAGAGCTGAAGAGCCACCGATGCGCCTACATGACATCGCGATCGTCGGGCTGGCCGGGCGCTACCCGGGCGCTGACGATGTGAACAGCTTCTGGAACAATCTGAAGAAGGGCCACAGCAGCGTGGGTGAGATTCCGCAAGAACGCTGGAACTGGCAGGACTATTTTGACTCGGAAAAAGGAAAAGCGGGGACGATGTACACCCGATGGGGCGCGTTCCTGAAGGACATCGACAAGTTCGATCCTTTGTTTTTCCAGATCTCCCCTGCCGAAGCGGAGAAGATGGACCCGCAGGAGCGGTTGTTCCTGGAGACGGTATACGCGAGCATCGAAGATGCGGGGTACACGCCGGGCACTCTCGCGGAGAGTGGCAAGGTCGGGGTGTTCGCCGGGATCATGAACGCTTTTTACCCGACGGGTGCGAACTTCTGGTCGCTGGCGAACCGCGTCTCGTATCTCTTTAACTTCCAAGGGCCGAGCATCAATGTGGACACGGCTTGCTCGTCCTCTTTGACGGCGATTCATCTCGCCTTGGAGAGCTTGTACAGCGGCACGAGCGATTGTGCGATCGCAGGGGGTGTCAACCTGATCTCTGATCCGGCGCACTATCTGCGGCTCTCGGCGATGACCATGCTCTCGGCGACCGATGCGTGCAAGGCGTTCGGCGATGGGGCTGACGGCTTTGTCGACGGAGAGGGAGTCGGGGCGATCCTCCTGAAGCCGCTGCACAAGGCGATCGCCGACGGCGACCACATCTATGGCGTCATCAAGGGCAGCATGGTGAACGCGGGCGGCAAAACCAACGGCTACACGGTGCCGAACCCGAACGCGCAGTCTCGCGTCATCGCAGACGCTCTGCAGCGGGCGGGCGTTCACCCGCGGACGGTCTCGTATCTCGAAGCGCATGGAACCGGCACGTCGCTGGGCGACCCGATCGAGATCACCGGCCTGACCAAAGCATTTGAAAAAGGCACGGAGGACAAGCAGTTCTGCGCGATCGGCTCGGCCAAGTCGAACATCGGCCATTGCGAGAGCGCTTCAGGCATCGCGGGAGTGACCAAAGTGTTGCTGCAGATGATGCATGGACAGATCGCGCCTACCCTGCACGCCAAGACGCTGAACCCGAACATCAACTTCGGCAAGACGCCGTTTGTCGTGCAGCAGGAACTGGGAGAGTGGCCGCGTCCGGTTCTTGAACTGGATGGGGTTCGTCGAGAATATCCGCGCATCGCAGGGATCTCATCGTTTGGCGCGGGCGGTTCGAACGCGCATCTGGTGATCGAGGAATATATCCCGAGCGGAGCACGCCAGACCAAAGGCACCGCGCCGGAGCAGCCGGTGATCGTCGTGCTATCGGCGAAGAATGAGGAGCGCCTGCAGGAAAAGAGCCGCCAACTACTCTCCTTCGTGGCGGAAGGACGCATCACGGATGCCGATCTGGTGGACGCGGCCTACACATTGCAGGTGGGACGCGAAAAGATGGAAGAGCGGATGGCCCTCGTGGTCCGATCCTTGCAAGAGCTGACAGACCGTTTGGAAGCGTACGTGCAAGGGCAGGAAAACATCGCCGGGCTGTACCGTGGTCAGGTCAGACGCGGCAAGGACAAGCCGAGCCTTGGCCACCTCGTATCCGAGGCAAGCGATTGGATGCAGAATCGTCAGCACGACAAGCTCGCCGAATTCTGGGTCCTTGGTGGCAGCATTGACTGGAACGAGCTGTATCAAACCCTACCGCAGCGCATCAGCCTGCCCACCTATCCGTTCGCCAAAGAGCACTACTGGATGTCCAAGGAGGAGGGGACGGAAGGCAGCGGACGCCGTTCGTCGCACGCGATGAACACGGCGCTTCACCCGCTGCTTCACCGCAACACGTCCGACCTGACCGAGCAGCGATTTACCTCGACCTTCACAGGGGAGGAGTTCTTCTTGGCCGACCATGTCGTGCAAGGCCAGCGCATGCTGCCGGGCGTGGCGTATCTGGAGATGGCGCGCGAAGCTGTCGAACTGGCTGCCGCTTCTCTGAAAGATGGAAGAGACGGCCTGCGCCTGAAGCATGTCATCTGGGCAAGCCCGCTCCTCCTCGGGGAGCAGCCGCTGGATGTGCATCTGAGCCTGTTCCCGGAAGCGGATGGCGAGATCGGGTTTGAGGTCTATCGCGAGGAGGAGGCAGGTCAGGAGCCGGTCATTCACTCGCAAGGGCGTGCTGTCTGGAAGTCGTTTGAAGCCATGCCAAGCCTAGACCTCAAGACTTTGCAGTCTCAGTGCTCCCGCAAGACGCTCGATGCCTCCGCGTTCTACTCGATGTTTGAGTCGCTTGGCATCGACCACGGGCTGGCACATCGCGGCGTCGAGCGCGTGCATCTGGACACGGATCGAGCGCTCGCCCGTCTTGTGCTGCCGGCTTCCGTTGAGCAGGAAAGCTCGTTTGTGCTGCACCCGAGCCTGATGGATTCGGCCTTGCAGGTCACGCTGGCCCTGCTGTCCGATGGTGCCGACATCAAGAGTCCGGCTCTGCCGTTTGCGTTGGAGGAAGTGGACATCCTCGGTTCGTGCACGGACGAGATGTGGGTGCTCGTGCGCCGCAGCACTGGCAACCGTCCGGGGGATAAGGTGCAAAAGTTCGATCTTGACCTCTGCGCCGCAGAAGGCGATGTCCGCGTTCGCATCAAGGGCTATTCCGCACGACAACTGGACGATGGGCGCGGCCGGGAAGGAACGCTGATGCTGCTCCCGAACTGGACGGAGCAACCGGTCGGCGAGCCGGCACAACAGCCGAGCTACAGCCAGCGCTTGGTGCTCCTCTGCGACATGGAGGCAGACGTGCACGACGCTCGCTGCATAACTTTGCGCTCGGAGACATCCGATCCGGCAGCGCGTTATGAAGCGCACGCGACCCAAGCGTTCCGAGAAATCAAAGCTCTGCTCCAGCAGAAGATAAAAGGCCAAGTGCTCGTGCAGATCGTAGTCGGCACCGAGCCGGAGCATCGCTTGAGCGCAGGACTCTCCGCTCTGCTGCGAACGGCGTCGCAAGAGAATCCGAACCTGATCGGGCAACTGATCGAACTGGAACGCACATCCGACGCGACGGAAGTGGCCGCTCGCCTGCAAGAGAATCTCGCCCGCTTGGAAGACCATCACGTTCGTTACCAAGATGGCAAGCGCTGGGTGGCAGGCTGGAGCGAAGCGACGGTCTCCCGGCAGGAGGTGCATATCCCGTGGAAAGATGGCGGGACGTACCTAATCACGGGCGGCGCAGGCGGTCTCGGCCTGATCGTGGCTCGGGAGATCGTGCAGCAAGTCAGCGGCACGACCTTGTATCTCACCGGCCGCTCTGCTCTTGGAGCGGTACAGCAGACCGCGATGCAGGAGCTGCAAGCGACAGGTGCTCGCATCGAGTACAAGCGTGTGGATGTGACTGACAGAGCACAGGTCGCACGCCTGTTTGATGCCATCCGCGCCGATTCCGGCAAGCTGGACGGCATCGTCCACAGCGCTGGCGTGATCCGCGACAACTTCATGCTGAAGAAAACGGAAGCGGAACTGGCCGAGGTGTTGGCTCCTAAAGTGGCGGGTCTGGTGAATCTGGATCAAGCGAGCGGCGACATGCCTCTCGACTTCTTCGTCACGTTCTCGTCGATCGCCGGTGTGCTCGGCAATCCGGGCCAAGCGGACTACAGCATGGCCAATGCCTTCTTGGATGCATATGCCCAGTATCGCAACGGGCAGGTGGCAGCCAAGCAGCGCCAAGGTCGCACGCTGTCGATCAACTGGCCGCTCTGGCAGGACGGCGGCATGCGCTTGGATGCCGAGACGGAGCGAACCTTGCAAGAGCAGCTAGGCATGACCGCGATGTCGACCTTGAGCGGCGTACAGGCGCTGTATCAGAGCCTCGCGGTGGAACAGGATCAGGTTGTCGTGTTTCACGGCGACATAAGACAGCTGAGGGCTTCGCTGTTAGAGCAGCAGCAAGAAACGGCAGTTCCGAATGCATCGGCTTCTGTGCTGAGCACGTCTTCGGTGTCCGAAGAGATCCTGCGGGACAAGTCGATTCTCTTTTTCAAAAAATTGCTATCGACCGTCCTGAAGATGCCGACGGCCCGCATCGAAGCGGATGCACCGTTGGAGGACTATGGCATCGATTCGATCATGGTCATGCAGATGACCAACCAGCTGGAAAAAACGTTCGGTTCGCTGCCGAAGACCTTGTTCTTCGAATATCAGAACATCGAAGACCTGACCGGGTACTTCATCGACTCCTATCCGGAGCCGATGAAAAAGCTGCTCGGGGTCGAGGTGCCGACAAATCAGACGGCTCCGGCAGCCGCTAATCCGGTCGCCGCAGCTGAGCCGATCACAGAGCGGGAAGCGCCCGTGCTCAGCAAGCGAGGGAGAGGCCGTTTCGTACAAGCTCCTTCGAAGGTGCGTGCAAACGTACCGACCGTTGAAGCAACTTCTGATGCAAAACCGCTGGATATCGCGATAATCGGCGTCTCCGGTCGTTACCCGGAGGCGCAGAACCTGCGCGAGTTTTGGAAAAACCTCCGCGACGGTCGCGACTCGATCACCGAGATTCCGGCTGACCGCTGGGATCACAGCCCGTATTACGACGCCGACAAGCGCAAACCGGGCAAAACGAATAGCAAGTGGGGTGGCTTCCTCCAAGATGTGGACAAGTTCGATCCGCTGTTCTTCAATATCTCCCCTCGCGATGCGGAGTTCATGGACCCGCAAGAGCGGCTGTTCCTGCAGACCGTCTATGAAGCAATGGAAGATGCGGGCTACACCCGCGATGCGCTCGCCAAGCACCGCGCCTATGGGCTCGACGGCAATGTCGGGGTGTTCGTTGGTGTGATGTATGAAGAGTATCAGCTGTACGGGGCGCAGCAGACGCTGCTCGGCAAGCCGATGGCGCTTGCCGGCAACCCGTCTTCGATTGCCAATCGCGTGTCCTATTTCCTGAACCTGCATGGGCCGAGCCTAGCGGTCGACACGATGTGCTCTTCGTCCTTGACCGCGATTCATCTGGCTTGCCAGAGCTTGCTGCATGGCGGGTGCGAGGTGGCTTTTGCCGGCGGCGTCAACGTTTCGGTGCACCCGAACAAGTACCTGCTGCTCGGGCAGAACAACTTCGCGTCGAGCAAAGGGCGCTGCGAGAGCTTTGGCGAAGGCGGCGACGGATATGTGCCGGGCGAAGGCGTGGGCGCTGTGTTGCTCAAGCCGCTGGCCAAAGCGCTGGAAGACGGAGACCAGATCTACGGCGTGCTGAAAGCGACCGCCATCAACCACGGCGGCAAGACCAACGGCTATACGGTCCCGAACCCGAACGCGCAGGCGAGCGTGGTCAGCCGCGCTTTTAAAGAGGCCGGCATCGATCCGGGCACGCTCTCCTATGTGGAAGCGCACGGCACCGGAACCTCGCTGGGCGACCCGATTGAGATCACCGGTCTCACCAAGGTCTTCCAAGAGTCGCGTGTCGGCAGGCATAAGTGCGCGATTGGTTCGGTCAAATCGAACATCGGGCACTCGGAGAGCGCCGCGGGCATCGCCGGTCTGACGAAGGTGCTGCTGCAAATGAAACATCGTCAGCTCGTGCCTTCTCTGCATTCAGCCGTGCTCAACCCGCACATCGACTTTGACCGCACGCCGTTCGTCGTCCAGCAGGAGCTGGCGGAATGGAAGCGGCCGGTGATCGACGGGCGGGAAGTGCCGAGGAGAGCAACTGTAAGCAGCTTTGGCGCGGGTGGTTCCAATGCCTGCCTCTTGCTGGAGGAATACGTTCCCGAAGCGGAGGTTCACGTGCACCGGAAGGTCACCGCAGAGAACCCGGCGGTCGTTGTGCTGTCGGCCAAAGAAGAGCCGCTCCTGATCGAGCAGGTAAGGCATCTCCTGACCGTTTTGCAAGAGGAAGCGTTCACCGAAGCCGACCTCGTCGATCTCGCGTACACCTTGCAGGTCGGACGAGAAGCGATGGAGGAGCGGTTGGCCCTGACGGCTTCGAGTGTCGGGGAGTTGGTGGAAAAGCTGGCGGGCTTCCTGAATGGGGAGGATGGCATCGACGGCTTGTACCGTGGTCAGCTTAAAGGCAACAAAGAGACCCTGTCCTTGTTTGCGGCCGATGAAGACTTGCAGGCGGCCATCGAGGCGTGGGTGAGCAAGCGCAAATATGCGAAGCTGCTCGACCTGTGGGTCAAAGGATTGGCGTTTGACTGGAGCCGGCTCTACGAAGGAAACAGACCACGACGCATCTCCCTGCCGACCTACCCGTTCGCCAATCAGCGCTGCTGGGTGGAGCCGTTGATGGATAATCCGGGAGTGGCTTCCTTTGCACCGCAGACTTCAAGCGCAGAATCGAACCTTCTGCACGATGAGCAAGGCGAGGTTGTGAGTCTGGTTCCTGTCTGGGATGCGGTTCCCTTGGAGAGAGGCCCCTTGCACCCATCCCCGCTTGATCAGATCGCCATCGTTGGCGGCACGCCGGAGCAGCAGCAAGTGATCCGGCAGTATCTGCCGAACGCCCGCGAACTTGACATCAAGCCGGGAGAGAGCGTGGAGGCCATTGTCAGCAAGCTGCAGGCGCGCGGTGCGCTCGATCACATTTTCTGGATCGCGCCCGACCGTTCTTCTGACGGGCTGGAGCTGGAGGCGGTGATCGCCGGGCAGCACGAAGGGGTTCTGCTCGCCTTCCGCCTGATCAAAGCGGTGCTCGATCTCGGGTACGGAGCTCGAAGCCTTGGCTGGACGGTGCTGACGACGCAGACGCAGGCTCTGCACCGCGAAGAGGAGGTCAACCCGGTTCACGCCGGCTTGCATGGCCTGATTGGTTCGATGGCCAAGGAGTATCCGAACTGGAACATTCGCCTGGTCGATCTGGACGCAGAGGAGGCATGGCCGCTGCCCGACCTGTTCACGATCCCGGCAGACCCGCAAGGGGATGCATGGGTCTATCGAGGACGGCAATGGCATCGCCAGCAACTAGCGGAGCTGAGTTGCCCACAGCCGGATCAGATGATCTACAAGCCGGGCGGCGTATACGTGGTGATCGGCGGGGCCGGCGGCATCGGCGAAGTCTGGAGCGAGTACATGATCCGTACTTACGCGGCGCAGATCGTCTGGATCGGCCGCCGTTCGCAGGATGCCGCGATTGAAGCCAAGCGGATCGCCCTGTCCAAGCTGGGGCCTGCACCGCACTACATCGCGGCGGATGCGACGGATCGACAGTCGCTGGAGCGCGCCTATGGGGAGATCAAGGCTCGCTACGGACAGGTCGACGGGATCGTACACTCCGCGATCGTGCTGGCGGACAGCAGCCTGGCCAACATGGAGGAGGAGCAGTTCCGCGCCTCGCTCGCAGCCAAGGTGGATGTCAGCGTCCGCATGGCGCAGGTGTTTGGCGAAGAACCGCTCGACTTCGTGATGATCTTCTCCTCGGTGAACGCGTTTCTCAAAGCGGCAGGCCAGAGCAACTATGTGGCTGGCTGCACCTTTACCGACGCGTTTGCGCAACGGCTCGCACGGGAATGGCCTTGTGCTGTGAAAGTGATGAACTGGGGCTACTGGGGCTCGGTCGGGGTCGTGGCATCTCCAGCCTATCAGGAACGCATGACTCAGGCGGGGATCGGCTCGATCGAGCCGCCTGAGGGCATGCAGGCGCTGGAGGTGCTGCTGGCAGGTCCGATGGATCAGATGGCACTGATGAAGATTTTGAACTAGATGAAAAGCGCTCCTTTTCCTGTCCAGGAAGGGGGGCGCTTTTTTTTATGCAAAAGATAGGAAAGCAAATCACCTGACTTGAGGGGGCAAGATCATGAACCGGTATCTAGAGACAAGAGCAGGAGACATCATCACCGTCTATCCGCAGAAGCATCCCTCCATTGTGAAACAGATCCGCAAGGAGTTTGTGTCTGATGACGCCACCCTCCTTCGCGTATGGGCAGAAGGCAGCCGTGATCGCGAGGAACTGGATGAACTCCTCTGTCGTCTGCTCGGGGCGCACCTGCGCGAACTGGGACTGCATCCGTCCAAGAACCCGGCTCGCGGATTGACCGACTTATATAACAAGTGGTCCGAAGAAAGCCTCGCCCTCTTGACCCGTTATGGCCATCTCAGCTTCGACGCGTCGTCGGAAACGCTCTGGCAGGAGTGGGAGGCGAGAAAGTCGCGCTGGCTGGAAAAAGCGGAACTCAAGGCGCAGGTCGTGCTGGTCGAGACGACGATGCGTGCACTGCCGGACATTCTGACGGGCAAGCGGGCGGCGACGGACATCCTGTTCCCTGATGCCTCGATGAAGCTGGTGGAAGGTGTGTATAAAAACAACGTGATCTCCGACGGCTTCAACGAAGTGCTGGCCGACACGGTGGTTCTCTACCTGCAGGAGCGTTTGAAAAACGAGCCGGCGGCGCGCATCCGCATCTTGGAGATTGGAGCAGGAACCGGCGGGACGAGCGCGATGGTGTTTGACAAGCTACAACCTTATCAGCAGCACGTCGAAGAATATTGCTACACGGACATCTCCAAGGCGTTTTTGCTCCATGCCGAACGGGAGTATGCTCCGAAGGCTCCCTATCTGACCTATCGAGTGTTCAATGTGGAGGGGCCGATCGCTGGGCAGGGACTGGACGCGGGGGCGTATGACCTCGTGTTGGCGACCAACTGCCTACATGCCACCAAGAACATTCGCCAGACCTTACGCAATGCCAAGGCTGTTTTAGCAAAAAACGGTCTGTTGCTGCTCAATGAGATGAGCCGCAATTCGGTGTTCACGCACCTGACCTTTGGCCTGCTCGATGGATGGTGGCGGTATGAGGATGCGGAGCTGCGCATGCCGGGTTGCCCGGGCTTGTCTCCGGAGGCCTGGTCCTCGGTGCTGAAAGCGGAAGGACTCCGTGCGGTCGATCATCTAACGCAAAAGGCGCACGATCTCGGCCAGCAGATCATCGTGGCGGAAAGCGACGGGGTGGTGCGACAGAAACAGGGGAAAGGGCCGACGGTGGTCTCCACCACAGCGAAGTCGCCGAAAACGGAGATCCCCGTTGTGTCGAGAGAAGCGGGCGAGGCTCCGGCCTCCGAGGTGACGGAAGCGCGGATCGAGGAGCGGGTGAAGGAGGCGATTAAGGACCAGCTCGTCTCCTCGTTAAAAGTGGATCGGGAACGGATTGATTCCGACAAGTCGTTTGCCGACTACGGTCTGGATTCGATCACGGGTGTTCATCTGGTGCAGGCGCTGAACGACAAGCTGCCGGTCGGGTTGAAGACGACGAACCTGTTCGATTACAGCTCGGTCAACCAACTCGCTTCCTACATGCTCCGGCAATACAAAGAAGCGCTTGCTACAGCGTTCGCTCCCGCCAAGCCTCAAACATCGGCGACGACCTCAGCGACTGTAATCGCAAATGACCCTGCAAGTGCAAATACAATTACATCGGCAGCAACATTGGTGCAAACGGCAAGCGCTCAAGCTGACGTTCAGCAAGGCGCTCGAGAAAGTGCTCGAGAAGGCGGTCGAGACGATGCGGGGAAAAAGATCTCCGAACAAGGCGGAGATCTTGATGTGATTGCGATCATCGGCATGAGCGGGCGTTTTCCGAAGTCGGGGGACTTGGGCGAGCTGTGGGAGCATCTGGCGAACGGAGACGATCTCGTTGGCCCGGTGACGCGATGGGATCTTCGCTCTTATCATGCGGAGGGAGCACGCTTTTGCAACGAAGGCGGCTTCCTCGATGACATCGACCGCTTCGATCCGCTGTTCTTCCACATCTCGGGTGTTGAAGCGGCGTACATGGACCCACAGCAGCGCATTTTCCTCGAAGAGTCTTGGAAAGCGCTCGAAGTGGCCGGTTATGCCGGCGACGCGATCAAAGGAGCCTCCTGCGGGGTGTATGTCGGGATCAACGGAGGCGACTACCAGCAGTCGATGGTTGAACAGGCACCGGCACAAGCGATGTGGGGCAACGCCGCCTCTGTGATTCCGGCGCGCATCTCGTATTTCCTAGACCTTCAAGGCCCAGCGGTCACGGTCGACACGGCTTGTTCGAGTTCGCTCGTCTCCATCCACTTAGCTTGCCAAGGGTTGCGGTCGAAGGAGACGAACATGGCGCTGGCCGGCGGCGTTTTCATCCAGAGCACGCCTCGTTTCTACTTGACGGCAGAGCGTGCGAGCATGCTCTCAGCGACAGGGCGCTGTCACACGTTCGATGACCAGGCGAACGGATTCGTGCCGGGAGAAGGCGTGGGGGTCGTCGTCCTCAAACGACTGAAAGACGCGCTCGCCGACCGAGATCATATCTATGGCGTGATTCGAGGCTCAGCGCTCAACCAGGACGGCACGACGAACGGAATAACTGCTCCCAGCGCCAATTCGCAAGAGCGTCTGGAGCGCGAAGTCTATGAGACGCATGGGATCAACCCGGAGCAGATTCAACTGGTCGAAGCGCACGGCACCGGAACGAAGCTCGGCGATCCGATCGAGTTCGACGCCTTGACCCGCGCCTTCCGCGCCTACACGGATCGCAAGGAATACTGCGCGATCGGTTCGATCAAAACGAACATCGGACACGCAGCAGCGGCGGCCGGGGTCGCCGGGGTGCTCAAGATCCTGCTCGCGCTTGAACACAAGCAACTGCCGCCCTCGCTTCATTTTGATGCGTGGAATGCAAACATCGAGCATCAAGGCAGCCCGTTCTATGTGAACACCAAGCTGCGGGACTGGAGCATCGAGCCGGGGAGCAAGCGCCGCGCAGCGATCAGCGCCTTCGGGTTCAGCGGCACCAACGCGCATATGGTGATCGAGGAAGCACCGCAGACCGTTCGGACGCCGATTGACAGAGCTGGGCATCTGATCGTGCTGTCCGCTCGCACCGCCGAACAGCTTCGCAAGCAGGTGCAGAATCTGATCGCCTGCTGCGAGCAGGAACCGAATGCGGACTGCGGCAACATCAGCTACACCTTGCTCGTCGGGCGCAGGCATCTGCCTCACCGCTTGGCCTGCGTGGTGCGCGATGTGCCGGAACTGGTCAAGTCGCTGCAAAAATGGCTGGAGACGGGAAATGTCGCCGGTGTGCATCACGGCGAATTGCTTGAGAACGAACTTCGGGAACAGCCATCGCTCAAACGCTACGGCAACCAGTGCATCGAAAACAGTCGCCATGCTGCCCAAGGGGCAGACCTGCTCGAACAGCTCGCGGCCGTGGCCGATCTGTATGCACAAGGCTATGCGCTGGAGTACGGACGCCTGTTTGAAGGGCTGCCCTATGCGCGTATCCCGCTGTCGACATATCCGTTTGCCAAGGAGCGGTATTGGAAGCCGGAGGATTCGGCGCACTCTGTCGCGAAGGTGGGCGGCACGAACTCCCGCACGCTACATCCGTTGCTGCACGAAAACATTTCGGTGCTAGAAGAGCAGCGCTATGCGTCTGTTTTTACAGGAAAAGAGTTCTTCCTTGCCGATCATGTGATCAACGGACAGCGGATTCTGCCGGGCGTGGCCCATCTCGAAATGGTCCGTGCAGCTCTTGAGCTGGCGGCAGGAGCGAGCGAAGAAGGCAGCCCATGGCGCTTGCAGCATGTGGGCTTCGCAAGCCCGATCCTCGCAGGGAACGAGCCCGTTGAGGTTCAGGTCGGGCTGCGGCAGGAAGAGGCCGAAGTGATTTCTTTTGAAGTCAGAGACGGGCGGGGAGCTGTCGTACACAGCCAAGGCCGGGCGAGACGCTTGGGTAAGGCAGATGCACCTGTCGTCGATCTCGCCACTCTGCAGACGGCCTGCTCGCAGAACCGAATCAGCGCTTCCGAGCTGTACGAGCTCTTCCGCCAAGCCGGGCTGGACTACGGGCCGGCTCACCAAGGGATCGAGATCCTGTCGATCGGAACGGGGCAGGTGCTGGCGAAGTTGTCGCTGCCCGATTGCGTGGCTGACACAGAGAGCCGCTACGTTCTGCACCCGAGCCTCATGGACGCGGCGCTGCAGGCCGCGATCGGCCTGATGCTCGGCACTGCGTCATTCAAACCGCTTGTGCCCTTCGCGTTGGAGGAAGTCGAGATCTACGGCCCGTGCACACCCTCAATGTGGGCCGTGGTGCGCCGCAGCGAAGGCAGCACAGGAGAAGACAAGGTGCAAAAGTTCGATGTGGACGCGTGTGACGAAAATGGTCAGGTGCGCGTGCGCTTGAAAGGTTACAGCTCGCGCATGCTGGAAGAGGGAGCAGGGGGGCGCACGCAGGGAACGCACTTGCTGCAGCCGAGCTGGAAGCAGCAGGTCATCGCGCAGAAGACGGCCCTTCGTGCCCTGTCGCAGCATTTGGTGCTGCTCTGCGAGCTAACGGCACCTCTCGTGCTCGGCGGACAGGTCGTGGTGCTGCAGTCGGATCGTCAGGACATCGCCGAGCGCTACCAAGCGTATGCGGTGCGCGTGTTCGAAGAGATTCAGACCCTTCTGCGCAGCAGGCCACAGGGCAAGGCGCTGGTGCAAGTCGTGGTGCCTGCCGACGGAGAAGGTCAGGTCTTCAGTGGCCTTGCCGGACTGCTTCGCACCGCTCGCCGCGAGAACCCGAACCTGATCGCGCAGTTGATCGAGGTCGAGGACACGGCAGGAT
The DNA here is from genome assembly GCF_005217615.1 of Brevibacillus antibioticus. Classification (NCBI taxonomy): domain Bacteria; kingdom Bacillati; phylum Bacillota; class Bacilli; order Caryophanales; family Paenibacillaceae; genus Brevibacillus; species Brevibacillus antibioticus. The sequence continues at coordinate 1,609,014 of NZ_SZNK01000001.1, forward strand.
TGGAACACAAGCTTTTGGAAAATCGCCATTCCCTGCAAGATGACCGCATCCGCTACCGATACGGGCAGCGCTGGGTCGCTTCTTGGGATGTGGCGGAAGTCTCGCAGCAGGCGTTCCACACCCCGTGGCGAGATGGCGGCGTCTACCTTCTGACTGGCGGTGCGGGAGGACTCGGCCTGATTTTTGCCAAAGAGATCGCAAGCCAAGTCAAGGCTCCGCGACTCATCCTCACCGGCCGCTCCCCCTTAGGCCTACAGCTGCAAGCGGCTCTGCAGGAGTTGAAGGACCTCGGCGCACACATCGAGTACCAACAGGTCGATGTGACGCGGGAAGAGGCGGTCGCTGGACTGTTTGAAGGGATCCGGGCACGCTATGGCACCCTCCAAGGCATCCTGCACGGAGCGGGCGTGATCCGCGACAACTTCATCATCCGCAAGACCGGGCAGCAGATGCAGGAGGTGCTGGCTCCCAAAGTGAGCGGATTGGTCCACCTCGACCGTTCGAGCATCGGGCTGCCGCTGGACTTCTTCGTGCTGTTCTCCGCTGTGGCTGGCTGCCTAGGAAATCCGGGGCAGGCCGATTATGCGGCGGCCAACGGATTCTTGGATGCTTATGCTGCCGAGCGCAATCGTCTGGTCGCTCGCGGGCAACGCCAAGGCCGCACGCTTGCGATCGACTGGCCGCTCTGGCAAGACGGCGGAATGCAGGTGGATGCAGAGACGGAGCAATGGATGAGAGAGCATACAGGGATGATCCCGCTGGAGAGCCGGAACGGGATTCGTGCTCTCTATCAGGGCTTGTCCATCGGGTGCGATCAGGTGATGGTGGTGCAAGGCGACCTCGCCCGGATCACGGAGAAGCTGCACCCGCTGTTCCCTGACCCTGCTGTCCGCCCGGTTCACAGCGTGGTTGACCATGTGCAAGCGAGAGTGCTGCAGATCGCCTCGGACTTGCTGCAGGTCAGGTCTGATGAACTGGATGCTGAGGCTGAGTGGCTAGACTACGGGATCGATGCGTTTCTGATGAATGAGCTGGCCGATCGTCTCAACGAGGAGTTCGGCCAGGATCTGACGCCTGGCACCTTCTCGGAACTGCCGACGATCCAGCAGGTGATCGACCTGCTGACAGGCGAGACCGACAAGCAGGTTCCCGCAGCTCCGATCCCGACTGCCAAGGAAGAGGCGGTTCTGGCGAGCACAGCAGCCGATTTTTTCAAAAAGCAGCTGTCCTCCGTCCTGGGAGTTCCGGCTGAGAGCATCGAAGCGTCTGCGCCGCTGGAAGTGTACGGCATCGACTCGATCATGGTGATGCAGCTGACCCGTCAATTGGAAAAAACGTTCGGTGCGTTGCCGAAGACGCTGTTCTTCGAGTACCAGAACATTCGCGATCTGACCGGGTACTTTTTGAAAAATCACCGTGCCCATCTGATCGACCTGCTCGGGGTCGAGGAGCGATCGGCAGAGCCTGCATCTGTTTCGGTGGCAGCGCCTGTGCGGAAGGTCGTCGCGCCGGTTCGCGCGGTGGCCAAGGAGCCGACCAAACAGAGCAGCCCTCTCGATATCGCGATCATCGGCCTGTCAGGGCGCTACCCGCAGGCGGACGATCTGGAGGCATTCTGGAAAAACTTGCGCGAGGGTCGGGACTCGATCACCGAGATTCCAAAGGAGCGCTGGGATCACAGCCCGTATTATGACCCGGATCGTAGCAAGCATGGCAAGACGTACAGCAAGTGGGGCGGGTTCGTGCGCGATGTCGACAAATTCGACCCGCTGTTCTTCAATATCGCACCTCGGGAAGCTGAGATCATGGACCCGCAAGAGCGCCTGTTCCTGCAGTCCGTGTATGAGGCGCTGGAAGATGCGGGCTACACCCGCGACACGCTCGTGTCAGGCGGGGAATCGGGCGAGGAGCGCAATGTCGGGGTCTACGTCGGGGTGATGTACTCAGAGTATCAGCTGTACGGAGCGGAGGAGACGCTGCGGGGCCGTCCGATGTCCTTGTCGGGCAACCCGTCGTCGATCGCCAACCGCGTGTCCTATTTCTTCAACTTGCACGGCCCGAGCCTAGCGGTCGATACGATGTGCTCCTCGTCGCTCACGGCGATTCATCTGGCCTGCCAGAGTCTGGAGCAAGGCGACTGCGAGCTGGCCGTGGCCGGCGGGGTCAACCTGTCCTTGCATCCGAACAAGTACTTGATGCTGGGCCAAGCCAAGTTCGCGTCGAGCAAAGGGCGCTGTGAGAGCTTTGGTGAAGGGGGCGACGGATACGTGCCGGGTGAAGGAGTCGGCGCTGTACTGCTAAAACCGCTCGACAAGGCGTTAGAGGACGGCGACCAGATCTACGGCGTGATCAAGGGGACGGCGGTCAATCACGGGGGCAAGACCAACGGCTACTCCGTTCCGAATCCGAATCTGCAAGCTCGCGTGATCGGACGCGCGTTCAAAAAGGCCGGCATTCACCCGCGCTCCCTCTCTTACTTGGAAGCGCACGGCACGGGAACGGCGCTCGGCGACCCGATCGAGATCGCCGGATTGATGAGAGTCTTCCAAGAAGACACGGCAGACACGCAATTCTGCGCGATCGGATCAGTCAAATCCAACATCGGCCACTGCGAGAGTGCGGCTGGCATCGCAGGCCTGACCAAAGTGCTGCTGCAGATGAAGCATCGCCAGCTGGTGCCGTCTCTGCACGCAGACGTGCTGAACCCGAACATCGACTTTGGTCGGACGCCGTTCGTCGTGCAGCGGGAACTGGCGGAGTGGAAGCGCCCGCTGCTGGAGGTGGACGGCGAGCTGCGCGAGGTTCCGCGCATCGCTGGCATCTCCTCGTTCGGAGCGGGAGGTTCCAATGCGCATCTTGTGATCGAGGAGCATTTGCCGGAGGTGGCATCGCGAGCGGCTGCCCGTATCGAGCAGAACCGTCCGGCTCTGCTCGTGCTGTCCGCCAAAGACGAGCAGCGTCTGTACGAGCAGGTGCTGCGCCTGCAGTCGGCGATCGACAGACAGGTCGTGACGGATGATACGCTCGCCGATGCGGCCTATACCTTGCAGGTGGGGCGCGAAGTGATGGAAGAACGGCTCGCCGTGGTGGCAACCTCAGCACAGGACCTGCAGCAGAAGCTGTCCGCCTATCTGCAAGGCCGTCCGACGCTTGGCGCGGTCTTCCGCGGTCAGGTCAAAGGGGCGACGGACAGCTCGCTGTCGTTCGCGGCGGATCAAGATCTGCAGGAGCTCGTGACGAAATGGTGGGAGAGCGGCCAGCTTGCCAAGCTGGCTGACCTCTGGGTCAAGGGCCTGCGTGTGGAGTACGGTTCTTTGTATGGCACGCAGAGACCGCGCCGCCTCTCGCTACCGACCTATCCGTTTGCCCGTGAGAGATGCTGGGCGGTGGAGGGGCTGAATTTTGACGAAGGGTTCTATGAGCAGATTCTGGACGAGATGGTGGACGAAGAGATCACCCTCGAAGAAGCCCTTCTGAAAATCAGCAGCGTCCTGATCCCGAATTGATCTCTTGACTAAATGAATGTTGCGAGATTAGTATTAGGTATAAGAAGGTAAATGGTAGTATGATTGAAACAAACTCCTTATTTGCTTTCCAATCGATGTTGCGGCGCGTTGGCGGGCGTAAGGGGCACATCCAGTTGCATCGTGTCGTGTGCATTTGGGCAGATGACATGGGAAGAGTATGTCCGCATGACATATTTTCATAGCAGAACCTAAGAAAAGGGAGGAGCGATCCTCCCTTTTTTCTATTTTATGAGAGAAATTGTGAAAAGGAACGCCGAACGCGAGGAGGTACATATGAAAGATTTCCTGCAGCAACTATTGTCTGAAGTGAAACACAATCGTTTGTCCAAATCCAAAGCGATAGATATGATTCGAGATGCACAGGCGGCAAGCAGAAACGAGTCCGTTTCTGAGCCGGCTTCTGAATTGTTGACCTATGAAGAAGTCTGGAAGGAGGAAAAGGCGGCCGAGGGAACGCCGCTTCGTGCGAGCAAGTTGATCTGCTTCCTGACAGAGCCGGAGCATCAGCAAGCGGTCGAGGAAGCGGTGCAGGCTGTCGATGATCGCGCACAGGTTGCGTTCGTCACCAGCGGGGAGAGACTTCAGGACGTGCTCGGCGACGGACGGCAGGACTGGCAAGAGGTGGACGCCGTACTGTATCTCAGTCCGCTGGAGGATGCGATCTGCCGTCAGGACCCGGCTGCGCTCGTTCCTCTTGTCCAAGATCTGGCGAAGTCGAACGTGAAGGCCAAGCGACTGATGCTCCTCGGTTCTTATGCCAACGAATGGGAGCGTTGTCATCTGGAGTCGTGGATCGCGCTGACCCGCTCGCTACGGCTCGTGCTGTCACAGACGCAGGCGGCCATGTTCATTCAAGAGGGAGAGGTCTCGTTCGCTGCGTGCCTGCCGAAGATTTTGACGGAACTGCAAGCGCCGTCGCTCTCCAGCGTTCTCTACCGATCCGGCAAGCGCTATGTATGCGCCGTGCAGCCGACCGACTTGCAAGCGGGCGACTTGAAGGTGAGAGCAGGGGGCACTTATCTGATCACCGGAGGATGCGGCGGGCTTGGGTATTTATTTTCCGAATATTTCGCCAAAAAAGGTCCGGTCAAGCTGATTCTGACTGGACGCTCTGCGCTTGATGATGAGAAGCTGGCCAAGCTCCATGCTCTGGAACAGCTGGGCAGCCAAGTCCTGTATGTGAAAGCGGATGTCTGCGAGGCGGATGCGATGCGGGAAGGGCTTGCTCAAGCATGTGAGCAGTTTGGCGCGATTCATGGCGTTGTGCATGCGGCGGGTGTCACGAGCGACCGGAGCATTCTTGAGAAAGATGCGGAGAGTTTCAAGCGCATCCTCGACCCGAAAATCAGGGGCACCCAAGTGCTTGACGAGCTGCTCGCAGACGAAGAGGCGTTGGAGTTCGTCTGCTATTTCTCGTCGTCTTCTGCGGTCCTCGGCGACTTTGGTTCGGGTGACTATGCGCTGGCGAACCGGTTCCAGATGGCCTATGCAGCCATGCGAAACGAACAGGGGCGTCCCGGTAAGACGCTGGTGATCAACTGGCCGCTCTGGAGAGACGGAGGCATGGGGCTGGAAGATGAGGAGAGCGCTAAGATCTATCTGAAAACGAGCGGTCAGCGCTTCTTGGAAGTGGAAGAAGGGCTGGCGATGTTCGACCTCCTTCTCTCGCAGGGGCGGACGCAGCATCTGGTCATGGCCGGAGAGCGCCGTCGAATCGAGCACTTCCTCGGCCTGTCGCAGCCGGAGTCTTCGAAGGCTCCGACCTCGCAAGCGGGCCTCTCTTCCGGTTCCGGAAGACGTCCAGAAATGAAGGGATTCACGGTGGCACAATGCTTGACGTGGGATTTGCAAGAACTGATCGGCGGAATTCTAAAGGTCTCGCGGGACAAGTTGGACGTGGGGACGAACCTGGCCGATTTTGGATTTGAGTCGGTCAGCTTGACCGAGCTGGCCGCTGCGATGACGAAGCATTTTGGCGTGGAGATCTCCCCGGCGGTGTTTTTCGGGCATTCGACGATTCAGGCGCTGGTCTCGCATCTGGAGAGCGAGCATGGAGAAGTCGTGCGCGCCTTCTACGCGACGGAGCGGTTGCAGCCTGAGCGTGTGGAGAAACAGCCGGAAGCGTCTCTTGAGGACACTATTGCGGAAACGGCGGCGACCGAAACCTCGGGAGCGGGGCCGGAGCCGATTGCGATCATCGGGATGAGCGGTCGCTTCCCGCAGGCGCGAAACATCGACGAACTGTGGGACATCCTCGCCGAAGGACGGGATGCGGTCACCGAGATTCCGGAAGACCGCTATGACTGGCGGGAGTATTATGGCGATCGCAGTCGCAGCAAATGGCTGGGTGCGATCCCGGGCGTGCGGGAGTTCGATCCGTTGTTCTTTGAGATCTCGCCGCTGGAAGCCGAAGCGATGGACCCGAAACAGCGCCTGCTCCTACAAGAGGCATGGAGGGCGCTGGAAGATGCAGGATTGGGCAAGCGACATCTGAACGGGAACAAGATCGGCATGTTCGTCGGTGTGGAAGAAGGCGACTATCAGATGCTGTCTCAAGGCGAGGACACCAGCATCACGTCGAACCATAACGCGATTCTTGCGGCGCGCCTGCCGTATTTCCTGAACTTTAGCGGCCCGGTGATGGCGATCAATACCGCCTGCTCCTCCGGGTTGGTGGCAGCCCATCAGGCCTGCTTGAGCCTGCGAAATGGGGAGTGTGACGCGGCGGTGGTCGCCGGCGTTAACTTGCTGCTGACGCCGGCCGCTTACCTAGGCATGACGGAGGCCGGCATGCTGTCGGAGGATGGCAAATGTAAGGCATTTGATAACGAGGCGAACGGTTTGGTGCCGGGGGAAGCCGTGGCAGTGGTCGTGCTCAAGCGGCTCTCGCAAGCACTGGCGGACGGAGACCCGGTCTACGCGGTCATCCAAGGAAGCGGCGTGAACTATGACGGCAAGACGAACGGCATCACGGCGCCAAGCACCGTCGCACAGGCGAATCTCGTACACGATGTGTACGAGCAGCACGAGGTAGACCCGGAAGAGATCGACTACATTGTGACGCATGGCACCGGGACGAAGCTCGGGGACCCGGTCGAGGTTCATGCGCTGCAGGACGTCTTCAAGCGCCGCACGCAAAAGCGCGGGTATTGTGCGCTGACTTCGACCAAGACCAATCTGGGCCACACGTTTGCGGCGTCAGGTTTGGTCAACCTGATCAGCTTGGTTCAGGCGATGCGGCATGAGACCATCCCGGCCAGCCTGCATTGCGAGACGGAGAACGAGTACATCCGTTGGGAGAACAGTGCCTTTTATGTGAATAAGACGAGCAAGCCGTGGACGAAGCGGGCGGGCGCTGGCCGTGTGGGAGCGTTGAGCTCGTTCGGCATGAGTGGCACCAACTCGCACATGGTCGTCCGCAGTTTTGAAAAGGGTGGGAATACTGGTCCTCAGGACTCGCATTACCTGCTCGCATTTTCAGCGAAAACGGACGAGGCGCTGCAAGAGAAACTGCAAGACATGATCGCGATGCTGGAGACCGAATCGGGCGCGGCAGGCAGTCTCGCGCAGATCAGCTACACCTTGCTGGAGGGACGTCAGCATTTTGAGCATCGTCTGGCGGTCGTGGTGCAGGATGCGCAGGAGATGCTGCGCGTTCTGAAACAGGCCCGGGAAGGTGTGCAAGATGCCAAAGTGTTCCGCGGCAAGGTGGCGCGTGAGAAGGCCGGAGAGCCGGCCCTGCAGGAGCAGGCGTTGGAGCTGGCAGGGAAGAGCCGCGAATTGGCGACGAATCCTACGGCCTATCAGGAGCACCTTCGTACACTTGCCAGTCTGTATTGCCAAGGCGGCGAGATCGTGGGAGACGCGCTGTTCGGTGTAGAAAGACCTACGCGCACGAACCTGCCGACCTATCCGTTCGCTCGGGAAGAATACTGGGTTGCACAGAAGGCGGAGGTCAGCGCTCTTCCGACCACGTCGCTGTTGCATCCGCTGGTTCATCGGAACACGTCTGATTTTGCGGAACAGCGCTTTTCCTCAACGTTCACGGGAGCGGAGTTCTTCTTGGTAGATCATGTGGTCAAGGGACAGAAGGTGCTGCCAGGCGTGGCCTATCTGGAGATGGCCCGCAAGGCGGTCGAGCAGGCGGCTGGCCTGAAGGATGTTCGCCTGCGCAATGTGGTCTGGGCGCGGCCGATCCTCGTCGGTGAAGAACCTGTCGAGGTGCACATCACCCTCTTCCCGGAGGCGGGCGGAGAGGTTGGATATGAAGTCTACACCCTGCAAGAAGGGGAGGAGATGGTGCACAGCCAAGGACGCGCGGTGCGGAATGCTCCGGCGGAAGAAGCGCCGAAGTGGGACCTGAAGGAACTGCAAGCATCTTTCGTGCAGGGACAGTACGGGGCAGCGGACTGCTATGAATTTTTCCGTGCGATGGGTATGGAGTACGGGCCAGCCTATCAAGGCATCGAGCAGGTGCAGGTGGGCGAAGGTCGCGTGTTGGCCGGATTGAGGCTGCCGTCCGTCGTCACCGACTCTCTGGCCGACTACCTTCTGCATCCGAGCCTTGCAGATGCGGCCTTGCAATCGGCCGTCGGGTTCCTGATCGGGCAAGAGATCTTCAAGCCGGCACTGCCGTTTGCGCTGCAGGAGCTAGATGTCTTCGGACCGTGTGAAGCCGAGATGTGGGCGCTCGTTCGATATAGCGCGGGCAGCCGGCTGGATGACAAGGTGCAAAAGCTCGATGTCGACCTCTGCGACAAGGAAGGAAGCGTTCGCATCCGTCTGAAAGGGTATACCTCCCGCGTGCTGGAAGCTGGAGCGGTTGCGGAAGACGAGAAGGCCGTTGTGCCGGAGAAGCTCGTGGAATCGAGCCGGGAAGAGGTAGCTGCTGCGAGTGCGGACCCCTTGCAGGAGAGAGCAATCGCGTATCTCAAAGAGCAGGTGTCCACCGTTTTGAAATGGCCGGTGAGCCGCCTTGATGCAGATGCGCCGCTCGAACAGTACGGGATTGATTCCATGTTGGTGATGAAGCTGACCAACCAGTTAGAAAAAACATTTGGTTCTCTGCCCAAGACGCTCTTTTTTGAGTACCAGAACCTTCGAGACCTGGCTGGGTACTTCCTCGACTCGCATCGAGCGCAACTGGTGTGGCTGACAGGGGGCGAGGAACCGGCGCAAGACGCCACGCCGGCCCGCAAGCCTGCGGTCAAGGAGACGCCGGAACGGACGGCGCTCGTCAGCCGTCGACGCCAGCGGTTCGCTTCGATGGCGCATGTACAAGAAGAGGGAGCGAACGGCGGGCTGGACGTCGCGATCATCGGCGTTTCCGGACGCTATCCTGGGGCGCGCAACCTTCAGGAATTCTGGGGCAATCTGCGGGACGGCGAGGATTCGATCACGGAGATTCCTCAAGAACGCTGGGATCATAGCCTCTATTTTGACCCGGACAAAAACAAGGCGGGCAAGACGAACAGCAAATGGGGCGGATTTATTGACGGCGTGGATCAATTCGATCCGCTGTTCTTCAACATCTCCCCGCGCGAGGCGGAGCTTATGGACCCGCAAGAGCGATTGTTCATGCAGACCGTTTATGAAGCGATGGAAGACGCCGGTTATACCCGCGAGACGCTCGCCAAGCAGCGCGGACGGGGGCTTGACGGCAACGTTGGGGTCTATGTCGGCGTGATGTACGAAGAGTATCAGCTGTACGGCGCACAGGAGACGCTGCTTGGCCGCCCGATCGCGCTGGCGGGAAGTCCGGCTTCGATCGCCAACAGGGTGTCGTACTTCTTCAACCTGCACGGGCCGAGCCTTGCCGTCGATACGATGTGTTCATCTTCGCTGACGGCGATTCATCTGGCCTGCCAGAGCTTGCAACAAGGCGGTTGCGAGCTGGCGATCGCCGGCGGTGTCAACGTCTCGATTCATCCGAATAAGTACATTTTGCTTGGCCAAGGCAAGTTCGCGTCGAGCAAAGGGCGATGCGAGAGTTTTGGCGAAGGGGGCGACGGGTACGTGCCGGGCGAAGGCGTGGGCGCGGTGCTGCTCAAGCCTTTGTCCAAAGCGATGGAAGACGGCGATCAGATCTACGGCGTGATCAAGGCAACGGCCATCAACCACGGGGGCAAAACCAACGGGTATACCGTCCCGAACCCGAATGCGCAGGCGAATGTGATCGAGCAGGCACTGCGGCAGGCGGGACTTGACCCGAGCATGGTCTCCTACATCGAAGCGCACGGTACCGGTACCTCGCTTGGCGATCCGATCGAGATCGCAGGCTTGACCAAGGCCTTCCAGGCCACGGCAAACGCCAAACTGAAATCCTGTGCCATCGGCTCGGCCAAGTCGAACATCGGTCACTGCGAGAGCGCAGCGGGCATCGCCGGCGTTACGAAGGTGTTGCTGCAGATGAAGCATCGCCAACTCGCGCCTTCGCTGCATGCCAAGGTGCTCAACCCGAACATCGACTTTGACACGACTCCGTTCGTCGTGCAACAGGAGCTGGCGGAGTGGAAGCGTCCGCTGGTGGAGATCGGCGGTCAGGTTCGCGAAGTGCCGCGCATCGCCGGCATCTCGTCGTTCGGGGCGGGCGGTTCCAACGCGCATGTGATGATCGAGGAGTACGTTCCGGCAGAGGCGCTGCGCACGCCTGTCGAGGTGTCGCCGCAGAATCCGGTGCTGCTCGTGCTGTCGGCCAAAAATGAACAGCGCCTGCGTCAACTGGCGGAGAACCTGCTCGCCGCACTGCAGGAGGGACGATTCGCCGACCAAGATCTCGCGGACATGGCCTATACCTTGCAGGTGGGACGAGAAGCGATGGAAGAGCGTCTCGCCGTAGTTGCGGGCTCGGTGCAGCACCTGGTTCGCAAGCTGGAGGCGTTTATCAGCGGACAGGAAGAGATCAGTAAACTGTTCCGAGGGCAGGTCAAAGGCAACCGAGACACCTTCTCGCTCTTCGCCGCAGATGAAGAGCTACAGGAAGCGATTGAAAAATGGATTCAGCGCCGCAAGCTGTCCAAGCTGGCCGACCTGTGGGTCAAGGGCCTGGCGCTCGATTGGAGCAAGCTGTGGGGCGAGGAATTGCCGCGTCGCATCAGCCTGCCGACCTATCCGTTTGCTAAACAGCGTTGCTGGGCACCGCAGCTTGAGCGTCCGTCCGTCGTTCGGGCAGGCTTGACGACGGACGCGCTTCATCCGCTTTTGCATCGGAACAAGTCCGATTTTTCCGAACAGAGATACAGCACGAGCTTGACGGGGCAGGAGTTTTTCCTCGCCGATCATGTGGTGAAGGGACAGCGCGTTCTGCCGGGCGTCGCCTATCTGGAGATGGCGCGCGCCGCAGTCGAACTGGCGGCCGGAGCTCCCGACGAGGACACGCAATTCCTTCGTCTGCAAAATGTGGTCTGGACGCACCCTGTCACAGTTGGCGAGCGGCCTGTCGAGGTACACATCGGACTGTGCGAAGAGGAAGACGGTACGATCTCCTACGAGATCTTCAGCGGCGTTGATGCGAACATACACAGCCAAGGGCGTGCTGTCGTGATGGGCAAGAAACGGCTGGAGCAGTTGCCTGTTGAGGAGTTGAAGGCAGCTTGCCGCACGCGTGAGATCAGCGCGTCGGAGTGCTATGAGAGCTTTGCTGCGATGGGCTTGGAGTATGGTCCGGCGCAGCGTGCACTCGATCTGTTGCAGGTCGGTGACGGGCAGATTCTGGCTCGTTTGACACTACCGTCGAGCGTGATGGGAACCGATTCGCAATACGTCCTGCACCCGAGCCTGATGGATGCGGCCTTGCAGGCGGCGATCGGGTTCCAGCTCGGCGTGGCACCGCTGAAGCCGGCGCTTCCGTTTACGTTGCAGGAGCTTGACATCTATGCTCCTTGCACGTCTTCGATGTGGGCACAGGTTCGCTACAGCGAGGGGTGCAAGCAGGGGGATAGCGTGCAGAAGCTCGACATTCGCCTTTGTGACGAGCAAGGCAACGTGTGTGCGCACATGAAGGGCTTTTCCTCTCGCGTGCTGGAAAATCAGGCCGACTCGGAGGCGTTCGAAACGCTCATGCTGGCACCGCATTGGACGGAACAGCCACACGAACAGCAAGGGGCGACGACCTATGCGGATCATCTCGTGCTGTCCTGCGAGTTCGAAGCTGACGTGCCAGGGGCGCGCTGCCTGACGTTGCAAGCGGATGAGAGAGACATCGAGGTGCGTTTTGAAGCGTATGCGATGCAGGCGTTGGAGGAGATTCAGCGCATCTTGCAAGGCAAGCCCAAGGACAAGGTGCTGGTGCAGATCGTCGTGCCGGCCCATGCGGAACAACTTCTGCTCGCCGGGCTGTCAGGTCTGCTGAAAACCGCCCAGATGGAAAATCCGAACTTGATCGGGCAGCTGATCGAAGTCGATGAGCTCGAAGCGTTTGAGGAGAAGCTGCTGGCAGATCGTAACAGCGGGAAGGAAGACCGCATTCGATATCAGGGAAGCTCGCGACAAGTGGCGGGCTGGCGCGAAGTTCGCGCATCCGCAGATGCCCTTTTGACACCGTGGAAAGAGGGCGGCATCTATCTCCTCACCGGCGGTGCAGGCGGTCTTGGACTGGTGTTTGCCAAGGAGATCGCCACACAGGCGCCGGGTGCAACGCTGGTGCTCACAGGTCGATCCGTGCTTGGCGAGCTTCAACGAGAGGCGTTGTCCGAACTGGAGTCTCTGGGGGCGTGCGTGGTGTACAAGCAGGTGGATGTAACCGATCGAGCGGCAGTCGAGAAGCTGTTTGCAGAGCTGCGGGCGGATCATGGTACCCTGAACGGCATCTTGCACAGCGCCGGGGTGATCCGAGACAGCTTCATCATCAAGAAAACAGCGGCCGAACTGTCGCAAGTGCTGGCACCGAAAGTGCGCGGGCTTGTGAACCTCGATGTCGCCAGCCAAGACATGGCCTTGGACTTCTTTGTCTTGTTCTCTTCGCTGTCCGGCGGCCTTGGCAATCCGGGGCAGGCCGACTATGCGGCGGCTAATGCGTTCATGGATCAGTACGCGGCGCATCGCAACAGACGGGTGGCCACCGGGGATCGGCTTGGGCGGACGCTGTCGATCAACTGGCCGCTCTGGAAAGAGGGCGGCATGCATGTCGATCCGGAAACCGAGAAGATGATGATACAGAGCCTCGGCATGATCCCACTGCGCACGAAGAGCGGACTTCGCGCCTTCTATGAAGGCTTGGCATCGGGTCAGGACCAAGTGCTGGTGATCGAAGGAAAAGTGGAGCGCATCAAGAAGAAACTGCTGCCGTCCTCTGTCCCCGTCTCGCCGTCCTCTGTCGCTGTCGATGACAAGGCGGACAGCATGAACCTGCGAGAGCGCGTGCTGGGCCTGCTGACTCAGACGGTTTCCCGTCTCCTCAAGGTCAATGCAGAAGAGCTGGAGGCGGATGCAGAGCTGAGCGAGTACGGTTTTGATTCGATCACGTTGACCGAGTTTGCCAACGATCTAAACGAGGCGTACAAGCTGGACCTGATGCCGACGATCTTCTTTGAGCATCCGACGCTGCATGAGTTTGCCGGTTATTTGGCCGACGAATTCCGAGATGTGTTCGCCTCGCGCTTGACGGCTCCTTCCTCCCCGGCTGCCTCCGTACAAGTGGAAACGGCACGAGCGGAAGTCGCAGCGCCCCTGCTGCAAGAAGCGACTTCGACCCGGGCGACGAGACAAAAGCGCCGCCCGCGTACCGCTGTGGTGCAACAGGCACAATCGGCGGTGACCGAGCCGATCGCCGTCGTGGGGATGAGCGGGGCTTTCCCGCAATCCCGCGACATGCAGGAGTTCTGGCACAACCTCGTGGAAGGCATCGACTGCATCTCCGAGATTCCTCCAGAACGCTGGGATTGGAGAGCCTATTTTGGCGACCCGAAGACGGAAGCCAACAAAACGAACATCAAGTGGGGCGGCTTCCTCGACGAGACCGACAAGTTCGATTCGCTCTTCTTCGGTATCTCGCCGCTTGAAGCCAAGCTGATGGACCCTCAGCAGCGCCTTTTGATGACCTATGTCTGGAAGGCAATCGAGGATGCGGGCTATTCGGCACAGAGCCTGTCGGGCAGCAAGACGGGGATTTTCGTCGGAACGGGAAGCAGCGGGTACAGCGGACTGATCACGCAGGCGAACTTCCCGATTGAAGGGTACTCGTCCACGGGCGTCGTGCCGTCGGTCGGACCGAACCGCATGAGCTATGCCCTGAACCTTCACGGCCCGAGCGAGCCGGTGGAGACCGCTTGTTCAAGTTCGCTGGTCGCCATCCACCGCGCCGTCAGCGCGATGCAGAACGGCGACTGCGACATGGCGGTCGTCGGCGGTGTGAACACGATCGTAACCCCGGAGGCGCACATCAGCTTCAACAAGGCCGGCATGCTAACTGAAGACGGACGCTGCAAGACGTTCTCGGACGCGGCGAACGGCTATGTGCGCGGCGAAGGGGTCGGCATGCTCGTTTTGAAAAAGCTGTCGGTTGCCGAGCGCGACGGAGATCATATCTACGGATTGATTCGCTCGACGGCGGTCAACCACGGGGGACGCGCGAACTCGCTGACGGCTCCCAATCCGAAGGCCCAAGCAGACCTGCTGATCAACGCTTACGACAAAGCCGGTATCGACCCGCGGACCGTCACCTACATCGAGGCGCACGGAACGGGCACCGAATTGGGCGACCCGATTGAGATCAACGGATTGAAGAGCGCGTTCCAAGAGTTGTACAGAAGAACAGGGACGCAAGAGGTCGAGAGTGTTCACTGCGGGCTGGGCTCGGTGAAAACGAACATCGGCCACCTTGAACTCGCGGCCGGCATCGCAGGTGTGATCAAAGTGCTGCTGCAGCTCCGTCACCGGACGCTGGCACCTACGCTGCACTGCGAAACGGTCAATCCCTACATCCAACTGGAGGGCAGCCCGTTCTATCTCGTGCGGGAGGCGAAGCGATGGGAGGCTCTGCACGACGCAGCCGGCCAAGACCTGCCGCGCCGTGCAGGCGTCAGTTCCTTCGGGTTCGGCGGTGTCAACGCGCATGTCGTGATCGAGGAGTATCTGCCGAAGGAGCAGCCGAGATCGAAGACGGAGACCTCCACCGAGAACCCGGTCGTCATCGCGCTGTCAGCCAAGAATGAACAGCGCCTGCAGGAGCAGGTGCGGCAACTGTGCAACGCCATCGTCGCGCAGGAGTTTGCCGATGGAGACCTCGCATCCATCGCCTACACGCTGCAAGTTGGGCGTGATGCGATGGAAGAGCGCCTGGCGCTGGTCGTCACGTCGGTTGAAGAGATGGAGCGCAGATTGCAGGCGTTCTTGCAAGGGCAGACCGGGCTGAACGGTGTCTGGCGAGGACAGGTCAAGCGCGGCAAGGCGAGCTCGGCCGAAGCGGCCGCTCATCCAGAATCGCGAGGCGCGGAGCAAATCGCCGAACTCTGGGTGAATGGCCAGTTTTTTGACTGGAACCGACTCTACGGCGAGAACCGACCGCGCCGTCTCAGCCTGCCGACCTATCCGTTCGCGAAGGAGCGCCACTGGATTTCGCAACCGCAGGATGCCTATGAAGCGCTGCTGTTTGAACCGATCTGGACCGAGCAAGCGGTGGTTCCGCAATTTTCACCACCGTCTTTCGCGCAGCATCTTGTGCTGCTCTGCGAGGTCGAGGCGAAGCTCGATTCGTTGCAGTATCGCAACCTGCAAGCCAGCTCCGCTGCGCTTGAAGAACGTTTCCAAGCGTATGCGGCACAGGTGTTTACGGAGATTCAGACCCTTCTGCAGAACAAGCCGAAGGGCAAGGTGCTGATGCAGATCGCCGTGCCGTCACAGGCGGATTCGCAGCTGTTCACCGCGCTGTCCGGCCTGTTGCGAACGGCGCAGTTGGAGAACCCGTACTTCATCGGGCAAATGATCGAAGTGGAGTCGGGCGCAGGGCTTGAAGCAAGACTGCAAGAGAACCTGCACGCCCTGCAAGACGACCATGTCCGCTATCAAAACGGTAAGCGTCTTGTTGCCGGGTGGCGCGAAGTGGAGATCGACCAAGAGCGCGCCCCGGTTCCGTGGCGTTCAGGAGGCATCTACCTGCTTACGGGCGGCGCCGGCGGGATCGGGATGATCGTCGCCGAGGAGATCGCACGGCAGGCCGCCAACCCGACCCTGATTCTCGCGGGTCGATCCCCGCTGTCGGACGCTGGTCAGGCCCGTCTGCGGAAACTACGGGGCATGGGCGCATACGTGGAATATCGACAAGTCGACGTGAGCTCTGCTCCTGAGGTGACACGCCTGATCGAAGGCATCTGTGAAAAATACGGCACCCTACACGGCATCTTGCATGGTGCGGGCGTCAACCGGGATCAGTTCATTTACAAGAAAACACAAGAGGAGCTGGCCGAGGTGCTGGCTCCCAAGGTTGCAGGTCTGGTGCATCTGGATGCGGCCAGCAAAGACCTAAACCTCGACTTTTTCGTGCTCTTCTCCTCCGTCGCAGCCGTCTTCGGCAATCTCGGACAGGCCGACTACGCGACGGCGAACGCATTCCTGGATGCCTTTGCGAACTCTCGCGGCGGACGCATCTTGTCCATCAACTGGCCGCTCTGGCAAGAGGGCGGAATGCGCGTTGACGAAGAGACAGAAAAGCTGCTGCTGCAACGCATGGGGATGATCCCTCTGCGAACTCAAACCGGGTTGCAGGCCTTGTATCGCGGTCTGGCAATCGGCAAAGATCAGGTGATGGTGTTGGAAGGCAAACGTGCACAAATCAAGCAGACTTTGTACTCTGAACCGGTTCACGCAACGTCCGCTTCCTCGACGGCGGTCCTGCCGCCGCTGGAAGCAGCCCTGCTGCACATGGTTTCCGAGTTGCTCAACGTGAAGGGGAACGAGATCGATCTGGATGCCCAACTGACGGAATACGGCTTCGATCCGTACCTGCTCAGCCAACTGGCGCAGAATATCAACCGTCAATACGGGCTGGAACTCACGCCGGCTTCGCTCTATGAGACCACGCTTCGTCAAGTGGCAGAACGCATCGAGGCACGCGCAGCCAAAGCCGAAGCCGCAGAGGTCGTCACGCCTGCCAAGGAGCAAGACGCCGCACTGCGCGCCAAGACCTTGCATGCGCTAAAAGTTCTCTTCAGCGAGACCACCGACATCCGTGCGAACCAGTTGGATGCCGAAGAGCCGCTGGAGAGCTACGGGATCGATTCGCTGATGATCTCCAAGCTCAACCAGAAGCTCGCCGTGATCTTTGGCGATCTGTCCAAGACGCTCTTCTTTGAATATCGCACGCTGGGCGCGCTGGCCGACTATTTTGTCGAGGAAGAACGGACGGCCTGCCAGCGGTGGACGGGGTATGAAGCACCCGTCGCGGATGCATCTGTTGCACAACCGCCGGCAAGACCGGTCGAACGGATCGCGTCTATAGCGCCATTGCCGTCGAAAACGAACGAGCGCGAACCGATTGCGATCATCGGGATCTCCGGCTGCTATCCCAAGTCGCCTTCGCTACAGCACTATTGGGAGAATCTAAAAGCGGGCCAAGACTGCATCTCCGAGGTTCCGAGCGAACGCTGGTCGCTGGATGATTTTTACCATCCGAATCAAGACGAAGCAATGAGACAAGGCAAAAGCTACAGCAAATGGGGCGGTTTTGTAGATGGTTTCGCAGACTTCGATCCGCAGTTCTTCAACCTCTCGCCCCGAGAGACGATCAACATCGACCCGCAGGAGCGCCTCTTCTTGGAAGAGAGCTGGAAGGCGCTGGAGGATGCCGGATATACCAAGGAGCGCATTGCGGACCAGCACGAAGGCCGCGTCGGGGTGTTTGTCGGCGTGACCAAAACCGGCTTTGAGCTGTATGGGCCGGATTTGTGGAAGCAAGGGGAGAAGATCTTCCCGCGTACGTCTTTTGCTTCCGTTGCGAACCGCGTGTCGTATTTCCTCAACCTCAAAGGGCCGAGCATGCCGGTGGATACGATGTGTTCCTCTTCGCTGAGCGCGATTCATGAGGCTTGCGAGCACTTGTATCGTGGGGACTGCGAGATGGCGCTCGCGGGCGGGGTAAACCTGTACCTGCATCCTTCCACCTACGTGTTCCTCAGTGCGCAGCGCATGCTCTCGACGGACGGGCAGTGCAAGAGCTTCGGGCTGAACGGCAACGGATTCGTGCCGGGCGAAGGTGTGGGTGCAGTATTGCTCAAGCCGTTGTCGCAAGCGCTCGCGGACGGCGACCAAATTCATGCGCTGATCCGAGCCTCCCGCGTGAACCACGGCGGCAAGACCAACGGGTACACCGTGCCCAACCCGACTGCGCAAGGCGACCTGATCTTCGAGACGTTGGAGCGGGCCGGACTCAACGCGCGCCAAGTCAGCTACATCGAAGCGCACGGCACGGGCACAGAGCTCGGCGATCCAATCGAGATCTCCGGGCTGACACAAGCTTTCCGACGCCATACGAAGGACACCGGATTCTGCGCGATCGGCTCGGTGAAGTCAAACATCGGACATCTGGAAGCGGCAGCCGGCATCGCGGGACTTGCGAAGATCGTCATGCAGATGAAGCATGGCCAACTTGCGCCGAGCCTGCATGCGCAAGAGTTGAACCCGAACATTCTGTTTGGGAAAACGCCGTTTGTGGTGCAGCAGGAGCTGACCGACTGGAAGCGTCCGGTGGTAGAGATCGACGGCAAAGAACAGGAAGGTCCGCGCATCGCAGGCCTGTCCTCGTTTGGTGCAGGGGGTGCCAATGCGCACATCCTTATCGAAGAGTACAGACCTGAGCAAGCGTCTAGGACGCAGGCGCGGGTCACGCCGCAGAACCCGGCTGTGATCGTGCTGTCGGCTCGCCAGGAAGAGCAGCTTCGCCAACAGGCTCTGCAGCTGCTGGCAGCGGTCGAGGACGGGCGAATCACGGAGGCCAATATGTCCGATGCGGCCTACACGCTGCAGGTGGGACGCGAGCCGATGGAAGAGCGGCTGGCGCTGGTCGTTGGCTCTCTGCAAGAGATGACTGATAAGCTGAAGCGCTATGCAGCTGGCGAGACGGGCGTAGAAGACCTGTATCGCGGGCAATTCAGACGTAACAATGAGGATCTGATGCTGTTTGCCGCCGATGAAGACATGGCGCTGACGATTGAAGCCTGGATTGCAAAGCGCAAGTTCGGCAAAATCCTTTCCTTGTGGGTCAAGGGATTGACCTTAGATTGGAAAAAGCTGCATGGTGCACACCAGCCCCGCCTAGTCAGTCTCCCGTCGTACCCGTTCGCCAAACAACGCATCTGGCTCCCGGCGATCCGTGTAGCACCGGCGACACCGACAGTACCGGTAGCACCGGTAGCTCCAGTCGCACTGGAGGGCGAACTCAAGCCGATCGGACCGGCTAAAGCGTCGTCGAACCGTTCCGGCAGATCGAACGAGATCGCGCTGCAGCCGCTGTCGGCTGTCCGCGAGCCGTCCTCGGAACGGTCAGCACTCCGTCGACCGATCCAACTGTCACCTGTAGGTCAAGCGACGACGGCACCGGCCCCTGTGGAGATCAAAGTGGCGGTGCCTGCACCGTCTGTTCCGGCATCCATCCCGGCGGAGTCTTTGCAAAAAGAGCTGCAAACGACCCTGGCCGAAGCACTGTTCTTGCAGCCGAGCGACGTCGACGTGAACAAGGCATTCGTGGACATGGGGCTGGACTCCATCGTCGGTGTGGAATGGGTTCGCGTGATCAATCAACAGTACGGAACGGACATCCCGGCGACCAAAGTCTATGACTACCCGACCATCCGCGAGTTTGCCGGCTACATCGCAAACGTGTTGAGCAAAAACGCACCAAGAGCGGTAACGGCACCAGCGCCGACGCCTGTACCAACGCCTGTACCAACGCCTGTACCAACGCCTGTACCGCAAATCGAAGCTCCCAAGGCGGCTCCTTCTGTCTCGGTGGCCACCCTGCACGAAGAATTGCGAGCAAGTCTCGCAGACGCGTTGTTCCTACAAGTGGCCGACATCGACCTCGACAAAAAGTTCGTGGACATGGGGCTGGATTCCATCGTCGGAGTGGAATGGATTCGCGTGATCAACCAGCAGTACGGAACGGACATCCCGGCGACCAAAGTCTATGACTACCCGACCGTCCGCGAATTGGCCACCTATCTGTCAAAATCCTTGAAGGTGCAGCCAAGCGAACCTAGCCAGCCAGAGATCAAAACGGCGAGTCCGATCCCCAGTGCCCCGTCCGCAGAGGCGTTGCAAGAAGAACTGCGCACCAGTCTCGCAGACGCGCTGTTCCTGCAGGCAAGCGACATCGACCTCGACAGGAAGTTCGTCGACATGGGCCTGGACTCCATCGTCGGAGTGGAATGGATTCGCGTAATCAACCAGCAATATGGCACGGACATCCCTGCGACCAAAGTCTACGACTACCCGACCCTTCGCGAATTCGCCGCCTACTTGAGAAAGCAGCTGCACAAGCATCCGATCGCGGAACAGTCGGCAACGGAGCTCTCCGTAGACGATCTGCTCTTGCAGGTGTATGAAGGGAATCTCGACAGCGAACAAGCCGATCAATTGCTTCAGCAGTTCAAAATCAAGGAGGAAGTAAAATGACCAAACAAGAGATCTTTGAAGTCGTCATCCGCAATACCCGTGAAGTGCTCCCGGAGCTGGAAGGCCACACCTTCCAGCCGACGGACCAACTAGCCAATCTTGGCGCGAATTCGGTGGATCGCGCGGAGATCGTCATGATAACCATCGAAGAGCTGGACCTGAAAATCCCGCGCGTCGAGCTGTCCACGGCGAAAAACATCGGTGAACTGGTCGAGGTCCTTTATGGCAAGCTCCAGACCGCCTGAGTTGCTCATCACGGGCCTTGGCGTCACCTCGGCCATCGGGCAGGGCAAGTCGGATTTTACCTCCGCTCTGCTGGCAGGTCGCCATGCGTTCGGCGTGATGCAACGCCCGGGCAGACAAAAAGGAACCTCCTTCCTCGGAGCGGAGGTTCCTTCCTTGTCCCTTCCGGAGCGTTTTACCAAACGGCTGTTGCGCACGCTCTCTTTTTCCGGGCAAGTGGCGCTGGGCACCTTGCATGAGGCGTGGGACGAAGCGGAGCTCAGCACGGTCGACCCGTCCCGCATCGGCCTTGTGGTAGGCGGCTCCAACCTGCAGCAGCGTGAACTGCTGCAAACGCATGAATCCTACGGGGACCAGCTCGACTTTCTGCGTCCGACCTACGGACTCTCTTTTCTGGACAGCGACCTGAGCGGCCTGTGTACCGAACAGTTCGGCATACGCGGGTTCGGCTACACGATCGGCGGGGCTTCGGCCAGCGGACAGTTGGCGGTCTTGCAGGCCGCTGAAGCGGTTCGTTCGGGACAAGTGGATGTCTGCCTCGCGATGGGAGGCTTGATGGATCTGTCTTACATGGAGCTTCAAGGATTACGGGCACTCGGCGCGATGGGAAGCGATCGCTATGCGGACGACCCACCTCGGGCATGCCGTCCGTTTGACCAGGGACGCGACGGGTTCATTTACGGGGAAGGATGCGGCGTCATCGTGATCGAACGGGCCGAACATGCGATCCAACGGCAGGTCCGACCCTACGCGAGCGTGGTCGGCTGGGGATTGGCGATGGATGCCAACCGCAACCCGAACCCCTCGTGCAAGGGGGAGGTTCGAGTAATTCGACAAGCGCTGGAACGAGCGGGCCTGTCACCCGAGGAGATCGACTACATCAACCCGCATGGAACGGGATCGGGGATCGGCGATGAGACCGAATTGCAGGCTCTGCGCGAATGCGGGCTGCTTGCGGCGCGCATCAACGCCACCAAGTCGATCACGGGCCACGGGCTGACGGCGGCCGGCGCTGTGGAGATCGTCGCCACGCTGCTGCAAATGAGAGCGTCTCAGCTGCATCCAACCCGCAACTTGGAGAACCCGATGGACGTCGAGTTTAACTGGGTACGTGGAGAAGCGGAGCCGCATGACATGCACAGAGCCCTGAGCCTGAGCATGGGATTTGGCGGCGTTAACACCGCCATCTGTTTACAACGAGTATGAGGAGGACGACTATGGTTGCCGTCGGTATCGAAGCGATGAATGTGTTCGGGGGGACCGCGTATCTCGATGTCATGGATCTGGCCAGACATCGAAACCTGGACATCCCCAGATTTGAAAATTTGCTGATGAAGCAAAAGGCGGTCGCCTTGCCGTTTGAAGACCCAGTGACTTTTGCCGTCAACGCGGCCAAGCCGGTGGTCGATGCGCTGTCCGAGGAAGAAAAAAACCGCATCGAACTGCTGATCACCTGCACGGAATCCGGGATCGACTTCGGCAAGTCGCTCAGCACCTACGTGCATCATCATCTGGGACTGAGCCGTACCTGCCGCCTGTTCGAGATCAAGCAAGCCTGCTATTCGGGTACAGCGGGATTCCAGATGGCGATCAACTTCATCCTCTCCCAAGTCTCGCCCGGAGCCAAAGCGCTCGTCGTCGCCACGGACCTCTCCCGGTTCCTGGCCGTCGAAGGCGGAGATGCGCTCAGCGAAGACTGGTCGTTCGCCGAACCGAGCGGCGGCGCAGGCGCGGTGGCGCTGCTGGTCAGCGACAAGCCGCACGTGTTCCAAGTCGATGTCGGAGCCAACGGATATTACGGCTACGAGGTGATGGACACCTGCCGCCCGGTGGCCGACAGTGAAGCGGGCGACGCGGACCTCTCCCTGCTCTCGTATCTGGATTGCTGCGAGAATGCGTTCCTGGAATACCAGCGCCGCGTCGCTGATGTCGAGTACCGCGACACGTTCCAGTACCTGTCCTTCCACACGCCGTTTGGCGGCATGGTCAAAGGCGCGCACCGCACGATGATGCGCAAGATCGCTAAGGTCAAAGGCCCGGAGATCGAAGCCGATTTCCAACAGCGCGTGGTGCCGGGTCTGACCTACTGCCAGCGAGTGGGCAACATCATGGGGGCCACCGTTCTGCTCTCCTTGGCGAGCACGATCGACAACGGGCAGTTTGAAGGGAACAAGCGCATCGGGATCTTCTCCTATGGCTCGGGCTGCTGCTCCGAATTTTACAGCGGCGTCGTCACCCCTCGCAGTCAAGAAGTCCTGCGCGGATTCAAGCTTCAAGAGCAACTGAACAACCGCTACCGACTGTCGATGGACGAATATGAAAAGGTTCTCTACTGCAGCAGCGTCGTCAAATTCGGCACCCGCAATGTCAAGCTGGACTTGAACCTGATTCCGGGCGCCCTCGCTTCCAGGCAAGCCGGACAGCGCCTGTATCTGGAAGAGATCTCAGAATTCCATCGAGAATACCGGTGGTGCTGATGAACACGGCCGCCTACGAGATGATCCGGGTGCGGATGCAAGGCCCGGTGTGCTTTTTGCAGTTCAACCGTCCCGAGGCGAAGAACACGATCAACGAGTGCTTGGTGTACGAATGTCGCCAGGTGATCGATCACTGCCGGGAACAGGCTTCGATCCTCGTGCTGGAAGGGTTGCCGGACGTGTTCTGCTTCGGGGCCGATTTTCAAGAGCTACATGAGAAAAAGGTGAGCGGGCAGAGCCTCGACCCGTCACCGGAGCCGCTGTACGACCTGTGGCTCGATCTGGCGACTGGCCCGTTTATCACCATCTCGCACGTTCGCGGCAAGGTTAACGCAGGCGGCGTCGGGTTTGTCGCCGCCTGTGATATCGTGCTGGCGGATGAAACGGCGGAGTTTTCCTTATCCGAATTGCTCTTCGGACTTCTGCCGGCATGCGTGCTGCCGTTTTTGATCCGGCGGATCGGTTTTCAGAAGGCGAACTATCTGACGCTAATGACGCAGCCGGTCAACGTCCGACAAGCCGTGGAGTGGGGGCTTGTCGATGCCTGCGATGCAGAGAGCAGTAGCTTGCTTCGCAAGCATCTCATGCGGTTGCGCTATGTGCCCAAGCGCGGCATCGAGCGATACAAGCGCTTGATGAACAGCTTGCAGGACGGTCTGCACCGCGCCAAGCCGTTGGCGCTCGAAGCGAACCGGGAAGTGTTTGCAGATCCGCGCAACCAAGAGCTGATTTTCCGTTATATCGAAACAGGTGAATTCCCGTGGGAGAGCTGATCCACGGAGAGTGGAGGAGAACATGACGAATCCAGTGGTGGAGTGCAGAGAGATCGAGACGGGGATCGTGCAAGTGACTTTGCAGGATCGGGAACAGAAGAACCCCTTTACCGAAGGGCTGGTGCGCGGCCTGAACGAAGCGTTCGAGGAGATCGCCGCGAATAAACGCTGCAAGGCGGTCATCCTCACCGGCTATGGCAATTATTTTTGCTCCGGCGGCACGATGGAAGGGCTACTGGCGATCCATGAAGGAAGAGGCCGGTTCACCGATGCGAACGTCTACGAGCTCGTCTTGGAGTGCAAGGTTCCGGTGATCGCTGCGATGCAAGGGCACGCGATCGGCGGCGGGTTTGTCGTCGGGCTGTTTGCCGACTTTGTGATCTTGAGCCGTGAGAGCGTGTACACGACTAGTTTTATGCGATTTGGATTCACACCCGGCATGGGGGCTACCTACATCGTGCCGAAGAAGTTGGGCTTCTCCCTCGGAGAAGAGATGCTGATGAGCGCCAGCAATTACAGAGGCGCCGATTTGGAAAAAAGGGGCGTGCCGTTTCCCGTCGTTCCGCGTGAAGATGTGATGAACCGGGCGCTGCAGTTGGCGCGCCAACTGGCAGAAAAACCGAGAGTGTCGCTGATCACCTTGAAGGACCATCTGGTCCGACCGATCCGGGAGGAACTGCCTCGTGTGATCGAGCAAGAGATGGCCATGCATGAAAAGACATTCCATGAACCGGAAGTGAAAGACAGAATCCTCTCCCTGTTCGGAAATTAACAAGCACTCGCCGTGCTTGCGACCATACATTTTGTTGTAAAAGAGGGGTTCAGATGAAGATACAAGAGATCTTACGTGCGCTTGAAGCCAAAGAGATCAGCCCTGAAGAGGCCAAACAGGCCCTTGCAGGGGCTCGATCCCACGAGTTGCAAATGTCCGCCCCCCTTGCGAATGCTGTGCGCGAGCTGTCCGTTGATCCGGCGGTGCGCCTGCAGCCGGAATCGCTAGGCCATCCGCTGTTCCAAACGAGATACCGCACGGTTTGGAGTTACTTTGCCGGCTCGATGTATCGAGGGATCGCATCTGAGGAGATGGTGGTGCGCATGGGACAGGCCGGTCTGCTGGCCTTTTTTGGCAGCGCCGGTTTTCAGGTGCATGAACTGGAGCCCGTCCTGCAGCGCATTCAGGCGCGGCTGGGTTCGGACAAGCCGTATGGCATGTGCCTAATCGCCAACCTGAACGACCCGGACGAAGAGCGGCGCACAGCGGAACTGTACGTCGAGTACGGCGTGAAGGCGATCGAAGTGTCGGCCTTCTCCGCTCCGACGCTCCCGCTGGTTTATCTGCGACTCAAGGGCCTGTCCCGTCAAAACGGCCGTCTGATCTTCCCGCGCCGTCTGATCGCTAAATGCTCGCATCTGGACACGGCGCGCGTGTTTCTCTCGCCGCCGCCGGAGCCGCTCGTCCAGCAACTGCTGCGCTACGGCCTGATCAGCAAGGAAGAAGCCGCCCTGTCACAAACGATTCCGCTGGTCGACGACCTCGCGATCGAAGCGGACTCAGGTGGTCACACGAACCAAGGCGTATCGTTCTCCCTCCTGCCCGCCATCCGCGCGCTCAAAGACCAGCTCCAGCGGCAGTACCGCTACCAAGAGGAGATTCTCATCGGCTGCGGCGGAGGGATCGGCACGCCGGAAGCGGTCGCGTCGGCCTTCATGCTCGGGGCTGATTTTATTTTCACAGGATCGATCAATCAATGCACGGTGGAGAGCGGGGCCCATCCGGTCGTCAAGGACCTGCTGCAGTCCGTTTCGATCCACGACATGGCGATCACGGTTGCAGGCGATATGTTTGAGATCGGCGCGAAGGTGCAGGTGGTGAAAAAACACACCCAGTTCGCCGCCCGCGCCAACAAGCTGCACCAGCTGTTCCACCAATACAACTCGATCGACGAGATTCCGCTGTCGATCCGGCATGAGATCGAAACGAAATATTTTAAGAAGACGTTTGAGGAAGTCTGGGATCTCGTCTGCGCCTACAAGCGCGCCAAACATCCGGAGCAGCTCGAAGAGGCGGCCGAGAACCCGCGTTTCAAGATGGGGCTGATCTTCAAGTGGTATTTTGCCCATTCCGCACAGTTGACCCTGCGAGGGGATGAGCAGGAGCGGGATAATTTTCAGATCTTCTGCGGCCCGGCGATGGGGGTGTTCAACAGGTGGGTACAAGGCACGCCGTATGAGTCTTGGCAGCAGCGCCATGTGAACACGGTGGCAGAACTGCTGATGCGCAAGGCGTGTGAACATCTGGAGTCCCGTCAGTCCACGTCCGTTTCGGCAGCCGGCGCAGAAGCGGTGCCGAGTCTTGAAGGGGCGGCGATCGCGATCATCGGGCTGAGCGGTCAATTCCCTAAGTCCAAGAATGCAGACGAGTTCTGGAACAACCTCGCACAAGGCCGTGATTGCATCTCCGAGATTCCGGCGACGCGCTGGTCGCTCGACGAGCACTACTCGCCGGACCCGAGCGCACCTGGCAAAACCTACTCCAAGTGGATGGGTGTGCTGGAGGATGCGGACAAGTTTGACCCGCTGTTCTTTAACATCTCCCCTGCCGAAGCGGAGTTGATGGACCCGCAGCAGCGGCTGTTCTTGGAAAGCGCATGGCAGGCCATTGAAGACGCTGGCATCGCGCCGTCCTCTCTGTCCGGTAGCCGAACCGGCGTGTTTGTCGGCTGCGGCACGAATGACTATGGGCAGGCGCTGAACCATCAAGGCTTGAACGCACAAGGCCTGATGGGGACGTCTTCCTCGATCCTCAGCGCTCGCATCTCGTATCTGCTCAACCTCAAAGGTCCTTGCCTTGCGATCGACACCGCCTGCTCCTCCTCGTTGGTGGCGATTGCCGAAGCCTGCAACAGCCTGCTGCTCGGAACGAGCGACTTGGCATTGAGCGGCGGGGTGTACGCGGCGGCCGGGCCTTCCTTGCACATCATGACGAGCAAGGCGGGCATGTTGTCGCCCGACGGACGCTGCTATTCGTTTGATACGCGCGCCAACGGCTTTGTGCCGGGGGAGGGCGTGGGCGTCTTGGTGCTCAAGCGCCTTGAAGATGCTGTGCGAGACGAAGACCCGATCTATTGCGTGATTCGCGGCTGGGGTGTCAACCAGGACGGGAAGACGAACGGGATCACCGCGCCGAGCGTCAATTCGCAGATCCAGCTGGAGCAGGACGTGTATGAACGATTTGGCATTGACCCGGAGACGATCTCCCTAATCGAAGCGCATGGGACGGGCACGAAGCTGGGCGACCCGATTGAAGTCGAGGCGCTGACCGAGTCCTTCCGGCACTTCACGGAGAAAACCGGCTATTGTGCTCTCGGTTCGGTGAAAAGCAATATCGGACACCTGCTGACGGCAGCGGGAGTGGCCGGGGTGATCAAGGTGCTGCTGGCCATGAAGCATCGACAGGTGCCGCCGACGGTGCATTTTAACCAATTGAACGAGCACATTCGGCTCGCGAAGAGTCCATTTTACATCAATGCCGACCTGATTCCATGGGAGGTGCCAGCCGGGATGCCACGCCGTGCCGGGGTGAGCTCTTTCGGATTCAGCGGGACGAACGCGCATGTCGTTATCGAAGAGCATTTGGAAAAAGAGAGTCTGGTTTCGGCAGCGGGAGAAGCGGATGCGCCGTTGCTATTTGTGTTGTCTGCCATGACCGATGAACAGCTGCGGACGTATGCAGCCTCGATGGCGGGCTTCCTCGAACGGGAGCGCGATCTGAGCCTTGCGAGCATCGCGTACACCCTGCAAACGGGACGCGCTGCAAGAGAGGTGCGGCTGGCATTTGTGGCCCGTTCGAGAGACGAAGCGCGTCAGAATTTTGAAACCTATGCAGAGGGGCGGACACTCCCCGGTCTCTTGACCTCGCAGTCAGGAACGGGGCAGGAGGAGGCGCAGGGCATTGCAAACAAGCCGCTGCAAGAGATCGCCGGACTCTGGGTGAAGGGCGTCCGACTCGACTGGTCGGAACTCTATGCCGATTCGAGACCGCGCCGTGCTCATCTGCCGACCTATCCGTTTATCAGAGAGCGCTTCTGGGTGCCGGAGCCGGAGATGAAGGAAGGGGAGGCTTCGACGCTGACAGCAGTCCTGCATCCGCTGCTGCACAGCAATACCTCTAAACTGACGGAGCAACGCTTCTCCTCGACGTTTACCGGGCGAGAATTTTTCCTGTCCGATCATCAGGTGCAAGGGCGGAAGGTGCTTCCGGGTGTCGCCTATCTGGAAATGGCGCGCGCCGCGCTGGAGCAGGCCGCCGACATGCCGTCGATCTCTTTGAAAAATGTGGTCTGGGCGCGTCCGATCATCGCAGAAGAAGACGCGGTGTCGGTGCAGATCGGGCTGTTCCCGGAAGAGAACGGCGAGATCGGATTTGAAGTGTACAGCGGCTTGGACGGCGAGATCGTACATAGCCAAGGGCGCGCAGTACCGGCTCTGTCGGACGTCGAGGCTCCCGTGCTCGACCTTGCTTCTCTGCAAGCGCAGTGCGGGCAGCGCGAACGAGGCGCGGCGGAATGCTATGACTTGTACCGCCGAGCGGGACTTGAGTACGGGCCAGCATTCCAAGGGATGGAGCACCTTTATGTCGGGCAGGAGATGATCTTGGCCCGCTTGTCGCTGCCAGCCGCCGTCGCGAGCACCGCGCGTCAGTTCATCCTGCACCCGAGCCTGCTGGACTCGGCTTTGCAGACGGCCATCGGCTTCCTGACTGACGAAACGACCCTCCAGCCGGCCCTGCCGTTCGCGCTGGAGGAGCTTGAGATCCTCGGTCCTTGCACCACTTCGATGTGGGCCTTCGTGCGCCGCAGTGAAGGTAACAAGCCAGGGGACAAGGTACACAAGCTCGATCTCGACCTGTGCGACGAGAGCGGAAGCGTCCGCGTGCGGATGAAGGGCTATTCCTCCCGCATACTCGACCGCGAGCGAGGTGCCGAGGCGGGGACGCTGATGCTCAGACCGGACTGGATAGAGCGTCCAGTCAATCTGCAGGCTGTGCAGACGGTGTATGCGGATCATCTGGTGATGCTCTGCGAAGTGGACGCTGAGATCGAACAGAGCGGGATACGGAGCCTGATCTTGCAGACAGAGGAAAAAGGGCTTGCCCAACGCTTCGAGGTCTATGCAGCACATGCGTTTGAGGCGATCAAGTCGATATTGCAAGAAAGACGCAAAGGGAAGGCGCTCGTGCAGATCGTCGTTCCGGCGCAAGGGGACGGGCAGGTCTTCGCCGGCCTCTCTGCACTGCTGAAGACCGCACAGCTGGAGAATCCGAACCTTGTCGGGCAGCTGATCCAAGTTGACGATGCGAGCAACCTTGCGGAGACCTTGCGAGAAAATGCTCGCTGTGCAGGCGACGCATACATCCGTTACCAAGGCGGCAAACGCTGGGGAACAGGATGGAGTGAAGTCGAGCCGGGCGAAGAGGTGTTGCGCATTCCGTGGAAGGACCAAGGCGTCTACCTGCTCACAGGGGGCGCAGGGGGTCTAGGCCGAATTTTTGCTGGCGAAATCGCACGACAAGTGAAAGGGACGACGCTCGTCCTGACGGGACGGGGGCCGCTGAGCGACGAGAAACAGGCAGAACTTCAGTCCTTGGATGCAAATGTTGTGTACAGGCAAGTGGACGTGACCGACTACGCGGGGGTCATGCAGCTGATCGAGAGCATTCTAGCTGAGCATGGCGCTCTGCACGGCATCCTGCATAGCGCAGGCGTGATTCGCGACAACTTGATACTCAAGAAGACGACAGCGGAGTTGCAGGACGTGCTGGCTCCCAAGGTGGCCGGTACCGTGCATCTCGATGAGGCGACGCAACATCTGCCGCTCGACTTCTTCGTGACGTTCTCCTCGGTGGCCGGAGCCATCGGCAACCCGGGGCAAGCGGACTATGCGACGGCCAATGCCTTCCTCGATGCTTTTGCGGGGTATCGAAACGAGCGGGTCGCAAACGGCAAATGCTCCGGCCGGACGATGTCGATCAACTGGCCGCTCTGGCAAGACGGCGGGATGCAGGTGGAGCAGGAGACGGAGGAGACGTTGCGAGAGACCCTCGGCATGATCCCGATGCAGACGGCAACCGGGATTCGCGCCTTGTATCAGGGCATGGCTTCCGAGCAAGACCAGATTCTTGTCGTCGAAGGAGATCTGGACCGCATCCACGCCATTTTTGCAGAAACAGCACCGACAGCCGCAGCTGGGCCAGTGTCTAGGCTGGAAGAAGAGCCGA
Organism: Brevibacillus antibioticus; assembly: GCF_005217615.1. Lineage (NCBI taxonomy): Bacteria > Bacillati > Bacillota > Bacilli > Caryophanales > Paenibacillaceae > Brevibacillus > Brevibacillus antibioticus. Next base: position 1,638,913 of record NZ_SZNK01000001.1, read on the forward strand.
CTCTCATTTCGAGCGATTTTGAAGAGAGAGCGATCGAGTATTTCAAGACGTTGCTCTCCTCCGTCTTGAAGATGCCAGCCATCCGGATTGAAGCCAATGCGCCTTTTGAAAAATACGGCATCGATTCGATTCTGGTCATGCAGCTGACCAACCAACTGGAAAAGACGTTTGGCTCCTTGCCGAAAACGCTGTTCTTTGAATATCAAAGCCTCCGCGAGTTGACCGGATACTTCCTGGACGCCCATCGTGTTCTCTTGCAGCAGCTCTTGGGCATCGGGGAGCAGGAGCGGGTCTCGGAATCCGCTTCGGTGGCGGTCGCGTCCACTCCTGAGCCGTCGGCTGTCAGCAGCCGCAGACGTTCGAGGCTGGTCGCGAGTTCGACGGCAGTGCATGCAGCGCCGATCGCGCAACCTGCGAAGGCGGCCAAGGGAGAACAAGACATCGCGATCATCGGTGTCTCCGGCCGCTATCCTGGGGCGCGCGACCTTCAGGAGTTTTGGCAAAATCTACGGGATGGCAAGGATTCGATCACGGAGATTCCAAAAGACCGATGGGATCACAGCCTCTATTTTGACCTGGATAAAAGCAAGCCGGGCAAGACGAACAGCAAATGGGGCGGATTTATTGACGGCGTGGATCAATTCGATCCGAAGTTCTTCAACATCTCCCCGCGCGAGGCGGAGATCATGGACCCGCAGGAGCGACTGTTCCTGCAGACCGTCTACGAGGCGCTGGAAGATGCGGGGTATACGCGCGAGATGCTCGCCAAACATCGCGGGCTGGGGCTTGACGGCAACGTCGGGGTCTATGTCGGCGTGATGTACGAAGAGTATCAGTTGTACGGCGCAGAGGAGACGATCCTCGGACGACCGCTTGCCCTGTCTGGCAACCCCTCGTCGATCGCCAACCGGGTGTCGTACTTCTTCAACCTGCACGGGCCGAGCCTTGCCGTCGATACGATGTGCTCGTCTTCGCTGACGTCGATTCATCTGGCCTGCCAGAGCTTGCAGCAAGGCGGCTGTGAACTGGCGATCGCCGGCGGTGTCAACGTCTCGATTCACCCGAACAAGTACCTGCTGCTTGGCCAAGGCAAGTTCGCGTCGAGTAAGGGCAGATGCGAGAGTTTTGGCGAAGGGGGCGACGGCTACGTGCCGGGCGAAGGCGTGGGCGCTGTGCTGCTCAAGCCGCTGTCCAAGGCGATTGAAGACGGAGATCAGATCCACGGCGTGATCAAGGCCACCGCGATCAACCATGGTGGCAAAACTAACGGGTACACCGTCCCGAACCCGAATGCGCAGGCGAATGTGATCGAGCAGGCGTTGCGCAAGGCAGGGCTTGACCCGAGCATGGTCTCTTACATCGAAGCGCACGGAACCGGCACCTCACTTGGCGACCCGATTGAGATCGCCGGCTTGACCAAGGCTTTCCAAGCAGGGAAAAACGCTAAACTGCAATCCTGTGCCATCGGCTCGGCCAAGTCGAACATCGGGCACTGTGAGAGCGCGGCCGGCATCGCCGGCGTTACCAAGGTGCTGCTGCAACTGAAGCATCGTCAACTCGCACCATCGCTGCACGCCAAGGTGCTCAACCCGAACATCGACTTTGACGCGACCCCGTTCGTCGTGCAGCAGGAGCTGGCAGAGTGGAAGCGCATGCTGGTGGAAATTGGCGGTCAGGTTCGCGAATTGCCGCGCATCGCTGGCATCTCATCGTTTGGAGCGGGCGGTTCCAACGCGCACGTGATCATCGAAGAGTATGTACCGGCAGAGTCGCTTCGCACGCCTGTTGAGGTGACGCCGCAGAATCCGGCCGTGATCGTGTTGTCGGCCAAGAACGAAGAACGGTTGCAGGAGCTGGCCGCGCGCCTGCTTCACGCCATCGAGACGCAGCCGTTCACAGATGCGGACCTCGCTGACATCGCTTACACCTTGCAGATCGGTCGAGAAGCGCACGATGCGCGCATGGCGCTGCTCGTCGACTCGCTTCAAGACCTCGCGACCAAGTTGCGCGCCTGCGTGTCCGGCCAAGAGGATGTCCCAACCCTCTATCGTGGCCATGTCAAAGCCAACCGAGACACTCTCTCGCTCTTCCTCGCAGATGAAGAGCTGCAGGAAGCGATCGAAAAATGGATTCAGCGCCGCAAGCACTTCAAGCTCGTCGACCTGTGGGTCAAAGGATTGGAGCTGGACTGGAACAAGCTCTACGGCGAACACAAGCCGCGCCGCATCAGCCTGCCGACCTATCCGTTTGCCAAACAGCGCTACTGGGTGCCGGAAGGAACGGCGGGAGGAGTACGGACCCTGATGTCTTCGAGCGTCGTGGAAAACCTTGAAGTGCTGGCCCCGGTCTCGACGAACCTGCAAGCAAGGGTGCAAGAGGGAAGCGATGGCACGCTCAACATCGAACTGTGCGACGCCCAAGGGAACATCTGCGTTCGCTTGACTGGACTGCAAGCTGAATCTGCACAAGCGAAACCTGCACAAGCCAAGAAGCAGTCGGAATCCTTCGAGTTGATGACATTCCGAGAAATCTGGCAAGAGCAATCACTGCCTTCTGTCACAGCCCGGAACGCTGGAACGCTCGTCTGCTTCCTGTCCGATCCGGCACTGCAACAAACGGTGCGGGAGGCACTCAAGTCCCTTAGCCCGAGCCTGCAAGTCGAGTTCATCGCACAGGGAAGCTCGATTCCAGAGTCCTTCCAACGCATCCAAGAGGAGCGTCGAGACGTCTTCGGGATGCTGTACCTGTGGCCGCTTGAAGACAAGGCTCTGATCCGAGACTATTCCAGTATCGTGAACATCCTTAAGTTCCTCAACGCTTCCGGTCTGAAGCCCGAACGCCTGATGCTGGCTGGGCAATTCGAGAACGGAGTGCAGCGAAGCTACTTCGAATCGTGGATCGGCTTTGAAAGATCTTTGGGCCTAGTGCTGCCTAACACGAAGGTGACGGCGGTTTTGCAGGCGGGTTCTTCCTCGCTTCAAGACTGGATGCCGCTGCTCTGGCGTGAACTCCATGCCCCGCAAGCGCAAAGCGTCCTGTACGAAGCAGGCAAGCGCCACATTTGCACCGTCCAGCCGACCCGCCTTGAAGCGGGCCAACGCACAGTACGGGCAGGCGGCACTTACCTGCTCACCGGCGGTCTCGGTGCACTCGGCTACTTGTTCGCGGAGCATCTGGCCCAAAAACAGCCTGTGAACCTCATCCTCACCGGCCGCTCCGAGCTCGACGAAGAGAAGCGCAGCAAGCTGAGCGATCTGGAGACGTTGGGCAGCCAAGTCTTCTACCTGCAAGCGGACGTATGTGACGAAGAGCAGATGCGAGCCGGGCTGGTTCGTGCACGCGATCGCTTCGGACCTCTGCACGGCGTGCTGCACGCAGCAGGATTGTCCGGGGACGAGAGCCTTTTAGCTAAGGACATCAAGGTGTTTGAACGGGTTCTGAGCCCGAAGATCGCAGGAACCCTGCTGCTCGACGAATTGCTGGCGGAGGAGACCGAGCTTGATTTTGTCTGCTACTTCTCCTCGTCATCCGCCGTTTTGGGCGATTTCGGTTCCTGCGACTATGCGATCGGCAACCGCTTCCAGATGGCCTACGCGCAACACCGTCACGAACAGCAGTTGCCGGGCCAGACGCTGGTGATCAACTGGCCGCTCTGGAAAGAAGGCGGAATGGGTCTTGATGACGGAGAGATCACGGCGAACTACCTGAAGTCGAGCGGACAGCGCTTCTTGGAAACGGAAGAGGGAGTGGAGCTCTTTGACCTGATCCTCTCGCAGAACGACGTGCAGCAGCTGGTCCTCGTCGGGCAGCCAAGCCGCGTCGAACGCTTCCTCGGAATGGCAGCACAAGCGCCGACAGCGGAACAAACCACTACGCCGCCTCCGACCGTCAGCGTCTCGTCGGGCACGGCGATGCGTCCCGAGTTGCAAGGATTATCGCTTGAGCAATGCATCGAGTGGGATCTCAAAGAACAGGTCAGCCAGATCCTGAAGATCTCCCGCGACGAACTCGATGTCGAGGAAAATCTGGTCGACTTCGGGTTTGACTCGATCAGCTTGGCTGAGCTTGGCAATGGTCTTTCCAAGCACTACGGACTCGAAGTGACGCCGGCCTTGTTCTTCAGTCACTCCACGTTGGAAAAATTGACCCTGCACTTCCTGCGTGAACACGAGGCGTTGATGACGCAGCACTACCTTGAACCGACTGCCGAACCAGCCCCCGAACCGACACCCGTTCCGATTGTCGCTCCGGCCAGGCAAGAAGTCGCGGTGACAAAAGAGATTCTCGTGCCGCTGCCGACATCCGGCGTTCACGAACCGATCGCCGTGATCGGGATGAGCGGACGCTTCCCGCAAGCGGACAGCGTGCAGGACTTCTGGCAGAACCTCAAAGCGGGCAAGAACGCGATCACCGAGATTCCTTCAGATCGCTGGGACTGGCAAAGTGACTATGAAGAAGGCAAAATCACGTCCAAATGGGGCGGATTCGTAAAAGACGTCGACTGCTTCGATCCACTGTTCTTCGAGATCTCGCCGAGAGAAGCGGAGTACATGGACCCGAAACAACGCCTGTTCTTGGAGGAAGCATGGCATGCGCTCGAGGATGCCGGCTACATGGGCGATCAGATTCGCGGCAAGTTGTGCGGCGTCTACGTGGGTGTCGAAGAGGGTGAATACGGCTTTCTGGCAGGGGATGGCGGCCCGCTCAACGGCAATCAAAATGCGACGTTGGCCGCCCGCATCGCCTACGCCCTCGACTTGAAGGGGCCGAATCTGGCGTTGACCGCCGCTTGCTCCTCCGGGCTGGTTGCGCTCCATCAAGCCTGCCAAGCCTTGCGTGCAGGAGACTGCGACGTGGCGCTGGCCGGCGGGGTCAATCTATTGATCTCCCCGATGATCTACCAAGGCATGAGCAAGATCGACATGCTGTCCCCGGACGGACGCTCGTATGTGTTTGATTCGCGTGCGAACGGGTTGGTGCCGAGCGAAGCCGTTGCCGTCGTCGTGCTCAAGCCTCTGTCCAAAGCGATAGCCGATCGCGACCAGATCTACGGCTGCATCACAGCGACCGGAGTCAACTACAACGGCCAATCGAATGGTATCACATCGCCGAACCCGGACGCTCAAGCCGATCTGATCCGCAGCGTGTATGACCGTTATGGAATCGATTCGTCTGACATCCAGTTCGTCATGTCGCATAGCACTGGGTCGAAGCTAGGCGATCCGATGGAGATCCAAGCGCTGACCAGCGCCTTCCGCAAGCCTGGCGCTCAAACGCAAAACTGTGCGCTCTCCTCGCTCAAGCCGCTCATCGGGCACACGTTTGCCGCATCAGGCATCGTCAGCCTGATCAGCATGCTGATGGCGATGCGCGAACGCACCCTGTTGGGCTTGCACGGATTCGAATCGAGCAACGAGTACATCCGATTTGAGGAGAGTCCGTTCGTCGTCAGCACCGAGAACCGAGCGTGGACGACCCAGGAAGGCCGCCCGCGAGTCGGCGCGATCAGTACGACAGGGATCAGCGGCACGAATGCCCATGCCGTGATCGAAGAATACATTCCGACCGCGATGGCTGTGCAGGTAGAACGACCGGGCGCAGCACAGCAACTGGTGATCCTCTCTGCCCGAAACCACGACCGCCTGCAGCACCTGGCGGCTCATCTGTCCGAGCATCTCGCAAGCGAAGCGGGCCGATCCCTGACGCTCGCCCAGATCGCCTACACGCTGCAAGTCGGTCGCGAGCCGATGAAAAAGCGCACAGCCTTCATCGTCTCTTCCAAAGAAGAACTGCTGCAGCGCTTGCAGGAATACATCTCCTCTCCTGTTGTGGACGAGACCCGTCCTGCACCGGATCGCCACCAAGCCAGAGCCCTTGTGGAAGCCGCGCTGCAAGAGCGCAATCTTGAGCAGCTGGCCGCCCTCTGGCTCTCCGGCAGCAAAGTGCCGTGGCAGCGACTACATGATGGCAAGAACGTGCAGCGCGTCTCGCTGCCGACCTATCCATTTGTGAAGCGTAGATGCTGGGTGGAGGGGCCGAAACCGAAAGAAAAGGAATTTGCCATCTCCAACAAGGCGGCCGAGTTCTATACGCGCGTCGTCGAAAGCGGAGACTCCGGCTGACCTTCTGCCCGTTTGAGGAAAAAATCCCCGGCTTCTCGATCAGCCGCGTGTACCTGAACCCGGAACAATATCCGGCCGAACTTGAGATGGTGCGCAGCAAGCAGATCGAGATGCGCCGCGTGTTGTTCAGCCGAGGCGATTTCCAGCGCGCGCAGGCTCTGCTCGACATCGGATGCGGTCATGAGACAGACGTGATTCAGCTGGCCAAGCGCTACCCGCATTTGAAAACGCAGGGCTTTACGATCACGGAGGCGCAGGCGGACCTTGGCAACCGGAGAATTCAAGAACTGAACTTGGGCGCACAAGCTGCCATCTTCCATGGAGACAGCTCTAAAGACCGATTCCCAGGTCGCTACGACATGATGATCGGGATCGAAGTCAGCTGCCACATCCCTGACAAGCAGGGGCTGTTCCAGAACATGTCCTCGGCCCTCAACGAAGGGGGGCAGGTGCTGATGATGGATTTCATCGCGAACCTGCGCGGAGCCATCGCCGATCCGAGCATCGACATCTACATCCCGACTGTACAGGGCTGGATTGACCTGCTGGCGGAGCATCACCTCGTTCTTGACGAAATGATGGACGTCTCCAAGCAGGTCGCCAACTCTCTGCATGATCCTGAGCAGGTGGATAATACGAAAGGTCTGCCGGAAGTGGTACAAATTCCATTCGGAACTTTGCTAAAAGCTCGATCTTGCTTGAGAAAGCCTGGATTAGCTACTGTCTATTCTTCATCAGCAAAAATTCAGCTCAAAGCCCGGCAGAACTTCGAGAGCACAACACAAAGCAGATGTCCAACAGGACGCCGTATCCGGAAGCTCGGCGCAACATGTTGCAACAAATCTAAAGGAGTGAGGGAGCATGAGTTCCGGGATGACCAGAACTGAGATCAAAGAGATCCTGTTCGAAATTTTCGAACAGACCTTGGGTTTGGAACGGACCGAACTGGAGCAATCGGATACCTTGAAGGAACTGGGGATCGGATCGCTCAATGCGGTTGAACTGCTAGAAGCGATCAACGTCCGGTTCAACCTGAACCTGCCGACCAGCATCCTATTTGAATGTGCAGACCTTGAGTCTCTGGCGGTCTACATGGAAAAGCAGTTCCATACCCTCGTACAACCTGCAAAACAAGTACAGCCGACGGTATCGGCACCAACGCCGAAACCAACACAAGCACACGAACCAACTCTGACACCTACTCCGCCGGCTCGCGAAGCACGGGTCGAGACCGATGAGATCGCCATCATCGGTCTCTCCGTCCGGAGCGCCGGAGCGAGCGATCAAGAAGAATTCTGGAACCTGATTCGCGACGGAAAAAAATGCATCAGCGAAGTGAGCGATCCGAAATGGCTGGAATACATCCAAGCCTATTCGTCCAATCCGATTCCGATCAACTATGGCAAGATGGACGACATCGACCGCTTCGACTCGCTCTTTTTTAACATCTCGGCCATCGAAGCTGAGAAGATGGACGTCACCCAGCGTATTTTGCTGGAAGAAACGTACAAGTCTTTAGAAGATGCCGGCTACACCCCGACGCAGCTGCGCGGGGAGCCCGTCGGCACCTTTATCGGCACCGCCGGTTCCTCGGCGCTCGCTCAAGATTTTTCCCATTATTCCATGCTCGGATATGACATCAGCATCCTCGCGGCTCGCATGGCGTACTATCTGGATCTGAAAGGGCCGGCACTGGCGGTGAACACGGCCTGCTCCTCGTCGCTGGTGGCGATCGACCTGGCCTGCCAGCAGTTGAAGAGCGGGGAGATCACCCTCGCCATCGCAGGCGGAATCACGGTCTACAGCCATCCGGGCGCGTTCATCTCCATGCACAACGCCGGGATGCTGTCTCCTACTGGCGAGTGCCGTCCGTTTGACGATGGAGCGAACGGCATCGTCGTCGGCGATGGCGTCGGGGTCTTGATTCTCAAGCGCCTCTGCGATGCTGAGCGGGACAACGACCAGATCTACGGCATCATCCGAGGCAGCGGCACCAACCAAGACGGCCAGACCTCCGGCATCACCGCGCCGAGCTTCCTCGCGCAGAGCCAGCTGCAAGAATCGATCTACCGCAAGTACGAGATCGACGTGGAAGACATTCAATACATCGAAGCGCATGGCACGGGCACCAAGCTTGGCGATCCGATCGAGATTCACGCCCTTAACAACACCTTCCGCAAGTTCACGACTCAGAAAGGCTTCTGCGGAATCGGTTCGCTCAAGGCGAACATCGGTCACACGACGGCTGCAGCAGGCGTGCTGGGCGTGATCAAAGTTTTGATGAGCATGAAGCATGGAGAGATGCCGCCTTCCATCCAGTATGATCAGGGCAACAAGCACATCGACTTTGCCAACAGCCCGGTCTATGTCAACACAACTCGTCGCGAGTGGACGCCCAATCGAAATGGCAGGCGCCTGGCTGCCGTCAACTCGTTCGGCTACAGCGGCACGAATGCCCATGTGGTGATCGAAGACTATCCCAATCCGTCGCGTGCGGTTGCAGCGCCGATCAACGAAGCGATGCCAGGTCTGTTCGTGCTATCGGCCCAAAGTGCAGAATCGTTGCAAGCCAATGCCGATGCCACGCTCCGCTACCTCCGCTCTCACCCGGACGTCTCGTTCCCCGACTTCCTGTATACCTACCAAGTGGCGAGAGAGAGCATGGCACAACGGCTTGCCATCATTGTCAAAGACCGGGACCAGCTGATCGGCCAGCTCGAACGCTACCGAGCAGGGGCCGGCAAGTCTGGAGAAGTCTTCGTGGGCACCGTCGGCAAGAACGGCAGCGTCAACGGGATCAATCTGGCCGACACCGAAGAGGGACAAGCGTTCCTCCTGAGCCTTCTGCACAACCATAAGCTCAAGATGGTTGCAGAACTGTGGGTTAACGGCAACCGGATCGACTGGGAAGGGCTCTACCCGGCGGGGACGGTCAAGCGACTGACCGGACTGCCGACCTATTCGTTTGCGCAAGAGCGCTACCCGTTGCCGGCGTTTGAAATGGTGCAGACAGGCTTCGGCAAGCAGGAAAAATCTGGCGTCAACGTCTTGCATCCGCTGCTCCATCGAAACACGTCAGACCTGACCGAAATGCGCTACAGCACCGACTTCACCGGCGAAGAGACCTTCCTACGCGATCGGACGGTGCCGGAATTCGCTCTGTTGGAGATGGCGCGAGTGGCTGTGGAACAGGCGTCCGGCGCTCAGAAGCAAGGTCTCACCCGCCTTCGTTTGCAAAATATCGTCTGGGAGTCGCCGCTCGAAGTGGGTGCTGACGGGTCGCAGGTGCACATCGCACTGTACCCGGCCGCTAATGGCGAGATCTCCTTTGAGATCTACAACGACGAAGAAGAGCTGCACGCATCAGGAAGCGCCGTGCTGACAGAGGATGAAGCGCCACTCCTCGATGCGTCCACCTTGCAGGAGCGGGGCGCCCGCGTCACGCTGCCGATGGTGCCTTCACAGTTTCTGCTCCATCCGCACTTGCCGGATGCCGTGCTTCAAGGGAGTGTGCCCGCCACCTTGCAAGAGGTCGCGATCTATGCCCCTTGCCCCTCCTCCATGTGGGTTGTGGCAGACGACGGCAACTTCACGTTCTGCGACGAACAAGGCAAGGTCTGTCTGCAAATCAGCGGTCTGCAAACGCAGAAGAACCGCCCGCAAGCGGTCTCTCCATCCGCCGAGCCGTTTGCCTTGATGACCTTTGAAGAGATCTGGCAAGAACAAGCTCGAAACAACCACGCACCGTTCAACTTGAACACGCTGCTCTGCTTCCTCTCGAATGTAGAGGCTCAGCGTGCGGTCGTGGAAGCAGTGCAGGTGCGAAGCCCGCAGACGCAGGTCCTTTTCATCGCGCAAGGGACATCCTGCCAGCAGGCGCTCCGCAGCGTCCAAGAACAGCTGGGGGAAGTTGATTCCTTGCTCTACCTCTGGCCACTGGAAGACGCTTCGCTCGTGGAGGACACGCAACCGATCCTCGACATCGTACAAGCCCTTGCGACGACGAAGCTTAAAGCCAAGAGCCTGATGCTCGTCGGCCAGCACCGAAATGCGATCGAGCGTGCGTTCCTTGAATCATGGATCGGCTTTGAGCGTTCCTTGGGCTTGGTGCTCCCGGATACCCGAGCGGCTGTGGTGATGCAAGAAGCCGGGGCCGTTTCCTTACAAGAGAACATGCATCTCCTTCTGGACGAGCTCAATGCTTCCAAAATCGAAAGCGTCCTCTACCAAAACGGTAAGCGTCACGTCTGCAAGGTACAGCCGACCCGCATCCAAGCTGGTTCTTCCACCTTACTGAAAACAGGCGGCACTTACCTGATCACAGGCGGACTGGGCGGTCTGGGTTACCTGTTCGCCGAGCATCTTGCTGGCAAACACCCGATCAACCTGATCCTGACCGGACGCTCGGCGCTCGATGCTGCCAAACAGGCGAAGATCGAAGCGCTTGAAAAACGAGGCAGCCGCGTCTTCTATCTGCAAGCGGACGTCTGTGACCGTACGCGTATGGAGGCGGGGCTTGCAGAAGCCCGGTCGCAGTTCGGCCGTGTTCACGGCGTCCTGCATGCAGCCGGACTCGTCGGAGCCGAGAGCATTCTCGACAAGGATGACCGCCGGTTCCAACAAGTGCTCGACCCGAAGGTCAAAGGAACGCTTCTGCTCGACGAACTACTGCAAGGGGAGTCGGAACTTGATTTTACCTGCTACTTCTCCTCTTCGTCGGCGATCATCGGGGACTTCGGCTCGTGTGATTATGCGATTGCCAACCGCTTCCAAATGGCCTATGGCGAGCTGCGCAACGGGACAACATTCGTCATCAACTGGCCGCTTTGGAAAGCCGGGGGCATGCATTTTGAGAAGAAAGAAAACACAGAAGCCTACTTCAAGACCAGCGGGCAACGCTTCTTGGAAGTGGAAGAGGGCCTTGCGATCTTTGACCGCATCCTGTCGCAGAACCGCACCCAGCATCTTGTGATGATCGGCCAGCCCAGCCGCATCGAACGCATGCTGGGTCTTGCGAATTCGGCAGCGCCGACTCCGGTGCCAGTGCATTCCGGCAACAACACCTCTTCCGGCAAGGGAAGACGTCCGGAGATGAAAGGATTCACGCTCGAACAGTGCGTGGAGTGGGATCTCAAAGAGCAGATCAGCTCCGTTCTCAAGATTCCGCGCACCAAACTGGACGTCGAAGAGAACTTGGCTGATTTCGGGTTTGATTCGATCAGCTTGGCCGAGTTTGCCGGTTTCCTGTCGAAACACTACAGCATTGCCGTGACGCCCGCCTTGTTCTTTGAGCATTCCACGATCAGAGCTCTGACCCAGTTTTACGCGGTCACACATGGGGAGGCAATGCGGGACTTCTACCAAGAGCAAGCGGCATCCGCACCGGCGATCGCGTCAGCACCTGTCGCTCCAATCGTCAGCACCCCGTCCAAGCACCCTTCGCGCAAAAAGACCGGCAAGGCGCGATTCGCGGCCGGAGGAGCGGTGCGCAGTGCGCAGGAGCCGATTGCCATTGTCGGGATCAGCGGCAGATTCCCGCAGGCGAGCAACGTGCAGGAATTGTGGAAAAACATCCGAGACGGGAAGGAAGCGATCACGGTCGTCCCGTCTGACCGCTGGGACTGGCGGGAAGAGAAGGGCATGGGCAAATGGGGCGGATTTGTCCCGGACGTCGACCGCTTCGATCCCTTGTTCTTTAAGATTTCGCCCAAAGAAGCGGAGTACATCGATCCGAAACAGCGCCTGTTCCTGCAGGAAGCATGGCATGCGCTAGAAGATGCCGGCTATATGGGCGAGCGCATTCGTGGAACCGCATGCGGCGTCTATGTCGGGGTGGAAGAGGGAGAGTACGGGTTCTTGGCCGGAGAGGACAGTCCGCTGAACAGCAACCAGAACGCCACGCTCGCGGCCCGCATCTCCTATGTGCTCAACCTCAAGGGCCCGAACATGGCGATCACCGCCGCCTGCTCGTCCGGTCTCGTCGCAATTCACCAAGCCTGCCAAGCCCTGCGCCAAGGCGAATGCGACATGGCGCTGGCCGGCGGTGTCAGCCTGTTGATCTCGCCGATTATCCATAATGGCATGGGCAAGCTCGACATGCTCTCCCCGGATGGTACCTGCTTTGTGTTCGACGGGCGTGCAAATGGCCTGGTGCCGAGCGAAGCGGTAGCTGTCGTCGTGCTCAAACCGCTGAGCAAAGCACTGGAGGATGGCGATCAGATCCACGGCTGCATCAAGGGCAGTGCCGTCAACTACGACGGCCAGACCAACGGCATCACCGCGCCGAGCCCTGCGAGCCAAGCAGACCTGCTTCATCAAGTCTACAAGCGCTTCGGCATCAACCCGGCCGACATCCAGTATGTGCTCTCCCACAGCGTCGGTTCCAGATTGGGAGACCCCATCGAGGTGCAGGCGCTTACCAACGCCTTCCGCCGACACACCGACCGGACGCAATACTGCGCGCTCGGTTCGATTAAGCCGTTGATCGGGCATACGTTCGCCGCATCCGGGGTCGTCAGCTTGATCTCCATGCTGATGGCGATGAAAGAGCGGACGATTCCGGCTCTGCACAACTATGAGTCGAGCAACGACTACATCAACCTGACAGACAGCCCGTTTGTGATTCATACCAAGAACAGATCGTGGACCACGGCCGATGAGCGCCCGCGCCTCGGTGCAGTCAGCACGACTGGCATCAGCGGCACGAACGCGCATCTTGTGGTCGAAGAATACATCCCGGCGCAGCAAGAGGCGGTCGATCACGAACCGACGAATGCACCGCAGATCATCGTCCTCTCCGCGAAGAATCGCGAGCGTCTGGACGAGGTTGCCGCACATCTGCTCGCGTTCCTCGAAGCAGACGAGAGCTTGAAGCTGCCTGACATCGCGCACACGCTGCAAGTCGGCCGTGACGAGATGGAGGCGCGACTTGCGATGGTGGTACAAAGTCGCGACGAGCTGATGCAAGGTCTGCGAGGCTATTTGAAAAAAGGCGACGCGCCCATCGCGCTCTATCTCGGCGACTTGAACGAGTCTCATTCCGAGATCCTCGATCTTCTTGCCGGGATCACCGGAGAGACCGTTATTCGAGCCTTGCTGGCAGAGGGCAATCTTGGAAAATTAGCCCTCTACTGGGCGAAAGGCGGCAAGATTCCTTGGGAAGCGCTGCAAGGTGGAGCGTCCGCCCGTCACATCTCCTTGCCGACCTATCCGTTTGAGCGCCGCCGCTGCTGGCTGACCGCTCCGACAATCGCAAGACGAGAGCTGACAACGCACAGCCTGCCAGCAGTCGCTGCAGCTGCAGCTTCTGCTTCCGAGGCGGTTCCTGTCTGTGAAGAACAGGACCTCGCCATCGCGGAGGATCTGCAGGAGCGAGTCATCGGCATCATCTCCGAACTGGTGGGACTCACGCCTGCGGAGCTGAAGGTGAACAAGCCGCTCGACCACTACGGGTTTGACTCGATTCTGTTCATGCAGCTGCTACAGCAGATACAAACGCAGATAGACCCGTCCTTCTCCTTCGTCAAACTGAGCGAATGCCGATCGATGGAAGACCTGATTCGAGAGCTGGTCCCCAATGGGGCGACCAAGGCGAAACCGAAAGCGGAGATCGTGAGCCAGACTCCCGCACCGACGGCCCACAAGCCCGTGCAGACCAGCTTGTCGCAGTTCCCGGAACTCGTCCTGCTGAACCAAGCCACGGAAGGTCGTCCGATCTTCTGGATGCACGGGACGGCAGGCGGCGTCGGCATCTACTCGATGATCGCCAAAGTGAGCAACCGACCCTTCTACGGCATCACCGCGCGTGGTTGGATGAGCAACCGCACCCCGATCCGGGGCATCTACGCGATGGCCGCGTATTACGTGCACATCATTCAGACCGTGCAGCCGGAAGGGCCGTATGACCTCGGCGGCTATTCGCTCGGCGGCCTCCTCGCCTACGAAATGGCTCGTCAATTGCAGGAACTGGGGCAAAAAGTGAACTCCATCGTGTTCCTCGACACCTTGTATTCGGACAAAATCTACACCAAGGCCATGTTGCCGGAAGCGATGTTCAATAGAAAAACCGCGATCCTGCAATCGGTCAACATGCCCCTGCTCACCGAGATTCAGCACGAGCCGGAGAAGATTCCGACCACATTGATTCACCGTGATGATCTGGACTCGACGCTCTCGGATGAGGAATATTCCAAGCAGTTGCTGACCCTGGCCCGCGAGCGCGGCTACAAGCGCACGGAAGACTACCTGAACACCATGATTCAGAGTAGTTCTGACGTGCAGGAAGCGTTCGACCGCAGCGGATTTACCATCTTACCGTTGCCCAATCCGCAAGAGGTCAGCGCCTATTTCTTCCGCAACAAAAGCGGCTCGGTCCTCGGGGCGCTGGAACCGTACTTCAACGTCGAGACGAGCCCCGTATTCGACCAGGGGGATTATTGGACCGAATTTGAACGTCAGATCGACGATTTCCACCTGTTCGACATCGACTCGTCCAACCACATGATGCTGCTCTCGGAACCAAAAGCAGCTGCGTCGATCCTTGCCTTCTGCCAAGAGCTCTACTCCGCATTCGGTCTGGAACCGACGTTCCTTGAAACGTTTGCCCACGAGCATCGCAGTCTCGTCGGCACCACTTCATAACGCCAAAAAGGGATTCTCACGCGGGTCGTGAGAATCCCTTTTTTTGTCTTCAAAATTAGTCTTTTTTGATCGCGAAGGTCAGTTCCGCTTCAGCGGCCAGCTCGCCGCCGACATAAGCAACGGCCTGTCCTTTGCCGATGACGCCTTTGAGTTTCGTGATCGAGACTTCGATGCGCAGTTGGTCGCCCGGAACGACTTGGCGGCGGAAGCGAGCACCGTCAATCCCGGCGAGGAAGGCAATCTTGCCTTTAAAGTCCGGCACGCTCAACATCGCGACGCCTCCAACCTGTGCCATCGCCTCGACGATTAGCACCCCCGGCATCACCGGAAATCCTGGGAAATGCCCTTGGAAAAACGGTTCGTTGATGCTGACATTCTTGATCCCGACCGCCTTTTGACCTTCCTCAACCGATTCAATTCGATCGACAAGCAGGAACGGATAGCGATGCGGCAATGTTTCGAGAATTTGGTTCGCGTTCATGAATGGATGCCCTCCCTTTATACAATTTCTGGTAATAGATATGAGTATTATAGCATTCACAAGAAGAGAAAAGAAGGCATGAGGGAGGACAGGCCTACGTTCAGGTCGGCGAGAGGAATATTTCGGTAAAAGTACTATCACCGAAGCTACAACGTCGTGGGAAAGAAAAGATACCGCACATGTATAGTCAAGAGCGGCTCTGTCTTTTTTATCCTAGAGCTGGGGAGTGGAATAACACGAAGTACATCGCTCAGACAAGCCTAACTGAGTGGCGAACACAGGGGATACGCCTTCACAACAGATTGCGCAAGCAAGAAGGAGAATGCCCCTGTGTTTTATTTAGGGAATTTTTCAAATGGAGGTGTAATAGCATGTCTGTCTCCGTCAGATTCCTGACGGTTCTTTTTTGTAGGAGAAGGTAAACTGGTTTGGAAGAAAAAATTGGGTGTTTTCATCATCCCGAGTTCCATTCCCACGGGATTCTCATTCTTGTGAGCTGAATAAACCAATGAGCTCTCATGATCATCCGCTTTAACATTAACAAGCCCGGCTTTCTATGCTTGTACTCCCATTTCAACAAGGATCGCCGTCCTATTCATTATGGTACCAGTCACGACGAATCTAGACCGAATGAAAGCGTGCGTGAAAGCAGTCCATATTCGATTGACGAGAGAAGAGTGATATGACATCTATCGTGCTGCCGGGAAATGTGTTGCCTGTACGAATTCCAGTTACGAAAATACCTGATCGATCTTGGCTCTGTCATAGTCTAATATCCAATGAGGATAGCTGTCATATGTCCCTCTGATTGTTTCAGGTGAAGTGGCTAATAAATCACAGCCTCGATCGTCATAGATGTGAAAGATGGTATGCTTGCTCGTATTGATAAAGTAGACCCGATGAAAAATACGTGGTTTTAATCCCATATCCTGACGGCAGATTGCTTTTATCATGGGAACATAGGCAAAGTCCGATGTCTTACACTTCAAGAAGAACCGATGCGTTCGATAGACTTCATTCTCATCGTCTTCTGGAAAAACATAAGGAATGGTATTTTGCCTAAGCTTATACAAAAGGGATTTGTTCTTCACATACTTGGAAAAGGCATTCAATTTACGCTTAAAAGCCCTACCGTCTCCAAAATCGTTTACATCCACTACGATATAGATGTCATCGATAGGTGCATGCAAAGTCTTGAATAAAGTAATCGCTCGCGTATGAACCCCTTGCAAATAAGAGCAATTTTCATGAACGTTATGGTAGTAATCGTAGTTCACACCCAGCTCAAAACGGATACCAATATCCCAGCTATAAAACAAAGGTGGTCGAAGCATTACCATTGGAAATGTATGATGTAAATACTCGTGTAACGTCATTAAAGGACCTTCCTATTCCTGTGAAAATTCTTTTTGCTTCCACTCTTTGTACAGAGCAAGGTCGCTACTAACTTGTCGAAACACCAATCCAATGATTGTCGCGTCATCTAGTAAACCAACAACAGGAATAAAATCTGTGATGGCGTCTACAGGTGAAACAAAGTACAAAATCCCGCCAATAATCATCAAAATGGATTTAACAGGGATCGCTCGATATTTTCCACTCGTCCAATCACCGAAAATATGAAAGAGTAGCTGTAACTTCTCCCAAACATCTCCAATCGCTTTTTTATCTGCTTTTTTTAGGAGAGTAGAAGCTTTTTCTTTATCGTTCAGATATTCAGACGCTTTTGATTCATAACTTTTAAGAAACCTCTTTTCATGCTTAGCCATAGGACCCCCTATGTTTCCTAGAAGCCAAAAAGGGCGAGAAAACGCGCATTTTTGGCTTCGGTGTTATTTAATCTAATCCATTACACCAAGATGATTTTCCCCGTACACGGACGGTTCTCCGCAAATTGCACTGCATCTTTAACATCATGCAAGGCAAATTTTTCTCCAGGCTCTGCTAAAAGGAGCTTTCCATTCTGAACGAGCTCGATGACTTTCTCAAACGTTTCGTGCCAGGTAGACACGGATACGCGTTGATTCCAGTGGCGCAATAAAAAGAGTTGAGGAATGACGCCAAGCTCTTTCGAGATGGTCGACCAATCCACTTGAACTCCCGATAAAAGGCCTAGCGATAAGAAAATCCCGCCGGCACGTGTAGACTTAGCCAGCTCGAAACCGTCTGGACCGCCAATGGAATCAATAGACGCATGAGCACCTTGTCCGTTCGTTATACTCATGATGGTATCATATATAGACACACGTGAACTGTCGATAACATGGCACGCCCCGAGTTGCATCAACTCCTCGGTATATCTTGCGTTTCGGACGATAGCGATCACCCTAAAACCGAAATGTGCGGATAGCTGGATAAACAATCGGCCAATGGCTGAGTTGGCCGCGTTGACTAACAAAACCTGATGAGAAGACAGTTGAAGGACCTCATTGCAGATCACCCACGCGGTGATGGGGTTGATGTACAAACGACTGGCGATATCATCTTGGATCGAATCAGGAACCGCAATGGCTAGCTCGGCTGTCGTTTTTACGTATTCTTGCCACGTACCCTCACCGCGCAAAGGGAGAACACGTTTCCCGATAAGAGAGTGAGGAGCAAAAGGACCTGTATCAACTACGGTACCAACCCCCTCATATCCAGGAATGGCGGGAAGGTTGATGCGATGCTTATAGGCACCACGAATCGGAATGACGTCAGAAGGATTAATGGGACGTGCGCTCATTTTTACTAAAATTTCAGCTTGCTTCAGAGGTTCAATCAGGCGCTGTTCAACCTTCAATACCTCATGGGGCTCGCCAAATTGATCGTAACGTACAACTTGTGCATACATGGTTGTGCACTCCTAACTTTGTCAGCCATAACCGAACGAAGGATCGTTCTTCGTCATTGCGTATGGGATCGGAATGACATTATTTTAGGTATAAAAAATAAACGCCGTCAATCAAAACGAGAATTTGGCATATGGCTCTTCAAAACCTTACCTACATATTCTTCAAAATTATACCAATGTTTCAATGAGGAAATAATTTGACCTAATAAGCGATTGATAAGTGAAAAAAGAGCGCATCTGCGCTCTTTCAAGTCATGCTTTTGCTCGTGGTGCACTTTCAAAGCCTACGTTTTTATGCGTGCCATCACAGAACGGTTTTTTCTCGGATTGACCGCATCGACAGAGTGAAAAAGATGAACCGACTTCATATTTGTCACCTGCTCCATCCAGCAATTCAACTGCACCCGTAACACGAATTGATCCATTGTCGTTAATCTTGATGGTTACTTTTTCTTGATCCACATGTAATCCCTCCTTTTTTACTATCTTTACCTACTATGATTTCGAGTAGAAGGGTATGTGGTAAATAATTGCTTATTCATGTTAAAATCAGGACGGGGTATGGTTATTTTTAGCAGGGAAAGGGTTTTGTCTGATGACGATTTCGATGGGTGACTTAGAGCAATCCTGCTAGGAATGCGAAGGTAAGGGAGCGATTCTTACCGCACAAGTTCAGACCTTCTTACCCTTCATAAAAAAGCATTTGTAAACGAATGAGCTTGAAGAAAAAAGCGGGAGGCCATCAGATTCTCACTTGGTTACGGGTGGGAACTGGCGGCCTTTTTGCAAGCGATAAAATGAAATCGTCCTAGCATGATTCGGCTGTTTTTTGTTTTCATTCCAGCGAGCGTATGGGCGGTGTAATCTACTAACTGAACGACTTGCAAATGAAACATCCAAAAACGAATGGGAGAACAAAAGAAAACAATGAATGATAGTGGGGAGGATTAACAATGAAGGTTTTAGTAGTAGAAGATGACAAGACCATTGCAGAAGGTTTGCACTATTCGCTTTCCAGTGAGGGGTATGAAGTCGTTCTTTGCGAAGGAAAACAAACTGCACTCGAAACAATCAAACAGCAACGTTTTGATCTATATTTACTCGATTTGACTTTGCCAGATGGTAATGGTTATGAGATTTGCGAATATGTAAAAGAAAATCAGGATGTACCTGTCATCTTCTTGACGGCGTGTGATGATGAAATCAATGTGGTTCGGGGGTTAGATATGGGAGCAGATGACTATATCACAAAGCCGTTTCGTATCCGGGAGTTGATTAGCCGAATGAAATCATCCCTGAGGCACTACCAAAAAGAACCCAACCTGATTGACAAAGTGAAGATTGGAAATGTTGTCGTAAATACAAAACTGGCTAAAGTGTACAAAGGAGCCGAGGAAGTGATGCTGACTGCGCTAGAATACCGTTTACTGTTGGCATTCATAAATAATAGAGGGCAAGTTCTGTCCAGAAATCAGTTGTTAGAAGGCATTTGGGATCTAGATGGTAACTTTATCAATGACAATACCCTTTCTGTCTACATTAAACGGCTTCGAGAAAAGTTGGAGGATGATAGCCAGAATCCCAAAGTGATAGAAACCGTACGCGGACTTGGCTATCGAATGAGTGGAAGTCATGCTTAAAAACAAAGAAATACGGAAGTTATGTATGTATAGCGTGATGATTTCCATCATTGGGATCACTATTCTTTGGATAATCGATTGGAAAGCGGGGATTGTGGCGATTGCCATGGTAATTCTGCTCCTTTCCTGTTTTTTCCTGTTTACTCGCAAACGCTATCAGGACATCAGTAAGCTCGCTTATTATTTGGCTTCTGTATATTCAGGCCAACCCACGATGGATATTAGGGATAACGTTGAGGGTGAATTGAGCATTCTGAAAAATGATATTTATAAAGTCACGCTAACGTTATCTGAGCAGTCTACTCTTCTGAAAAGGGACAAACAATACTTGGCAGATACGCTTTCGAACATCTCCCATCAACTAAAAACGCCACTTGCCTCCATGTTTGTCATGGCTGATTTGTTAAACAACCCGAGTTTGCCAAAAGACAAGAGGGAGGAGTTCTTGGGCAAGATTATCAATCAGTTGAAGCGTATTGAATGGCTCGTGACTTCATTGCTAAAGCTGTCCAAAATCGAAGTACAGAGCGTAATTTTCAAGAAGGAATTATTATCTGTCAAAAAAATGATAAACAAGGCATTAGAACCACTCCTTGTCACCATGGAATTAAAAAATCAGGAGCTTTCTTTTTCCTGTAAAGAAGACCTTTTCGTGTATGGAGATGGAAACTGGACGGTAGAAGCCATTTTGAACGTAATTAAAAACGGGATTGAGCATACGCCAGCTGGGGGACGTATTACTATTTCGTGTGAGGAAACACCCTTGTATACACAAATTGTCATTACCGACAGTGGCAAGGGGATTAGCCCAGAAGATGCTCCACACATATTTGAACGATTTTATAAAGGGAAGAATGCAGGGGTGGATAGTATTGGAATAGGGCTAGCCATGTCTAAAACAATCTTACAAAGTCAAAACGCCGATGTGTTTATGGAAAGCCAGATTGGTGTAGGCACAACATTCAAAATCAAATTCTACAAGCAAATGATTTAGATGACAAAATTGTAAGATTGAATGTCACCGACGAGACATCTTTGGTAGCTATTCTACTATACGTAATCACTAATCTAGGAGGTTCATGATGGAGATTTTGCGAGTAGAGAATCTGTCAAAGACATACGGTGGTGGCGAAACAGCTGTTACTGCATTGAACGATATCTCATTTTCCGTACAAAAAGGGGAGTTTGTAGCGATTATTGGACCATCTGGTTCAGGTAAGTCTACCCTTCTACATATTCTGGGGGGCGTTGATACGCCCACATCCGGTAAGGTGATCGTTGACCAGACAGATATGTACGCGATGGATGAAACGGCACTGGCCATCTTCAGACGCAGACAGATTGGGCTTATCTATCAATTCTACAATCTGATCCCTGTTCTTACTGTAGAAGAAAATATTACCTTACCACTGCTGTTGGATGGTAGAGAAGTAAATCAAGATATCTTTTCCGGTATCGTAGAGACTCTAGGTCTTCAACAGCGATTAAAGCATCTGCCAAACCAGCTTTCTGGAGGGCAGCAGCAGCGTGCATCCATTGGACGTGCCTTGATTAGCAGTCCCGCCATTGTATTGGCTGACGAGCCTACGGGGAATCTAGATAGCCAAAACAGTGCTGAGATTGTAAAGCTCTTGAAAAAATTACACAAAGAACGGTATCAAACCCTGATTGTTATCACACATGACGAAAACATTGCCTTACAAGCGGACCGAATTATTGGCATTCAGGATGGCAGGATCTCTAGAGATGAGGTGATCCGGCGATGAATATCGTGAATCAGCTCACTTTACGTAATATGAAGCAGAATAAGAGCCGTACCCTTGTTACAATCATTGGGGTTGTCATTTCTGTCGCGATGCTTACAGCAGTATTTTCGATTAGTAGCTCTTTCATGGATATGATGCAGAGAAAAGCTATTGCTTTCTCTGGTAAATGGCAGGCTGCTTTTCTCAATGTTGCAGGTGAAGATGTTGCGGTTATTACAAATACAGAAGCAATTGAAAGATACGATATTGATCAGGAGCTCGGATTTGCACGAGTTTCTAACTCTGCAAACAGGGCTAAGCCTTATTTGTATATTACTGGACACAGTAATCATGATGTAATAGGGGTGAGCCCAATTGATGGGCGTTTGCCTCAGAATGAAAACGAACTGGCACTTTCATCGCAGTTTCTTCAAACCTCCGGTGTAAACCTCAAGGTTGGAGATGTAATCACAATAGATTTTGGTAAACGTATCTTGAATTTAGATGGTAACAGCGGGACGTTGGGCAAAGATGATGTCTATCAATCAAAGGAAGTCTTTACGCCTACAAAGACGAAAACATACACCATTACCGGGATTGTTCAAGCACCAGCTAAAGAGCAGGAAGCATCGGCTGCATACCGTGCATTTAGTGGCCTTTCCGAGGGTGATTTGGAGGAGGGTTTTCCCTACACGGTAAGTGTTGAATATAAGGATTTAGAGGATAACATTTATGAAACGAGTAAAACGATTAAGAGTAAGGTGAGCAGTGTAAAAAATCAAGAGAAATCGAATGGCGTGAAACTTAAGTACAACCGGGATCTTTTGCTTTATTCCGGGATTTCGAATGATTCTCACTTTCTTTACACCATGTATCTGGCAGTCTTTTCCGTTGGAAGTATCATTCTGATTGGATCTGTCTCACTAATCTACAACGCGTTTGCGATCTCGCTATCAGAGCGTAGTCGCACTTTTGGGATGTTATCTAGCGTAGGGGCAACCAAACAACAAAAAAGAGCTTCTGTATTTTTTGAAGCTGCTGTGATCGGGGTCATCGCTATTCCAGTCGGGTTGTTCTTTGGGTCTATTGGCATTGGCGTTACTTTCCATTTGCTCAGTCCATTCATTCAAAAAATGTTTGTCGTTAGTGAGCCGATCCGATTGGTGATAGAGCCGTTCAGTATGATTGTAGTCATTTTGTTTTCCATTTTTATACTGTTCATTTCTGCGTGGTTACCCGCAATGAGAGCATCAAGAATTACGCCGATAACTGCGATCCGACAGACAAAGGATATCGAAATAAAAGGAAAAGATGTTCGTACATCTAAAATGACTCGTAAGTTGTTTGGATTTGAAGCGGAACTAGGATTGAAAAATCTGAAAAGGAATAAACACCACTATCGCTCAACTGTCTTTTCTCTTGCCATTAGTGTCATTTTGTACCTAGCAGCTTCTTCCTTTTCGTTGTATATGGATAAGTCCTATAATATGGCACAAGCACCGCTACCATATGATCTGTCAGTAACCGATAGGGGAGGCGATCTGGAAAGGGTAAGGTCATTAACAAATGAATTGATGTCTGTCCAAAACGCAACAACAAAAGTGAAGACCCAACTTCTTTTTAATGATCTCTTCCTTAAAGAAAACGAGGTTACCACAGACATCTCCAGTCGCCATACTCTTAATCCAGATGGGGAATACTTCATGTCTTCAAACATTGTTTCTCTTGATGAGGCCTCTTTTGCAGCGTACCTGCAATCCGCGGGGATTGATGCAAAGAAATTGGAAGGTGACGAGATTTCTGCAATACTTGTCAATCAGTTCACCTTGAAAGAACAACATAATTTTACAGATATCTCTCAACTGACAGTCCAAGAGGGATCAGAAATACCTTTCACGAGGGTTGAAGGAGCTAAAATCCGAATTGCTTCTATCACGGATAAACGTCCACCTTTTATGCTACGCTACCAGGAAGATGCTTTTACGGTGACACTTGTTGTTTCTGAACGAGGCTTTGACAAACTACTAGAACTAGGTAACGATAAGCTGTCTGAGCAAGTTTTCAGCGAGGTTCAATTTACTACAGAGCAGTCTGCGGCATTGGAAAATGAAATCAACCCAATAATAAACAAATATCCAGATTTAGATTTCTATACTACCAATCTGATAGAGGAACGTCAGGATGCAATGAATCGCGCCACGGTCATATCCGTATTCCTTTATGGGTTTGTGGTTCTTATCGGACTCATTTGTATGGCAAATATTATCAACACGATTTCGACTGGGATGGCCTTGAGAAAACGTGAGTTTGCGATGTTGGCTTCCATTGGCATGACACCAGAGGGCATGAAGAAAATGCTACGCTTCGAAGGATTCTTTTATGGAATGAAGTCGCTTATTTACGGTTTACCGATTAGTTTATGCGTGATGTTTTTCATTTACAAGATTCTTGACCGTAACTTTGAATTTGCTTTTACGTTGCCTTGGGTGGATCTTATAATCGCAGGGATAGGTGTGTTTTTCATTGTGGGTACATCAATCCTCTATGCGACTAGAAAATATAAAGAACAGAGTATCGTTGAATCGCTAAAAAACGAAAATATCTAATGTATTGAAAAACTCGCCATCCAATCCACAAAGGGAAATCGATGGCGAGTCCTCGGATAAATTCAATGACTCTCGACCAAGGAGAACGGTTCCTACAAATTGTTTAATGTCTAATCCTTGCACCCCGTATGATTCGGCGGTATTGGTTGTTCCAGTTGCGTCCCTAATGAACGTCACTTTATATCCGCGATCATAGGCAGCGATTGCCGTAAACATACAACAAAATTCCGTCTCAAAACCGATGATAAAAAGATGATCGACCCCCAGCTTCTCTAAAGTCTGTGTGAGCTCCGTTTGGAAGAAGGAGCTAGGGGTTTGCTTCTCGACTAAGTAGTCGGAATAATCTTTTAATGAAGGATGTATGTCAGAGCCGATAGAGCTTCTTTTCAGGGGACTTTCTTCGGCATCATCAACATGTCTGATAAAAATGACAGGACGATTGCTCTCTTTAAAATCTTTGATCACCTGTTCCATCAAGAAAAGCTCCTCTTTGTAATCTCCACAACTCACAATTCCGTTTTGCACATCAATTACTAAGAGTGCGTTCATTCCTTCATCTTCCTTCAAGCATGTAGAGAGATAATGAAGGGAAGGAAATAATAGGAAAGGTTGAGTTAGATGGAAGTTTCATTTTCTTATGTATTCATTCTTGTCGCATTTATTCTCGTTACAGGATGTGGTTCAACGAATTCAAGTACTTCATCCGTGTTTGCCAATTTAGACACACAAGGCTCTTCTTCAACGAGTGAAGGTAAAGAGATAATTGCGGAATCAGAAAACAATAATGTCGCTACGTACATTTCGATGGCTGTACTCACCTTACATAAAGTGAATGGCTTTGAAGCTGGAGCTGAATTTCCAGCGGATTCCAAGGCGTTTTTGACAAAGCATGCTCATTTGTTTCCGGCAACTGGGGAGAAAGTGAAGGAAGCTCAGCAATTAGTCGATCAAAATGTGCAACGGAAACATATCAATAAAAATATTTCTAAGTATCATGGCGTGATGATTCAAGATAAAGGAACGGTATTGAGTATCGAAGAGGCAGAACTACCGGAAATCGGAACGTTTTCCATCTTGCATGTCGACAATGACGAAGGGGATAGCTACCAAATTGTTTACCTAGGTGCATTAAATGTCTATGAAGATGATACGGTTGAATTTATGGGGGTTCCCACTCTGCTCTCAGGTTTTGATAATGTAAGTGGCGGATATACGAATACACTCATCATCGCAGGGAGCTATGTAGGAAAAAGTGCTAGTTTTTAGATAGTACGCAGCTTGCAGAACAAGCAATCCCGAGAGGAAACACTCACATTCATGTCATTGATCCAGTAGCCGCTCCTCTAAAATATCTTTCACCGCCTCGAATGGTACAGTTCGAGGCTTTTTGTATGCTGTTCGGCCTTCTGTTTTTGATATGATAGAAAGGTGTTAGTTTGTACGAATACTTGATCAGTAAAGAATGATGGAGGTTGACATGCGCTATCAAGTCATATTATTCGATGTAGATGATACACTTCTCGACTTCAAAACGACAGAAGAAAATGCTTTGCAAAAGACGTTTGCCCAGTTTGGCCTCGCTACGGGATCGTCTGATTATGGAGCGACTTACAAAGAGATCAGTAAAGGATTGTGGGAGGATTTAGAAGAGGGGCGGATCACTCTAGCAGAGCTAGGTGTAGAGAGATTTCAAAGACTCTTTAAAGCTGTTGAGCTAGACGTCGATGCAGAGGCATTTAGCAGCGCCTATCTCGAATCCCTGGGCAAAGAAATGCATTTGGTACCTGGAGCGGTTGAATTGTGCAACAGTTTGGAGGATTGCCGTTTGGCGATTATTACGAATGGATTCGCCTCTGTGCAAACGGCAAGAATTGCCGCTTCACCGCTTTGCAACTCTTTTGAGCACCTGATTATTTCCGAAGAGGTCGGCTATAAGAAGCCGGATCGGGAAATCTTTGACAATGCGTTTTCCAAACTGCAATGGACGGAGAAGGCGAACGTATTGATGGTGGGAGATTCGTTGACCTCTGATATACAAGGGGGAGCCCGTTACGGGATCGATACGTGCTGGTTCAATCCTCTGGGTAAGGAAAATCAGACGAGCATTCGGCCGACGTACGAAATCAGAGAGCTGAGCGAGCTTCAAGAAATTGTGCGGAGGGGTAACGTGAATTTGTAGGATCTTTCCTGTATGATTAGAAGGTATTTATTGATCTACAGGTAAATCTAGAATCTAGTGATTGGAGCCCTATAGATATGTATCAGAATTTAGAAGAGTGCATCCTTGATTTGGAAAGGCACGGACATTTGGTCCGTATTCGCGAAGAGGTAGATCCCTATCTAGAAATGGCTGCGATTCACTTGAAGGTGTACGAAGCCGGCGGACCAGCCTTGCTTTTTGAAAATGTAAAAGGCTCAAAATTTCGTGCGGTATCCAATCTATTTGGCACAATTGAGCGCAGCAAGTTTATTTTCAGAAGCACCTGGCAAGCCGCTGAAAATTTAATCGCCATGCGCAATGATCCGATGAAAGCGCTCAAGCAGCCATTTAAAAATATCGAGAACGGCTTTGCTGCTCTGAAAGCTTTGCCTGCAAAAAAATCCACGAGCATGCCGGTAACTGCACAGGAAATCAGCATTACCGACCTGCCACTTATCCAAAGCTGGCCGATGGATGGAGGAGCTTTTGTCACGCTGCCCCAAATCTATTCGGAAGATCCGGACAAGCCTGGAATTATGAATTCCAATTTGGGTATGTACCGTGTGCAGTTGACTGGTAATGAGTATGAAGTAAACAAAGAAATTGGCTTGCACTATCAAATCCATCGGGGGATCGGTGTCCACCAAGCCAAAGCGACCAAAATGGGTATGCCGCTGAAAGTAAGCTGCTTTGTTGGCGGGCCGCCTGCCCATACTTTATCGGCTGTAATGCCGTTGCCAGAAGGCTTGAGCGAAATTACTTTTGCAGGCTTGCTATCTGGGCGCCGTTTTCACTACAGCTATATCGATGGTTACTGCGTAAGCAATGATGCTGATTTTGTCATCACAGGAGATATTTATCCCGGAGATACAAAACCAGAGGGACCATTTGGCGACCATTTGGGCTACTACAGTCTGATCCATCCATTCCCTGTGATGAAGGTAAAGAAAGTGTATGCCAAGCCGAATGCGATCTGGCCATTCACGGTTGTGGGCCGTCCGCCACAAGAAGATACGTCATTCGGTCAACTGATTCACGAGTTAACGGGCGATGCGATCAAGCAAGAAATCCCAGGTGTAAAAGAAGTCCATGCTGTAGATGCTGCCGGTGTTCATCCGCTACTGTTTGCCATCGGAAGCGAACGGTATACGCCATATCAGCAAGTCAAACAGCCGACGGAGATGCTCACCATTGCCAACCGCATTTTAGGGACAGGCCAATTGAGCTTGGCCAAGTATTTATTCATTACCGCAGAAGAAAATCGGCCATTGACGACGCATGATGAAGTAGATTTTATGACCTATATTTTGGAGAGAATCGATCTGCATCGTGATGTTCATTTTTATACCAACACGACCATTGATACGCTGGATTATTCGGGAACAGGCTTAAATAGCGGCAGTAAGGTTGTCCTCGCTGCATACGGCGATCAAAAGCGAGAGTTGTGCAAAGAGGTGCCGGATGAGCTGAAGGATTTGCGAGAGTTTGAGAATGCCCGCTTGATTATGCCAGGTGTGGTGTCGATCCAAGGTCCTGCATTTACCAATTACGCGAGCGCCCAGCAGCAGTTACAGAATCTGTGTGACGCGATTCAAACAAGAGGACCGATCCCGTCTTGCCCGATGATCATCCTGTGTGATGACAGTACATTCATGAGCGAATCACTTCAAAACTTCCTGTGGGCAACCTTCACGCGAAGCAATCCATCCCACGATATTTACGGCGTGAACAGCTACTACGAGAACAAGCATTGGGGTTGCGATAATCTGATTATTGATGCACGTACCAAGCCCCATCAAGCACCGCCATTGGTTCCAGATCCGACTGTCGAGAGAAATATCGAACGACTGTTTGTCAAAGGTGCGAGCTTGGGAGGAATCCTATAAGCATCGCCTAAAAGTAGAGGTCCGTAACCTTTCGTTGCGGACTTTTTTTATGTAATGCTACTAATGAGGTGAAATATGAAGAGACGCTGTAAAACAAAACTGATAATTGCAAAAATTGCACGATTGATGGGGAAAGGAATCGTTCTTTACCACCGAGAAAGCGTTTTCTATAATGAATCTCAAGCAAGGACACAGCTTTTTATGGAAAGGAGAAAGGAATGGTCTTTTTAACCACACGTTCCCATGCATTACTGAAGGTGATACTCGACAGCTACTATCCGTTGAAAATTAAGGACGTCGCGCGCGATTTCCAGGTAAGCGAACGCACCGTTAAGTACGATCTGGATAACATCAGGCAATGGCTAAAGGAACGGAATGTCATCCTCCATTCCCAACCGAATAAAGGGCTGTGGATCACGGAAGAACAAGAGCACCGAAATGCTTTGAAGGAAAATTTGCAAAGGGATGACAGCAAGACACTCATTCTGCCGCAAAAAGATCGGGTCAAGCATTTTTTGTTCATCCTTCTGCTGTCAGAAGGGTATCAGCGGATGAACGATTTGGCCGACCATATGGGAGTCAGTCGTAATACCGTCGTGGCTGATGTCAAGGACGCGGAAAAGCTGCTCGATGGCTGGCGTCTCGAGCTCGTCACGAAGCAAAGGTACGGTGTACGTGTGGACGGGAGTGAGCGGCACAAGCGGTATGCTCTCGAAAACTTGATTCACGATTTGTTGGATGGAATCGACATGTATCGGATGGTACAAGGGATATTTCCGGAATGTGGGGAAGAAGCGCGAGTGGGTCCTTTACTGGAGAAATGGCTGATCAACCGGACAGAGTTAGGGGAGATCATTCATAGCATCAAAAGATGGATGAATGCTACTGCGGAGACACTGGCAGACCGAGTGCTGATTAGTTTACTGATTCGCTTATGCATGGTCGTCCATCGTGTAAAAAGGGGCCAAATGGTCAAGGAAGATGTTGCCGAGATGGGAGAAGCGAAGCATTGGAGCGGGTACGAGCTGTTTTCACTCGAGGTTCGTGCATTATGCCAGCGATTAAACATTGATATTCCCGAACACGAGATTGCGTATGCGTGCCTTCCGCTGCTAGGGACCGAACAGGTGCCAAGAGAGGTGCGTGCAGGGAGGAGTGTTTTGGACGTTTTCCAGGCAACCAAAGAGCTGACGGAAGCGGTAAGCAGCCGGATGCTGGCACCGTTGTACGAGGATCAGGAGCTGGTCAGACTGCTTTTTGCACACCTAGACGATAGTTTGAACCGTTATCGTCAGGGGGTTCTTTTTGCGAATCCACTGACGGAGGAGATTCGCCGTTCATACGCACGCATGTTTGAGGCTGTCAAACGCTCTTGCGAAGAGGTGTTTTGGCATCGTGGGGTCTATTGGCTCGATGCAGACATAGCTTACTTTGTTCTGCATTTCCAAGCAGGTTATGATCGCTGGCTGGAGCAGAAAAAGGCAGATGCGCTCGTCGTTTGCGGAACAGGCAGAGGGACTTCACGGTTTTTGAAAACGTACTTGGAAAGCGAATTGCGTTCACTTCGGGTCGTAGGCCTGTGTTCCAGCACAGAGGTAGAGAAGTATTTGGCGAGTCGTCGCGTGGATGTGATTATCAGTGTTCTGCCGATTAAAGCCGAGGTGCCTGTTGTGATTGTCAGTCCCCTCCCCACACGCCAAGATATCAACCAGATTCAGAGCTGTCTGGAAGCCTTGCAAGTGGAGGGAGGAAATCGACAGAAGGCTGTGAATGCTCGCAAGGAAGCTTGGGTTTCCACGCTGACAACTGATCTCAATCCGTCAGATTTGCCGGTGGTGGAGAGACTATCTCAGGATGTCATCTGCAAAGGGTATGAGATCAGTCAAAAAATCGTGACTGCTTTTCGGGAGTACGTAACGGAACAAACGGCAAGCGGACTCACGCTACACCTGCTGTTGATGGTGAATCGACTGGCTTTTGGCTCACCCTATCAGGAGGAGTGGGAATCGTCGGCTGAGGTAGAATCGATAGAATGGAAGGCTTGGCGTGAAAGGCTGAACCAATTGATGGCTGAGGCAAACCTTTACGTTCCGCCTAGCGAAGTGACCGCCATTATACGCTATTTTTCAGGAAAGGGGACGGTAGAGAGTGAAAGTGGATCTACTCATACGCAACGGACAGGTCATTGATCCTTCCCAGAACCTGAACGGGCACTATGATCTTGCCATTCAGGAAGGGCGGATCGTTGGGTTGTATGAGAAAGGGAAGACAACCGATGATCAAGGGATGAATCTGGAAATCAAGGAGACGATCGATGCACAGGGATATGTGGTGACCCCCGGTCTGATCGATCTGCACGCTCACGTTTTTCCGACAAAAACGAGTTTGGGCGTAGCCGCGGATCGGGTCGGCGTCGAGCAAGGAGTGACAACTGTAGTAGATGCTGGCAGTGTCGGGCTATGGTCGTTTGATGCTTTTCTTGAAGAAGCTGTGCATCCTTCTGTTACTCGTGTTCTGGCATTTCTGAACATTTCGGGGGATGGCTTGTGCAAAGGTGGCGGGGAGCTCGCAGACATGTCGCGGTTAATCCCGAGAGAAGCGGCAGCCCTTATCAGGAAACAACAGATATTACGAGGGATAAAAGCCCGCATGAGCGGTTCTGTCGTCAAGCAAAACGGGATCCTTCCCTTGCTCGTAGCCAAGGAAGCGGCGAGGGAAGCGGGCGTGCCCATGATGGTGCACATCGGAAACGCTCCGCCAAAACTCACGGAAATATTGCCTCTGCTAGACCGAGGGGACGTGGTGACACATGCGTTTCACGGAAAAAAAGGAGGGATGTTCGACGAAAGAGGCGAGTTGATTCCAGAGGCGCAAGAAGCGTTGGAGCGTGGAGTCTTACTCGACATTGGGCATGGTGAAGCGAGCTTCAGCTTTCAAACACTGCGTCATGCGCAGGCCCAAGGTATTATGCCACATGTCATTAGCACGGATGTTCACCAGCGCAACATCGACGGTCCTGTGCACAGCTTGACGCACACACTTACGAAGTTTCTCGCCATGGGCTACTCGCTCGACGATGTGATTGCGGCCAGTACGCATGCGCCCGCACGAATTCTTGGGCTGGAAAACGAGATCGGAACGTTGAAAGTAGGGGCATGCGCGGACGTATCTATCTTGCAGATTAAAAAAGAGTCGACAATTTTGACGGACAGTGAACAAGAAACGTTGGAGACAAAGGAAAGAGTAGTGGCTTATCAAGCGATTATTTCGGGAAAGGTACTGACATGCAAATGATTGATGACATTCTCAAGGAACTGGCTGAGACAAAATTGGATTATTTAACTGAAATTTCTGAATCAAAACAAATTCTCCGGAAGATTGAGGAGGAGTTTCGCCTCATGGAGATTCATATACCGCGAGATCGCTGGTTAGCCATTGGGGCTCATGTACTTTCATTTGTACGACGGATGACAAACGGTGAAAAGCTGCCCGTGATTGAAGCGGAGTTATTTGCGGAAATTCATCCTGATATGGTTACACTCTCGCACAAAGTGCTATCAGAAGAAAAGAGCGCGTGGCAGGCAGATGATACAGAAGCGTTTCTGTTGGCAGTCCATTTTGAAGCCCTCCGTGCCATGCAGATGGGGCCTTCGTAAAACATCGCTATGAATAAAAGGAGGGTATGTATATGTCTAAGGTAAAAATCGTGATTGGTGATCGTCTCGGAAAAGGACAAAACATCGCAAAAGGAATCGAAGCTGCTGGCGGGACCGCGATCGTCATTCCAGGTGTTGGTGCTGATATGAAGGTAGGCGATGTCATGGTCAGTGAGAGTGCTGATCTCGGGCTGTCTTTTTGCGGAAGTGGCGGGGCCGGGGCACTGACCGCCAAGACCAAGTATGGTTTTCCAGTGGAGTACGGCTTACGCTCAGTAGATGCTGGGATTACTGCCTTGCGTAGCGGCAAAAAAGTGATTGGCTTTGGCTTCATGGATACAGAAGAGCTGGGCAGGCGCATGGCGGAAGAATACATCAAGCTGGGAGGGAAGTAATCCATGTACACGGAGACGACGCAGACCTTGCGATTATCCGGGAGTGGTGACACGAAAGAAGGAGCCTTCAACAAGATTTTTTCCCAAATCAAGCAGGTAGTGGCGAGACAGACGAGTGATTTGGTCGTGCGAATCGAACCTGTAGGCGTTTCCATTGTGTCTGCGACAGAAACAGTAAAGCATGAGCGATTTTTTGGATTGTTCTTCCCACGCAAACGGACGCGGTATGACATCACCGTAGATATTCAAGTGAGGCTGGGTCTGGTTCAGGTAGAAAACATATCGTTTCAGCAGCAGACCGAGCAGACTGCGGGTATGGGGCAGTTGGTTCGTCAACGATAGAAGCAGACTGGGGGAAGATTCATGGTTACTTTGATGATTGTGTTGAAGTCGATTGTCATCGGGGCATTGGTCGGCTTCGGTGTTGGTGCGGGGGCGGCGAGGATGTTCCATGCACCCAATGTCCAAGGGATGGGAGCGTTTCGGACTTTTGGAGAGTTGAACGCATGTGCGGGCGATCCCATTTCGCACTTTTCATTTGGGCTTGGCTTTTTGTTCAACTCATGGGCGTCTGTTGTCGGTGCTGGAGCGTTGACGCAAGATGTGGATCATCGCGTCATCCCGAACTGGGCGGCAGCCGTGTTGCTTTGGCGCAACAAGAATGTCGCAGAGACGTTGCACAATCCAAAGCAAATGGCGATTGCCGGAGCAGCAGTTGGTGTCGTTGTGGTCACACTGTTGAATTCTACAGCAACGGCGATTCCCGAGTCGATGCAGCTCGTCGCGACGAAGGTTCTGGTTCCTGCTGCGAACTGGTTAATCAACCCGATCATGCCGATTGTGTTCTGGATGGCGGCGATGGATGCAGGTAAACGGACAGGGATTTGGGGAACAGTCTTGGGCGGCTTGTCGCACTTGGTCATGGGCAATGCGGTGCCTGGAATCGTCTTGGGTATTTTGATCGGGAAAGGCTTGGATGACAGTGGTTGGAACAAAATTACGAAATCCATGTTTATTGCAGTCATTCTCTTGTTTGTATTCAGTGGCTTCTTCCGAGGCTTTGATGTCGCGCTCTTGAAGAGCATGTATGTAGAAATTCCACAGTGGTTGATAGAGCTTCACGAAACATTCGGATCGGTGGTGAAAAAGTAATGGGTGAATGGCAGGCAAAAGGGTTTTGGTATTCAGAATGGGCATTTCCCCTCTTTGTGGCATGTTTGGCTTCAGGAATCTTTGCGGGTACTCATCTTTATTATGTGTATCATGTCGGTGCCTTTAACGATATCGCCATCGTTGCAATGCTGGAGGCGGGGATCAAGGGTGGCGGATACGGTGCGGCTGCTGCGTTTGGTGCGAGCTTTTTGTTTGCCCGCATTTTGGAGGGACCGCTGGTTGGAATTCTCGATATTGGCGGCTCGTTGCAAACAGGTATCGGGATTGGCGTTCCCGCGTTGATGCTGGGAGCGGGCTTTACAGCTCCGTTGACTTCTTTTCCTTTGGCGCTGGCGACAGGTGCACTCTTGGGCTTTATCATTGGTACTGTGATTATTATGATTCGGAAGTACACGATCAACGCATCGAACTCCACCTTTGGTGCGGATGTCATGATGGGAGCCGGAAATGCAGCAGGTCGTTACTTGGGTCCTTTGATTGTCATTTCTGCGATTATGGCTTCGATTCCAGTTGGACTCGGCGCAACAGCAGGAGCAGCAATTTTCTACTATTACAATAAACCAATCGCGGGTGGTGCGATTATCGGCGCCATGATCCTAGGCGCCATCTTCCCGATCCCGACACAATGAAAGAAGAGCCAAGAGGTTTCACAGGAAGGATGGGCAAATCATGGGAATCTATCAGCAGTTAGGGTTGAAGAAAGTCATTAACGCAAGCGGTAAGATGACGGCACTGGGTGCAAGTGCCGTCCTTCCTTCTATCGCACAGGCGATGGGAGAAGCCGCCATGGATTATGTAGAAATCAGCGAGCTAATGATTGTGGCAGGTCGTCATATCGCCGAGGCGACCGGTGCAGAAGACGGTTGTCCTACCTCGGGAGCAGCTGCAGGCATTGCCATTAGTGTAGCGGCAGTTATTGCTGGTTGCCATCTGAGTTTGATCGAGCGGCTTCCTCTTTCCGAGGGGTTGAATAACAAGATCATCATCCAAAAAGGACACGCGGTGCACTTCGGAGCGTCTATTAAACAGATGATTACACTGGGTGGTGGGAAAGTCGTAGAGGTCGGGCATGCGAATCACGTAGAGGCAGACCATTTGCGAGAAGCCATTGATAATCAGACCGCAGCACTACTCTATGTCAAATCTCACCATGCGATTCAAAAAGGCATGCAGTCGTTAGACACGATGATTCAACTCGGTCGGGAGTTTGGACTTCCGGTCATTGTAGACGCAGCGGCGGAGGAGGATCTACGGCGCTACGTGGCGATGGGGGCCGATCTGGTCATCTACAGTGGCGGAAAAGCAATCGGCGGACCAACGTCTGGGTTTATCACAGGCCGTGCCGATCTAGTAGCCGCATGTCGCGCGCAATATAAAGGCGTAGGTCGTGCGATGAAGGTAGGAAAGGAAGCCATTGCGGGTTTACTTGCAGCGCTTGGACAGTACGATCCCGAAAAACAAAATGTTACAGAGCAGCGCAGGCGAGTGGAGTGGCTGGCAGGAGAACTGAACAGCTTGCCCGGTGTGAAAGCAGGAATCGCACAGGATGAGGCTGGCAGGGAGATCTATCGTGTGCAAGTTCAGCTTGACGAACGAGTGACGAAAATGACGGCTCGGGAGCTTACACGCCAACTGGAGCAAGGAAATCCAGCTATTTTTACCCGTAACCATTATGTGAATACGGGTGTGATCGCCTTTGATCCACGACCGTTTCATGAAGGACAAGAGCACGTCATTGCAGCACGAATGAAGGAATTGCTGCAAGAACAGGGAGAAGGAGAATAACAAAAGTGAGCAATCCGAAAATTCGTTTAAACGTTTTGGCAAGGGATGTAGAAAACGCAAAACAAATTTGTGCCGTGGCTGATGGCCGCGCTCTGATCGGGATCTTGGTCAAAGGATTTGCGTCCGTAGAAGCAGCGATAACCGCTGTTGAACAATATCAGCGAGCAAGAGTACCAGTGTCTGTAGGGCTGGGCGCAGGTGATCCTACTCAATGGAAAAAGGTCGCTGAAGTCGCGGTGCAGACCCAACCAGATCACGTCAATCAGGTATTTCCGGCAGCAGGCTATACACTTGGCGGGCTACAGGCAGTCGGCAACTCACATACCATCGTGAATGCATTGATTGCCCCTGGTGGGCAACCGGGAAAGGTTCAAGTCACCACGGGACCAATGAGCAACAAAGCGTCAGAATTGCTCTCTTGCGATGCGGCCGCCGCGATGCTGGCGGAGATTGGTGTACACTCGGTCAAATTTTATCCAGTTGACGGGCTGGAGAGGCTGAATGAAATCAAGGCGATGGCAGAAGCAGCCGTACGTTACGGGATTCCCGTTTTTGAGCCGACTGGCGGGATCGATGCTTCTTCGATTCGGCCGATTGTGGAGGTATGCCTCGCAGCAGGTGCCAAGCAGGTCATTCCGCACATTTATACATCGATCGTCGACAAGGAAACGGGTTTGACTCGTTTGGATCAAGTAGAAGAACTGCTGACTGCTATAGAAGGTTTGTAGCGATATTACCAGAAAGGGATAGGAGTGAATTAGATGAGAGAAAGACAGGTCATCGTCCAGTTGGCACAGGGATTACACGCACGTCCGGCTACATTGTTTGTGAAAGTAGCAGCATCTTTTTCCAGTGAAATCGGATTGAACAAAGAGGAGAAGAAGGTGAATGCCAAGAGTATCATCGGCGTCATGTCCCTCGCTGTGTCGAAAGGACAATCAGTCGTCTTGACTGCGGATGGTGTCGATGCAGAACAGGCGTTGGATGCGTTGGAGCGCGTTTTGGTAAGTGTAGAGTAAAGGGGAACGACAATAGGTGATGCAATCAGCGTCAGTTTAAGACTTTATTAGGTCTTAAACTGACGCTTTTTCTTTTATTGGATCAGACTAAAACATTGTTATCATCAGGAATTTCGTCTCATTCTAACCTCAACCACCGTAGAAAATGGTTACTTCCAGGTTCCTACTGTACTAAAAAGTGCGTTCTTTTCTTTGATGAGGCTATACCACATAATGAGTCTCAAGATGATCATCACCTTTGTAGAAGACGATTGTATCGTTCAAGGGATGTCGTCGATACGAAATATACTCACTTCTTTAGGAGGAATTCATATATGAAGAACATTCTGCAGAAGAAACAACTTGGTTTTGGTACGGCTCCACTGGGCAATATGTTCCGCAACATCCCGGAAGAAGAAGCACTGGCTACCGTCGATGCTGCTTGGGAGAATGGCGTCCGTTACTTTGATTCTGCCCCATTCTATGGTGCCGGCTTGGCTGAGCTTCGCCTGGGGGAAGCCCTTGCGAAACGTCCGCGTGACGAGTATGTGTTGAGCACAAAAGTTGGGCGTATCATCCTGGATGAACTGGAAGATCCAACCTTGCGTGACTTGGGTGAAAAAGGCGGACTGTTCGAATATGGTCGCAAAAATAAAATCCACGTGGACTACAGTGAAGACGGTACGCTTCGCTCGATCGAGGACAGCCTGAAACGGTTGCAGACTGATCGCCTGGATATCGTCTACGTTCATGATATCGCACAGGACTTCTATGGCGACGAGTGGCTTTCCAAATTTGAAAGTGCTCGAAAAGGTGCCTTTCGTGCCCTGACTCGTTTGCGTGATGAAGGCGTTATTAAGTCGTGGGGCCTCGGCGTAAACCGTGTAGAGCCAATCGAGATCGCGATGGCATTGGATGAAGCACAACCGGATGCGTTCCTGATGGCTGGTCGCTACTCCCTGCTGGATCATGACCGAGCCTTGCAACGCGTGATGCCAAACGCGGCAAAAATGAATGCCAAGATTATTGTTGGAGGGCCGTACAGTTCAGGTGTTTTGGCCGGAGGTACCCACTTCGAGTATCAGAAAGCATCGCCTGAAATCATGGCAAAAGTCGATCGCATCAAAGCAATTGCCAATCGTCACAATATTAGTATCAAGGCTGCTGCGCTGCAATTTGTGCTTGCGAATCCAGCAGTTGCTGCCGTCATCCCTGGTGCGAGTCGCCCGGATCGAATCACGGAGGACGTAGCTGCGATGAACGAAGTGATTCCTGAAGCCTTCTGGCAGGAAATGCGTGAACAAAAACTGGTGGCGCAAGACGCTCCACTACCAATCTAACGATAAAAGGGGTAATCAACATGGCAAACACAATGGCAACGATTGAAATCTCTGCTTCTCCTGATCAAGTGTGGAAATTGATCGGTGGATTTAACTCACTACCGGACTGGCTTCCATATATCCCAAGCAGCGAAATGAGCGAAAGGGGACGGGTGCGTCGGTTGGAAAATCCGGATGGTGATGTGATTATTGAACGCCTGGTAGGCTTCAATGAAAAAGAGCGCCATTACACCTACTCCATTATGAAAGCACCCTTTCCAGTTACCAATTATGAATCGACGATCCATGTTCGTGAGAATGGTGGCAAAGGAACGCTGGTGGAATGGTCTGGCGAATTTACACCAGTAGGGGTTAGCGACGATGAGGCTATCAAGCTGTTCCACGGAATCTATTCAGATGGTCTGGAAGCATTGAAAAAAGCATTTCAAGCTTAATCAGTTGGAACGGATAGTAGAGCAAAAGGTCAACTGACAAAAATAGATACGGCAGCCGCGGTGTAGAACATATCAACGTGCTCTACACCGCGGCTGTTTTTTTGGGAAATTGCATTTCATTTTTATTAGGATACAGAATCCCGTACCGATGGGGTGAATCCTTTTATGATTAGCCATATAGCCAAAATCAATTGTTGAAAGGCTATTGGAATGTTCAACACCATATAGGCTGTATCCAGGCCGATAAAGCGAATCATAAATAATAAGCTTGCCAATATAGACAATGTAGATCCGATAAGACCCCAGACTGACAACCAACGTGGAACTAATTGTGTTTGATAAAATACGCAGGTGAACAAGAGCATCGCCAACGCGAATGCCAGTGTCGTTGCCACATGGTTCACTAAATCACGTCCTTCCCGCAACAATCCACCCAGGGTCTGAAAATACGATATATGCAAAGTTCCGATTTTTGCAAACTCGTGGCTTACTGTCAAAAGCAACAGAAGAATGATTACACCTAGAATAATAAACATACCCGCAATGATGCCAAAAGCAACAGATCCAAGAGCTAACCCTTTATAATGCTTACTTAACAACGGATACATCAAAACAGGAATACCAACATAGGCAACAATCATGAACAATTGGAAAAACGCTCCTAGCAGTACCTGGTTCTCATTTGGAGAAGCCATGACAAGGTAGTCTGCTCCATCAATTACAGGTACAACACTACATATACCTGTAATCAATCCGGCTATTAATAACACCCCAGTCATTATTGCAGACCTTCTACCTTCATTTGTTCTCTCCCTCAACATAATTAGCCTCCTTCTCATACACTACCTTTGGCGGATGAAGGGATGCTGCCTTCCTCGGCATTTTTTATCGCGTATCAAGTGTAGAGGGTAAAGAGGAATATAGTTCAATGAGGCAGTCTATAACATTATTATTCAGTTGAGAGCCATGATTTGCTCCATATCTTTAAAAATGCTTCCAAGTAAAATCAATACTCAAGTATCCAATCGGTTTCTCCTTGAAGGTCAGTGCTTCTTTCGTCGCCAATTCCGGTTTGCGAAAACAGACAAGGTTTTTGTGATATCCAAAAGCGCGACACACTTCCGGTCGAACGCTATGAATGCCACACTGATCTTTTTGCATGTCGTAGAAGATACAAGTTCCAAACATTCTCGGTTGATTTTTTAGATCGTCACGGAGTTTATTTGGAAGCGCTTTCAATTTCTTGTGTACCATTTTAAATTCCTTTTCTGTTATGGGAACAGGCCCACAGCACAATCCTTTACAGCCTTGGCAAGGCAAAGTATTCATATCATCTACAACCTTTCGTCATGTGATGTTTGCTAGAAAAAACAAAAAAGATGATCCTCATTCATTCAGGAGATCATCTTAGGAATTACCGCATTCAATTGTGTGGGTGATTCAAAAATTCGGGAAGAAAAAACTGTACTTCTATTATAGCACATATAGGAAGATTTTGACGAATGCTTTTCGAAACAGTCGAGTTGGTTTCGAACTGTACGATGCTCCGGACGGGTCCATCACCGGTCATCCAAGATCGGGGAAGTCATTGACGGAGCAAGCCCCATTTTTCTTGTTTATTTCGTCAAAACATACAACCACTCACCATTGCACTCTTCATCGTTCCCAGTCAAGCCTTCTAAGACGCGTTCAATAGAGTTCTTTTTCCGGAGCAAGAAAATCGAGAACGCCAACACCACACTAGCCAATGAACCTGCCAGTAGCCTTTTGCGTATGGCCACAGAATATTTAAAAGGCTGGTCAAAAGGGTAGGATGTCCCTTTCGATTTTGAAATGATCGCTGGATATAAAGAAGGGAAGCGCTCACGGTAAGCGCTTCGAACCTCATGTGTGTTTGATCAGAATGAGTTCTTCCACTTCTTCGCTTCGTGCTTCCGAATATGCCCGATTGACACCGAAAGGCTGAAAACCGTTTTTTTCTAACACACGAATGGATCCGATGTTGTCATGGGCGACACGCGCATATACAGGACGTAGTCCGAGGTCCTCTAAAAAGAGTGTAAGTGCATTTGTCGCGATTCCTTTGCCCCAAAAACTTTTGTCTATCCAGTATCCAATCGTAGGGAAGCCAAACAGCTCAAAGCACGAAACATTACCAACAATCTGCCCATTCAAGAGAATGGCTCTTTTCACAATCGAATCATCGTTCAAAATCCTCGTCCAATGAGCGATGAAACCATCCCTATCTTCTGGGTCCTTGACAGTAAAAGCAGCCATCTCATGTGCGGATTTGTCCAATTGCTGGGTGAAAAATATAGGGAGATCTGCCTCTGTTACTTCTCGCAAAGTAAGGGACTGATCACATAATGGCTCCAAGAAAAAGCACCTCCAAATACATCAGCTACTCTCTCTTCACCAACACTTTGATAATCAACGACAGTACCGTGAGAACCAAAATGACATTAGCGATGAGCATAATGCTAGGTAAATCAAGCCTAAACAAGATGTACACACTCCTACTCGTTACAACCTTGAAAGTGAAAAAACTAGTTCTCCTCAGTGACAAGCATGATCGCAAAGCCATCATAGCCCTTGCTGCCAACTGTCTGTACAACGGTTCCACTAACACGCTTTTCTTCCGCTACCAAATCGGTGAATTGACGTACACCGACAATATTGGGATCCGTGCTTGTTTCGTCCACGACTTGACCACTTCGTACAACGTTATCCGTGATAATTACAGTACCTTTGCGAGAGAGCTTTAATGCCCATTGGAAATAGTCGGGGTTTCCTTTTTTATCTGCATCGATAAAAATAAAATCAAAAGGACCCTGATTTTCGTTGTGCAGTTGGATAAGAGAATCAAGGGCAAGTCCAACCTTCACTTCTACGATCTGATCCAGTCCTGCGCGGGTAATGTTCGATTGTGCAACTTCTGCATGCTTCGGATCATATTCAAGAGTAATGAGACGCCCGTCAGCAGGGAGTGCGCGGGCGAGCCAGATGGTACTGTATCCACCGAGAGTGCCAATTTCCAAGATTGAACGAGCGCCTTGGATCCGTGCTAATAGATGAAGGAATTTACCTTGATTGGGAGCTACATCAATAGCTGGAAGCCCTGCAGCTGCGTTCTCTTGAAGAACTGTGTCTAGAACAGAATCGGTTTCCAGTAATTTATCCGTAAAATAGTGATCGACCGTTGTCCATTGCTCTCTATTCATCATCTCAACTCCTCAAGAATTTACAGGGATATCATAACACGATTAACAACTTCTGGCTGTGCTTTTTATAGAAAGTATCACACTTCAGCATAGAGTTTTTATGGTTGATCAAGCTTGATAGGTAATATTTTCACCCGTTACCATTATTTACGCATGGCGTGAAAGATGAGTTTTCATGATAATAGAAAAGTAATCCAAGCTAGCTAGTATAATCCAACCTTGGGGATTCTATTACACGCGTCCGGCTAAATGATGCAGTCAAAGTCGGCGCAATTTTTTTGTTCCATCTATAGGTAAAAATACCTATTATTACTCGTTGTCAACAAAATACAAGTCCTATATGATTATATTATTCACGTATGATATACGCGTACTACCCCGTACGCCCCAACCACTTTTTGTTGGTTGGGATTTTTTTTTGTTCCATTTCATATCCAGTTATCTCCTATCGCGTTTCGATGTGATTTTTTATATTCTTATACATAGGACTTGCAATGTTCTTGGGGTCCGCGGTGACTCAAATTATGCAGAGGAGTCACCGCATTTTTTTTACATACTTCCTCCGTTCAAGGTCAAGCTAGTAACAGGTGATTTTGGTCAGGAGGTGTTTTGTGTGCGGGCAACTTTCGTGATGCTGACGTTGGCTTTCGCTTTGACCGTAACGGGGTGTACGAAGCAATCTGGTACAGAAACGAAGCAAAAAGCGCAAGCGGAGTCGTTGTGCATGCCTGTTCCCGTCAGACATTATCAGTGGGAAGAGCGAGCGAGAGCGATTACAGCTAGCGTGAAGGGCATAGACAAAATAGTGGTTGTGCAAATCGATAAAGAGCTCGATGTGGCTATTCAAGTAACGAATTTTAATCGGTTCAAGCTGGAATCGATTCAAAAAGAAGTCGGGAAGAAATTAAAAGAGGCCTTCCCAGATGCGAATATTCATGTGACAGCTGACAAGCGATTGATAAAAGATTTGCAAAAGCTGAGTGACGAACGGTGGCCAACCGATGTAAAAGAAGCATGCCAGAAGAAGAAATCCTTAAAAGAAATAGAAAAGAAAATGAAGGGCTAGCCGATTTCACAAACCTCACAGACTACTTGGGTAGAGTGAGGTTCTTGTTGTTTATTTTAACGGAATGAT
The DNA here is from genome assembly GCF_005217615.1 of Brevibacillus antibioticus. NCBI lineage: Bacteria > Bacillati > Bacillota > Bacilli > Caryophanales > Paenibacillaceae > Brevibacillus > Brevibacillus antibioticus. The sequence continues at coordinate 1,681,203 of NZ_SZNK01000001.1, forward strand.
TAAAATAAAATGAATATTACGTGATTAATGACCGAAGAAGAACTCCCTGGCTGGGAGTCTATATAGGCTAGTGGTGATCATGATCGTAATGATGCGCGCGCTCTCGATCTCGATGGAGGTCGATGCCGCGTAATTCACCCTTGGCTTTTTCCACAAGGACTTGATAATCTCTTACCACTTCCGTCAAGGTCGTAACAGATTCCTTATAGTCGGGATTATTACAGATTCCATCTATCGCTCGATGGAGGTGATACATCTTATCTTCGGTTTTTCGGATAAATTCTACCCAATCCATTCCGTTCATAAAATACCTCCTTTCCGTCATAGGCTTTACTCCCATGCACGAAAGTATGCAAGGTGAAATTACGAATAAATGACCTGTATGCAATCTACTAATGAACTTTAGTCTTGTAACAATAATCTGTTCATGATAACATACCTCACATCAATAGCATCAAAGGACGAGACTTGAGGTGTATCAAATGAACGGGTTAGCCAAACTGAATCGATTGCTTGAGAAAATCATGCCCATACTCACGCCAAGTAGTGTTGCGATTGGCGTAATAGCCGGGACACATTTGCAACCGTTTGCTTTTTTGTCTCCCTGGGTGTTTGCCTTCATGACATTTGCCGGCAGTCTGGGTTCGGGATTTAAAGAATTTGCAAAGGTACTGACCAGACCGCTCCCTTTAATCGTTAACTTGTTGATTCTTCATGCACTAATGCCCCTAATTGCTTGGTCAATGGCCCGGTTGTTTTATCCAGATGATATCCATGTCATCACAGGCTTTTTGTTGGCGGCCTTAATTCCCACGGGGATCACGAGCTTTTTGTGGACATCCATTTATTACGGGAACATCGCACTGACGCTATCCATTATTTTGTTGGATACGATGCTCTCCCCCTTGATTGTTCCGGTGGGGATGTCCTTGTTTTTAGGGGCAACTGTCGAGATGGATTTGGCTGAACTAATGAAGGGCTTATTTTATATGATCGTGTTGCCGTCGCTTATCGGTATGCTGCTCAATCATTTATCAAAAGGAAACGTCAAAAAAACGCTGGCACCAAAATTAGCGCCATTTTCTAAGATGGGAATGGGTGTTGTCGTCGCGATCAATAGCTCGATGGTTTCATCTTACTTTCATATGATGGACGCAAAACTGGTGGGGATGGCAGTCCTCGTACTGTTCGTAGCCATTTTGGGTTATTTGATGGGGTGGGGGATTGCAAGACTGTTCGGATGGGAGCGTGATGTGATCGTCACGTTAACCTTCAACAGTGGAATGCGAAACATTAGTGCAGGGGCAGTTATGGCGATCACGTACTTTCCTGCACCTGTTGCTCTGCCCGTTGTTCTCGGTATGCTGTTTCAGCAAATACTCGCTTCTACCTTCGGAAAGTTTTTGGAGCTGGTCGAGAAAAGACCACAGCATCAACCGCAGGAACTATCAAGCTAAAAGCAAGAGCTGTTTTCCAATTGATTTTTGGAAAACGGCTTTTTTTGATGACAGGACCATACAAGATATTACGGACAAGGCAAATGTAAGCCGGGAATTGGATTTTATCGAGGTGACCCAGATCCCATATTTTCGGACGCGATTCCTTGACTACGTATTGGAAGAGGTTAGGAAAGAAGTGAACGTAATCAAAGGGAAAAACAGAGGATTTCATCAGGAAGTGATTGTTCAGTTTGTTGCATCTGCTTTAGAGAGGAACCTCTTACTTCCTGTTATCTCTCATCGTTCATGGGGGCCAGCCAACAAAACGCGAAATTCGCATGCTAAGGGGTTGATTACAATAAAAAAGTCGATTTCCTGGCCCTGATCCAGCAAACGTGACACCACCCGCAAAGTAGATGTAAGTTACTGGTAAAGTAAAGGCCCAGATCAGATGAAAGTTCCGTTTTTACTTTTGGTATTGGAACTTCACTCCATATCAGTGGTGAACTTCGATTAAATTTTGTGATCTAAGAAACAAAGGATGCAATAAAGTTCCAAATCTCATTATTTTAGGAACTTATTCTGGTTTTTACTTTGCGGGTGGTGTCACGTTCGCTGGTAGTTGGCCTACAACGAACGTAGTTGGCCTACAACGAACGCCGCATTCACGGTAGTTTGTATGGCCTGTCGCCCGTAGGATTTAGACAGGCTGTGGAACAGCAACGAGTAAAGCCATTTGTCGTAAGAGTATAGCAACGCTGCGATTAGCACAGTTTGTTTGTTTTTCTTCAGCCTAGGTAGAGAAAGGTCTGAGGTCAAACGAATTCCTTGACGCGAGTGCTTTCTCTGCCTACTCTACCAAATGGTTGAAAGAAATGAAAAACTAAGAAATAGCGAGAATAAGGGAGCTTGACTCAATAATTGAGGGATTTAACCGGTTTTTGATAACATCGGACTATTGAGTAAAGTAAATTTATATCTATCACTAGGAAGCGAGGAATAGGTATGACTAAAGTTGCCAAAACATTTGGTAAGTCCATTTTAGCATTATCAATGCTGAGTCTATTAACAACTTCTGCTCCCACATTCGCACAAACAATTAATGGTCCTTCATCTTATGCCTACGAGAAAAGCAATCAATATTTTTCTGGCACACAAGAGGCTATAAGTCAAAGTTTTATCCAAGAAGTAACGCAATATGTAAAATTGGACGAGAAGACAAAACAATTCTATTTGTCCACAGATGCAATAAAAGCATTGGGAAAAGAAAAATATAAGATGGCTTTAGAAATTATTACTCAAACAAATAAACAAATTATTCCATTTAAACACGAACTTGTTGCCTCTAATGGAGTCTTGGTTGACGCAAACAGTAAATCTGAATCAAATAAAGTCTCTCCATCTGCCATTAAGCATAGCAAATATTGGGATTATGATTTTACTTGGTGGGGGCTTCAAATTTATTGGTCACATCAATTTATTGAGGATCTAAAAAAGGACATTGGACTTAAAGCTGGTATTACTGTAGGCGGAGCAATTGGAACCATTCAATATTTGATGGAGAAAAATGGTAAGAGACCACCAAGCTGGTTTTCAACTTGGACTTCTGCCGCAGCCGCATTATCTCTCTATGCGTTTTTAAATCAAGATGAAGGTTGTGGAGTTTATCTTGATTGCTACGCATACGTACCAACACGCTGGCACTCCGCATGCTAGAGTTGTCATATAAAAATGTGCATTCTATTAATTCCTAAAATGGACTAATGGAATGCACATTTATTTTTCAATAACCACCCAGATTTCCAAGGAGGATTGATTTGCTTGGGTTATATTCGTGAATATGTCAGAACAAAATTACTTTGGAACATATTAGCGGCTCTTATTTTAATTGCCCTTCCGTATTTTTTTCAATTTCAACTAGAGATAAGAGAAACTTTAATGGGGGGAATAATTTTCTTCATCATTATCTCTCTTTTTGATATCCTAGCCATTTCTCGAAGGCACAACAAGTAGAATTAATGTTGATGTAATACTAAAGCCCTCCTCAGATCACTGAAGGAGGGTTGATGTTTTCCTACACTTGTACTCTTATTGGGGTACCGCTAACCAAATGACATAAAACCCACGCTAAGGATTGGGATGCATTAAAGACCTCGATTTCCTGTTCGCCAAGGAAAATCAAGGTTTTGAGGTTTACTCAGGCTTTGTCATTTTGATGTCTTTGTAGCTGATGCAGCAATGTCTGAGCCAGTAGCAAACCACTTGTCTGGCCGACCATATAAGCGTAATCTGGGTCTTTCGAGTCTATTTTGATCGTTTGCAGATACACTTGGAATTCGTGAATATTCCCTTCCAAAATCTCGATAACTTCATCAATCGTTATGATTTCCTTGGAATCATTTATGGGTTATCCCCTCTCTTTTTCCAATCTGTTTATGCACCAAACGGTTTCTCGATAGCGTGTGAAATTCGCGTTTTGTTGGCGGGACCCCTTCATGAGGAATAGAAAAAAAGGTTGCGAACTTATGTTCGTAATAACTATAATGGAAATACAATTTCTCACACATGATGAGGCGGGTGGAAAAGCGTGGCTAACGGCAATCTTGAAGTAACGGACAAAGAAAGAGAGGCATTTATGTACATGCTGCGAGATTCGGCAAGAGAGAATTATTCCTTGAATGTGAGCTGGTGTATGTCCTTTGAGGGGGAGCGGGGGAATACGTGCAGCATGTGGGGTGTGGTCAAATGGGTAGACCCGAAGGCGCGGCGTGTTCAATTAGCAAACCAAACGAGTAGTCAATGGATCGAGATGGAGAAAATTATCAATGTACATGCATAGCAGTGCAGGTAGAAACCTTACATGAAATTCAACTCATGCAGGGTTTCTGGGTCCTTTTTTTACCTATGTTCCATTCTTCGGATAGGGCTTCCCGTCCGCTTGAAATAACTTACTCACCATTCCATAAAGACGACCTGACATGTTAGGGAAAACGAAGGAGTATTCATTCGCTCCTTGATTCAGCAAGACGATCGGTGCTTCCACGATGTAGGGGATTTTCATTAGATCGAGCACCTTCTTATATTCCTCTACCTTGGAATGGTTTACCGTATAATAAAATGATTTAGAAAAATTCATGCGAGCACGCTCCTTTTCCTTATTGTAGCATATCCACAGTTTGTCGTATAAATGAACATAATAAATGTTATGTAAACATATTGTAATTTCCTTTCTCTATATGAAGAGAGAAGATTCACAAAAACTTCTACCTATGATAGAATAAAGACCAAAATTTTACCAATAGGAGAAAAATGATGCTAATCAGCCAACAACTCCTTTCTGTGAACGGATTATCGTACACGATTCGCTCTGCAATAGAAACAGATGCACAACAATTGTCGGACCTGCGGCTGCAAATCGATGGGGAGACTGAAAATTTGGACAGAGAAAGAGGTGAGGCTTTTATCGATGTGCAAGGATTCGAACACATCATCAAAACGGATGCAGAAAGTGCAAGAAATTTGTTTTTAGTTGCTGTTATACAAGATCGGATTGTCGGGTTTTCTAGATGTGCAGGTGTTTACTTAAACAGATTTGCCCACAAAGTTGAGTTTGGTGTGTGCGTATCACAAGAGTTCTGGGGTTATGGCATTGGGAAGAATCTCTTGCAAGAATCAGTTGCCTGGGCAGACGCCAACCACATTACCAAAATGACGTTGAATGTGATGGAAACGAATGAGAAGGCAATTGAGCTGTACAAACGGTTTGGTTTTGAAATCGAAGGGGTACTCAAAAACGACAAAGTTCTTTCCGATGGCAATTACTACAACACTATTCTTATGGGAAGATTCAAAAATGACAGGAGAGTAACATGACGAGAAAACGAGCGAGAGAATGTGGCGTTTTTATCGGGGCGGGAATCCCGGGTGCGTTTAACGCGATTACGGATGTAAAAGGTGTGCGGGTCGGCCACAAAACGATTCAAAAGGAAGACGTTTGTTCGGGTTTGACCGTCATTGTTCCCAACGACGGTCAATTGGAGGGGCAGCATTTTCCTGCTGGTTTCTTCTCCTTTAATGGTACAGGCGAATTTACGGGAAGTCACTGGATAGAAGAGACGGGTACGCTCGTGACACCGATCGTATTTACGGGTAGTCATTTACTCGGGCTGGCACATCATCATCTTGCGCGTGCGACGAGAAAAATCGAGGGGCTTGAACCGTTTTCCAATGGAATCGTCGCGGAGACATGGGATGGTTGGTTAAGTGATCTCGAAAAGACGCAGATACAGTATGAGGATTTGGAAGAAGCGATTGTAGAAGCGCGTACAGGACATGTCGAGGAAGGCAATGTGGGCGGAGGTACCGGGATGATCTGCTTTGAATTCAAGGGCGGAATCGGAACCTCCTCACGCATCGTCGAAACCGAATGTGGCACTTTTACTGTCGGAGCATTGGTGCAGACGAATTTTGGCAGAAGACACGATTTGAAAGTGAATGGTATTCCTGTGGGCCAGCTGATCTCCGAAAATGAAGTCCCTTTGCCGTGGGTAACTCCTGAAAATGACGGTTCTTTCTTAGTCACGATTGCGACAGACGCGCCTCTCTTGCCGACACAATGCAAGCGCATTTCCAAACGAGCGTCACTCGCGATGGCACAGCTCGGTGCAATTGGCGAGGAGGGCAGCGGTGATTTCTTCTTGACCTTCTCCACAGGAAATTGCTATTCGTATGGCGACGAGCAGATGAGCACAGTGAAAATGTTTCCGTCCGAACAACTGGATGCACTGTTTGAAGCAGCGACCGAGGCGGTCAATGAAGCGATCCTGAATTCCATGTTGATGGCCAAAACGATACAAGGCCAGAAAAACAGAACCGTACATGCATTGCCACTGGATCGTTTCGTAGAAGTCATGTCTCGTTAAATGAAAAAACTCCGCTGGCGATTAGCGGAGTTTTGTTGTCTGCTCATCTGTTAAACGATTGTTTAACTACTGAAGAAGCTACGGCTCGAACGCTTTCTTTTATAATGAGAGCTGCCGTGATGGGAATGACCGTACCGATTGCTTGAGCTGTAATTTCTGCGATGCTTGTAATCGCTGCTGCTGTATTTCCGGTACTTGTGCGAAGATGAGTGATTACCGAGTAAATTTTTCAATAGCTTCTTGAGCATATCAATCACTCCTAGTTAGGTCGGAAGTCTATTTCATATAAGTATATACGAATGTATTGAAGAGTCGTTTCATTATTTTTCTACGTTTTCGCGAAAGGCTGGGCCGATCAGGTCAATCCGGTTCGTCCATATTCCTCCTGTAAAACTTTCTGGCACTCGTTTTAAATCAGTCGGGACATCAAAGCCTTGCGACACATCTCCACTGCCTGCGACCAGGATCACGCGGGTGTCTTTTGCTTCCATTCTGGCCATGAAACGATTCGGCCAACCCCAGAGCCATGGAGCAATCTGATCAGGAATATGCAATTGAGTTTGCGCACAGGCTTCCGGTACATATCTGGACCAACCTGTTGCAATGTACGGGATCAGGCAGCTTTTCATTGTCGCCATAGACATCACGCGTAGCTGAGGCAGTTGTTGCTTCAATGTCTCGATTGGCTCGTCACCGCCATAAACAGAGAGTTGTGCCAGTCGCTGGGCAGGTAATGTTGCCAAAACATCCGCCAAGGCTTTCCCCTCGAGTGGGTCATTGCTTTTGATATGGATAAGTAGCGAGCGATGAGGGAATGTTTGTAGCACATCATCGAGAGAGGGCATCATACCAATCCCTTTTCCACGGAAAGGGAAGGTTTTCCCTTCATCCGCTGTATAATGGTAGCCAATGTCGAGTTGTTGTAATTCGGCCAGGGTATAATCTCTCGTGACACCGGTGCCATTTGTCCGACAGTCGAGCGTCCAGTCATGAAACACAGCGAATCGATTGTCTTTGGTCCATTGTACATCGAGCTCAACAACGTCCGCGCCTGCATCAAAAGCCGCTTGCATGGACGGAATCGTATTTTCCAGGTACGGATGCTCCGGTGGATAAATCCGTTCCGCCGTACAAGTTTCGTTGGTGATGTTCTCCATATGAAAGGTTTGCGCCATTCCCCGGTGAGCAAGTAAAAAAGGCTCGCCTTCTGGCTCTTTTGCAAGATAAGAGCTGTTACCCAGAAACAGGAATGCGATGAAAAGAAGGGGAAACCAGATGCGTTTTCGCTGGAACCATCTCTTTCGTGGTTGATTTCGTTGTTTTGACATGATGGGATACCGCCCCTTCCTTGTAATACTGTGTTCATTGTAGCAAAACGCAAGAGAGGAAGGTACATCCTTAGGGAGTAGGGCTTGGGGCTTGGCATTATTCGAAAAGACTGGCACAATAGACGGGAGATAAGATGTATCCATGCGAAAGCAAGGGGAGGTTCCATGAAAATCGCATTACACCAAATCGCTTATCAGATCGGCATGCACCCAACCGAGATGGCGAAGCTTGTCTACGAGGGTGAAATAACAGGAGAGGTACCTGACCGCAATCCACAAGCGAAGGATGCCTGGGTGGATTTGCACTCTCTGCGTAACTTCATTCAATGGCGATATGATCAAGGGCAAATAGATCAGATGTTCTATGATAAAGCTATGCGTCACCTGAACAAAGCAATGCCAAAAAAATAGTCAAATTTGGAGGAGAAACATGCAAGACTCTATCATTTACTGCATGGTACCAAAAGCATATTGGGAAAAGTGGATGGATAAGGATCATTACTTACCGCGCGATTACGAGCAGGAGGGCTTTATTCACGCGACAAAAGGGGACGAGCTGCTTGAAAAGGTAGCAAACCGCGTCTACGCACAGTTTGACGAGGAGTTGTATGTACTCGTTGTCGATGAAACGAAAACGACTTCGGAAGTCAAATACGAGGCTGCAAAGGATGGATTGCTGTATCCACACATCTATGGACCACTGAATAAAGATGCAATTGTGGATACGAAGCAAATGAATCGGATAGACGGCCAGTGGCGTCTGGGAACGTCCATCCGCTAATCTCTACCAGTTAAACCATTTGAGTAGCGCAAGCACTTCTTGACGCTTGGCCTCAGGTAGCTTGTCGAGTCTGCGCAAGAGAAGATCGATTCGCATGCGCTGCTCCACTTCGGATACAGGTACCTTTTGCCCCTTCACCCATTGTCGTTTGAGGCGGACAGGATCGGTATCAGAGATGATCCGAAGCAGCTTTCTTTCCAGCAAATCTAAGGAAGCCATAGGTGAAACCCTCTTTTTCGTTTAATCCGTTTCTTCTATTATAACACGGGTACATAAAGAAACCATGATTGGCGCACAATGGTAAAGGTGTTGCACATAACCCTTAGTAGGAGGCGTATCCATTATGGCGAAGCCGGATGACCGTTCTGACAACGCAGAAAAGCTGCAAAACATGATTTCCAATACGGAAGAGAACATTCGTGAGTCCGAAGCTTACCTGTCGGCTAATGCTGGCGAGATTTCCGAGGAGGAAAGAGCAAACCTCGAAGCGAAAAATCAGCGTCGTGAAGAAAGCATCGAGGGATATCGCTCGGAAATCAAGGATGAATCTTCGCAGGCATAACCTTGCTACCAAACGTCTGGCGCCAACTTTGCGTCAGGCGTTTTTTTATTCTATCGGGCAAAAGTGCAACAAAACATGATTTGTTTTGCGAAACATGGTAATCTGTAATGGTATAAATTGAATAAGAGGAGAAAGACTTATGAAGCGACCAGAAGATACACGCGTCGTTGTCGGTATGTCCGGCGGAGTCGACTCCTCCGTGACGGCTTACCTGCTTAAGCAACAGGGATATGACGTCATCGGCATCTTCATGAAAAACTGGGATGATACCGATGAATTCGGCCACTGCACGGCGGAAGAAGACTTCCAGGATGTCCGGCGCGTCTGTGAACAGATCGGCATTCCATATTACACGGTAAACTTTGAAAAAGAATACATGGACAAAGTATTCCAGTATTTTTTGGATGAATATAAAAGGGGACGTACACCGAATCCGGATGTTATGTGCAACCGTGAAATCAAGTTCGGTGAGCTTCTTGCCAAGGTCATGGATTTAGGGGCGGATTATATTGCTACCGGCCATTACGCGCAGGTCAAGTACATCGACGGTGAGTACAAGCTGATTCGTGGTGCGGACAACAACAAGGACCAGACTTACTTCTTGAATGTATTGGGCCAAGAACAGCTTTCCAAAACGATGTTCCCGATTGGTCATCTCCCAAAGCCTCAAGTAAGGGAGATCGCAGAGAAAGCAGGACTCTATACAGCGAAAAAGAAGGACAGTACAGGGATCTGCTTTATTGGGGAGCGCAACTTCCGCGATTTCCTGCAAAACTATTTGCCTGCCAAACCAGGAAATATCGAGACGGTTGATGGAGCTGTCATCGGTACGCACGACGGACTGATGTACTATACATTGGGTCAACGACAAGGCTTAGGGATAGGCGGCGGTCATGGCACGAGCGGAGAGCCTTGGTTTGTTGTAGACAAAGATCTGGAACGGAATGTCCTGATCGTCGGCGAAGGCTCTAATCATATCCGTCTGTACTCGAAGAGTCTCTTGGCGACCAACGTGAGCTGGGTGAGTGAAAAGAAGCCTTCCGAAACGTTTACTTGTACTGCGAAATTCCGTTATCGCCAGCCAGATCAGGGAGTAACTGTTCACCTGCTAGAGGATGGCAACGTCGAAGTTGTATTTGATCAGCCGCAAAAAGCAGTGACACCTGGTCAGGCTGTCGTCTTCTACGATGGGGAATTCTGTTTGGGTGGCGGAACGATTGACAAGGTACGCTTCGTCGATAAAGAGAACTAAGATAGACGGGGGAAGCACTCGGTGGATGCTACGAAAAAATCAAAAGTGATTATCGTTTCATTTTTGGCGGGAGCGGTTCTCTTGGCGGTCATCTCTTATTTCGGGATGGCCTCCAAGGGGAAAGAGCATATGGCGACGATCCAAAACGTCATCAAGGAGAACGGCGGGATTGTAGTCGCGGGTGGTGTGACAGCGGTTCCAAAGGAGGAAAGTCCTTTTACCAATAGCGGAAAAGGCAATACCATCTACCGCATCTACTATACGAAAGATGGGCAAACGTTGACGGCTTGGTATCGTGCTGATAACGAATCCTCCATTAAGAAAGAGCCGGAAGCATGGATTCTACCGTAGTAACAAGGATAAACCTGACTGGGAGAGTGAAGGCATCACATGACCCAACATGCTGGACTGCGTGAGCTGGCTGAACTGATTCGAAGACTCGAGCCAGAGTTAGCGGGTGCACAATTAAGTATACTTGCTCATGAAAATAAAGAGGAAATCGCAACACTGCTAGTGGAAGGACTCGGGACGAAGGTTCCTGTCCAACATAGCTCCGGCGAATATGCGAATCATTTGGCGATTTTGCGTGTAGGAGCGAACAAGTACACCTTTGCCCAAGATTGGAGAGAAGTGTACATCAGTGAAATCAATTACTGCGCGTGTCGCATACCTCCAGGGGCCCATGGATTGTTGGTTCACCATATCGATTATCCAGGCGTGATTTATGATGTCTCACGAAAACTAGCCGATCATCAAATCAACGTTTCCAAATTGAATGTATCGCGCGAACAAAAAGGGAAGAATGCCCTGCTGATCTCTGTGACTGATGAAGAGATTACACCGACGATTGTCTCTGCCATCGAAGAGCTGCCCCAAATCACCAAAGTGTTATCTCTACAGTAAGCGAATCATGATAAACAAAAACTGCCCGTTGCTAGTAGCGGGCAGTTTTTTTTGTGGCGAATCTGAGTCCTTGACTAATGAAGACTGGCAAAACAGACGAGTGATTTTCGTTGGCAAATTCCTTAAAGGAAGCCTTGATTTGGCCCTTACCCATGGAGGACAATCGTTCGATCATCGCCAGCGATTTTTCTTTGACCAAGAATCGCCCATCGTTTTCCAACTCGCCGATCGTCAGGAGCGCATGGACGTCGAGGTCATCTGTCAGCAGGCTCGGCAATTGACTCTCCTTCGCAAGCAGCACGCTCTCATTCCAGTGGATAGAGGGGCTACCGGCAATATACCGCTGGAATGCGTGTGGTCTCGACAGAAGCACATGCAAGACAAATAAGCCGCCTAGCGAATGTCCCAAAATCGCTTGCTGCGTCCGATCGATGGGGAAGTCGTTTTCGATGCTAGGCTTGAGCTCCTCCTCTAAAAAGGTGAGGAACTGCTCCGCTCCCCCCATTTGTGGCCACTCGGCTCCTTTTGGGCTGCCAGGAAGCTCTGAGGCGGGAACTTCATGCGTGTAATCATTGAAACGGGCAGGATGGTATGGATCGTCTGTTGGATAGCCAATCCCGACGACGATAGCAGGATACACCCCAGTTCGTTTGGGGCCACGTGATTGTATCCGTATCGCTTCGGTCATAGTGGCAAAAACAGAGTTGCCATCTAGCAAATATATGACGGGAAAGCCTGATTCCGGAGGGGGATCGGCAGGTATACTTACGAAAATGTGATAGTCACGCTCTTGATACGTCATGATTTTACTGTAAGAACGAGGAATGACGACAGGTTGATAGTCGGTGCTTTTCATGAGGGCTACTCTCCAATCTCTCCAAGGCTAACCAACACGCACAAAATCTATTATATGAACGAGAACCAGAGATTGGCAATAGCCGAAAAAGGAGAATAGTTAGTTTTCGAAAAGAGCCCATACTGAGCTTGACTCCTACGATATATTGAGGTAAAGTAAGTTTTACCAACTACATATTGATGCGGTAAGGTGTTTGCCAGCCAGATTTGGTAGACTTAATAGGGAAGTCGGTGAGAATCCGACGCGGTCCCGCCACTGTAATGAGAGAGTTCCATTTGCGTAAGAATGCCACTGATCCATGAGGGATTGGGAAGGTGAAATGGAGCGATGATCCTAAAGCCAGGAGACCTGCCTAACCGCTTGCACTGTTTACCCTACGGGAGATAGGGAAGTGTTCGAGCGCTCAATTCGCGTTGGCGAATTGCTAGATGGAAGTCATCACGCGCATTCGGCATGTAAACGTCGGATGCGCTTTTACTTTGGCTAAATAACATACATACAGAGTAAAAATAGCAGGATAGGATGAGGGACATGCTAATCGCTTATGATTCAAAAACAGGAAACGTCCGAAGATTCGTCAACAAAATAAATTTGCCACATGTGGAAATTGATCAAGATATGGTGCTGGACGAGCCATTCATTTTGATCACATACACGACGGGATTCGGACAAGTGCCGGAGAAGGTGGCGACGTTCCTGAAGCGAAATCATGTCCATCTGCGCGGAGTATCCGCCAGCGGTAACCGCAACTGGGGAACCAGCTTTGCCAAAAGCGCGGATACGATCGCGAGCCAATATGGTGTTCCGGTGATTTCTAAGTTTGAACTGTCCGGTACCGGCCGTGACGTGGAACAATTTACGAGTGGGGTGGCAGCAATTGCGGCATATTGAATTGAACAACGAACTGATGCAGCGTGGCAATGACGGATTTTATCAACTGGAAAAGGATCGGGAAGCGGTTGCGGTCTTCATGGAAGAAGTGCAGTCCAACACGATGACTTTTGGCAGTGTCAAAGAACGCATGGACTATTTGATCGAGAATGACTTCTATGAAAACGTCTATGAAACATACACGGTTGAGCAGGTTGATGAAGTTTTCCGTTTGGCCTATGACGTCGATTTTCAATTTGCTTCGTATATGGCTATCTCCAAATTTTATAAAGATTACGCTTTGAAAACGAACGATAAATCGATGTACTTGGAGCAGTATCCAGACCGGGTGGCCGTTGTGGCACTGTCCCTTGGACAGGGTGACTTTGAGCTCGCCAAGCGTTTAACGGTCTCCATGATGGATCAACGCCTGCAGCCGGCGACGCCAACCTTCCTGAACGCAGGCAAAAGCCGCAGGGGAGAAATGGTTTCCTGCTTCTTGCTCGAAATGGATGATTCACTGAATTCCATCAACTTTATTTTGGGAACTTGTATGCAGCTATCCAAAATTGGCGGCGGTGTAGCCGTGAACCTGTCCAAGCTTCGCGGACGAGGAGAGCCGATCAAAGGCGTCGAGGGCGCGGCAAAAGGTGTCATGCCGGTTCTCAAGCTGTTGGAAGATGCGTTTTCCTACGCAGATCAAATGGGGCAACGCAAAGGGTCAGGTGCAGCGTACTACAACATCTTTGGCTGGGATATCAACGAGTTTCTCGATTGCAAAAAAATCAATGCCGATGAAAAAGCACGCATCAAAACATTGTCCATCGGCCTAATCGTACCAAACGTGTTCTACAAGCTGGCTGAAGAAAACAAGCCACTGACTGTGTTTGCTCCATACTCCGTGTACAAAGAATACGGTGTGCATCTGGATGATATGGACCTCGATGACATGTACGAGGAGCTCTTGGCAAACGATCGCGTCAAGAAAAAGACCGTGATGAGCGCACGAGAGATGTTGACGAAAATCGCGATGATCCAAATGGAATCGGGCTATCCGTACATCATGAACAAAACGAATGCGAACAACAACCATGCCCTAAAAGATCTCGGTTCGGTGAAAATGTCCAACCTATGCACGGAAATCTTCCAGCTGCAGGAGACTTCGACGATCACCAATTACGGCGAGATGGATATCATCCGTCGCGATATTAGCTGCAATCTGGCATCACTCAATATCGTCAACGTGATGGAACGCAAAATGGTCCGTGAATCCGTCCACGAAGGAATCGAAGCGATTACTGCCGTAAGTGACATGACCCGTGTAGAAAACGCTCCGGGCGTTCAAAAAGCAAACAGTGAGCTGCACTCAGTAGGGCTCGGTGCGATGAATTTGAACGGTTATCTGGCAAAGAACAGAATCGCCTACGAGAGTGAAGAAGCCAAGGATTTCGCTCGTACGTTTTTCATGATGATGAACTTCTACTCCTTGGAAAAAAGCATGGAAATTGCCAAGGAAACAGGCAAGACCTTCTTGGGCTTTGAACAATCGGAATATGCAAAAGGCACTTATTTTAACAAGTACATGACAAACGATTACAGCCCACGGACGGAAAAAGCAAAGCTTCTCTTTGAAGGAATGCACATTCCGACGCCAGCGGATTGGGCGGAACTACAACAAAAGGTGCAAAAGTATGGCGTTTACCATGCGTACCGTTTGGCGATCGCACCAACACAGAGCATTTCCTACATTCAGAATGCAACTTCTAGCGTGATGCCAATCGTCGAGCATATCGAAACGAGAACGTATGCCAACTCTACGACGTACTACCCGATGCCGTACTTGTCGCAGGAAAACTATTTCTACTACAAATCGGCGTATGTGATCGATCAATTCAAAGTGATTGATCTGATTGCCGAAATTCAAGAGCACATCGACCAAGGAATTTCGACTGTACTGCACGTGAACAGCAACATTTCAACCAGAGAACTAGCTCGCTACTACATTTACGCAGCGAAAAAAGGTCTGAAGTCACTCTACTATACGCGTACGAAGCATTTGACCGTAGAAGAGTGCATTAGCTGCGCGATTTAGTGAACGAGATTCATAAAAGGAAAAGCATCAAGCAAAAAGAGAAGAGGAACGCCATATGAAAGCAGTCAATTGGAACAGGCCGGACGACGATTTTACGATGACGTTTTGGAATCAAAACATCATGCAGTTTTGGACGGATGATGAGATTCCGCTGTCAGATGACAAGATGGCCTGGATGGAGCTCAGTGCGACTGAACGGGAAACGTATAAAAAGGTATTGGGCGGTCTCACCTTGCTGGATACGGTTCAGGGTGGAGTAGGGATGCCGAAGATCATGGAGCATGTTGATGGACTACAAAGAAAAGCGGTTCTCGCCTTCATGGGCATGATGGAGCAAATCCATGCCAAATCGTACAGCAGTATCTTTACAACGCTGGCATCGACAGAAGAGATTGATGGTATTTTTTCGTGGGTAGAAAACAATCCACATCTGCAAAAGAAAGCGGCCCTCATCTCTAAACGCTATCATGAAATCGAGAAACCGAAAGACTTGTACATGGCGATGGTAGCGTCCGTCTTCCTGGAAAGCTATTTGTTTTACAGCGGCTTCTTCTATCCGCTCTATTTGGCGGGGCAAGGAAAGATGACAAGCAGCGGGGAAATTATCGACCTGATTGTTCGCGACGAGAGCATCCACGGACTCTATGTTGGCGTTCTCGCGCAAGAAGTCTATCAAGGTCTGAGTGTGGTCGAGCAGACCGCAGCAAAAGAGGAGCTGTATGCCCTTTTGCATGAGCTGCAAGAAAATGAAGAGGCCTATACGACCTCGTTGTATACGGAAATCGGATTGGCTGACGAGGTTCATGCTTACGTGCGCTACAACGCGAACAAAGCATTGATGAATCTGGGGCTGGACCCGCTATTCCCGGAGGAAGAAGTGAACCCGATCGTGCTGAACGGCATTCGCACACAGACGAAGCAGCATGACTTCTTCTCGAAAAAAGGAAATGGTTATGTCCGTACGTTAAACGTAGAGCCGTTGACCGATGATGATTTTATATTTTAGTATGACAAAAAATGGATTTTGTGTTACGGTATGAACAGTATGCTGCCCTGCTAGTTTTTGGGGGCACTTCACAGAACCATGACAACTTCATAGGAGTGGGAACAGGTTCTTTGGTTATCAAGTTTGACCAAGGATGAAAAGGGAAGTCGGTGAGAATCCGACACGGTCCCGCCACTGTATGAGGGGAGTCGGCACATCGATCAGCCACTGATCCAAACGGATTGGGAAGGCATGTGCAGACGATGATCCCAAAGTCAGGAGACCTGCCTGTTTCGACGACACTGCTTAACCTACGGGAGATAGGGAGGTGTTAGGATGCTGTGATCTCAGTGCTTATTTGGCATTTCTAACGTTCTTTTTGATCGTTGGAGATGCCTTTTTTATTGGGCGGATTCAAGTCAAGATCGAATAAAGAATGGAGAGGAAGCTCATGAAAAGCAGCAATTTGGGATATCCACGGATCGGGAAGAACCGCGAGTGGAAAAAGGCATTAGAAGCATTTTGGGCAGGCACTATCGATGAGGCAAGCCTGGTACAGCAAATGGAGCAAATCCGTCACCAAAACCTGTTGCGTCAGCAGGAAAAAGGGGTCGAGCTGATCCCTGTGGGTGACTTTACGTACTACGATCATATGCTGGATATGGCAGTGATGTTTGGAATGGTCCCCAAGCGTTATGAATACGAGGGAGGCCCGGTTTCATTAGCCACATACTTCGCCATGGCTCGCGGTTCGAAGGAAGCTGTCGCCAGCGAAATGACGAAATGGTTTAACACGAACTATCATTATATCGTCCCGGAGTTCGGTGAACGACAACCAGCCATAACCGAGAACAAGCCTCTTCAGGCCTATTTGGAGGCCAAAGAAAAGTTTGGCATCATCGGAAAGCCTGTCATTGTAGGCCCGTATTCATTTGTCAAATTGTCTAAAGGATATGAAAAAAACGAATTTGAAAACATCGTGGATCAACTCGTACCGCTCTACATTGACATTCTCCGGGAGTTGGAGCTGCACGGCGTGGAATGGGTGCAAATCGATGAGCCTGCATTTGTGCTGGATGTGTCGGAGCATGATCGCGCCATTATCAAACGTATCTATGCGCAAATCGGTCAAGCACTATCGCATCTACAATGCATGCTGCAAACCTATTTTGAAGCGGTGGATTGGTACGAGGAGCTGGTCTCCTTACCAGTAAAAGGAATCGGCCTTGATTTTGTACACGGAGTGAAGCGTAATCTGACCAATCTGAAAAGACACGGGTTTCCAGCAGACAAGATTCTCGCAGCGGGAGTCATCGGCGGCCGAAACATATGGCGTGCGTCTATTGAGGAGAAATGGGAGCTGGTCAAAGAAATTACCGAGATCGTTCCACTCGAAAAGCTGTGGTTGCAGCCGTCCAGTAGTTTGTTGCATGTACCTGTAACGGTTGAAGCAGAGAGCGACTTGCCAGAGGAAGTCATGCCCGCATTGGCGTTTTCCGACGAAAAGCTGGGGGAAGTACAGCTCTTAGTCCAAGGATTCCGATATGGTAAGTATGTCATTTCGAAAGAGATCGCTCAAAATGAAGCGGACTTGCTGAAGCTGGCATTATCTCCTGCGAGGAATCGTCAAGAAGTGAAGGATGCTTTACGTCAAATCGCTGCTGCAAAACTTGAAAGAAGTGTTCCTTATCTCGAACGCCGAGAGATTCAACAAAATACGTGGAAGTTGCCACTGTTGCCAACTACTACAATCGGAAGCTTCCCGCAGACGGCGGAGGTCCGCCAAGCCCGACAGCAGTTTAAAAAAGGGAACTGGACAGTGGAGCAATACGATGGTTTCATTCAGACGCAAATCAAGGAATGGATCGACATACAAGAAGAGCTCGGTCTGGATGTCCTCGTCCATGGTGAGTTCGAACGAACCGATATGGTTGAGTATTTTGGCGAAAAGCTCGATGGCTTTTTGTTCACGAAAAACGGCTGGGTGCAGTCATATGGCTCGCGCTGCGTGAAGCCACCTATTATTTACGGAGATGTGGAGTTTGTAGCACCGATGACGGTCAAGGAAAGTGTGTATGCAAAATCATTGACCGCCAAACCAATGAAGGGTATGTTAACTGGCCCTGCAACGATTCTGAATTGGTCGTTTTCTCGAGTCGATGTCTCCAGACAAGAAGTGTGCGAACAAATCGCGTTGGCATTGCGAAAAGAAGTAGAAGCCTTGGAAGAAGCGGGGATTCTCATGATTCAAGTCGATGAACCAGCGCTGCGCGAAGGACTTCCGCTCAAAAAAGAAGAGCAGGCAGCTTATCTCGAGTGGGCTGTCAGAGCGTTTCGTCTAGCGACCTCCACCGTTGCGCCGAGCACCCAGATTCATACACATATGTGCTATTGCGAATTCCATGATTTTATGGATGTCATCAGCGAACTCGATGCCGATGTGATTTCGATTGAAACTTCCCGCAGCCACGGAGAGCTCGTGTCTGTGTTCGAAACAGGTACGTATGACAAAGGCATCGGGCTTGGCGTATACGACATCCATAGCCCTCGAATTCCAGCTGTCTCTGAAATGGAAGATATGGTAGCACGAGGTGTACAAGTACTTCCACCCGATCAATTCTGGATTAACCCGGATTGCGGGCTGAAGACGAGAGGGAGAGAAGAAACCGTTCAGTCATTACGAAACATGGTTGAGGCAACGAAGGCGATTCGAATTCGTTTGACAGCCCAGTAGGAGAGGAGCACACGATGAGAGGACCCTCACAAATGATGACAGATGCACGGCCGATCCAACAATCGAGAACCTTCTTGACTGATCTCGTCTTGCCACCGGATACCAATCACCACCATACTATTTTCGGTGGGAAAGTCATGGCATACGTAGATAAAATCGCCTGCATCGCAGCAATGCGACATTGCCGTATGCCTGTTGTCACTGCGTCCAGCGATTCCTTCGATTTTCTCGCGCCAATCAAGACAGGGGAAGCGATCAACCTGGAGGCATATGTCACCTGGACCCATAAGACATCGATGGAAGTATTCGTGAGAGTGGAAGCGGAGAACTTGTTGACCGGGGAAAAGCGCATGACAGCACGCGCGTATCTGACGATGATTGCCCTCGACGATCATGGAAAGCCGACAATCGTACCTGGTGTCATTCCTGATACAGAAGAAGAGCGCATCCAGTATGAAAAAGCGAAGGAACGCCATGTATTGAGAAGGAAGCGGAAGGTAGAGATGTAAGAAGGAACCCCCTACTACAGAGAAGCCTCCGGTAAACTTGCTTGTGGCAGGTTACCGAAGGCTTCTTTCTTTTATTTGCATGCATACACCCTTTTCAAAAATTCAAAATGACTTCATGAACTCAGCTAATTCATCTTGGTCGGCTCCGTCATAGTGCCAATGACAGGCGATTTCTTCTGCTTGCTCTTGTCATGGTGGTAAACTCATACTGCATGATGCTGTAGCCCTCCTTAGAGCATCCCTTGCCGTAGCTCTTCTGTAAACTGCTGGACTAGCTTGGGTCTACCGTGGAACTGAGCAGGGGTATTTTGAAAAAGTGTGACTTCCCATTTATCTCCTTGCTTTACGGCTACGAGCGTCTGATGCGTATTTAATGTGGGGTCCAGCTTGCTTTTTCCTGGTGGAATCATGCCTGCTATTGCTCGGACGATACCAACTTCTTCGCTCAACAACCGTACCGACCGGATTTTATAAACAAAGGGAGGTGTTTGATGATGGGAGAAGATTTCGTCGAGATGACTGAAAATCTCGTCACGCCCAATGATCTGACTGCCATCAAAGCCAATCAATTCACCTTCTGTCGCAAAAGGAGTGGACATACCGGTAGCACTGCGATCATTCCAGCCTGTGATGAGTTGCTCATAAAGGGTGTGGATCGCATTTTCGCTTGTTGTTTTTTGCATGTTTGTTTCCTCCTGCTTTACCAATTAGAAGATAGCGTATCATAATTGATCTTTTGCATGCAAAAAAGCCGCTGTCTTTCTCATCGTGCTAATTGATAGCAAGAACTTTTTGTGTTATCTGGGAAAAAAGTAATATAATAGCATAATGATAAAGGGGGAAACGTATATGGATACACAAGATGAGACTGTCAAAGAAATTAACGCCAAAATCAGGACGTTATGGAAAAGTGTCATTGTTTTTGGTCTTTTTACTATTGTAGGCATTTTTGCCGGAAATGTCATTCTCATTCTTATTTCATTGTTATTTGTGATTGGTGGCGTTTGGGGAATTGGGAAATTTAAGAAAACGCTACAAAATCAATTAACGGATTATCAACCTGGAAAAGGATTTTCGTTTTTTCGTAACACGGGAGAGCAAAAGATTAAGCACATTACATATGTCCAGTATGGGTTAGCTGGACTTATCCTTGTTTGCGTCCTATTTAATATAAGTACTTTTTATGCAATCTCTTCTGGAATCACTGTTATTTTAGTACTACAGTTCATATTTAAGAGACGAATTTCGCTCCATACGAAAATTGATGATGCTTCCTTGTTTGAATTAGAAGAAATCGGAATTATTACTTCAAAGGATATTGTCAATGCCTTGTATAAGGATTTTGAGAGTTGGACGAATGTACAGCCGGGAAACAAAGTCTTTCTCGTCAAGCAAGATGCACTTGTTTGTATCGCGATGAATGAGAACTTGAAAGCTGTACGAAGGGAATGGCAGCTTCGTGATATTAAAAAGTTGGGTCTATTAGGGGGAGGGAATGATGGACAAGGATTGCTCCTATTTCTTGGGATCTCCCAAGATGAAGTCATACGCTTAAAAATGGAAGGTAGTAGCTTTCAGGATTCACCAGAACAATTCATGACCTACTTTTTACAAGCACTGGATAAAGCACACCTGTCGACTCAAGTGGACAATGTCAAGAATACCCGAGATGGAAGGTACCTACAAACATCGGAGAATCATAATATGTCCACCCCGCCTTCTCCTAGCACAAACAATAGAAAATTGGATATCGAGGTAACTGACGTAACTGCATCGACGAAAATGGAGCGATCGAGTAGTAATGGCGGGCGTATCTTGGATTTGTAGGAGGAAATCGAGCTTGTCACCGACATTGCGAATACATGAGATATGTAATCACAGCAGAGTAAATGGACCCGGGGTGAGAGCGGTCGTCTGGGTGCAAGGTTGCTCCATAGGGTGTAAAGGGTGCTTTAATCCAGAGACGCATCCCGATCATCAAGTAGGCACATTGCTCGACCCGCAAAAACTCGGAAGAGACCTTGGTCACTTGAAGATTGACGGTATAACCGTTTCTGGTGGGGAACCACTTGATCAAGCGGAACAACTGGTGGATATGGTTGAAGCATTTCGAAAAATTCATACCGGCACAGCACTTCTCTACTCAGGCTATACGGTAGAGAGTATAGTAAAAAGCGATGTCAAAAGAAAAGCATTGCTCCAATTTGATGCGGCATTAGTCGGACCTTATCTTCATCAATCAGATGAGATTTGGCATGGGAAGAAGCTGCTTTTGCTCACAGGTCGTATCTCTCCTGATGAGTTAAAGCCACAGAGAAGAGTGGAACTCATAGCAAATACAGAATCCATTCATGTTACTGGATTTCCTACTGAACGTATGAAAAACAAGATACAAATTTTGCTGTAAGATGGAGGACCACGAATATGCTACAGGATTTCATCGAAGAAGTAGGTTATTTAATACGCGCACGATACAGTATTCTCTATATTTTTACACAAGAAGAGGAGCGGGCGCTGGAGGTTTTTCAAAGCATTGGCGCGCAACTAAATAAACGTATTATCATTTGGACCGCGACAAAGGGCCTGATTTTGGACGGTGACGAGCTAGACGCTAAGAGTACTGATTTTCGGATAGCATTAGAGATGGCAGAAGATTTAGCGAAAGAACCGACACTTTTTGTTTGGTGTGATCTACATCCGTTTATTCGAGGCTCCAGTTCGCCCATATACATTAGGAAGTTTCGGGAATTTGCACAAAAAATAAGAATGGGCTTCCCCTCCAATTCGGTTATTATTTCTCCGAGTATAGAAATACCTATTGAGCTACAAAAGGAAATTACGATCTTGGATTTACCACTTCCTGAACTGGAGGAGGTAAAACAGATTATCGTAAACTTCACGGATGCTTACAAGGGACGACCTGGAATTATGATTGACCAGACCCCAGAAGTGATAGAAGCTTTAGCTCGTGCGGCTGTAGGTCTTACTCGTAGTGAAATAGAAAATTGTTTAGCAAAAGCATTAGTAAAAAATAAAGGCATCTCTGATTCTGATGTTTCTACGATTTTAGAGGAAAAGAAACAGATCATTCGGAAATCAGGAATACTGGAATACATTTCTACAGAGTCTCTTAATCTTGATCAAATTGGCGGATTAGATAATTTGAAGCGTTGGTTATTAAAGCGAAAGGCTTCGTATTCAACGGAAGCCAGAGAGTTCGGTATCCAGTGGCCAAAGGGTGTATTGCTGGTGGGAGTTCCTGGGTGTGGGAAAAGCTTGTGTGCAAAAAGTGTAGCTACTGCTTGGCAAATGCCTCTTCTTCGCTTGGATTTAGGACGAGTATTTGCGGGCATTGTAGGCTCATCTGAGGCAAACATTCGCTCTGCTCTTGCCATGTGCGAAGCCGTCTCCCCATCCATCGTATGGATAGACGAGATTGAAAAGGCTCTTTCTGGTATAGGAAGCGGAATGTCAGATGGAGGAGTCGCTACGAGAATCTTTGGAACATTGCTGACTTGGATGCAGGAGAAGAAAAGTCCAGTATTTGTTTTTGCTACAGCGAACAAAATCGAGCAGCTTCCGGCAGAGCTTCTGCGCAAAGGCAGGTTTGATGAAATCTTTTTTGTGGATTTGCCTACTCCAGAGGAACGAGCAGAAATTATAAAAATTCATCTGGATCGTCTGAAGCGACACAATACAGTGTTTGATATTCCGAAACTTGTAGAAGCATCAGGGGAAGCTTTCTGGGGCGAAGGAATCCGCTTGACTGGTGCAGAGATAGAGTATTCCATACACGAGGGACTGATGGATGCTTTCTCCAAACGAGTTTCAGAAGGGGACCATGAACGAGACATCGTGACTGATGATATCTTACAAGCCATGAGGAGGACAGTTCCTTTGGCCAAATCAAGGCGTTTAGAAGTGGAACAGCTTCGTACTTGGGCGAAGGAATACGCTATTCGCGCAAGCTTGTTAAACGAGGCATTACCCGGCTTTACTCGAGAGGAAGCAGTAGGTCGAAACATTGACTTTTAGGAGGTGTCAAAAGTGAGTCACTGTACTTCATTTACGATGACTTTTCAGGATAAACGTACTCTTTTTCGGGCAATGCGTAGCCGAGGATTCCAACCGGAAAATCGGGTTTGGGTCGAATATCAGTCGCAATTCAAAAAACGGCTAGATATTGGAGGCACCATCATCGGCAAACTCCTAACGGGTATAAAGGATGGGATTCATGTCTTCTTTGTGGAAAGTGAAGAGGGAATGGTACCATATTTTGAATCAGATACTCTCTCACCGGAGGTATTGGAGAAACATGCCCAAGTACTTCTTATGAGCATCCGAGAGGGATATTTGCACTATTCTGTTGAAGCAGTAAAAGAATGGATTACGAATGCAGGAAGTACTGTTAGTGTCAGTGAAGAAAAAACAGGTTCAATCACGTCGTTTGTGTTAACAATTGGCTCGAATGAAAAGAAAGTCAGCATTTCAATGGATAGTCAAGGAAAAATTGAGGAGAAGGTTGAGGGTGTCCTCGGTCGTTCATGTGTAGAATTGACCGAGCTTATGGAACAAAAGCTTTGTGGCCAGAACCAAGCAGAACGGGTATGGACACACGAATACGATGCGATGGTTGAAGATCAGCAGATCCAAATTTTAAGACTTTCATAAGTGATGTAAACATAATGCTTCCATGGAAATTTGATGACGAAATAAATGACCCCAGTGAAGAATCATTAGAACATATTGAGGTTACAGTAACATTTAGCAATGGCGAAAAGAGATGGTGTTCCATTTGTACGAAAAATGGACGGGGGGACTACATCGAGCGAAACATGCTTGGTAATGTTTTTTTGATTGAGAATGAAATAATAGTAAGAAATTTCTCAAATGAAGTAGTAGATGATGCCCTACGAAGTTTAGACCAACAGAATCAGTTATTAAGTTCAACCAGGCCGTTATATGTATAATATGTGTCCTCCTTTTATTTTACTGTATTTTTAAAATTTAGGTCTTGATAATGCGTTTTTCCTTCAAGGGTTTATATACACTTGACATTCTCCAAGCCCTCCTCATAAAAGAACATGAAATTCTTCGTGTTTTTGTGGACCCGCCGCCACCTTGATTGCCTAAATCGGTTGGGTTTGAAACCATCAGGCCATTGCACGTATTCGGCCATGAAAAAACCGCAGCTTCACGGTGTCAATCTTCGCTGTGAAGCTGCGGTTGTAGGGGGGAGTAAGTAGCTATCACAAAATCAAATGTACCAACCCGATGAACTGGATCATTGGTGTGTAGCTCCTACCATGAACCATTCGAGAGCTTCTGAAAATTCATGAGGAAGCTCTGACACCTGGAGGAAGGTACACATCTCGCTTACGATCCGTTCTCTGTTTTGCCCGTATTGCTCTGTAAGCAGAGCTAGCTGCTCCCAATCACTGAGCTCCTTTTGAAAGGCAGCACGCTCTAACGGCCGGCCGTGCGATTCCACGAAAAGGATTGCTTCAGACTGGTACGCTTGCTTCAACACGCGCAGAAAACGGGAGGCTGTATAACTGCGCGGTCCGCCATAGACAGAGGGACCCAAGGCATCTCCTAGGAACAGCGTTTGATCCTCTTTTACGTACACATAGCACGAATCTTCCGAATGATCTCCTCCGACATGGTTCACCTGACATGTCACGCCACCAAGGTCGATCGTGATCGATTCATCGAATAGGATATTGGGCTCGACTATTCGGATCAAGTCACGGTTCATTCCGTACTCTTTTCTGATGTTAGCCATCGTGCTGGCATTGATGATCCTCTCCTTACAGAGCTGTTCCATGACTTCATCCGACCATTCCAGTCCCATCAGCTTGCTTAATGAATGTGCGGTTTTTGCCTGCGCGATGGTAGGTAGATCCCATGTTGACATTCCGAATGTATGATCCCAGTGCCAATGAGTCAGTATGAGGAGATCTGGAAGACGAACGCCTAGC
This sequence comes from Brevibacillus antibioticus, assembly GCF_005217615.1. Classification (NCBI taxonomy): domain Bacteria; kingdom Bacillati; phylum Bacillota; class Bacilli; order Caryophanales; family Paenibacillaceae; genus Brevibacillus; species Brevibacillus antibioticus. The sequence continues at coordinate 1,706,417 of NZ_SZNK01000001.1, forward strand.
TTTTGCAATTCCTGACGAAACAACGCGGCATGCGCAGGTGAATTTCCAGCATCAATCAAGAGGGTTTTTCTTGCCCCCGTAATGGCTGCTAGGATGGGGCGATCCGTGTCATGACTTGCATGCATAATCAAGATATGCTCGGTAATCTGTTCGATCGTGGACATTGCCTTCTCTCCTTTCCAAATACGCCAATGTAATTTTCTCTCTACAGAATGACGCAACAATATTTTCCATGTTATCACACAACACTTCCCCCTCGCACAAACAAAAAAACGCCCGTAATTACCAGGCAGTCTAGGACATAATTACAGATCCCTGTCTGCTACCTCTTTCCTAAATGATTTTATTTTATCTGAGTATTTACAGTCAGAAACACAGTTTTGCTTTTTTATATTCGTCTTCGTCAACAGATTCAAAACAGACATTGTATTCTACTTAATACTCTGGATACTCACACATTCCAAGTATAAATTCCTTTTTGCATCCTATTGAATGGTTGGTTCTAGTTCCTTGAACCAATCTTCTTTCATGTCAGATTCCTTCAATATGAGTGGAATGGCTGGAGCTGGTGTGAATTAGAGAGCACAGGGAATGCGGCTGGATGCCAAATGAATGTCTCAGTACGGAACCATAAAGAGGAGCGAAGGGTCCTTCCAACTGTGGAGGTCCCTTTTCGTTATCCACCAAAATGAAGCAAAAACTACATTTTACAAGAAGTATTGAAGTGTTTTCGTGCAAAGGATATACTATTCTAAAAATTAAAACAAATACGGATGATAAAGGAGCTTCAGGCATGGCACAACTCGTAAAAGAACGGATTCGGAAGCAGTATGGAAAGCTGACAGCAAGCCAAAAAATCATCTGTAAGATCGCGATTGAAAAGCCCAGCTTACTTGCGATCCATACCGCCAAAAAAATCGCGGAGTTTACGAATACCAGTGAAGCGACCGTCATTCGCTTTTGTTACGCATTGGGTTACTCCGGATACACAGAGCTTCAGGAGGAAATCAAAAAGTCTCTTTTGATAGGGGACCAAAGGAAGGGGCCGATCCAGAAATATCGAGACACCGAGGTTACGCTCGATCTGAGCAATTACGCCCATCAAGTGATGGAAAGTGATATAGCGTATCTCCAGCAAAGCATGCAGCAAATTGACTACACATTGCTTCAAGAGGTGGTCAAAAGCATTGTGCAGGCTAACCGAATCGTAGTGGTAGGATTTCGCTGGTGCCATATTCCTGCAAAATGGTTGTTCTCAGCGTTGAATGCGATCAAAGGAAACACACATCTGTATACGGGAGCCGTTGATAACGCAGATTATTTTCTCATCGAACGGGATCAAGAATGGCTGGTCATCGCGATATCATTTCCTCGTCATCCTAGCGAGACAGTTGCCATGGTCCATTCAGCAAAAGAGCTGGGAGCGAAGATTTTGGCAATTACGGAAGGAGAGTTCTCCCCCATCAGCCAAGTCGCAGATCATCTTCTGAAAATCACCACACCCCAACCCGTTGCCACTAGCGGCATGCCCACATTATTCTCTATGCTGAATGTCTTGATCAAAGGCGTCATGCTCCACGACGCGGAAAATGTCCAGAAAAGATTGCAGCACTATGATGAAATTAGCTCGAAGCTATACTCGTTTGTCGGAGAGGATGAGGAAGACTTCTCGATCTTTTGAAAGCACAAAAAATGAGAAAAGGGAAAGGGGAATTCTGCCAATGACCAAGCCGATTTGGTTTACTGCGACTGGTGACAGTTTTATTACACGCAATCTGCCATATAGGGACCAAGCTTTTCAAGAGGTATCCAGCTTACTGCACCGCGCGGAGGTTCGCATTGCGAATCTGGAGACGACCGTACACGATAATGAAGGCTATCCTAGCGCACAAAGCGGAGGCACGTGGGCGATGTCACCACCTTCCGTTTTGCAAGTCATGAAAGATTACGGCTTTAACATGATTGGCTGGGCGAATAACCATACGCTCGATTATTTGTATGGGGGACTAGAAGCAACGGAACGATATCTCAATGAGTATGGCTTCGTCCATGCTGGCGCAGGCAAAAATCTCGCTGAAGCGGGGGCGCCGCGTTATCTCGAATGCGAAGGGGCTAGGGTAGCCTTGATCGCTGCGACGTCGACTTTTCATCCATGGTGGGCAGCCGGAGATCAGCGTTCGGATAGTATCGGCAGACCAGGGATCAATCCGATGCGCTATGTCATGACACATCATATTACGGAAGAAAAGCTCGCTGATCTGCATGCCATTGCGGAGTCGACGGATATTAACGCCTTCAGCAAACTTCTCATCGAGGAAGGCTTCATGAACGATCCGGGAAAGGAGATCTTTCTGTTCGGAAATGCACGTTTCATGGTAAGCGACGAAGAGGGGACGACTACCCAACCGCATCCGCGCGATCTGAACAGAATCGTCAAAACGATTGAGGAGGCAAAAAGGCGGGCTGATTACGTCATCGTGAGTATTCACGCTCACGAGATGAAGGGGGAAGAAAAAGAGGTTGCGGCCGATTTCTTGCCTGCTTTTGCAAAAGCTTGCATCGATGCAGGCGCTCACGCAGTGGTAGGACACGGCCCCCATTTATTGCGTGGTATTGAAATCTACAACAATCGGCCGATCTTTTACAGCTTGGGAGATTTTATTTTTCAGACAGAGGCTGTTACGAGTCAGCCCGCTGATTTCTACGAGCACTATGGCCTGGATCATACCCATAATGTAGCAGATGCGTTGGAAGCGATGAGTGCCAACTACACGCGCGGACTCTGTGTGCACAAAGAGGTGTGGGAGTCGGTTATTCCTTTATGGAAAATGCAAGATGGTGAACTGCTCGAACTGGAGCTACATCCGATTGAATTAGGGTTTGATCTGCCTGTACATCGGATGGGGTGGCCGAAATTAAGCGGGGATACCTCAATCTTAGAGGGGCTCAAAACTTTGAGTGAACCATATGGCACAGTGATTGAGATCACAGATGGAATTGGTCGCGTGAGGCTTTCAAAATAGCGGGAAACAGCGGTAGTCTATTTCCTACACAATGGAGTGATTCACATGATGGCCAGAATCACAATGATTTTGTTATTTGTGCTATACATGATCAATTATGCGGATAAAACGATTGCGGGATATTCTGCCGTGCCCATTATGACTGAATTTTCATTGAACGAGAAGGATTGGGGACTTGTTGGAAGCAGTTTTTTCTGGTTTTTCTCCCTTGCCGGGATTATAGGCGCGGCGCTGTCGGATCGCATCGGGACGAAAAAAATGCTGGCAGTCATGGCACTGTCCTGGACAGTCATCCAACTCGGCGCTTATGCGATCGCGGGTTTGCCAATGCTTGTTGTAGCGCGGGTATTGCTTGGAATAGGCGAAGGGCCATTTTGGGCAACGGTTGTCAGCCATTTGAACAAATGGTTTCCTGAAGAAAAGCGTGGACTGGTTTATTCAACCGTGAACTTCGGTGCTTTTGTCGGTGCGGTGGCATCCGCACCGATGATTGTCGCGCTAATTGATAGCTATGGATGGCGATTTTCCTGGGCATTTATGGGCGCACTCAGTCTGATATGGCTCTTGGTCTGGCTGTGGATCGGAAAAGAAAAACCACTTGTCAGCGTCGCACCTGCAAAAGTCGAAGCTCCCACCTTATCAAAAGCGAAGTGGTCAGATATATCCGGTATCTTGATATCATCCACGTTTTTATTCTGTTTTTTAATCTATTTCGCACAAATATGGGGGACCACCTTCGCATCCGTATGGGAGCCTGTCTATCTCGTCAAGGTTTTCCAATTTACGAATCAGGAAATGGCCTATGCGATTGCTGGCACGGGACTTTTAGCTGGACTGATGACCATACTAATTTCATCGATTGGCGATCGTTTCTTTAAAAAGCACCGCAGCTATCGCAAATCATACGTTCTGGTTGGCGGTGTTTCGATTATTTTAGGGGGGGTGTGCTTTTACAGTGTTACTCTCGTTCAATCTACCGTACTTGTCTTAATCCTCCTGTGCCTAGGAAAAGGGTTTGCTTTTTCTGTGGGTACAGCTGCCTCTGTCATCGTCAGTAGCTTGGTGCCGGAACGAACGGGACTTTTGGTAGGCGTGTTGTCCAGCCTGGTTACGTTGGCAGGGATCATTTCGCCGCTGGTCACGGGCTCTATCGTTCAATCAGCGGGAGATATTGGCACTGGTTTTGGCAACGCCATGATCGTCAACGGCTTGCTCTTTATCATTTGCGGCGTGCTTTTTCTGCTCTTTGTGAAGCGCAATGAACAAGTCAGTCAATCAGCACCGCCAATCTCCCATGTTTCCTAAAAGTAATACTTTATTGGCTTGGCTTCAGATGTTAAAATTTTCTGAAAAGGAGGTAGATGTGTGGTGTATCATTTGAATGAAAGCCTCATGCAGAGCGCGAAACAGTTTGCGGATCGTCCAGCCTTGGTCTATATGGGAGAAACGACGACGTATGCAAAATTCAATCAGCAGGTCGAACATCTCGCAGCTGGACTTGCCCAGCACGGGATTGGAAAAGGGGATGCTGTCGCCCTGCTCATGGATAATCGGCCGTCTTTTGTAAGCGCTTACTATGCGATACTCCGCGTAGGAGCAGTCGTTGTTCCCATGAACCCCATCTATACGGCGCGCGAAATTAGCTTTATTCTATCGAACAGTAAAGCAAAAGCAGCCATTGCCTTATCCGCGTTGCAGCCGATACTAACCCCGATGAAGGACCAAATAGAAGATTTACAGCTACTCATCTACACGGAATGTATTGAAAATGAAATAACGATCGATCAGCTTGAACAGGAAGGGCAAGGATCAGAGGTAGGCTACGCGGAGCAGGAACGAAACGAAGATGACCTCGCTGTTATTCTGTACACATCAGGTACGACTGGCCAGCCAAAAGGAGCGATGCTCTCCCACCGCAATATGGCATCGAATGCTGATGCGATGGGGACATTGTTCGAGCTGGTACCCGAAGATCGCATGGTCGCCGTACTCCCGATGTTTCACGTCTTCTGCATGACGGTGTGCATGAATGGACCGATTCGAGCGGGAGCGGCCATTATTATCGTGCCAAAATTTCATCCGGTAGACGTCCTCCAAACGATTCGTGAGCAAAAAGCCACATGTTTTGCAGGCGTTCCGACCATGTACAACTATCTACTTCAGCTGCCGACTGCGACAAAAGAAGATTTCTCCTCCATCCGAATATACTGCTCGGGAGGTGCATCTATGCCGGTCGAGCTCCTGCACAAATTCGAAGCGAAATACGATGCCAAGGTACTGGAGGGCTACGGTTTGTCCGAGGCAGCCCCAGCTACAACATTCAATCCATTGCACGGGATCAGAAAGCCAGGATCGGTTGGAATCGATATCCCGCTTGTGAAGAACAAGGTCGTCGATCCCGAAGGAAACGAAGTCGCACGTGGAGAAGTGGGTGAGCTGGTAGTACAAGGGCCCAACGTCATGATAGGATACCTCGGTTTGCCAGATGATACGGCCGCAGCGCTTCGAGATGGTTGGCTGTATACGGGAGACATGGCCCGTATGGATGAAGAAGGATATGTGTACATCGTTGACCGCAAAAAAGACATGATTCTCGTTGACGGCTATAACGTGTACCCGCGTGAGGTAGAAGAAGTGTTATACCAGCATCCTGCGATTATCGAGGCGGCTGTGATCGGAATTCCTGACGAGGTGCATGGCGAGGCAGTCAAGGCATTTGTGGCATTGAAGGAAATAGCGGTTTCTCAAGAGGATATCATGGCGTTTTGTCGTGACAAGCTGGCGAAATACAAAGTTCCTCGTCAGGTCGAAATTGTAGCAGAGCTTCCCAAAAACAGTACGGGGAAAATCTTGCGTCGCTCGTTACGCACCTCTTAAACGATCGCACGATGAAATGAAAAATGCCAGCTCACACAATGATCCTTTTGTTGTAAGCTGGTTTTTTCGTGTCACGGAGGTACACGAGTTTGGGTTTGTAGAATGTAGAACGGGATGTGGAGGTGTTTGGGTTGCTGCGTTTGATTTTGCGCCCGAATTGCAAAATATGCCAGGCGAATACGCACCCACAGTCGGCTGTATTTTTTTGGTATTAGATGACGAATAGCCAGCAAGTAGGGAAAAAACTAGCCTTGGCGATCATGGACGAAGCAACATTACGAGGCTATTCATTCATCCGATTAGATTCGCTTCCTACGATGGAACAAGCGATTCAGCTTTACCGCTCGTTGGGCTTCTATCCAATTGAGCCCTATCGTTTTAATCCGATTGAAGGCACGCTGTATATGGAGAAAAAGCTCATATAAAAAGAAGATTAAACGCCAATTAAACCGGCTAGGCTTGTTGTTTGGTGAGGTCAGCCTCTCGCAATCTTTTCATCATGGGTAGCAGAACAAAAAATGGTCCAATGGACATTATGGCACTGAGAATATGTAGATAAAGAATCGCCTTATATAATAAAATGCCCACCGTTATTTTTTCATGTCCGGGCTAAATTCATGGACCCACACTCGCATTTGCGGCAGCCAAGGCATCCCAGGATGAGATGATAGAATGGATTGCTTATATTCCTCTACATTTGAATATCCCTCTTGCTTGGCATTATCATCGGTTAGCAGCTCGCCTATAAATCATTCATCCCCATAATGGAAAAGTCCTGTTTCAAAACCGAGGGCTTTTTGTGTTTGTTTAGCAGGATGAAAATATGTTAGCTACTAATTTTTCTGTAGCAGGGCTGAGGACTTTATTTTTTTTGCGGATTAATCCAACAGGTAAAGCGAATGAAATGTCATCGATGTCACGAATAGCGTATTCATGTGAATTGGCAACGAAATTGCTAGGTAGCATAGCAATACCAAACTCTTGTAATACAAGATTTAAAACCATCTCCACGTTTGCTGCATCGTAATTAGAGTGTAAATGAAAACCATGATGAAGAAAAACATGCTCTATTTTTCGCCGATAATCACACAATTGTCCAGTTAAAATGAAATTTTCATTTTCCAAATCACACATGTAAATTTTATCTTGTGTAGATAATGGATGGTCGATTGGCAGTATCAAACAAAGCTTTTCTTCATATAGCGGATAAAATTCAAGATTTAATTCGGGTGAAGGAGGGGGACATAAGGCAATATCAAGTTCGTTAGCGATAATCCGTTGACTAAATTGTTGGGTTACGCCACTTTCGATGGAAAGACAAATTTGTGGATGTTCTTTCATAAACGTTGTTAGTACGGAAATCAAATTTGTTTTGCCAATGGAATCAATTGCTCCAATCCGAATAAGTCCTTTCTGACCGATTGAAAATTCTTTTGCGGTTTGGGTGATTACATCCACTTGATTTAATAAAATATCTGCTTGTTCTTTCACAAGTCTTCCGGCTTCGGTTAGCACCATTTGTTTTCCTTTACGCTCAAACAGTTCGATGCCGAGATTTTCTTCTAATTGATTGATGTGTAGGGTGATGGTAGATTGTGCGTATTGCAGCAGATTTGCTGCTTTTATCTGACTACCACATTGGACAACAGCTTGAAATGTCTGTAACAAACGAATTTCCATAATTCATTTCTCCTGAAGAATAGTTCATTTTTGTTCATATTTACTAATATAACATCGTAAATTACTATTTATATAGAAGGAGATGATAACATGAAAGATTTATTTTCCGTTGATATCACAAACAGTGAGTGGAAATTTGTTATGGATGGTATAGAACAAATTCCATTACGAGATGAGAATGGTGAACTGCGTTATGTCGTGCGATTTGCACCGGGGGCAAAATTCCCTCAACATACGCATAAGGATACCGAGGAGTTATTCGTATTAGATGGAACTCTTATCAGCAATGATGTTGAGTATGGAGCAGGTTCTTATCTCTGTTATGGACCTAATACAAAACATGAACCATGGTCTGAAAAGGGTTGTTTGGTTCTTGTAATGGAGCGTAATGCTGGATAGTGTTTTTCAGTTTCTGTTTTTTTGTGTAGGAAATTATTAATTTTTATTGTTTTCATGCAAACATTGCCACATAGATTGGATACCTTCATTCTAAGAGGAAACCGCTCGAAAAGGAGCGGTTTTTTTATGTTGTGTGCCCAGCAAGCCGTCCATCAAGCGAAAATACCTGAAGTGATTGGTGGTCTGTACGCCGATGGTTGGAGTCATCATTGCTCACCTAGCTCATCGACGTATTGATGATTGCATGCGTAATTAAACCAGGCGGAACAAATGATTCGGATTATCACTTCTATTGGCTTGTCACGGATGGATCCAAAAGGGCCTCTCAACGATACAAACCTAGAATCTTTAGGTAGAGGGGAGGCTCTTTTCTGTTCTTTACACTCACCTTTATGTAAGTAACTGAACAAAATGTGCATACTTACAAATTTCCAGCAAGCATCTTATACTCATAAAACATCAAACCTTCAAGGAGGACCTTACTTTGAAAACTCTTGTCATCGTCACTCATCCAAGCATCGAAACATCCGTCATCAATAAGCGATGGGTAGAAGAACTCAAAAAATATCCAGAAAAGTATACCGTACACGAATTGCATAAGATTTATCCAGATGGAAACATTGATGTGGAAAAAGAACAACAATGGATTGAATCACATGGGAATCTTGTTTTACAGTTCCCGGTTTACTGGTTTAATTGTCCGCCACTCCTGAAAAAATGGCTTGACGATGTGTTCGCATATGGGTGGGCTTACGGTTCAAAGGGAGGCGATAAATTAAAGAATCGCAAAGCAGCATTAGCCGTATCTGCTGGAATTAGGAAAGAGGATTATCAGGAAGAGGGAAGATATCGGTATACACTGGAGCAAATATTGACCCCTTTTGAAACAACCTTCCGTTACTGCGATGCGGATTATCGTTCATTCTTTGCCTATTATGGTGCAGAGACAGAGTCAGGGGAAAATGAACCTGGTCAAGAGCTTGAGCCGACTGGCAGCATATTGGATAAGACCGCACAAGATTATGTGAAATTCATTGATAGCCTGTAAAAGGCCCCATGAAAAAAGAAGTATTTCCTCGTTTGGGGGAGATACTTCTTTTCATGTTAGAAACAATCATTATGCCTGCTGCTTTACAGCATTTTGAGGGGGTAAGCTGTTTTTCTCTCCCCAGTCGCACATCATATTTAACAAGGGGATGAGAGATAGACCACGCTCTGATAAGGAATATTCCACTTTGGGAGGGACTTGGGGAAATTCCTTGCGGATGATCAAGTCATCAGCCTCCAGCTCTTTTAACATCAAGCTCAGCGTTTTAAAGGAAATGGTACCGATACTTCGCTTCAGCTCATTATGCCGCATCACCTTATTTTCAGCGAGCCAATACAAAATGATCATTTTATATTTCCCGCCTATTAAAGACAATGTATAGCCAAAGCCAGTGTCTTTTAACTCTACACCGGTCGGAACACAGGTTTCACGCACAAAGTACACTCTCCTTTGGAAAGTAAGGTTGGTAAATGCACATACTTTACCATACATCATACTGCTATTTTAGGAAAGTGATGCCAAGCAAGAAACCTTTGAACGTTTATGATTCGACACTCTTTTGATGGCGCTCAAGCTTGCCAGGGCCTGCGTATAGTACGGTAAAGAAACCAATAACGCCGAAAATCAATCCCACAATATAACCATGATTGATGGCATTTCCTAGAGAGTCACTCAGAAAAGAATAAACATTCGGCTCGATTTTTAACGGCTCACGCATGAGAACTTCAGGATTAAGCAGATCAGCTACTTTTTCCAAGGAAATGCCATGTAATGATGCCCCTGTGGATACGATACTCGCATAATTTTGGTTCACAACAGCAGCCATGATCGATGCACCGAGTACGCCTCCCATGTTTCGACAAAACCCAACGATCGAGGAAGAAATACCGATATATTGTTTATCAACCGAATGCACGATCGCGTTTTGTGCAACGCTCATTAACGGCCCGATTGCAGCAAACCCGAGCAGAATCATCAAGAGTGTTAAGAAAAAGAAGGAAATGCCTGTTGAAACGTACATAAGCAAAATAGAACTGACTACACAAGCGAGCATAGAGAACGCCATGAGAGATCGAAAGGGAAATCTTGTTTGCAACATTCCGAATACCACGGCTCCTCCCGTCAAAGAGAGCATCAACGGGGTCAAAACACTATTGGAGTTCGGATATCCAAGTACGGCCACAGCGAAAATAGGCAAATAAGTGATAACAGCAAACATGATGGCACCTTGAGAAAGACAGGCGATACATGTCGCGACCACCATGCGGTTTTGAAAAATTTGAAAGGGGAGGATCGGTTCCTCTGCATGACGTTCTACCATGATAAAAGTGAACCCGACTATTACGGACAGGGCAAACAGGGAGATGATTGGCCACGAAGACCACTCATATACTTTTCCTCCCCATTCAAGCGCCAGCATGACTGCTATACAGGCGACAATTAATGTAACGGTACCCAAATAGTCAATCTTTGGCTTTGTATGGGAACGGGATTCTTTCAGGGAAAACAGAAGAGTGAAGAGAGACAACAAACCGATCGGAACATTGACATAAAAGCACCAACGCCACCCCAAGTAATCAGAGAGCAAGGTCCCGACTTGAGGTCCGGCGATAGAAGAGAGCCCAAAGATTCCGGCAAACACGCCAGAGATCCGTGCCGAATATTTCGGATCAGAGGATAGCGTAAATAGGATTGTGAAAGTAATCGGAAAGAGAGCCCCTGAACCAATTCCTTGAAGGGCACGGAAAACAATTAGCTGTTCGATGCTTTGGGCAACGCCACAAAGTGCCGAGCCAATGAGAAAAATCGTAATGCCAAGTAAGTAAAACAACTTGCGTCCAAAAAGATCGGACATTTTCCCGAAGATGAGCATCGTACTGGTTGCGGCTAATACGTACGAAGTGAAAACCCAGCTCATGCTTTCAAAGCCACCGATATCTTTAATAATGGGACTAATGGCCGCTGAGGTGATGGTATTGTCGAGGGAAGACATCAATAGGCCCAGTGCCATTGCAAGGATAATGAAGCGATTACGTTTTTCGAATCGTGACATAAAAAGCGAACTCCTCTCTCTTTTTTCTATTCATTTAGCAAACTTCGCTACAAGACTATTATTTGTGCATTCGTTTCTAATAAATAGGGAGAGAACAGTTGCAAATCAAACTTTACATCGTTGATGAATTTGACAAAAAAGCACAGTCAATCTTGACAAGCATATGATCGGGCGGTAATCTAACGCATCAGATAGGAATGAAACAAAAAACCGGGGAGTTGAAGCTCACCCGGTTTAACTGTTAAACGGTCGTTTAACTATACGTTACTTGGTGGCGTAATTTTCGGCTGCCATGCAAATATAGTAGCTTAATCCCGTTTGCTGTTCTTCCAACATAGTGCGGTGGAACTCATCTGATAGGAAAAACCTTGACTGCTCGGCAAAAGCTCTCGCATCAATCGGATGGGCTTTTTGCAAAAAAGCAAGATGATTTTCGATCGCAGAAACAACTGTTTCATCATCGATACTTTTGTTGTTTTTCAACGCCTCTGCCATAGATGTCATGAAAGCAGTCGCTTCGGCAGCTTTTTCATTCATGGAAGCTACGTCCAGATTCTCTGTATCCAATTGAAAATCGTAGGCTTTCTGCAAATGCTCATTTTGTTGAGAGAATGCCTGCTGCCATTCTTCTTCGTTTAATCCATCAAACATTTGCTCAGTGGACATATTTCCTCTCTTCCTTTCGTGTCGGATCGTTTCTTCTAAAGTAAGCAAGATGCGCTCCATTCGAAGCTGGCGTGCCTTTAACATCGTTTGTTGCTCAGATAAACAACGAAGTCTGTCTGGTTCGTGATCAAGAGCAGCTTTAATCCTGTCCAACGAAAAATCCAGCTCACGATAAAACAAGATTTGTTGTAACCGCTTGAGTTCATTCTCACCATAATATCTGTATCCATTTTCTGTAACGATTTCGGGCATCAGCAAGCCAATCTTTTGATAATGGTACAGTGTCTTGATTGTGGTACCAGACAGTTTGGCTACCTCGTTAACGGTATACAACATGGCGATTCACCTCCTGAAATTGAGTTTGCAGTCTGACCTTAGGTTGGAGTCAAGCGAAAAAAAGTAAGTAGAGGGGAAAATGGTTGAGCTCAGCAAAAAGCCGCCGTTTTATCGGCGGCCGCAGGCTGTCGAGAAAGTCGACAGCCATTTTTATTTTACTTAATTTTAAGGCGACACCGCGTTAATTTGTTATAATTCTTATAATTACATTTTATAGTAGGTGATAATTGTGCTTACCTCGAATGATAAAAATCCGCAAATGCATTACGAATTTGTGTGCCTTGATGAATTGGTCCCAGAGGACCATTTATTAAGGGTCATCCAGAAACATATAGATTTCTCCTTCATCCGAGAAAAAGTACGTCAATATTATTGCGAGGATAACGGTAGACCTTCGATTGATCCTATTGTTTTATTTAAAATGATTTTCATTGGATACCTTTACGGTATCCGCTCAGAGAGGCAGCTCGAAAAAGAAATCCAGACTAACATCGCCTATCGTTGGTTTCTTGGCCTTTCTTTAACAGATCGAGTTCCAGATCACACAACAATCAGTTGGAATCGTCGAACCCGTTTTAAAAATACAAATGTTTTTCAGGAGATTTTTGATGAAATTGTGCGCTTGGCGATTCAGCATCGAATGGTCGCTGGACGTGTATTGATAAGTGATTCCACGCATCTTAAAGCAAATGCGAATAAACGAAAATTTAAGAAGCATGTCATCGAGAAATCGAGTCGTGCCTATCTCAAAGATTTAGAGGTAGCAATTAATGAAGACCGTGAGGTACATGGAAAAAAGGATTGAAGCCTAGAGAGGGTGTGAAGGAAGAAAAGGAAATCAAGGTGAGTACCACTGATCCGGAAAGTGGCTACATGGTTCGAGACAGCAAGCCCGAAGGCTTTTTCTATCTCGATCACCGGACTGTCGATCATAAGTACAATATTATTACCGATGTCCATGTCACTGCTGGCAATGTCCATGATTCCGTTCCTTACATAGATAGGCTGAATCTCCAAATCGAGAAGTTTGGGTTTAAGGATACAATTGAAGCTATTGCATTAGATGCTGGTTATTTAACTACTCCAATCTGCAAGGCACTTCACGATATAAATGTATTTGCTGTCATCGGTCATCGTGCCTTTACACCTGTTAAAGGTCTTTTTGCTAAATGGCGCTTTAAATATGATCTGGAGTGCGATGTGTACACATGTCCTCAAAAACATACGCTTACTTATTCGACTACCGATCGAAACGGATACAGGATGTATAAGTCCAATAAAGAAATATGTAAAACTTGTCCAAGGCTTTCTGAGTGTACCCGATCTAAAAATCACCAAAAGGTGATAAGTAGGCACGTTTGGGAAGAGAGTAAGGAATGGGTTCGACAGAACCGTTTAAGTAAATCGGGGAAATATTTATATAGATTAAGATACCAAACCATAGAGCGAAGCTTTGCAGATGCTAAAGAACTGCATGGGCTTCGCTATTGTAGGTTACGCGGACGTGAAAATGTCCAAGAGCAGGTATTGATGACAGCAACAGTACAAAACATTAAAAGGATAGCACTACACCTAGCGAAAGCAAGTTAGGTGAAGGCTATCCTTTTTTCAGCACTTCGTGCTGGAACAATACCAAAAAGAAATCCCCAAAAGGGGGTTTCTCTTCAGTCTGAAGCCGCCGTTTTATCGGCGGCCGTTTCATTTATTTGAGTGATTCAGCAAGAATTTGCGCGATCTGCTCGCTGTCCTGTTCCCTGTACACACTATCATGATAATGCGGATGGTGAATGCTTACCCAGCCGTGCTCGATAGCCTTTTTGTAGTAATGCTTTGCCCGGTCCTCTTCACCATTCAGATAGAATAAGCAAGCAGCATTCCAATACAAGGCTGCATCGCCATCCCAATCCCAGCCTTGATCAAGTGCTTGGGCATAACTCCATGCTGCGCGGGCGTAGTCTTTTTCCACGCCATATTTCAGATCACCACGCATATAGTGGTTGCCGTTGACAAGGAAATTGTTTAACGGAAGGTTCCATCCGAACAGAACTGGGAAATCTGCGAGCAGCTCGAAACCGACAGACAAGGCTGTTCGCTGTGAACCTATATTATTTGACCAGCATTGCCATCCCACTCTTTTGATTCCGCGTTGTTTGGCGAGTGAGAGAGCACCGCATGCTGTCTTTCGAGCCCATCCGTTACCCTGATAGTCTTCATCAGTTTCTATACCCAATTCACATTCGTCTTCTACTACCCAATCCGTCATGCACCAGCTAATAATGGTCGGCCCCTCATCGGTATCTTGAATCGCGGCACAACCGAATCCTTTGTTTTCATAGGCTTCTATGGATGACCAGTTCTCTGTTATTTCATCGAGAACATCCTCGAGACCAACCAATTCCTTCCGCTTTAAAAAGGTGCTGTCTATCGGGACAATATGATCGTCAGCAGGAGGGTACAGATCCTGTAGATGGTGAGTAAAGATCATTCGTCCGCTTCTCATGGGAAATATATCTTTCATCACGATATCGAGAATGTCATCCCACTTCTCATCCGTAGGATAAAACAGGACGTAGTCAAGCTGTTCATCAGCAGCAAGCTGCGGTAAAATCTCCTCTTTGAGCAATGCATTCACTTCTTCAAAGAAGAGGGGATTATCAATACTGCCTCCTAGAAAAATACCTTGGGGGCTTGTCAACAAGGCTGATCTCGCGTCATTTGACAGGAATACTCTACCAGGAATAACACCTGTAATGACCCCTTTAATGGATACATGATGCTTCAACGCTTCGAATAGATTGGTCGCGCTATGGAAGCAATCGTTTGTGAGTTCTGTTCCTTGAACCATTTTTTGAGCAAACATTCGTTCATTTCCTCCCATAGCATATGAGAGAAGATAAAGTTATCGTTTGAAACCTCTCATATGCTTTTCCATTTGTTTTAGCGAATCCAAAACATCATCACTCCTTTACCTGTAGTAGGGCGCGAATCTCTGGGGTGTTTGGTCCTGATGCCCCCCTTGTTCATTATGGATGATTAACCAAATATTGCAAGGGGGGATTTACTCTTTTTGAAATATTTACATGAAAATATAATCGTACTGCTGCCGTAGAATCTTCAAGGCTTTCGTAGCAGAATGATTTACATAACCTAATTATGGTAAACTTATTATCAAGCACACGAAAAAGACTTTTCAAACAAAAAAGGCAGCGATAGCCCAGGACTTTTTCCCGTCCAAAGCTACTCCTGCCTTTTTCGATTCAGCCTTCCTGGCGCAAATGACAAGCGAGCTGTAATTTCAGCAAGTCTTCCGGATTTCGTAAATCGATATGAAGAAGCTCCTCAACTTTGCGCAATCGCTGATACAGTGTATTGACATGAATGTGCAGCTCTTTGGCGGTCAGTTGAGGGGATTGACTGCATTTCATATAAGTGATGAGCGTCTGTTCCCATTCCTCGTATTTTTCCGGGTCTTGCCAGAAAGGGGCAAAGACATCTTGTATGAATGCCTCAATATCGGCCTGACTCTGGTTCAGCATGAGGCGATTGACACCCAGGTCTTTATAGTGAATCACACCACATCGGCTGCGGTTCGTCAGATAGTGAGCGGCCTTCTTGGCTTCTTCGTAGCTTTTGCTGATTTGTTCAATCCCACTTGCCATACTTCCCACGCCAATGGATAACGATGCTTCCTTGCCAAGTTCCCACTCATAAGACGCCTGTTGTAGTCTGTCCCGGATGTCATTTCCGTCTCGGGAGCCGAGAGGCCGGATGAGAAGGGTGACATGGTTATGGAATCCGTAGACAAACATCTGTGTTTTACTGAACTCCCATTTCCATCGGGTAATGAGCCGGTGAATATTTGCTTCTAGCAATGCCAGGTCTTGGCACTGCGTCAGATGGGCATACACCACGTAGTATTTTGCTTGCGGCTGTAACCCTATCGAACGAGCGCGGTCAAACAGTTCATTGCCTTTGCTTGCGATTAGTTCTTGAAAAAGATCGTGTGCTCGCTTGTATAGCACGGAGCTGATCGATTGCTTTTTCACCAAATCGAGTATGAGCACAGCACTCCCTTGTTCCACCGTCATACGTGCGAGATCAGATAGCCCGCGTTCGTCTAAGGGAATCACGAGACATCCGAGAAAAATGCTCCCATTGATTAGTGGATACAAACAGAACAGTTGATCGGCACCAGAAGCGGGCGAGAACAGGTTGAGGGAAACAGGCTGTCTTCTTTTGTTCAGCAATATATACAGTTCATCCCAGCTAAAAAACAAAACACTCTTTTCAGGATACATCTTCTGCTCAAGCCAATCGGCAAAATAGATGGAATGTCCCGTCATTTTGTTGAGGGTTTTTACGATTGTTTCCGCCCCTTTATTTTGCAAGGACAACTGCTTGATGGCTTCGTGGATATGGTTGCGTTGTATCAAATCATCGTGCTTGGCTTGCAGTTGAGAGCTAATGGCAGCCAAATGTTCATACGCTTGCTTGATTTCATCATAGAGCTCGGCATTTTGCAGGGCGATGGAAGTTTGGTCTGCGAAGCCTTGGAGGAGGTCGAGGTCGTACTCAGTAAACACATTTTCTTGATGAAACTGATGCAGGACAAGTACACCAATACGCTTTTCTTCACGTGATATCGGAACACATAACAAGCCATTCAAGTCTCGCAATGCTTTTGCGTGGTTCAGGGAGTGAAAGTTGTCAGCAGAGATATCCCTCATCGCGTGGGTTGTTTCTTGGCTTGTTTTGTACAGGCGTGGGATTCCGTCTTCGAACACTTTGCCCGCGATGGATTCTCCAACCCGCATTTTGAGATCCTTGAACACCGTATCATGAAAACCGACGGTCGCTTTCGGAAGCAATCGATCGATAGTGGGATCATACAGGTGCAGGAGGCCTGCGTCAGCAGCCGGGATAACAGCCAGTGCATTACCAATGATGCCGCGGATGATTTGGTGAACGTCGAGGGTAGCAGATATCGAACGAATCCCTTCAAAGAGTTTTTTGCTTTCCTCCGCTTTGGCTCTCATTTTTTCTTCTTCCATTAATAGGCGAATCCCGAACCAAAGCAGTTCCCATTGGTCAGAGGTAAGGGGGACCTGTTGTTGTGCTTTATGCGTAAGACAAATGACGGCTTGTCCATCGTTTGCGTAGAAAAAACGGTACATTTGTTGTGAGCGAAGAGTCTCATATCGATAACGTATGTGGCCAGCATCGTTGTCACAGAGAGGTACTGTCATAGCGAGAGTAATTGCGGTAGCACTTTCATGAAAAGAAGAGAAAATAAGCCGAAAATGTCGATCACGCGAAAATTGGAACCATATCGAAAAAGGCTGATCGTCAAACCATTCTTGCAGCTTTTCAAGCAGGAGCGAAAAAGAATTCATACACGTGTCCTCCATATAGAGAATTACACATTGCCAATTGGAAATAAGTGGATTTATATACATTGTATTCATAATTTTGGATATATACAATACTCCTATAAGATACGGAAGGTGGGAGACGGTTTGACAGCAACATACAAGAACTATATCGCTGGAGCTTGGGTGACTAGCCATACTGGACAGGTTTTCCCTAGCACAAACCCTGCCAATACGAATGAGGTTCTCGGTTATTTTCAAAAATCGGACGGGCTAGATGCGCGTTCTGCCATTGAAGCTGCAGCCAATGCTTTTGGTGAATGGTCTCAAAAATCGGCTCCCACGCGTGGAGAGTTCTTGTTTTCTCTCATTTCCTTATTGGAAAAACACAAAGAAGAGCTCGCAGAAACGATCACCCGTGAAGTCGGAAAAACATTGCGGGAAGCGAGGGGCGAAGTTGCCAAGACCATCACCTCCATGAAGCAGTTGACAGGGGAAGCTACTCGCTTGACAGGTCAAACGGTGCCTTCCTTTGATGAACGGGTAATTGGTTACACGGTGCGAGAGCCAATCGGGGTTTTCGCGATTATTGCGCCATGGAATTTTCCGCTGGGGATTGGTTTGTGGAAAATTGTCCCGGCCATCCTCGCAGGCAATACAGTTGTGTTCAAGCCGGCGAGCAACACGTCCTTGATTAGCGTAAAGCTGGTAGAGCTCCTGATTGAAAGCGGCATTCCGAGTGGCGTAGTGAATTTGGTAACCGGACCGGGTGCGGTAATCGGGGAGGAATTAGCGAATCATCCACTGGTCAAAGGTATTTCGTTTACGGGTTCTTCTGAAGTGGGACTTTCCTTGGGGAGTGCAGTTGGAGCCAGAGGAGGCAAGATTCAGGCGGAGATGGGCGGGAAAAATCCGGCGATCATTCTCGCGGACGCTGATATTGACCTCGCTATCGATTCCATCGTACTGAGTGGATTCTTCGATAATGGCCAACGTTGTACGGGGACCAGTCGCGTTTTGGTTGTTCCTGAAGTAGCCGAACAAGTAAAAGCAAAATTGATCGAGCGAGCGAAGGGCTTGAAAATCGGGAATGGTTTCGATTCAGACAATCATAACGGTCCAGTAGTGGACGAGCATCAGCTCAATTTGTATCTTCATTATGTACAAAAGGGAATCGAAGATGGTGGCGTACTGGAATGTGGGGGTAAGCGCCTTGTAGAAGGTGATCTCGCTCAGGGCTACTTCGTTGCTCCGACGGTGTTTACTGGCATAACGCAGGAGATGGCGATTGCCAACGAAGAAATTTTTGGCCCCGTGATCGCCGTGATCGATGTAGATTCTTTCGAACATGCTATGCAAGTGGCTAACCAGGTGGAATTTGGCTTGTCCTCCACGATTTTTACGAACGATTTGCAAAAAGCTTTCCAATTTGTCAAAGGCATTCAGTCAGGTGTCACGCATGTCAATATGCCATCGACTCATTTTGAATCACAGTTTCCGTTTGGTGGCAAAAAGATATCTGGATTGGGTCCGAGAGAACAAGGGGAGTCAGCGCTCGATTTTTATGTCGAGACAAAAACGGTTTATATTCGGCCATAAGTATAGGGAAAGCAGGAGGAGCGAAGATGGAAGCGATTGGTGTTATCGGCATGGGTGCAATGGGGAAAGGGATGGTCTGCAATCTGTTGCGAAAAGGCTACCACGTGTATGCCTACGATCCTAGTCCAGACGCAAAAGCCTGGGCGAAGGAAAAAGGAGCGATAGTCGTCGAGTCTCCACAGGCAGTGGGTAGCGTAGCACGTGTCGTTTTCACTTCGCTTCCAGGGCCCGAGATTGTTGAGGAAGTCATGCTGGGTGCGGACGGGCTGTACTTATCATTAGGGGCGGGCAGTTTCGTATTTGATACAAGTACGATCGATCCTGCTACAGCAAAACGTCTGAATCAGTACGGCGTAGAAAAAGGAATCTACTACTACGATTGTCCGGTGAGTGGAGGACCTGCGGGTTCTGCGGCCGGAACGTTAACCGTTATGGTCGGCGGTGATGAGGAAATGCTTCCGGAAATCATGGACTATCTCAGGGCAATTGGGAAGGAAATTTTTTATCTGGGGGAATCCGGCTCCGCACAAGTGGCGAAGCTTTGTCACAACTCGGTCGTTGCCGTCATTACAGCAGCGTTGGGCGAGGCTTTCAGTGTCGGGACAAAAGCTGGCGTTGATCGACACAAGCTGGCAGCCGTCATGGACAAAGGCTCTGCCCACAATCGAGTGCTCTCCGTTTTTGGGCCTAACATCTTGTACGGTACGTATGAAAATACGGTCTTTTCCTTGGATCATATGTACAAAGATTTGCAGCTCTATGCACAAACCGCTCGAGAACAGCAAGTACCTGTTCTCGTTGGAGGCACGGTTGCGCAAATGTATGAGGCAGCGAAAGCACAAGGCAAAGGTAGCTGGGATTCGAGTGCAGTCTGTACCGTGACGGAGGAGCTGGCTCATACAACAATTGCGCGTTAAGCGATGAGTTTGAAAGAGAAAGTAGATAGGTACCATCAGGTATTTGAAAAATTAACTGAATTTATCGCAGGTTTCGAAAAAATTGACAAAAATATACAATTAATGTTAAAATATGTAATATGAATTCAATTTAAAATATAGTACAAGCTTTATAGATTTGAAAAAAATAGTCACGACATTTAATCCCAATTTTGGAAGGAGGTGAATAATAATGAATCAAGTGCTGAATTTACAAAAACTTCCTCAAAAAGAGGCAAGTGTAGTAGCTGCTAGGTGGTCATTGTATAGTAACATTTGCCATTGGCCATGGGGGTAATGGTTGTAAGGTGCTTCTTCAGAGAAGGCCTAGTTGAAGGGTAACTTCAACTAGGTCCTTTTGATTGATTGGGAGAGGTACATCAATCATTTATAGGAGGAGAGTATATCATGAAGGCAAACATGGTTTATTATGATTATTTAAATGAAAACTCGAAATATTTCACTCCTAACAAACCAAGCGTTTCTGAGAGAGAATTTCATGTGACAAATTTATCAGATGATTGTGTAGTTACCAGGGAAGAAAATTCTGTTTGGAAAATGTACAAGTTTAAAGAACGATCCTTGCAAGCTCAAGGGTGGAAAATTCATATTAGTGCAACACTTGATAATGCAGAACAGATTTTACAGAAGGTCAGTCATATTTTGGTTGAACGTAAAGTCCATTTCAAACATCTTGCAAGCGAATGGGATTATTTTACTACAAACTCAAAGATCGCAAATAGAGCAAGTTCGGGAAAGTTTATTACGATCTATCCTCCTAGTGACGATGATTTTTTACATTTATTAGATCTACTATATGCTGCACTTCATTCTTTTGAGAATGGTCCATACATTTTGAGTGACAAGTGTTGGAAAAACAGTAATGTTTACTATAGGTATGGTGGATTTGCAATGATGTTCAACGAACAAGGCGAATTGTGCATAAAAGATGAGAATGGTGAATTGCTTGTAGACGAGAGAGTTCCTTACTATCAAGTACCTTCTTTTGTTCAAGAATTTGATCAGTATTTAGATTCTTTAAATACCACATCTATTGAGGATAAAGTAGAAAATAATAAATTTGAAGAATACGAATTTCAAAGTGTACTTCGCTTTACGAATGGTGGAGGAATCTATGTGTCAGAAAGGAAGAAAGATAAAAAGAAAGTCATTATTAAAGAAGCAAGGCCAAAATCAGGATTGGATGGTCAAAAAGTTGATGCATTAGAAAGACAAAAAATCGAACTGGATGCTTTATCAAAGCTATCGAAAGTAGATGGAATTGTAAATATACTAGATTACTTTACACATTGGAAACATAGTTTTCTTGTGGAAGAGTATGTGGATGGAATGGACTTAGATTCCTGGATTGTAGCGAACTACCCTTTTATTACTAATGGTGATATCAAAGTCTATAAGAACAAAATACATAATATTCTTACTAAATTGGTGTCTATTGTTGAAGAAATGCATAAAAATGGTGTAGGAATGGGAGATTTACAACCAGTAAATATCATCATATCCGAAGATTTAAACGTGACTTTGATTGACTTTGAAACAGCACGACCTAAGGATTCTGAAGGAAAGCCTACACTGCAAACATACGGATTCTCTCATCCACGTAATAAAAATAACGGAGAGAGGGATTGGTATGCAATAAAGAAAATCCTACGACATTGCTTATTGCCAATTGGACCAATCGAGGATATTGATCCTGATATGTATGATTATCAAGATCAATGGATTGAAAAAGTTTATGGAGAGGATTTTGTACCATTTGTAAAAATGATAAGGGAAAAATGTAATCAGCATTTATCATTTATAGGAGAAGAGGATAGGTCGCATGCCATAAATAAAAATGCGTTGAAAATGGATATTCCCTCCATTATAGAAGGTCTCAGAAATGGTATTGAGAAAAATTTTGTTCCTAGCGAAAAGTTAATTCATGGTGATGTCAGGCAATATGAAAGCAAAGCTGGGAAATACAATGTACAAAATGGAGGCACTGGAGCTGCGCTAGCATTTTGTAGATCTGGTACTGTGAGTGGTAATATACACCATTGGATTGAAAATGAATTAATGAGAAACATCGATTCTATTGAACAAGGTGGATTATTAACAGGTAAAGCAGGCGTAGCGACAACATTATATGAAATCGGTTATAAAAAAGAAGCAATAAACATCTTTGCAAACACGAATCTTAATTCTTCTGATATATCATTAAGGTCAGGATTGTCAGGTATAGGACTTGGGTTCATTAGTCTTTATTTAGAAGAAAAAGATGAACGTGTTCTGGAAAAAGCAATATTTGTAGCTAGTATCATTGATACTTTTATGAGCGAGAAGAAAGAGCTAAAAGTTCAGGATTGGGCCGGGATTCCAATCGGTATAATGGAAGGTTGGTCTGGAGTCTCGTTGTTTTACTCAGCTTTGTATGCAGTCACCAAAAGGGAAAATTATTACTTGAAATCTATCGAATGTATTGATAAAGATTTAGAAAAAACCAAAGAAGACAAAAGCACATTGCAAACGATTGATGATTCCAATCGTTTATTACCTTACCTTTCAGGGGGATCGATAGGTATAGGAATAGCAATCGTATACCTAAATCATGTTAGTGATAAAAAACGTTACCAAAGAGAATTGAGCTTAATTACTAATTTATATCGTGTTAGATGTAGCGTAAGCGGGGGGCTTTTCGATGGCGCTGGAAGCTTTTTGATAATACCGCCTCTACTAGGAAAAAGTGATTCTGCGTATACAAACAAAAAAGATGGTGTAATAGAATTGTTACGTTTATTTTTAATTCCTAAGGAAAATCATATTTTATTTCCAGGGCAGTTTTGTTATCGTTTGTCTGATGACTTTCAAACAGGGAGCTCTGGTATTATACTAGCTTTAGAGGGGATATTGAAAGATAACCCATTATATTGGCTTCCATTAATAAATATCGATGATTTTTATAAAAATACAAAATATAGCCACGATGTAGGATGTGTAAATGCTGCCCCAACTACAATAAAGCAATGAGGCGTAGAGCAGTGATTGGCTTTGTTCCATAATTGTATAAGGGTACCAAATGGACAGTGCTACCTTATGGTTGGTTGCTGTCGTTTTTTGTTTGCGAAAGAGAAACAGGTTGTTTAGATCCTGCATCATATCCAATGTGCAGAAAGGAGAGATACGACTTGCAAGAACTAACCTCAACAGAACTGATCCAATACCTGCAAGAAAAGGGGTCGGTCGCTCTTTTTGTCTATACACCAATGTGTGGGACCTGCAAGCTCGCAGCACGAATGCTCGGCATCATGGAAGAAACATTCCCTACCGTTCATCTGTACCAGATCAATATTAATACGGCACCTGCATTGGCAGAACAATGGCAAGTGACCAGCGTACCCGCCTTACTTATTTTTCACAGACATGAATTGTTGGACCGCCATTATGCCATCCAGTCCGTTGGATTTTTATACGATGTACTGAAACCTCTGGCCTAGACATACACCTATTTCTTTCGCCATGAATATGACTAAGAGAGAAGAAATGCGAAGGAGGAGGCGTATGCAAATCCACGTGGTGGAAGAAGGACAAACCTTAGCGAGCATCGCCGAGACGTACGGTACGACGCCGGAAGCGATCAACAAGGCGAATGAATTGCCAGATCCCAATAAGCTGGCAACCGGACAGGCGATGGTGATCCCGATTGTAGGAAGCTACCATTGGGTCAAACAAGGGGATACGTTGTATACCATCGGTCAGCGTAACCAGATCAGCGCAGCAGAGCTTGCTCGCGTCAATGGGATTTCTCCCTATAAACCGCTACAAGTCGGGCAAAAGCTATATATCCCGCCTCGTCCTAGACGAGCGGCTGATTTCAATGCGTATGTGGAACCGCGGCGGACTGTCCCACCAGCGCTGGAAGCGGATGTGCGGACGGCTGCCCCTCATCTTACGTATTTGGCACCGTTCAGCTTTCGCATCAACCGGGATGGAACCCTCCAACGACCAAATCTGAGCAATTTTCCAGCAATCGCAAAAGAAAACCAAGCCCTCCTTATGATGGTCGTGACGAATCTGGAAAAGGGTCAGTTCAGTACGGAATTGGGCGCACTCATCTTGAACGATCAAGAACTCCAGAACAAATTGTTGGATAATATACTCGCGACCGCCCATGAGCTGGGAATGGGGGATATCCATTTTGATCTGGAAGCCTTGCCTACAACAGGTGCAGAAGCGTACGCGAACTTCTTGCGAAAAGCAAGGGGACGTATACATGCGGCGGGGTTGATGATGTCTGTTGCGCTCGCCCCGAAGACGAGTGCCGTGCAAGCGGGGAAATGGTATTCTGCCCATGATTACAAGGCGATAGGAGCGCTTGCCGATTTTGTTGTGATCATGACGTATGAATGGGGCTATAGTGGAGGTCCTCCGATGGCAGTTTCTCCGATCGGACCTGTGCGGCGTGTCTTGCAGTACGCCATTACGGAAATACCAGCCGAGAAAATTTTGATGGGCCAAAATCTGTACGGATACGACTGGACCTTACCGTACGAGCGAGGAACGACAGCGAAAGCTCTGAGTCCGCAAGCGGCAATTGCTTTGGCAGCACAGCATAATGCAGTGATTCGGTATGACTATCGCGCGCAGGCTCCGTTTTTTACGTACACGGATGATCAAGGCAAGCAACACCAGGTGTGGTTTGAGGATGCGCGGTCGATCCAAGCCAAGTTCAATCTGGTTAAACAGCTTGGCTTAAGAGGCGTCAGCTACTGGAAACTCGGTTTGCCATTTCCGCAAAATTGGTTGTTGATCGAGGGGAACTTTCGCGTCCGTAAGCGTGCATAGTCATCTGGCGTACATTCCATCACGGGTTGTACGCCTTTTTTTCGAATGAAAAATCATGGTATGATGAAGATGACAGGAAGGAAAAGGGGAGAAATCATGGGAGAATGCAAATTGGATCACAGCCATGAGGACGTACTCAAAAAACTGGCAGAACAAGCTCCACATCTATCGGAGTTGCGTGTGAGTCAATTCAAAAATCAGTTGAATGGCGAACTCAGCCAAGAGCGTCTAAACGAGCTGTTTCATTTATTGAAAAAGTATGATCTGGCTAGCCCAGAGGAGCGCCAAGAGCGCGAAAAACAAATGGATCGCTTGTTCGGCTAAGACTAATACATACTTTGTTTCGTTTTGCCCCCTAGTGGGAGAATCAGGCTGGAACCGTGGTTCCATGCGGCGAGGAGTAACGATGGAAGACAGACTCTATTATCAGGATGCCTATACAAGAACGTTTTCTGCCCAAGTGACAAGGGCTGGTGTCGAGCAAGATGGGACACCTTACGTGGTACTGAATCAAACGGCTTTTTACCCTACTGGAGGCGGACAGCCTTCCGATCTGGGCGTATTGGAAGAGATTCGTGTAGTTGATGTGGAAGAGGTAGATGGCGAAATTCGTCACCGACTGGAAGCTCCCTTGTCTGAAACCATAGCCGAAGTAACATGTCACATTGATTGGGACCGCCGCTTCGATCACATGCAGCAGCATGCTGGTCAACACATTTTATCTGCGTCCTTCCTGGAAGTCGTGCAGGCGGAGACCGTTGCCTTTCACTTGGGCAAAGAACGTGTCACCATTGATGTACGACTAGATGATTTGACAACAGATGTATGGGAGAAGGTAGAAAAGCGAGCGAATCAGATTGTTCTGGAAAACCACCCCATCCTTGCGCGGTTCGTTGATGACGAGGAATTGGCAACGCTGCCTTTGAAAAAACAGCCG
This sequence comes from Brevibacillus antibioticus, assembly GCF_005217615.1. Lineage (NCBI taxonomy): Bacteria > Bacillati > Bacillota > Bacilli > Caryophanales > Paenibacillaceae > Brevibacillus > Brevibacillus antibioticus. Next base: position 1,732,184 of record NZ_SZNK01000001.1, read on the forward strand.
ACCGTTACTGAAAATATTCGCGTCGTGATGATACCTGAGTTTGATTACAACCCATGCGGAGGAACTCATCCAGCGCGTACAGGCGAAGTCGGGATGATCAAGATCTTGGGCTGGGAGCGACACCGCGGAAACATTCGTCTGGAATTCATCTGTGGCTGGCGAGCTTTGCGGGACTACAACCAAAAGCAAGCTGTTGTTCGGGATACGGCGAAGCTGCTCGCTACCAATGAAGGGGAACTGATCGCACAGACGGAACGCCTCCTTGCTGAGCGCGACGCTTTGAAGGCAAAATTGGCAGAAGTGGATAAGCAGCTATTAGAAGTGGAAGTAAACCAACAACTATCTGCTGCTAGCCAACTCGGTCCTTCTCGCCTCATTATGCGTACCTTCACGGACAAAACGATTCAGCAGCTTCAACAGTTCGCACAGCTGGCTACTGCTCTGGCGCCAGATGCGATTTGCCTTTTGGCTGCTACTACCGAGGACAAAATGCAAGTCGTGTTTGCTCGTGGGCAAGAAGTCAACGTAGCCATCAATCAAGTGTTGAAAGAAACCTTGCCAGTCATAAATGGAAAAGGTGGGGGAAATCCTGCGATGGCACAGGGTGGCGGTCAGACAGTAGTGAATGCAGAAGAAGTATTGCTGCATGCTCGCAAACTGCTGGAAACCTCACTCATGTAAATACATTGATTCAACAAAAGGAGGATACCCGAAATGAACTGGAATCCGGGAGATATCGTTCGCGTTGCGCAGCGAACAGGTGAATATATTGCAGAAGTATTGGAAATCCACGAATCAAAGCTGCTGGTAAAGGTGTTGGCTGTTACCAAATACCCAACGCAAGGTGATTTGCATTCTTCCTACGAAGTAGATGTGCCGCTGTTTCACCAGCGTCCAGCACTGTCTTACTTGGAAAAATTCATGACGCCTGTCCAAGGGGTCATTCGCTATAACGGTGCGATTCCAGACTACAAGGAATCTGTCCGACAAGCGATGGAAAGAGAAATGGAAAAGCTTGCGAAAATGGCAGCTTGGGCAGAGCGCTGTCTCGTTGAGCTGGAAAAGATGCATAAGGAAGCCTTTACAAACACGAAATAGAGTGGTACTGTAGTACTCGAATGTACGACAATTGCATAGCTTTACTACCAAACGGGGGCCAAGCAACGTTGGCTGAGATTGTGACGAGTGTGTTACTGACCGTTGAACCTGACCTGGGTCATGCCAGCGGAGGAAGAGGTATTTGGAATCAGTATCACGGTGTCGCAACCGAGCGGAACTATGCTTGTTTGCGTGCATACATGATAAGATCTCACTCAACCATCCGAGGCGGATGGTTTTTTTATGCCATTCGTCCGATGAGATGGAATGGGTATACGGCTTCTTCTGTTTGTCTGAATCGACTCAGGCAGGCGGGAGAAGCCGTTTTTTTCCAGTAGAAGGAGGTAATCCATGATTGTTCAGCTGAATGGGAAAAAAGTAGAGTTGGCGGAAGAAATCACGACAGTGCGAGCCTTGCTTGCTTCTTATTCCCTGCAAGAGAAGATTGTCGTCGTAGAGCGAAATGGTGACATTATTGATCGCTCAGTATACGAACAAACACCGATTGCAGACGGAGATCGCATAGAAATCGTTCATTTTGTCGGAGGAGGATGATCATCATGATAGATACATTGAAAATTGGATCGTACGAGTTTCGCTCCCGCTTGCTTCTGGGTACTGGTAAATTCGCTGACCTGGATACGCAAGGGAAAGCGGTAGAGGTGTCGGAAGCAGAAATTTTGACATTTGCGATTCGTCGCTTGAATTTGGAAAATCCGCAAGAACCGAACTTTTTGGAACAGCTCGATTTGAAAAAATTCACCCTGCTACCTAATACAGCAGGTGCCTATACAGCAGAAGAAGCAGTGCGCATTGCCCGTTTGGCTAAAGCATCTGGGCTGTGTGACATGATCAAGGTCGAGGTTATTGGAGATCCAAAAACACTTCTCCCTGACCCGATTGGCACGCTCGAGGCTTCGAAAATCTTGGTGGAAGAAGGCTTTATCGTACTGACCTACACCAATGACGACCCGATTCTTGCTAGACGTCTGCAAGAGGTTGGCGTACATGCGGTTATGCCAGGTGCGTCACCAATTGGTTCCGGGCAAGGGATTGTCAACGAAAACAACCTCCGCTTTATCATCGAGGATGCGAAAGTTCCGATTATTGTGGACGCAGGAATTGGCTCGCCAGCAGACTGCGCGAAAGCGATGGAGCTAGGTGCTGACGGCGTCTTGTTGAATACAGCAGTCGCCCTCGCTGACAATCCTGTCCTGATGGCAGAAGCGATGAAGCTCGGGGTGGAAGCAGGGCGCAAAGGCTTCCTGGCAGGCCGTATCGCGAAAAAGCGTTACGCATCCGCAAGCAGCCCGAACGAAGGGATGATTGAGTAGCGTGGATCGACTGACAGAAGCGATAGAATCGATTGTCAGCCGCAAAGAAGAGCTGTTCGCATTATTGGCAGAGCTCGTTTCTCATCCGACTGTGAGTCCTCCCGCGCGAAACAGCGATGCTGCACAAGGAGTGATCGCTAACAGACTGCAAGCGATGGGATTTGAAGTGGATCGCTGGACGGTTTATCCAGGAGACGACAATATCGTCGGTCGATTATCAGGGGATGCATCTAGGCGGGCAAACAGCTTGATTATCAACGGCCACATCGATGTGGCTGAAGTTGGTAATGACTCGGGATGGACCTATCCACCTTTTGCTCTGACACATGGAAAGGATGGTCGCCTGTATGGCCGTGGAGTTGCGGATATGAAAGGCGGACTCGCAGCGAGCTTGTTTGCGATCCAAATGCTGCGCGAACATTGTATCGAGCTCCAAGGCGATCTGCTCTTTCAATCCGTCATCGGAGAAGAAGCGGGTGAAGCGGGGACATTAGTCGCTATCGAGCGTGGCTATCAGGCTGACTACGCCGTTGTAGTGGACACGAGCAATCTGCAAATGCAAGGACAGGGCGGGGTCATTACAGGCTGGATCACGATTGAGAGTCCGACGACGCTGCATGACGGAATGCGCGCACAGACGATTCATGCAGGTGGACGTGTCCGGGGAGCTTCTGCCATTGAAAAAATGACGAAGGTGATCAACGCACTACAGGAGCTGGAGCGGGATTGGGCTGTCATGAAGTCCTATCCCGGCTTTCCGGCAGGCAGCAATACGATCAATCCCGCAGTTATCGAGGGTGGTCGTCACGCAGCTTTTATCGCAGATCGTTGCGCTCTATGGATTACCGTTCATTTTTATCCGAATGAATCCTACGAAGAGATCATCCGCGAGATCGAGGATCACGTCGGACGTGCAGCAGCAGCTGATCTTTGGCTGAGAGACAATCCTCCAACATTCCGATGGGGCGGACGTTCGATGATCGAGGAGCGCGGGGAAATCTTCCCTTCACTGGAGTTGGATACGAAACATCCGGGGTTGGCAACGCTGCAATCCGCATATGAAAGTCACATGCATCAAGCGCCTGTCGTTAATATGTCGCCTACGGTGACGGATGTAGGCTGGTTTGCGCATGCAGGCATTCCGGCTGTCCTATTCGGGCCTGGTGAGCTCACGCATGCTCATGCCGTCGATGAATCCATTGATCCTGACCAGCTTGTTCATTTTGCCCAGATCATGGCCCGATTTATTGCCACCTGGTGCAATACCTCGAAGGAAGCGAAGGAGTGAGCAAAAGCATGACAACCTTTACTGATCGTTTGAGAAAAAGTGTAGCCCCGATCTGGGAGCGTGTTCATCAACATCCTTTTGTCACCGGACTTGGAGATGGCAGCCTGCCCGTTGGAGCATTCAAATATTACATGAAACAAGACTACATCTATCTGATTGATTACGCGAAAATGTTCGCGATTGCGAGTGTGAAGGCGTACGATCTGGAAACAAGCTCCAGATTCGCTGCTTTGCAAGAATCGACGCTGAACACAGAGATGGAGCTGCATCGTCAGTATGCTGAGCGCTTTGGCATCTCTCGCGCGGAACTGGAAGCGACAGAGCCTTCATTTGTTATGCTGGGATACACCAGCTACATGCTGCGTGTCGCTCATCAAGGGTCGTTGGCGGAATTGGTGAGTGCACTACTCCCATGCACGTGGAGCTATTGGGAAATCGGCAAGCGCTTGGCAGAAGTAGAAGGCGCGCTGGATCACGAACTTTATGGCGAATGGGTACGTATGTACAGCTCCGACGAGTTTGGGCAGTTGGCGATCTGGCTAATGGATATCATGAACCAATTGGCGGAAGGTAAGAGTGAGCAAGAGCTGGCCAAGTTGGAAGAGTATTTTGTCAACACCTCCAAAATGGAGTACATGTTCTGGGACATGTCCTACAGAGAGGAAATGTGGCCGTGGGAGAACAACTAGCTTTCGCCGATGTCAGCTTTTCGTATGGCGACAAGCAGATTCTCGATCATTTTGATCTGCGTGTGGAAAAAGGGGAAATCGTCAGCTTGATCGGTCCGAGCGGGATCGGGAAAAGCACCTTGTTTCAACTCATCGCAGGTCTTCTTGAGCCGGGGCAAGGTGAAATCAGGCTCGGCAGTGAACCGGTAGCAAATCGTTTGGGGCAGGTCGGCTATATGCCCCAACGCGATCTGCTCATGCCATGGCGTACGATCGTTGAAAATGCAGCTTTGCCGCTAGAAATCAAAGGTATGACGAAAAAAGAAGCCCATGAGCGAGTCAGACAGCAATTGCCAAGGTACGGGCTTCAGGATTGGGCTGACAGCTATCCAGCCCAGCTTTCCGGTGGAATGCGTCAGCGAGTTTCCTTTTTGCGGGCGTTGTTTTCAGGCGCAGAGATGATGCTGTTGGATGAGCCGTTTAGTGCTTTGGATGGAATAACGAGAATGGACATGCAAGAGTGGCTGATGGAAAAGTGGCAGGAAACAGGCAGTACGATGCTGATGATTACGCACGATATCGACGAAGCCATTCTGCTCGCGGACCGCATTATTGTGCTGACAGGTAGCCCGATCACCAGGCCGATCGAATTAACCGTTCCGGTAAGCAGACCGCGAACGGCGAGCAGCCGCAACCAACCCGGATTCTTGGCGTTGCGCGAACAAATTTGGGAGCTGCTTCGACAGGAGCGCCAAGCAGCAATGAAGCCGTTGAGGAGAGAAGCATGATGGGGAGAGGCATCTGGTTTGGTATCTCCATCGCCATTTTTCTCTTGGTGTGGGAAGCTGGTTGTCGCTTCTTCGGGGTGCCGCCATTCATTTTACCGCCGCCTAGCGCTGTGGTCATGTCTTTGTGGGATTTACGCGCCTCTCTAGTAGGTGTACATCTTTGGGCGACGTTACAGGAAGTGTTACTGGGGCTATCGATCTCGATTGTATTTGGAATCTCCCTTGCCTTTGCGATGATTCGCAGTCGGATTGTAGAGCGCCTGGTCTATCCGTATATCGTCATCTCCCAAACGATCCCACTGATAGCATTATCACCCGTATTTATTTTGTGGTTCGGGTATGATTTATCTGGAAAAATCGCGGTTACGATTCTGTTTACTTTCTTTCCGATCGTCGTCAACACGTATGATGGACTTCGCTCGACGGACAAGGAAATGCTCCAGCTGTTGAAAACAATGGGGGCAACAAACGGGCAAATTTTCACCAAGCTGCAACTCCCGTCGAGCTTACCCCATTTCTTCAGTGGTCTCAAAGTGGCAGCGACCTACAGCGTGGCTGGGGCGACGATTGGAGAATGGCTGGGCGCGAGCGAGGGTCTCGGGTACTTTGGCAGACGGGCATCCGGCAATTTTCAGGCTCCCGCGTTGTTTGCCTCGGTCCTGTTGCTCTCGATTCTCGGCATGCTACTGTTTTGGCTGGTTGGACGAATTGAACGTCATTTTTCCCCGCATATGAAAATCAAAGGAGAACAACAATGAAACCTTTTAACAAATGGACGAAAGCATTCATGGCACTTACATTGGCAACAGGACTTGCTGCTTGCGGCAATCAAGCGAGCTCGGGTGCTGGTCAGACGCAAGCCCCTGCTGATAAAGGAGCGGAGCCTACTGAGCTGACGATTGCGCTCGATTGGTATCCGAATGCTGTACATTCCTTCTTGTATGCCGCAGAGGAGCAAGGCTATTTCAAAGACGAGAATCTCAAAGTGACCATGCAAATGCCTTCAGACAGCAATGATCCATTGAAGATGGCGGCTGCGGGCAAAGTAGATTTGGCAATCAGCTATCAGCCACAGCTCGTCCAAGCTCGTGCAGAAGGAGTTCCTGTCGTATCTGTAGGTGCACTCGTTCGTCATCCGTTAAACGTGATCATGACGCGCCAAGACAGTGGAATCGATACTCCGCAAAAGTTGGCTGGAAAAAATATCGGTTATCCATCCCTTCCACTTGATGAATCTATCGTACGTCAAGTTGTGAAGCATAGTGGTGGCGATGATTCCGGACTGACCTTCACGGATATCGGCTTTGACATCGTCCCGGCGTTGACGGCCAAAAAGGTCGATGCCGTGGTAGGTGGCTATATCAACCACGAACAACTGATTTTGGAGAAGCACGGCATTCCAGTCAATGCGTTCAAGCCTTTTGAGTTTGGTGTTCCAGACTATTATGAGCTCGTATTGGCAACAAGTGACGAGACTTTGGGCAAAAAGCAGAAAGCAGTGGAAGGTTTCCTGCGCGCGATTGGCAAGGGTCAGGATTATGTGAAAAATAATAAGGAAAAGGCACTCGATCTGTTACTTGCCAAACAGGCTGCCGATTTCCCGCTGGAAAAAGACATTGAGACCAAGAGCTTGGATATCCTGATTCCGTTGATGGATGCGGGGGAAAAGCCTTTTGCATACCAGACGGCCGAATCTTGGCAAACACTAATTGATTGGATGAAAAAAGAGAAGCTGATAACAGCTGACATCAAAGCAGAAGAGATCATGCGCGATCTCGTGAAGTAATCAGTCAAAAAGCACCCCCTTTGCACGCTTTTGAGAGTCTACTCTCCATTGGCGAGTCAAAGGAGGTGCTTTCTCTATGATGTCTTCCTTTTAGGAGGAGAGGGGGAAACAAAGTTCTGCTGTCATCCCTTTTCCTGTATCGCTTGTTAACAGCAGGTGTCCATGATGAGCGGCAGCAATACGTGCAACCATGGGCAAACCGAGACCATGACCATTCTGCAAGGGATATTTTCTTTTTGACGAATAAGGCAATTCCACCAAGTCAGGCAGCATGCTTTGCTCCATGCCTTTTCCGTTGTCAGTGATAATCAAAAGAGCATGGCGCTGGTTAGCTGACAGGGCCGTTTGCACATGGATGTGACAGCCCGATGGGTTATGTGCAATGCTGTTTTGGACCAAATTCGTGATGGCGCGGACAAGAAGTTTTTCATCGCCCATCACGAAGCATTGCTCAGTCGCGACATCCAGCTCGATGGTAAACGTCTCTGCCAAATCATTGTTTAAAAAGTCAGTGACAATTTGCCGAGCAAGTGTCGAAAGCCGAATCGGTTTGGTATGAATGGGCTGCATTTCGTATTCCAGCATGGAAACAAGATTCAAGTCGCTGACCAAAGACCGGAGCTTTTCCCCTTGCTTTCGAATAATGCTTGCTTTTTGCTGCTGCTCGTATGGCACCGTGTCGCTCTCTTCCAATTCACTGGCATACCCGAGCACCATCGATAATGGCGTGCGTATATCGTGGGAGATTCCAGCGATCCAGTTCGAGCGTGCTTCGTCTCTGGCTTTTAGCAAAGCGTTCTTCTCTTGCAAAAGCGACGATGCATGATTGATGCTTCGGGCAATCCCGCTGAACATTCCTTTTGCCTCGACCTGTGTATGCTGATCTTCTGACAGAGCGTGAATCCCACTAATCAGTGGGCGGATTGCCCGAATGAGTCGAGAGCCGATGAATAGCGAGAGAAGAGCGGCGAGCAGTATATTTCCGAAAAGCAAAGCCAGTAATCGATACGGCAAATCGCTTATCCAACTGATCGGGAAATGAAATTGGTACTTGGCGAGACTGTCCTTCGGGTAGCCCACGACGACCAGCCCCATCTCATGCTCCCAAACAAAAACAGGATAATCCTGTAAGTAATTTCGCGAGAACTGCGCCACTTCTGCCAGAGAATAGGTGCGGGGCAATTGGTTCGGTATGGCGTAGTCCCAGATAACCTTCCCATCGTTCGCAATCAGCATGGCCCAAGCCTGGCTTTTTTGCAACCATTCTTGTGCATGTGGTTCCAACGTATAGTGGGTACCGTTCTGATGAAGACCTTCTGCGACTGTTTGTGTGACGTGGATGGGAGGAGAGCCATCGTTCATGCCTTTGAAAACAAATGTACCGAGAATGATGTAATTGACGATGAGCAAAAAGACGGCAATCAGGATAGAAGCACCTGTATAACGACGTAAAATTCGTGCGGCTCCATCCATCTACAACTCTTCCTTTACGAGTAATTTGTAACCGAGTCCTCTAACCGTGAGCAAATATTCGGGAGTGGACGGACATGGCTCGATCTTTTCGCGAATGCGCCGCATATGAACCATCAGCGTGTTTTCATACCCGTAGTAATCATCACCCCACACGGATTGGCAAAGGGCATCGCTCGTGACGATTCGCCCCCGATTTTCATACAGTTTTCGCAAGAGTGCGTGTTCCTTGGCGGTCAAAGCGTATTCGTGCTGATCTCTCGTCACGCTTGCTGCCTCCAAATCGATCGTACTGTCACCTAGCTGGAAAACGGGCAGACGATCGATTTGGGGAGGCGCGTAAACGCGTCGTAAAATGACCAGAAGACGAAGAACGAGCTCGCGTGGTAAAAATGGCTTCACAATATAGTCGTCAGCGCCCAGGCCAAGTCCGAGCAATCGATCCTCATCTTCCCCTCTCGCTGACAGAAAAATGACAGGGATTTGCGAGAAACGACGGATCGAGGTCAAAAGTCCAAATCCATCTCCATCAGGCAGCATGACATCCAGGATCGCAACATCAGGCTTGTCCGAAGCGCATACTGCTAACGCCTCTTTACAAGTACCCGCATGAAAGATACGAGCGAATCCTTCCTTACGCAAAAATCCATCGATCATATTTCTGATTTCAAGCTCATCTTCCACGATGAGCACTTTTTTCTGTTTCCACTCTTCCATATTGAATCACCCGTATTCATTATACTCGCTAGATTTGTGTGTTCTACCCACTCGTAGTCGATTTAAGGTTGTCGTAAGATTCTTGTCAGCTTATCGACGGGTTGGGACTCTATGATTTCGTTGGAAAGACCAACAGATAGGAGCGAGAAAAGATGGATACGGTGATTCGAACGGAAAACCTCTCAAAACACTATGGAGGAGCCTATTGCGTCCAGCAAGTAAATCTTGCGGTAGGAGAAGGGGAGGTCTATGGCTTCCTCGGTCCAAATGGTGCAGGAAAATCGACGACTCTAAAAATGCTGCTAGGATTAGTCAAGCCGAGTGAAGGCAGTGTATCTGTATTCAGGAAGGATTTTAGCAGGAACCGACTTGAGATTTTGAGTCAGACGGGTTCCTTGATCGAGGCTCCTTCCTATTACGGTCATCTTACCGGTCTGGAAAATATGCGAGTCATGCAGCGGCTACGAGATGTACCGGACAAACAGGTAGAGAAGGCCTTGCAAATCGTCCGTTTGGAAAAACAACAGAACAAAAAGGTCGATCAGTATTCGCTCGGGATGAAGCAGCGACTGGGAATTGCCATGGCCTTGCTGCATTTTCCAAAGCTCGTTATCCTCGACGAACCGACAAACGGTCTGGACCCTGCGGGAATCGGTGAAATTCGAGAATTGATTCGATCATTGCCACACCAGTATGGAATGACGGTCTTGCTCTCCAGCCATCTGCTCTCGGAAATCGAGCAAGTGGCCACGTCCATCGGCATTATCCACGGGGGGAAACTCTTGTTTCAAGGGAGTATGGAGCAACTACAACGGAATAGTCGGCCTCATGTATGGTTGAAAACGCAGGACAATGAAAAAGCGAGAAGAGTTCTTCAAGCTAGGGAGCTTTCTCCAAGTCTCCAAGATGGCTTCCTTGTCATGGAAGGCATGGGGGATAGCGAGGTAGCGCAGACAAACCGGGCGCTGATGATGGCGGGCGTTGATGTTTATCGCATTGAAGTACACAAACAAAGCTTGGAGAGCATTTTCCTCTCTCTTACTGGCAGGGAGGGGAGCTTGTAATGGGGACGCTTTTGCTAGAGTTTTATAAAATTCGACATAAGCGTTTGTTTCTCATGCTCGCCATTCTTTTGAGTATCGAACTGGCATGGGGGTTTATGGCTGTCAGTACCTCCATGACTAAAAATCCGGACGCCGCGACATGGAGCGCCATACTGGTCACGATTACAGCCATGAACGGATTGTTTTTGCCGATCGGTTCGGCTGTCATTGTTTCGCGGATTTGTGATATGGAACACAAAGGACGTACATGGAAGCTGCTGATGGCTACCTCTGTCAGCCGGAAAGCAGTTTATTTGGCAAAATTCGTCTCTGCGGCTGTTTTGATGGGGGGGGCCGTCATTCTACAGGCTTTGGCGATCGTGGCATTTGGCATTGGCTTTGGTTTAATAGAGCCAGTCCCGATTGGCGTGTTACTTTGCTTTGTAGCGGGGACGATGCTAACAAACCTCGTGGTGATCGCTCTGCAACAATGGGTCTCTCTCGCCATCAAAAATCAGGCGTTCAGCCTATGCCTCGGGATGATCGGGGGATTCATTGGGATGACAGCGAGCTTGTTTCCGCCACAAGTCGGACGCCTTTTCATCTGGTCGTACTATGTAGACTTTTCGCCCGTTACGTATCAGTACGTGAACGAAACTATGCGGTTTACTACACGTGAAATCGGACTTCATTTGCCGATCATCGTCGTACTTATGGGCATTGCATTTTACCTTGCTGGGAGCATTCACGTATCCCGGCAAGACGTATAGGGAGGACCTTGTATGCTAATCAGATGTTTGGGAGCAGAATGGGTAAAACTTCGACGCTCTCGCATATGGCTCGTTTTGCTTGTGCTTCCTGTGTTCAGTACACTGATCGGTTTTGCCAACTACTGGATGAACCAAGCGATCCTGCAAAATGGCTGGTACAGCCTGTGGACGCAGGTGAGCTTATTCTACGGAGAATTTTTCTTGCCCATTCTCATCGCTATCTGCTGTTCGTTTGCGTGCAGACTGGAGCATGTCAACCGTAACTGGAATGTAATCCTGACTGCGCCTGTATCGACTCCAACGATTTTTCTCGCGAAGCTAGTGGTGATTGGCGTTCTCCTGTTGGGTGTGCAGCTTTTCTTCTTTGTGCTGTATATATGCGCGGGTTTCATCGCTGGACTACACGCACATTATTCGTTTCCTTCGGAAGTGTTCGGATGGATCATGCGAGGCTGGCTGGCTTCATTCACCATCATCGCCTTCCAACTATGGCTTTCCATGAAGATACAGAGCTTTGCTGTACCTGTCGGCATTAGTGTTTGCTCTGTTTTTGTAGGGTTGGGCTTGTATGTGTCTGGGCTCGGGATGTTTTTTCCTCTGTCACTTTTAACGATTGGCATGGGCGTGCTCAGTCAAGAGAGTTTGTCGCTAGGAGAGCTGGGGACGTTTGTCGTCATGTGTGTATTGTTCGTGACGAGCGGCTGTGCACTGGGGATTCGTCGTCTTACGAGAGAAGGTCTTTAATAGTTTTCGCCATATTAACGGTTTCCCTTTCCTGTCAAACAACCTTATAATAGAAGGTGAATGCTTGAATGAGGAGAAGTTTCCATGGACGACAAACACATAAACAAGACGAATAGCAAATGGGTGATCTGGGGGTTTATTCTCAGCGTACTCGCTTGTGCTGTGTCTATGGTGGTTTTCATCTACGTGATGCGCAACTGACAGCACATGATGGTAACGTCAAAAAACCGCTCGTTTGTGAGAGCGGTTTTTTGCTGTGGTGTTAACGGGATATCGCTGTTATTTTTCGGATGGCTTCTTCTTGGGACAGTTGGTTTAGCTCGGGAAAGCCAAGGTTGGAAAGAGTAATGGTTTTTCCTTGATAGATCGGATAAACGCCTTGCCAGAGACCTGCTGTGCTGTACAGCTGTGATCCGCTCACTTTTCGTAAAAACAATAAATAATTCCCTTCCGAAAGCGGCCCAGGATATGTGAGGTTGAGTGGACTGGAGGCATCGGGAAGCGGCTCTACGCCAGTGCTAATCACTGTTAATCGTCTGGACGGTGTGCCTTTTATTGTTGTTTTTACTTGGAGGCTCTGTGTGAAATTCACGATCTTGCCTTGGGGAATGGTGCGTCCTGTTGGATAAGGCTGATGCGCACCGTTTACCCGTGCGAAGACGATCAAGTCTGACCTTTTTACAAGCTCCACAAAAGAAGGGTACGGAGAGGAATCTACATGTACACGCCCGATGTCGGTTTGGGCATGGACAGGGAATGAAAAGGTGCAAAGAAGTGACAAACTGAGCAGCAATTGATAGAACATGAAACCATTTCCTCCAAACAAAAGAAGTCTTGAAGGTAGTATGAACGGAATGGGTATCGTTCATGCTTGTATATTTTTAGTATAATGGTAATATTCCGAATAAAAAGAAAACATGCTATCATGATGGCGTACTGTGATTTGTTGGTTGAAATCGCCCAGACTATGACAAGGAGGTTATCATGAATCATTTGTTTGCTTTTCGACGTGTCGGTACGTGGTTCTTCGTGTTGGCTCTCTTGTTGCAGGTAGCAGCTTCGCCTGCGGTTGCCAAGGAAGAGGTCGCTTCTTCTAGTCCTCTTGCACTCAGCATAGAAAAATTCCTCGCCGATTTGAAAAACGATGAGAATAGCAAGGGGATGTACGCTGGAATCGCAGTCTACGATCTAACCGACAAAAAGTACGTATATAAGCACAATGCCGAACGTAATTTTATCCCAGCTTCCAACATGAAGCTGTTTACGACAATCGCGGGTCTGGATAAGCTGGGGCCAGATTATCAGTGGAAGACCGAGGTGTTTGTTTCAGGAAAGGTAAATAACGGTGGCATTTTGCAAGGAGATCTGATTTTAAAAGGGTATGGGGACCCTAGCCTGAGTCCAGGGGATTTGCAACAAATGGCAAAAGCCATCAAAGATTTGGGGATCAAACGAATTAATGGAAACCTGCTTCTCGATGACAGTTATTTCGATGAGACCAGATTGGGTACGAGCTGGATGTGGGATGACGAACCGTATGGGTACAGCGCTCAGGTAAGTGGATTAGCCGTAAATAAAAACGTTACGACCCTAACCGCAACCCCTGGTAAAACGGTGAACGATGTGCCTGTCCTGACTATGAACCCAGCCACCACATACATAACAGTCACAAACCAGTTGAAAACGACAGTGGGAAAGGGGAGCAACGTGCTTGTCGAGCGACCACGCGGAAAAAATGAAATCATCGTATCCGGGACGATCGGGATGCAAGCAGCTCCTTATGAGGAAGATGTCACGATGGAAGACCCGGCTTTTTATGTGGGCGATCTATGGAAGGAGCAGTTGCAAAAACAAGGGATTGCCTTACATCCGAAGACAGAAGTGAAAAAGACAGTGCTGCAAAGCGGAGTACCGTTCTATACCCACTTGTCCAAACCGTTGGGTGAGATCACGGTGGAGCTCAACAAGGACAGTGACAACTTCTATGCAGAGATGCTTGTAAAGACGCTGGGCGTTACGCAGAAAAGCGAGGGAAGCTTTGAGGCAGGCAGTGAGGCGGTAGCGGACGTGATGAAGCGCGCTGGCATTGAGTCAGGCTTCCGTCAGGTCGATGGCTCGGGGTTATCGAGATTTAATATGATCACTCCAGAACAGATGATCGAGACGCTCATCTTTTTGCAGGAGCAAGAATATCGAACGGAACTAGAAAAATCACTCCCAATCGCAGGAGTGGACGGCACCTTGAAAAACCGCATGAAAGGAACCAGTGCGGAAAAGAATCTGATTGCGAAGACAGGTTCGTTAAGCGGAGTCAATACCCTGTCGGGTTATGTAACGGCAAAAAATGGTCACAAGCTGGCCTTTTCGATTCTGATCAACGGCATCTATAAAGTGAAGTATGCGAGGGAGCTACAGGATCGCATCGGAATTTTGTTAACAACCTACCCGGAAATCGCAGCACCAGAAGGATTCAGCCCTCCAGAGAAAAAGACGTACCCACTCTCTGCTTTGATTGATCCTATTCTCGATACGCCGGAAGCAGCAGGTGTAACGGCTGGAATCATGATCAAATCGTTGGATTCACCGGGTGACCCTGTTTTATACGAGCGGGATGCGGACACATTGCTTACCCCAGCTTCGAATCTGAAGCTATTGACGACTGCCACAGCGTTGAACCAGCTTGGTTCGGATTACGTATTCAAAACGGAAGTGTATGGAGACGCTCCGATCACCTCTACGGGCATACAACAAGGCAATCTGTATGTGAAAGGATATGGTGACCCTACCTTGCATACGGAGAATGCGCTTCAGGTGCAGGAAGGTGTGTCGATTGAAAAAATAGCAGGGTGGCTCAAGCAACAAGGAATCACGCGTATTAATGGGAACCTCGTGATGGATGAAAGCTACTTTGATCAACAACGGCTTGGTCTCGGCTGGGCATGGGATGACGAGAGCTACTATTACAACCCGACCATAGGGGCTCTTGCAATGAACCGTGGGACGGTCATGATCGAATTCAAGCCCGCAAATGATGCTGGCAAACCAGTGGAAATCAATTTGCTTCCCAAAACAGGGTATGTACAAGTAATCAATGAAGCCAAGACCATACAAAAAGGGGGAGAAAATACGTTTGCTATTCTGCGTGACCGTGGAACAAATACCATCAGACTGTCAGGAAACCTCCCACTTGATCACGAAGGGGATTACGAGCGTGTACCTGTGGAAGAGCCAGCCAAGTACGTGGGGACCGTGCTAAAGGAAACGTTGAAGCAGCAAGGAATTGCATTTGCTCCGAAAAGCGAAGTGATGATCCAGCCCGTTCCTCCAGCAGCAGTGAAATGGACACAATTTGAGTCACTGCCGCTCAAGGACATCGTTTTGTACCTCAACAAGCGTAGTGACAATTACTACGCAGAAATGCTCCTCAAGACGCTCGGAGCCGCAAAGAAAGGGACAGGGAGTGCAGCCATTGGTGCAGAGGTCGTTTCGGAAACCGTAGCTTCACTTGGCGGGAATACCACCTTTGACATGATGGATGGATCAGGTTTGACCCGCTACAATCTTATTTCTGCTCGGCAGATTGTATCCGTACTTGAGGGGATGACCAAGGAATCGACATTTGCCACTTATGATGACTCCCTACCCATAGCGGGTATGGATGGTACACTGAAAAACCGCTTGAAGGACACACCTGCCGTGAATAATCTTCACGCGAAAACAGGTTCGATGACAGGTGTGAACACGCTGTCGGGCTATATCACGACCAAAGGCAAAGAGAAGCTCATCGTATCGATTATGTTCAACGGGTATGTCGAGGATGAAGAGCTGTTTACCAAGATGCAGGATCAGATTATTACGATACTAGCCAGTTACGAATAGGTATACGAAAAAGGAGTGCCAATTACTGGGTGCTCCTTTTTCTGTTGGTATCGCCGCCTGAACTGGGTCAATGCCTGTAGCGGTCAATCAGCGGGTGACATATCTATATTCAGATTAGGAAGCAGACGAAGTATAGAACAGTGGTGAAGGAGGGGAAAAAGAAAAGATGCACCCTGCACTCTTTCATTGGAAGCGTTTGGAGCAAGTCGTAACAGAAGTGCTTGTACAGGCAGGTGCCAGACATGAGCATGCTAGGCTTGTCGCAGAATCCCTCATCCATGCTGATTTGCGCGGCGTCGAATCCCATGGTTTGGCGAGGCTACCGATCTATATCCAACGAATCGAAGCAGGCTTGATCGAATTGAATGATGAACCTGTGGTATGGAAACAGGAGGGAGCAACAGCACTGGTAGACGGCAAAAACCAGTTGGGTGCGGTAGTTGGGGTTGCGGCATTGGAGGAAGCGATTAAATTGTCGCGGCAGATGGGAATCGGGCTAGTTGGTGTTCGTCATTCCAACCACTTTGGCTCCTGTTCGTACTATGCAGAAAGAGCGATCACGGAAGGAAAGATTCTCATTGTCCTTTCCAACGCCCCCGAAGCCATGGCGCCAACAGGTGGGATTCGCCCTTTTTTCGGAACAAATCCGATTGCAGCGGGAATACCGGCAGGAGAAGAGCCATCCTTTTTGCTAGATATGGCTACAAGTGTTGCTGCCAGGGGAAAAATCGCCTTAGCCGTTAAAAAAGGAGAATCCATTCCTGCAGATTGGGCCATCGATGCCAATGGGAAGGAAACGACTGATCCCACAAAAGCCTTGCTAGGCTCACTTTTGCCGATCGGGGGAGCAAAGGGATACGGATTGGCGATGTTCATCGATATCTTGTGTGGGCTGCTAACCGGTGCAGCAACGGGACCACATGTAAAAAGCCTGTATGACAATTGGCACGATCCACAAAACGTAGGACATCTATTCTTGACAGTGGATATTGAACGATTTATGCCACTCCCCGATTTTTGTGCCAATATGGATGCCTACATTCGTGAGGTGAAAAGTGTACCTAGGAAAGAAGGTGTCACGGACATTTTCATTCCTGGGGAGATCGAGAGCCGAAAAAAGCAAGAACGCATGGAAAACGGTATTCCTCTCGATCCAAATCTGACAAAAGAACTGAGCCAATTATGCCGCACCTATGGAGTCGATTTGCAGGCAGCGTGTTATCTCCCCTAACCAGATTTCCTATCGCAGGAGGTTTCATGGACAATACATCGCACATAGACTAATGTCATGTCATCGGTTTGGAAAGGAGTGAACCGCCTATGCAACGACACATGTGCAAAGGCAAAATTCACAGGGCGACAGTTACGCAGGCCGAACTGGATTACGTGGGGAGTATCACAATTGATGTTGCACTCATGGATGCGGCAGATATCAAGCCTTATGAAATCGTGCAAGTAACCAGTTTGCGTAATGCCACGCGCTGGAAAACATACGCGTTACCCGGAGCATCGGGTAGCGGAGTCATCTGTCTGAACGGTCCACCTGCCCACCTATTCTCGCCAGGAGATCTCGTCATCATTTTGAGTATGGGCATGTACGATGAATCCGAGATGGAGCAGCTCGTTCCCAAGGTCGTATTTGTGGACGAACAAAATCGCATCACGAAAATAGAGGAGCATCATCTGATAAAGAATGGAGAGACACTGCCATAAAACCGCCAAACGTAGGAAAATGGGGCAAGCATAAGCACA
This sequence comes from Brevibacillus antibioticus, assembly GCF_005217615.1. Classification (NCBI taxonomy): domain Bacteria; kingdom Bacillati; phylum Bacillota; class Bacilli; order Caryophanales; family Paenibacillaceae; genus Brevibacillus; species Brevibacillus antibioticus. The sequence goes on from NZ_SZNK01000001.1 coordinate 1,749,521, forward strand.
TGGTCAAAGACGAACTTTTGCTGGAGTATTTGCCCAAAACCCGCGTGTACTCTCCTGAAGAGCTTTGGGAGTATGCAGAAACGTTTACACACGTGATGCTGAAGCCTTCGGGAGGCGGCGGTGGGGCAGGGATTATCCAAGTAACGGCGCGAGGAGAAGAGAGGTATTTGGTCCATAGTGGGAGTCGTCAGCGGCTCGTGGAGGGGAAGGAGGCCACGATCCGATATGTGGAATCGTTGTTTCGACCGAAAACATATCTGCTCCAGCCACGTATCCCACTCGGGAGAATCAAGGGCAAGCCTTTTGATGTGCGTGTCATGATCCAGCGCAGGAGCAATAAGGAGCCTTGGGTAATAACAGGGTGGTGTGCAAAGCTTGCAGGTCCGGGCTATGTCGTGACAAATGTGGCTCGTAGCCGTGGAAAGGTTTTGCCCATCCAGACGGCAATCAAGCTGTCCAATATCGAAGCGGGTCGGCATCTCATGAGTGATATCCGTATGATAGCTACGGCGGTTGCTAAACGATTGGGAAGAGCCTATCCGACACTCCGAGAGATTGGTTTGGACTTAGGGATTGATGTGGATGGCAAACCGTGGATTATTGAGGCCAACTTCCGACCTTCTCTTGCTCTCTTTCAAAAGCTGGAGGATAAGACCTTTTACAAACGAATAGTTTCCATGCGAAAACGATAAGAGAAAAACCACTTGTCGATGTTGTTCAAACGGTGAGAGATGGACAGGTGGTTTTCCTCTGTTTTTTTACAACGAATGAAAATGAGAAAAATCTTTCAATTACAACTATGGCGTTGCTACTAGCGAAGGAACGCAAAAGTTGATAGAATGCCTCTCAATAAGATGGGAGGTAATATACACGCTGATGATAACTTTGTCTAAGAAAGAAATGCTGCTGGTCAGTTTTATGCTGTTTTCGATGTTTTTTGGTGCAGGAAACCTTATTTTTCCACCCTATCTGGGTCAAGAAGCTGGTTCCTATGTTTGGCTGTCGATTGCAGGCTTTGTATTATCTGCTGTTGGTCTTCCCATTCTTGGTGTGATTGCCATCGCAAAGGCAGGGAGCTTTTACCAATTGGCAAGTCGTGTTCATCCAAGCTTTGCTCTTATTTTTCCTATTTTGATTTATGTGTCGATTGGACCCGCACTTGCCATCCCACGTGCAGGCAGTCTCGCGTACGAGATGGGAATGGCGCCGTTTTTGCCGGTACAAGCCACTGATTCTACCTGGAGTCTTTTCCTCTATACGATCGTATTTTTTGGCATTGTCTTTTGGTTTAGTCTAACTCCTTCCAAATTGATTGATCGCTTTGGGAAAATACTGACTCCTACATTGTTGACTATGATTGCCTTGATCTATGTTAAGAGCTTATTCACACCACTTGGTCCAACGGGGGTACCAGCAGGAAAATATGCCACCAGTCCAGTTGTGCAAGGGTTTCTGGACGGGTATTTAACGATGGATGCTTTGGCTGCACTCGTATTTGGTATCGTGATCGCCAATACGCTGCGGAGCAAGGGAATTGAGGACAAAAAGCAGCTGTCCGCGAATATGATCAAAGCAGGCATCGGAGCAGGTATGTTGCTGACATTCATCTATGTCATTTTAGGATTACTGGGTTCATCCGGTGCCTCTCTAGGAAGGCCGGAGAATGGCGGGCTGCTCCTGACAGCAATCATGAGGCAGCTATTTGGTACAAGCGGTACATTGATTCTTGGCGTCATCTTTACCGTTGCCTGCCTCTGTGTATCAATTGGACTCGTAACTTCTTGCAGCCAATACTTTCATGGACGATTCAAAGGCTTGTCCTACAGGGGATGGGCAGTGATTCTCTGTATCCTGAGCATGGGGGTCGCAAACTTAGGACTATCGGAGATTCTAAGTGTATCTGTCCCAATTCTAGGTGCTATTTACCCCATTGCGATCGTGCTCATCCTGTTGGCGTTGCTAGAGCGCTGGATACCTGCGCATTCATCTGTGTATATGACGACTGTCGTAGTTGTGGCGGTTTTTGGTGTCGTGGATTTGATGAATCTTACGTTTTTTAATCAGAGCTGGAACGATATCCTGGGTGTCCTTCCGTTTTATAAGGAAGGCGCCGGTTGGATCATGCCAGCGGTATTTGCTGGTTTTGTTGGTGTTCTGCTCGACCTTCGAAAAAGGACAGACCGGACAGGAGGAGGAACAACGACTTCCCCATCCAAATAAGGCAGCATGTAGAAGAGAGCTTCGTTTTCGCGAAGCTCTCTTTTTGTGGAAGAAGCATTTTGTTACTTTTTTCGAGGTTCACTCGTATTAAAAGTGTTAAAGCTGAAGGAGCAGTCGAGGGGGGCAATTTGGCATCGTAAACTTTTCCTGCCTCGATCTCGATCGTTGTCAAGACATTTGTTAGCTGGAGCGGTCTTAGTCTGTGCGCTTTCTACATCACGTCATTCCTGCTTCTTTATCGAAAAAGAGCGCGGCAAGCGCATGCTGAAGCGTCTGGAACTGATCGGCAGAATGGTTTTGGCGCTGTTTGACATACGGCAAATTTCTACAAATGAAACGAAAAGGAGAATCTCATGCGATTTGACACTCTCATGACAATTGCTGTCGTGCTTGTGCTGACGTCCTGTTATTTTTATTTGTGGAAAAGGTTTGGCTCGAAAACGTCCAGTTAATCTTGGCGTTTTTTTGTTCCTTCAGCACAGGCAGAGCATCGGATAAAAGTGGCATGATTGGGACAAAATTTTCCTATCTCACAAACCGAGTAACAAGCAGCAGTGCTCTGACAGTAGGAAGGAGAAAAAGGATGGCTGGCAACTGGATTCCGTTTTTGATCGGCTCCTTTGTAGGATCGATGGCAGCACTCATCGTGGTGGGACTGCTTTTGATCTGTCTTTTTCGCCCTCTTACCCAGTGGGTGCTAGCCAAGTTCATGAAGCGCCTCATGTCAGACCGCTATCCGGAAAATATTTTTGAGATGGTCTCCGCAATGACCAAAGTCAGTCCACGCTACGTCCTGGAGAACAGCTTGCGAGCAGCTACTGGACAAGCCATTGAGCGTCCTTTCGGAAGTCCACGCAAGTTCTTGAACTTCGATAGCTTGATTTTTTCTCCTGCACAGATAGCCAAGATGCCTTCGAGTGAGGATACAGAAGTGGATATGCAACTCACGATTGGACCCATGGCAAAAAAGCCGTTAACCTTGGACATTCCGATCATGGCAGGGGCAATGGGTTACGGTATCGGTGTAAGTGAGGATGTGAAAATCGCGATTGCAAAAGGAACGGCCGCCGTGGGGACTTTGACGAATACGGGTGAAGGTCCGTTACTGCCGGAAGAAAGGAAATTCGCCAAACATCTGATTCTCCAATACAACTCGGGAAAGTGGGCAAAGGAGCCAGAAATTTTGCGACAAGCGGACGCCATCGAAATCCATTTTGGGCAAGGGGCGACTGCAGCTGCCGCGAGCTTTATCCCCGCTGAATATATCCAGGGAAGAGCTGCTGAAATCATGGGGGTTCAGGATGAAGAAATGGTCGTCATTCCCTCGCGGCATCCGGAAGTATCGAAGCCGGAGGATCTAAAGAAGCTCGTAGACAAGTTGCGCACAATAACAGACGGCGTACCGATTGGCGTCAAAATCTGTGCCAGTGCCATTCTTGAAAAAGACTTGGAGATTGTAATCCAGGCTGGAGTAGATTTTATCAGCATTGATGGCGGACAAGCGGGGACAAAAGGAGGACCTCCAATTCTGGAGGATGATTTCGGTTTGCCAACGATTTATGCGCTGACCCGCGCCGTGCGCTATTTGAAGAAAAAAGGTGTGAAAGAACGAATTACCTTATTGTCTGGCGGCGGATATAATACTCCGGGTGAGTGCTTGAAGGCGATTGCTTTAGGAGCAGACGGCATCTTTATGGGGACGGCTATTTTGTGGGCGATGACTCATGATCAGGTGACAAAAGCAATACCGTGGGAACCACCGACAGAGCTGACCACCTATCCAGGGAGCTTGAAAAACAAATTCGACCCCAATTCAGCCGCGAAATACTTGACTAACTTTTTTCTTTCGTTTGTGGATGAGATCGAAATTGCCGTCCTTGCGCTGGGGAAAACGTCTCTTCGTGAGGTTACCGCTGCGGATCTCGTCTCACTCGATGAGATGACGAGCAAAGTGACGAAAGTACCCCTTGCCTTTCATTCATCCTCTTCCAGTTAAAATCGCTTGATAGACGTACGAATGGGAGGAATTCGTATCGAACAGAGGATCATCCAAATCAAGTTGCTTACACAGTATAATGGATGGACCATGACGCAGACGTGGGAGCATCTTCTTTTTTTACATTGGGCAATTTCCCCAGCGTCTATCAAAGCGTTGATTCCAGCGGGACTTGAGCTCGATACATACGATGGCAAGGCATGGATCAGTATTATCCCGTTTTTGCTGAGTGGCGTGCGTCTGCGTCGAATGCCATCCGTACCATTCACGACAACTTTCCCTGAAATCAATGTGCGGACGTATGTGAAGGCGAAAGGGAAGGCGGGCGTGTATTTTCTTTCACTGGATACATCGAATCCTCTGGTAATCCGAATTGCGAAATTTTGGTATCGACTGCCGTATTATCGGGCTCAAATGGCTTTTCATTCTGAAGTGAATCGGATAGATTTTACCTCTCGACGACTATCTGGTCTACCTCAGTTTCCCTCGTTCAAAGGCAGCTACCAGTCTCACGCTGACAAATTTTTCGCCAAAGAGGGAACACTGGTGCATTGGCTGACAGAACGATACACGCTCTTTTGCAGGTGTAACAGAAAGAAGCAGATCATGTATGCGGATGTGGTGCACGAGCCGTGGCAGCTACAGGAGACAGACTTTCATATTCATGAAAACTCGATGACCGAAAACCTGTCGATCCCACTAACAGATTCCCCACATCTAGCACTGTATTCACGTGGGGTACAAAGCCTGATATGGCCGATTCAAAGACTAGCGGATCTATCTTCGGATCAAGGTGGATAGTAGGGACTGATACCGCTCCAAAGGGTATCAGTCTCTTGGATTTGAGGCTTGCCAGACTGACTTTTAGTCGGTAAGATTGGAGGTAACACTTTTTTCGCCAGGATAGGAAGGATTTGGTATTTAGTTATGGCTCGAAAAGAACGAATTCGTGAATTGGATCTGATCCGGGCCTTTGCATTCTTGGCTGTGGTTTATCAGCATGTCATTGGCGTGTATATCCGCGAGCCGGGACTGACAGAGCAAGCGTCGATCATCTACGGAATGTTGTTTCATTTGCTGAAATTCGCGGTACCAGCATTCATTTTCATAACGGGTCTTGTTTTGTTTTACAACTACTCTGAAAAAGTGAACTATATTTCCTTCACACGTAAACGGATCACCGAGATTTTGGTTCCGTATGGAATATGGTCAGTGGTCTATCTTTACTTGATGGGGAAGCCCTTGGGTGAGGGAGCAGCGTTCTTTTGGAATGTAGGCAAAAATTTCCTGACAGGGACATCCTCCTATCATCTGTGGTTCGTCGTGATGATTTTCCAGTTCTATCTTTTGTATCCGTTTTGGCAAAAAGTATTTGAACTTTTCCGCAGATTCGTAACAAGTCGCTTCCGTCTCGTTGTCGCTCTTGGTGTCACCGGATTAATTTATGGGGGTCTCATGTGGTTTTCAGTGCGGTACATCCCGGCGCACGGTTTTCGATTCGATATGAATTGGCTTGATACGTATTTCATCAAATACCGCGATCGAAATGCGTTCTATTATTTCTATTACTTTTTGTTCGGCGGCTTGGTCGCCTTCACATTGCCTGCATTTCGTGCCATTCTGAAAAGATACTGGCAATGGATCATCGTTTCGGTTGGTGTCCTGTACGCAGTCATTGGTTATGAGCTTTTCCGTGATTCAGGGCCAGGCCAAATCAATTTAAACGTAGCGACATCCTTAAAACCGTCCATGTTCCTCTATACGATGGCTTGCTTATTGGCTGTGTACGCTCTCTGCCTATGGATGAGTAAAAAGCAGTCCAAATGGACACATTGGCTAGGACTCCTTGGGAAATATTCGTACGGAGCTTATTTGATTCACGCGCTGATCTTAACGTACGTGATGAAGGTCTTACGCGAGCTTCAGCTTTTTCACACGGGCGTGTGGGGAAGTATGGTAGCATTCGTCCTATGCTCCATTCTTTCTTTTGTCCTATCATTTGGGCTTGGAAAACTGCCGTTTGGTTCCTGGCTGGTGGGGGCAGCAGAGAAAAAGGCAAGGAAGATCCCGTCCTCTCAAAAAGAATGGCAAAACGCAGGGTAATCGCAAGCCGTTTGGCCAGATGTAGAGAATGGCAGGAGGTTGAAGGGAGAAGCGGGTCGTCATGCTGTTTGCTTACATACAGTTAGCCTTGGCTATGGCCTTGGTCGGAAGCAACATCTCGATCGGTAAAGAAATTGTTTCCCATGTCCCTGTGTTTTTGTTTTCGGAGCTGCGCTTTTTGCTCGCGATCGTCATCCTATTGCCGCTGCTCGCTACGCGTGGAGAATGGAAAACGACTTGGAGCCGTGAGGAAGGCAAGGTGTTATACTGGCAGTCGTTCTTCGGCGTGTTTCTGTTTAGTATTTGCATGCTGTACGGCGTTCAGTGGACGACTGCTACTGCAGCCGGTATCATTACGAGTACGGTACCTGCCTGCATCGCTTTGTTTTCGTTCTGGATTCTCAAGGAAAAATTACACGCCAATAGCTTAGTGGCGATCGGTCTTTCAGTGGGCGGCATCGGCTTCATTACGTTCACAGGAAGCGGAGGGGAGCAAAACTGGGTAAGCATGCTTGGTAATTTGCTCGTATTTTTTGCAGTCGTCAGCGAAGCGCTTTTCACGATTTTCGCCAAAAGACTGTCTGGGAAAATTACGCCTTTCCAAATGACGGCTGCGATTAATGTCATTAGCTTTGTCTTGTTTCTTCCATTTGCGATCTGGGAAAGCTTGCGGTTTGACTGGAGTGCCGTACCTGCAAATGTATGGTGGCTTCTTGTGTACTATGCGATTACGGCAAGCATCTTATCCTTCTTTCTCTGGTACAAAGGAGTGGAGAAGGTGGAGGCTTCCAAAGCGGGCTTGTTCACCGGAATGATGCCGATAAGTGCTGCTCTCGCGGCTGTCTTTTTCTTGAACGAAGCATTTACTTGGATGCATGGAGTGGGGATGATCCTGGTGCTCGCCTCCATTTTTGTCGGTACACAGCAGCCTCGTCATATACGTAAGTCGATTGAAAGCTGATAGAAATAGCATGATGGAAAGGTCTCGGAACCCCCGTATTGATACTTCGTGGGTATCCGGGTCTTTTTTTTGGAAAAAAAACGAAAAGCGCCCTGACACGAGGTCAAGACACTTTTGCAATAGAGCTTGGTCTGTTTATTTGGTCAATGCATTTTCCAAATCTTTCACACCGCTGTAGACCAAATCGAACAAGTCCGCAATATTTTTTTCTTCAATGCAAGAGAAGGCAACGCGCAAATCGGTTTGACCGAGAGCGATTGTACCGACCCCATACTGTTCCAGCAAGTGCTGGCGCAATGTTTCTGCTTCGACAGTCTTTAGCTTGAGGCACATGAAGTAGCCGGAGTTGAATGGATAGTAAGTCCACACATCATCGTATTTACCGCTGTCGAGCACTTCCTTGACGCGGTTGGCACGGCCTTTCAAAATATCGAATTTCTCCTGCTTCTGTGCTTTGTACTCCGGAGCAGTGATTGCGTGAAGAACGAACGTCTGGGAAGGATGTGATCCGCTGGAAAGAGTCGCGCGGATGATTCCCATTGTCTTCTGCTCCAAAGCGCTGAGCAAGTCGCTGGATGGGGATGCATACGTAATGAAACCAACACGGAAGCCCCATACATAATCCTCTTTGGTAGCCCCATCTACTTTTACAGGCAGAATACGAGGGTGAACGTCGCACAGGCTAGCGAAGAGAGATTCGTGCATCGAATCCTCGAAGAACAAGCCGAAGTACGCGTCATCTGTCACTGCAACAATGTTGATTCCCGCTTCAGCGCCTTCTTTGAGTGCAGCGATGATTTGTTTTCCTTCCTCAGGACCTGGTGTGTAGCCAGTTGGGTTGTTCGGGAAGTTGAGTACGACGATGGCTTTGCCTTTGTCTTTTTGTGCGAGAATCGCATCACGCAAACCAGAAGCATTAAATTTCATCTCATCGTTATACAATGGGTAGTAGACCATTTCTGCACCACGGCGAATCGAAAAAGTAAGCTCGTAGTTTTCCCAGTTTTTGTCCGGGATGATGACACTGTCGCCGGTGTCAGCGAACAAGTCAGATACGATGCTCAGACCATGCGTCAATGCGTTTGTAACGATTGGGTTACTAAACGTATAGTTAGCCAGTGCAGGCTGTTCCTCGATCATTTTTTTACGCCATGCTGCACGCAGCTCAGGCTTTCCAGCTGGGGGAGCATATTCGTAAATGTCTTTTGGCTGGTAAGCAGAGAGGTTATCCTGGATGACCTTAAGGTGCATCGGTTGACCGTTTTCCAGTGCAATCCCGATGGTTGCGTTGTACTTTTTCGCTTTTGCTTTCGCTTCTGCCGACTGGCTGAGAATCCCCTCTTTTGGGAAATAAATCAGCTTGGCGATATTGGACAGCATTTCATATACGTGTGGGTTTTCGCGTTGGATGGTTTCGTTCAGCGTTGATGCCAATGAGTGCATGGTAGCCTCCCTCTTCAAATACAAACATCTATCTTTACCAATAAAGATAGCGTATCTACATGCATTTGTCACCCTTGCACAGCGGGATATTTCAGATTTTGCGAGGTTCCTTTTGACACCGAAGACCTAATTTGCTACTTTGATATCGAAAACTGAGTAATGCGGGAGGGAGAAGGAAATGGCTGAACGCATGATCGTTCGCCTGGGGGACCCTATCTTGCGTGAAACGTCAAAAAGAGTACCATCCATTACCCCGCAGGTTGAAAAAATTTTGGATGATATGGCCCAAACGATTTACGCTGCGAAAGGTCGAGCAGGCTTGTCTGCGATCCAGATTGGCATCCCGAAGCGTTTAGTTGTGATGGATTGCGGCAGCGGCTTGATTGAACTAATCAATCCGGTATTGACGGAAAAATCAGGTGAGCAGGTAGGGCAAGAAGCTTGTCTTTCGATACCAGGTGTTTTTGGACTCGTTCGTCGGGCGAATTATGTCAAAGTTCAGACGCTGAACCGCCAAGGAGAAACCAAGACAATCGAAGCCGAAGATTTCCTTGCTCGGTGTGTTCAGCACGAGATGGACCATCTGGAAGGAATCTTGTTTATTGATCATACGGAAGAGCTCTACTCAGCAAGAACAGGAAAAAAACTGAATCGCAAGGATTTGCACCGGATACAAGCGAAAAGTAGGAAATAAACGGAGCATAAACAGCGAGGAGATTGACTCATGAAGCGTTGGAACATTATGTTAACGGGTTTTGGAACAGTTGGACAGCAGGTAGCCAGACTGCTGGAGCAGCGACGGGAGCGGTACCGCGAGCTATATCAAGCGGATGTCAGACTCGTGGGAGTCGTTCGTTCGGCTTCCGGCCTCTATGATGAGAACGGAATCGATTCAGGAAAATGGGCAGAATATGCTCATACAAAACAAGTAAGGAACCCATCGTGGAACGCGCTGGAATTTATCAAGTCAGCTCAAGCGGATGTGCTCATTGAGGCTGGTCCATCTGAAAAAGAGGGAGGACCCGGTCTTACTTTTATTCGTTATGCATTGGAAAATGCTATGCATGCAATCGCGATTTCAAAAGGTGCACTTGTTGTCGATTATGCTGGCCTAGCCGCTCTAACCAAAAAACATGGCACCGTGTTGAAAGGGAGTGGAGCAACAGCAGCAGCTCTGCCGACGATCGATCTATTGCAGTATAACTTGGCAGGCTGTGAAGTGAAACGAGTCGAAGGTATTTTTACGGGAACAACGAACTTCGTGCTCACAAAAATGATGGAAGAGGGACTCACCTGTATAGAAGCAGTCGAGCTCGCTCAGAAGTTGGGGATTGCCGAACCGGATCCTTCATACGATATCGATGGTTGGGATACAGCTTCAAAGCTCACGATCTTGGCAAACGCCGCTTTTGGCGCGCAACTAAATCTAACTGATATCGCACGCGCAAGTATTCGCGAAATAACCTCGTTACAAATCGAGACGTGGAAAAAGCATGCGAAGATTCCCAAGCTGATCGGAATTATTCAAAAGGAAGCGAATGGTACGGTTTCTGTAGCAGTTGAACTGTGTGCATTGGATTTAACCCATCCATTTGCATCCGTATCAGGTACGACAAAAGCCATACGGGTAGAAACAGATGTCATGGGGGATTTATTGGTTGTTGGAGGAAAATCGGACCCTGTCGCGGCAGCAGCGGCTGCCTTAAAAGACCTTGAACATATCATTAGCAGATAGCCTAAGTTGCATGTGCTTCCAATGTTCCTTAGGAATGAGTTGTTTACAACGGCGAGCATACTAGGGATGCACCACCAAAAACGGCGAGGGGGGCCATACGGATGAACCAATCGTCTGATGTTAATGCCGAGCTGCAGCAAGTATCTGCTTATCCAACCAAGCAAAAAATGCATCAAAAGAACGTCGCTTTGGTAAATGAGCAGGATAGCTGCTGTTGTACCCCCAAAAACCAGGCATCCGAAACACAGCAGGAATAATGCCTACACGAAAAAGCCGGGTCTCGATGAAGAGACACCGGCTTTTCGTTTCGTGCAAAGCGTTTTATCCGATAAATTCTTGTACCCAGTAACCATTTGTGAAGCCTACACCAATTTTTGTGAACGCAGGATTCATAATGTTTTGGCGGTGGCCTTCACTGTTCATCCATTGTTGCATGACTTCTTGTGGACTTTGTTGACCCATGGCGATATTTTCACCTGCAGTCGAGTACTGAATGCCATACTGCTTCATCATGTCAAATGGGGAACCGTAGGTTGGGCTGTTGTGGTCAAAGTAGTTGTTAGCAGACATATCTTGTGCTTTTGCCAACGCTACTTTGGACAATGCTGCATCCATTTGAACAGGATTGAGACCTGCTTTGGCACGTTCTTGGTTCACCAAATCCGCGACTTGTTTCGCAAAATCACCCGTTTTTCCTTGTTCCACTTGATTTGCTGGAGCGGCAGGTTGAGTAACGTTTTTGCTAGGTTGCGCTGGTGCAGCTTGAACTGGTGCTGGTTGTAATGGTGTTTGTTGCACTGGAGCTTGTTGTACGGGTGCAGGTTGGTAAGATCCTGGTTGAATCGGGCATGGTTGTACAGGTGTAGCTTGTCCTTGCTTAACAGGTTGCATCGGCTGTACTGCTTGTTGCTGGCCAGGAACAAAGCCTTGTTTTTGGAAAAAGTTCATGAACTGTTGTGCATTTGGTGCTTTTTGGAATTGTCCCATATTTTGACCCACATTGAATTGGAATTGTCCGTTCTTCAATGGGCAGTTAGAAGCTGCGGAAGCAGAAGAAGCAAACCCTGTCAAAGCCAAGCCCAGACCAAGAGTCATCGCGATTGTAACAGAACCAAAACGTTTCATAAAACAAATCTCTCCTTTTTTTTGCCTACGAGGTTAGTTGTCGGATTCGGGTTGAGGAAACAACCCTACGCCAATTCGGCGATTCACCCCATGTGGAATATCTCATCCACAAAAAAGTCCCCCGCACTTCCTTTTCAAAGAGGAAGTCTCGGCTTATTTCGTTTGGCATGAACAACAATATCAGACAATCCCAATCGAAATAAAGGAGTAATATATGGCAAATAGCTAGAATCGTTGATAAATTAGGCTCATTTCGGTTCGTTTGATTGTTCCTTCCATGCAGTTAAGCCGCCTTCCAATGCATTTGCATGAAAACCATGCTCACGAAGCAGAGCCGCAGCTTTTTGAGCTTTGTTACCTGTTGTACATACGGTAACGATCTGCACATTTTGCGCGAGTTTTTCGGTTTCTTCATCGAGCGGCTTGTCCTGTTCTTTCATTAGAAGATAGGGAACGTTTCGTGTCGATGCATTTTCGTGAACGAGACTACCGGTGATAAATTTCTCGACGTCGCGTACGTCCAATAAAAGTACAGGCACCTTCTTTTTAAGCAGTTCAGATAATTGAATCGTTGTCAACGTATGATTTTGCAATGTAATCCCTCCTACTACTATTGTAACAGAGTACTGCTTCGCCAAGTATAAGGCTGAACGGTTGCTTTTATTGGACAACCATGGTAGAATGAGGTTGCTACTTGAAAAATTGATACCTAATCATTCATCGAGGTGTTTGTATGCTGATGGATAACATTTTTGAATCCCCGATTCACACTGGCGCGGTCATCGGAGCCGCAAGGATGGAAGAGAGGAAGGGCTTTCATTGTTTTAGGTTTTCAAAAGGTTTAGTTTTTATTTTGCAGTTCCGTCCTATGACATTCGCATATTTGCTGAGTAAGTAAAATTCACATATCATGAAGGCGTATCATCGCACATGATCTGGTATTTCTTCATGATATGTGAGCTTTATTTGCTTCGGTAAATATGACTAGCATATTCAAATTGAATTTTTGGAGGTTTTTTTAAATGCAAACGAACGGAACAGTAAAATGGTTTAACGCAGAAAAAGGTTTCGGTTTCATTCAAGTAGAAGGCGGAGACGATGTATTCGTTCACTTCAGCGCAATCCAAGGTGACGGTTTCAAAACTTTGGACGAAGGTCAAAAAGTTCAATTCAACATCGTTCAAGGCAACCGTGGCCCACAAGCTGAGAACGTAGTAAAACTGTAAGTCTCCTTTTAAAAAGTGAAACTGTCCTTTCGAGGGCAGTTTCTTTTTGTTGTAGGACATAGAAGTAAAAAGGCGTTGGGGTCGTCCCCAGCGCCTTTTCCTGGATGCGAACGGATAAAAAAAGGAACTATGGCGACCCACCATAATTCCTCATTTTCTTCCTTCAAGATAGTTAAATACAAGTTTCGATTTCGACAGTTTGGAATTGACTGTCAAGAACGGTAAGACCAACAACTTGACCGCCGCCGATAGAAGTACGGCCATAAGTGGTGAGAAGGACATTTCTGTTGTTTTCTGCTACGGTAAGGCGCACTTCATAGTGGAAAGAAGCGGGGACCAGTGCATTGAAAGCAGTGCGAGTATTCGCAGGGATAAATTGCGTGATGTCAAGCAAGGTGCTAACTGGATTTGTTTGCGTAACTGCGTTACCCCAGTTCAATACTTGCACACGTACTTCAACCTCTTCTGTGTTCAGATTGACCAGGTCGAGGTGAGCGGTGAGAGCAACAGCGAGGTTGTTTTGCAAAATACCAGTCGTTCTCACAGTATTTCTTCTTGGGCGTTTGTGACCTTTTCTTTCAGTATGACCTTGATCGTCGTCGTGTTCGATTTCAGACATCCATGTTCACTCCATTCTTGTGTAATCTAGTGGGACAATAATACGATATTGTTTCTTGACTTGATTTGTAACGGCGAACGTAAGGGGACGAGTAACTATTTTTGATAGAGGACGGTGGAGGGTTTGGGAGACATGCCTGCATGCAAACAACTAGACTATACAGCTCGGTTTGATTGGGGATACGAAGGGGTGGAACAGGTCGGGGTAGCATCGGATATGATCGTTATTATCGATGTACTCTCCTTCAGTACGTGTGTCGATATCGTAACGGGACGTGGTGGTATCGTCTATCCTTATCAGGTAAAGGATATGTCAGCCGTTGCATTCGCCAAACAAAAAGCAGCGCTACTCGCTGGAAAACGCGGAGAACCACTCTCCCTTTCACCTGCCTGTCTGAAAACGGTTCCGATGGGAAGTAGATTGGTGTTGCCGTCGCCAAACGGATCGACCTGTACCGTGTTGGCGAAGAAAACAGGGGCGAGGGTAATCGCCGCGTGCTTGCGAAATGCGTCATCTGTCGCCAGATATATACAGCAACAGAAAGGAACCGTAACGGTCATCGCTTGCGGTGAACGGTGGGGAAATGGAGCGTTGCGACCCGCTATTGAGGATATGATTGCGGCAGGTGCGCTGCTTCACGAATTGGAGGGGTATCAATTGTCACCAGAGGCCGAAATAGCGGTGGCAGCCTTCCGATCGGCCCAAGATCATCTTCCCGCCTACTTGCATAAATGTGCTTCCGGCCAAGAACTGATCAGCATGGGGTACCCGGAAGATGTCGCACTTGCAGCGGAATGGAATCAAAGTGGCACAGTTCCGGTGCTTAACGATGATTTTGCGTACGAAGCGCTTTAGTCTATTCGCATAAAGAATCCCTCATTCGGTAACCATGGTTATGAACTACACATGAGAAAAACTGGACAGGGAGGATTCATATGGATGACAACAGCAAGTCCATCAGCAAGTCAGAAGAAAATATCCTGACAAATCGTCAAGGCCATCCGATTACAGACAATCAGAACTTGCGGACAGTTGGAAATCGCGCGCCATCCGTTCTGGAGAATTACGACTTTCTTGAAAAAAATCACACATTTTGATCGGGAAAAAACGCCTGTGTTTGTTCGGTTTTCTACGGTTAATCATGGGACACATTCGCCCGAGACATGACGCGATCCACGTGGGTTTGCGGTGAAGTTTTATACAGAAGACGGGAACTGGGATCTGGTTGGCAACAACCTCAAGTTTTTTTTTCATCCGGGATGCCATGACGTTCCCTGTGGCTGTCAAGGAAGCCGAACAGAAGTCCCGTCCGTCCATGCCTTACTAATTACCCGAGTCAATAACAGACTGAATGAACAGCGGAGCTTTGCCGAAGCCAAGGTAAAGCTCTTTTGTTGTATCCGGTTGCAATTTGACTTAACAATCAGTAGGCTAAAACGTATGGGATCGATTTGCCAAAGGAGACGTCATTCATGTCAAAAGATAAGAAAACACATCAACATATTGTAGATGCAGCCTTTCAATTATTCGCGGAGCATGGGATTGAAAAGACGAGTCTGACGATGATTGCTACAGAAGTAGGGATCACGAAGCCAGCGATCTACTACCACTTTGCATCAAAGGATGCTCTGCTCGATTATTTGTTTGATCAACTGTTTGGAAACTATACATTCTCTCATTTTTTTACGGTTACAGATTTTACAGCTGACAATTTCGCCCAACTCCTTATCGAAACTGGGTTGAAGCTATTACCGAGCGAGGAAGAGGATTATGCCTTTTTACGTGTCTTCAATCAATTTCTACTATCTGTCAGTCAAAAAGAGAAGTACCGTGACAAGCTGCGGCTGATGCAAGAAGATTTTTTGCAGGGCTTTACTTCCTTATTGGAACGAGGGGTAGAGTTAGGTGTCGTCACGTCTGACCGTATCGTAGCAAAAGCTCATATTCTTGCACTCGTCCTTGATAATATCAGCAATTACATGCTGATGGGGATTGAGCTAGATCAGAGGGATATCTGGGCGGAAGCAGTAAGAAGTGTGCTAAAGTAATCGAGAAAACAGTGACGCAATCTGAGTTGCCATCGTCTTACAATTATTTACATTAGACGATGGCGAGGAGATTCCTGATGGTACGAAGAGAGAAATGGGTAACACTGTTGAGCTATACTGCGGTACTCTCCCTATTGACAACGGGTGTGGTCGTTGCTGCATCCCCTGCGATGGCAGGTGCCACAAAACTAGAAGCATCGGTTGGCACGGCAGGCAATACCGAGGTGAAGCTACAGGCTTGCAGTCAAGGTGACGCGAAAGCGGATGTCTCGGACATAACTGCGAAGACTTGGAAATCATTGGAGAATAAGCCAGTGCTGGAAGCGATTACTGCTATTGCAACAGGCGTCATTTTTGATGGAGCAGGTTTTGGGTGGAGGCCAGGTATTTCGTATGCCTTCACAGAGGATGGGCAAGTGTGGAAATGGGGCTTTCAATCTGACAATAAGTATGAACCGCACAAGCTAGCCGGGATCAAAGATGCCAAGCAAGTCATGACGGATTATGTCCTCACGAACGCCGGTGAAGTATGGCAGATCGATGAGAAGAAAGCACCAGAAAAACTGGCAGGTCTGGATAAAATCAAGAACATTCAGCAGCTCGACCATGAAGACGGTGTCCTCTTTTTACTAAAAGAAGATGGTACTGTACTGAAATGGGAAGAAGGAGCGAAAGCAGCAGAAAAGGTGACGAAGCTCTCAAATATCCGTGACATGTATAGCTCAGCCTTTTCCTTGTTTTTAGTAGATGACCAAGGGAAGCTTCTTTATCTCGATGGCAAATCCAGAGGGCTGAACACAGAAAATCTGCAGGTATTGGATATCCCAGGGAAAGTCAAACAGGTAGCCGTCGATTATACGGATCGCGCCTTGATCCAAACAGAGAAGGGCGAAGTGTACAGCTACAATACAAAAGAAAATGAAAAAGTAGTGCGTGCTGCGCATGCAGATGGTGCAACGCGGATGGCAGTTGGTGGAGAAGGATTGTACTTGGTCGCAAAAGCGGACGGAACTGTTTGGGGCTGGGGACATAATACACTTGGAATGCTCGGTGCGAACCTGGAAAATGAGCTCGAGGAGCCTGTCAAAATAGCGGGTCTTTCTGATATTATAGACGTAAAAGCGGGCACCGACCATGTGATTGCTCTCGATAAAAAAGGAAACGTCTATTCATTTGGCAGCAATATGACGGGACAGTTGGGGCGAATCCCTGTTACCTTTGATAAATGGACAGAATTGGGCGAATTACGTGACGTAAAACAGGTAGTAACTGAGCTGGATCGTCCATACTTCGTTCGTAAAGATGGTTCTGTATGGAGTTTTGGCGCGGATCGAGTGCCATATGAAGTGAAAGGACCTACGAAAGTAAAAACAATGGATAGCATCAAGGATTCTCCGGTTACCTTGAATGAAAACGGACAAATCCAGTTGTGGACTAGTAAATTTAGTAGCTGTGAAACCTTGGCGTTGCCTTCTCGCATCAAAGATTTCGTTGGTGGGGAGGCACATCTCTTGTTGCGTACGGAAGATGACCAATTCCTGACAGTCGAATTCCGTCATGATTTGGCAGAACGCGGAGGGGTATATGTCATCACGAACTTGCGCCCACAAAAAGTGGAAACCCTCCAAATTGATTCAAAATTGGCAGCGGATGTGACCAAGCTTTATGCCAATCTTTATACGTTTTTTGCTGTGACGAAAAATGGTCAGGTATTGTACGCAGAACGGAAGAGTGATGATCCGTTCACTTCATTTGTGCAGGTAGCTGGTTTGGAAGGCATTCGTGAGCTTGCACCTGAGTATTTTGTCCGTTATACAAAGGATATCGCATCAGTTTGGGCGATCAATGATGCTGGCAAGGTTCAGGAAATTCAGGTTTACCCTGAGGGAAAAGGAAATGACGCAGGGGCTATCAAAGTGAAGCTGGAACCCAAAACGGAAGAAGACATTGCCATGATAAGCGGACGTTTGCGGATTACTAAGGATGGACAAATCTTCGAACACGAATGGGAACCGCTTCAAAAGCAAAAAGTGGCTGCTCCCGTTAGACTGATTTCCTCCTCGTACGACTATGCGATCGAAGGACCAGGCTCGCATTATCATGTACTGGTCACCGAAGATGATAAGATCGTATTCATTGGCGATAATCCATACGGAAAAGGTGAGCTTCAACCAGATATGGTCAGACAATAAAAGGCTGGAAGAGATGGCACGGTGGGAGCATTCATTTCCACTGTGCTTCTTTTTTTTCTTTTTTAGAAGAGGTGGAAAAAGATGGTTGACAATCGAAATTTACAATTGTAATATTTTAATAGAAGTTGAATTTACATTTGTAAATCTAAGAGGTGATGACGTGATGAGCAACATTCCGAAAATATCGGAGTCCGAGTGGGAAATCATGAAGGTGATCTGGCGAGATCATCCATCGACAGCAGAGCAAATCATTGAGCGTTTACCAACCGATATCGAATGGACAGAGCAAACGGTGCGCACGTTTTTGAACAGGCTGCTCAAAAAGAAGGCAATCAGCTATGAAAAATCCGGTCGCAGCTATCGATATTTCCCACTCGTCCAAGAAGATGAATGCAAACGGGCGGAAAGCGAATCCTTTTTGAAACGAGTATTTAACGGTGCAGTAGGCACGATGATGACCAATTTTCTCGAAGATGTACAGCTATCCAACGATGAAATCGACAAGCTGCAAAAAATTCTGACGGAAAAACAAAAGAAAAAGCAATGATGAGGGACCAGTAAATGATGGATATTCTAGGGAATGTTTTTTTGTGGATGTGCTACGCTTCGCTGGGGGCAAGCCTAGTCGCTATTTTGTTGGTAGCCATAAAAAAAGGGGTTCGCCAAGCGATTAGCTGGCGCATGCATCATTTGTTATGGTTCATCGTTTTAGCACGCCTTATGATGCCTGTGCTACCGGAGAGTTCATTTAGCCTCTTCACTTGGATTACCTTGGCAAGTAACGGAATATCGGTCACCCAGCCGCTCCCTCCTTCTATCGAGCCAGAAGTGACACAAACGAAACCTCGTGTCATTCCTGCTAACACTGACTTAGCTGTACAAGGAGAGAATGGCGGGGCCATGCAAGTCGAAGCTGTCAAGGATGATAAAATAGGCGCTGCATTCACTCATGCTGCCTATATTCAGATTTTGTCGGTAGTGTGGCTTATCGGCGTAGTCATTTTGCTGACGAGACTATTCGTTTACTTGTATAACATGCACACCAAAGAACGCTTTCTGATGCGAGTGACAGATGAAAGAGTATTGACCATCATGAATGCATGCAGAGAGAAGCTTGGTGTGAAAAGGCGAATACCTGTCTACACAGGAACACTGGCGAAGGGGCCGCTAATCTCGGGCATCTTTTCACCTTGGATTTATTGTCCGCGGGATGTATACCAATCGTTGTCAGATGCCGAGCTGTATCACGTTTTCGCACATGAGCTCGCTCATCACAAGCGCAAAGATTTGCTGTGGAGCCTTCTTGGTTCTCTCGCACTCGCGATCCATTGGATGAATCCGCTTGTATGGGTATGGGTTCGAAATATGAAGGCAGATATGGAGCTTGCGTGTGATGAATATGTTTTGGAGATTCTGGGGGAAAAAGAAGCGATTCCCTATGGCATGACACTACTTTCATTTGCGAGACAGATATCAGAGAAAAAACCCATGCCGTATCCGCTTTATTTTCACCATTCTCACCATATAGATCAAATGAAAAGGAGAATTCAAATGATTTCAAAGTTCAAAAAAGGCTCTGCAAAGCTATCAGCTGTAGCCATTGCATGCGGGCTAGTTATTAGTGCAGTCACACTGACCAACGCAGCAGAACCGTCAACACTTCAGATGTCTGTAAAACAGGATGAAAAAATGCGTCCTTTGTTTGAGGATACCACCAGGTTGACGAATCGGCTGGAAAAGGCTGAAAAACGTGCTGGTTTTGCTTTTAAAGTTCCGTCTTATTTGCCACCCGAATTTACATATGAATACAGCCTTAACTTACGCTCAAAGGAATCAGAACCTTCGGAAAACGGAGTAGTCCATTTTTTCGGAAGCCCAGACGGACCGATCAGAATAGGAACGAGCATAGTCGAGGACAAGATGGAATCTTTTAAAGTGATAACGGATAATGGGACTTCGAAGAGTAGCGTCGACTCCACACTCTCGCAAGAACAGATATCCGTGAAAGGAAAATCTGTAAAGGTTAATACACGCACGGCAACAACTAAAGAGGGCACAGTTTATAAAAACGTTGTCTATCTCTGGAGCGATGAGGGTCTCTACTATTATATACAGGGGGAAACTTCCTTAGAAAATAAGGAGATCGTAAAAATCATTGAATCGTTTCAACCTCTAGATGAAGAACTGATAAAAAGGTACGCCAATGACGACCCTTTGAATAACGACGCCATCCATGATTTAGATGATCTGGAGTATTTCTCAGAAATGATCGGTTTTGCACCAGTTTTTCCTTTGGATCTGCCTACCGGTTATAAAGCGACAGAAGCATATGTTAACCAAAGACAAACTGAAAGCGAAGAGGATAAACACAAAGACAAGCGCATCATTAATATGACGTTTGAAAATCCTGAAAAACCAAAAACGTCTGTGTTCTTTGAACAAATTAAGGACAAATCCATAGTGGAAAACATGAGAAAAACAAAAAAGACCTCTTTTGAGAGAAGTGACGGGGTAAAATTTGAAGTGCCAGTCACTTCTTTGAACATCAGTGGACAAGAAGTATTCCGCACAGTGATGTATAAAATCGATCAAACACTGAGTCCTAGGAAGAAGTACAACTATACTTATTTTTGGTTAAAAGAAGATGTCTGCTATAATGTGACGTTCAACGAAGTGGAAGAGGAAGCACAACAGCAAATGGTAGCAGCTCTGGTAAAGGAAAAAGCGATCGATTTGAAAAAGTAGCGGGAACGGAGTCTGTACATAAATCGTACAGACTCTTTCCTTTTCCTTCGAGAGGCAACGGAAGTGGACGAAGCATACTTCATGCCGGTGCGCGAGCGTTTTGATCATCCTTTGTAAAGCATTTCTAATCAGTAGATGGAATCATTTTGTAATTATTGATACAATGATGGGAGTCCCTTCGGGGGCTATTTTTTTAAGGAGGGTTTTTCCGATGAAGAACATTACGTTCATCAAACATGTT
The DNA here is from genome assembly GCF_005217615.1 of Brevibacillus antibioticus. Lineage (NCBI taxonomy): Bacteria > Bacillati > Bacillota > Bacilli > Caryophanales > Paenibacillaceae > Brevibacillus > Brevibacillus antibioticus. The sequence goes on from NZ_SZNK01000001.1 coordinate 1,770,175, forward strand.
TATGAAAAGCAACTGGGGGGTGAAATCTATTATGAACCCTAGTATTTTGAATGGCACCAGAAACCATCTGATCAACCAGCTGGTCTTTTTTGACGAGCAGTATTCACTCTTTTACGATCAATATGTACGCAATTACGGGAAAGAAAAGCAAGCCATCGATGAGATTGTCGAGCGTTACAAGCAAACACTTGAAAGCCTTTTGTCAAAAGAAGACAGTGCACTCTTTCAATCGCTTAAAGCGATTACGTTATTAGGCAGCAGCGTAAAAGTGCGATTTGAAGAAGATCAATTTGAGGAGTCATTTACTGTGGTTTATCCCACAGACATTGACCCGGATAACAACAGAATTTCATTCTTATCGCCCATAGGCAGGCAACTGCTGCTAGCGGCTCCACACGATTCTGTTGTGCTGGAAAGTCCGGTTGGCAGGCAACAGGTGCAGGTTCGGGAGATAAGCTTTACATATATGGGGGGATTCTCGTCACCTTAGGAATCTACCTATCCCATCAATCATATAAGAAGACACTAACGCGGGGTTAGTGTCTTTTTTTTACTAATCTAGTAAAATACAAGAAAACTAAGCCGAGCGTACTGGAGGGAAAGACAATGAAAATCATTGCCTGTCAAGCATGTGAGCAAGACGTGCAATGGGATATAAATCGCCTACAGAAGCGGGAAGAGCGGTGGGTGATGGCTTGTGAAAAGTGCGGTGACTCGTTTTTCAGCGTGTCAGAAGAAGAAAAGGAAATGATTCTGGCAGGCATTCGATTGACGGAAGAGTATGTACCGGATATCATCCATGCTTATCAGAATGAGGATGTAAAGAATCTCCCTTCCAGGCTTGGGTTCGGAGAAATCAAAAAAAGCAATTTAGAGGACTGAATTACATGACGTGTGGCCTGTCACAACCAGAGGTGAGCAGCAATGGCACGTTCCAATTCCTTGGTGTATGGACAAGCTCGAGCAGCACTTGATCAATTCAAGTACGAGATTGCTGCTGAATTTGGAGTCGAGTTGGGCGCAGATACGTCCGCGCGTCAAAATGGCTCTGTCGGCGGAGAGATGGCGAAGCGTTTGGTTCAATACGCGGAACAGCAAATGTTTCGTTTGTAATCCCTCTTGTCATTGTAGTACACCCACCATGTCTCAATCTCGTATCAAGCAAGCATGGAAAAGAGCTTCTCCTCGCGATTTGTACGGACGGACCTGAGGAAGCTTAGAGACGATGAGAAAGCTTTCATCGTCTTTTTTGTGTTGCTTGAAGTGGTCCGGGGTGCCCTAGCAAAAAACCTTGACCAACAGGTACCCCCAGTGCCAAAGCAACAGATAAGTCCTCCGGCTCCTCGATTCCTTCGAGTACAAGCTGTGTTTGATCTTGGCAGTATTGGACGAAAAGCGAAACGAGCTTTTGCTTATTCGGCATGGAGGACAATTGCTTGCCAAAGTACCTGTCGAGCTTAACGATATCTGGTTCATACTCCACGATCTTTTTTAAAGAAGCGGCACCCGAGCCGACATCATCTAATGCGATCAGGAATCCATGCTGACGTAGCTCATGTATTTTTTGCCCCAACAATCTTATCTCCCACATCTTGTCTTCTTCATTGGCCTCGTTGATTTCCAAGACAATTCTACTGTTCCAAGATTGAAACAAGCCTGCGGTAATAAACGACAGGAAAGCAGGGTTCAACAACGTAGAAGGAAACACATTGATGAACAAGAGCGGGACATGATCGAAAAAAGTCACATTCGTAAAGTATGATTCAATTGCTTTTTTCATCGACAGCGTATCCAACTCATACAAGTGTCCTTCTGCACGAGCCGTTCGAAAAAGGAATTCTGGAGAGTGGTGTGTAGAGGAGCGAAGAAGTGCTTCGTACCCAAAAAATTGTCCAGTCGTCAGATGCACCAGGGGCTGAAAAACAGGATATGGTAGTTCCTTTGCCAATGCGACGTTCATGGAATCATATTCCTTCCTACACCAAATATTTGACTCTAGGAAAAATTGTTTCCTTTAGGAAAGATAAGTTGTCGATATTTTACAACAGCGCGGTATTGTTTGCAATGCAAGCTTCATACACAATTATATTTTGCATTAAGGAAACAAATTTGGGTGTGTACAAAATATTTTTCATCTTGTAAACTAGGCTTGTAACCGACAATCAAGAGTGGAGGAGATAGGAAATGGAAGCCTTTACGTTACCCGAACTGCCATATCGCTATGATGAGCTGGAACCTTACCTGGATGCGAGAACGATGGAAATTCATCACGGAAAGCATCATGCAACGTATGTGGCCAATTTAAACAAGGCCCTAGAAAACTACTCGCTGTTCAAGAATGCTTCGGTCGAAGAACTAATCAGTAACTTGGAGGATATCCCGGAAGACATTCGCATGGCAGTTCGCAATCATGGGGGCGGACATTATGGACACAGCTTGTATTGGTCGATCATGAGTCCGACTGGCGGCGGGAAACCAACAGGGGATATTGCGAAAGGAATCGACAAGTATTTCGGAAGTTTTGAGGAAATGAAGGATGAATTGACAAAAGCGGCTGTCAGTCGTTTCGGATCAGGATGGGGATGGCTCGTCGTCAATGGAGACAAGTTGGAAGTGACGAGCACGCCCAATCAGGATACTCCTTTTATGGAGAAGAAAACGCCCATATTGGTCGTAGATGTGTGGGAGCATGCTTATTACTTGCAGTACCAAAATAAACGCCCTGATTTTGTCTCGTCGTGGTGGAATGTGGTCAACTGGGAGGAAGTCAATCGTTTGTATAACGAAGCAATCCGCTAAGGCAGGCCTATCCATGAACAGACACGCGGTCTATTTTCAAGAACAGGATAAACGTCGAGAAATTTTGGTGTTGCTGAAGAAGCGCCGTTCGGTCGATGTCCATGAACTGTCAAAGCATCTCGGTATAACCAAAGTCGCCGTGCGTAAGCATTTAGATGTTTTGCATAGAGAACGGTATATCGAGTCTCGAATCGTTCGCAAGCGAACAGGCAGACCAGCCTATGTGTATCACCTAACGAAAAATGCCGATCAATTATTCCCTCGTCACTACAGCGATTTGGCTACAGAGATGGTGGCGGGCATTCAGGATTTGTATGGGGAAGCTTTCGTCGATCAATTATTTGAGAAGCGTATGGCACGGATGTTACAAAACCATCGAGAGGTAATGAGAGGACAAGGTTTTGACCAGCGAGTGAAAACGTTGGCGAGGATACAAAAGGAAGAAGGATACATGCCTCACTTGGAAAAAATAAGGGATGGTTTATATACACTCGAAGAAGCAAATTGCCCTCTTCTACAAGTAGCCATTCGCTTTCCCCAAGCATGTCAATGTGAGCTCTCCTTGTTTGAGTCGCTAGTAGACGCGCAAGTAGAGCGTACTTCGTGTATGGCGGAAGGACAAGTGAAATGCCGTTACCTGATAAAAGAAAAGCTCAGCCATGAAGAATCGTAGTGAGCAAGACATCCGTTACTAGGGCGGATGTCTTTTTGTTGTAAGCATGGCGGGGCAACTGCTGTCCTGGGTTAATCGGGGTAGGATTTGTCATCGGAAGACGAATTGTTTACCGAAAGGGCAAGTGTCTATACAACCAGACGGGCGATCACGTATGGATAAAGGGAGGCGTATTTGGATGGAAAGGAGTGAGAACATGCGGAACGACAAGAAAAATCCGAAGAATAGAAAGCCAATTCTTAATCATCGAGGCGCCTTGAAAAAGTCGAGTGCATCACTTCCGCTCCTCTTTGTCGCACCGAAGGAACAGATGCTGCGTCAGGAAGATGCCATGGATAAGCAGAAAATGTATCGTTTCAAGAAACCTAAGGGTAAACGAAACCGTGTGTCTCCGCCTCCGGTCAAGCAGACAGCTACTGAACAAGCCCCACCGCAGTCCACCTCCATGGATGCCCAGGATCTTACGAAGGAAAACAACAGATCGCAGGAAGAACTGATTCAAGCAAAAGTAGTCTACGTGGAAAACACGGGTCAATCATTCATGCAGGTTGCTTTCCTAGAAGAAATTTGGGACGTAGAGTGGGTCCATACCTTACGTGTGCCCTGGAAACTCGATTGGAAAGAGATGGAATGCCAAAGTAAGATCGATGTCCAGGACGTGCGGCACGATGAGAGCAAAAAGATTGTCTGGCTGTCAGGTGAGTTGGAAGTCAAGGGTTTGGGTTTCACTGTCCATTCGCAAAAAGTAGAGCATGAAACGATTCGCATTCCCTTTAGCTCCACAGTATTGCGACCTTCCTTGCCCAAAGAAAATGTAGGAACAAGTGCCATTCTCCTTACAGCACCAGCTTGTCCGACAAATAGATGGGTAGAAACGGGAAACTGGCAAATCAATATCGTGGCAGATCCGCTCACCCATTCACAAGCAGGATGGAAGGAGTTCAGCGGCTTGGCAACCATTAGCGGTCGTGTATGGTGGTATCGGAAGCAGCTGGTTCCCGTTCCGCCCCCATACATAACGAAAAAGGTAAACAGTCTTTTCTAGAAAAAAGGGCAGATAACGCTTGGCATTAGCCAAATCCATGTTGAATCTAGTCCATATAATATAAAGAGAGTAGGTGACTGATAAAGGAGAGAGTAAAAATGGGTATACATGGCGAAGGCTGTAAATGTGGCCAAACCGAAGTTACGCAAAATAGCTGCAGGGTGGAAAATGCCCGTATGTTTGGAATGGCTTCAACCGAAACCACTTTTCCTAGAACGATTAAAGTTCCTGTAACGTTGGCAGAAACGGCTGCTGTCGTATGTGTGGAGGCTAATGTCCATTTGGAGAAGCCTGCACTTGAGATCGTTCGGGTATTAAAGAGTGTCATTCTAGAGCAATGTGAGCTGGTTCCCACATTCAACCCGTTGTCAGCAAAGTTGTTCGTCAGTGGTTTTATTCGCAAACATATCGAGTACACCACAGTTGATCAAGAAACGGGAACTGCTGTATGCGGTGATGTACGACATACAACGGCGCTGATTCCATTCGATTTCTGTACGGATCTGACGTTTCCGGCTACAGGGCCGACTTTGCAACTGGCACCAGATTTCGAGTCACACGGAGAATATTTGAATAAAGCAGGTCATGCGGCAAAGATTAATGTAGGTTTGTTCGGCAACCGAAAATTTTACAACGAGAGACCGTATTGTGAGCTGTTATTCTCGGAATTCACCGAATTAGACATTGGTTTGGAAAATAAGCGGTGCAAAGACACAACCAAAACTTTCTCGACCGTCCGTGAAAAAATCGTTCTGCGTATTGGTCTAAAAGTTTTGCAGGATCAACAAGTCCCTATTCCAACGACCCCACCACCAAAACCGACATTTCCGCCACCTTGCAAATCGATATGTCCACCTAAGAAATGGTAGTTCGTAAAGAATAGCGTAGATGAGACACTCAGAGCCGATCAGGAGCTACTGGGCGTCTCTTTTTTTATGAGGAATTACGCCAATCCGCCTAAGTCAGTGCACACGGTGCCCCCGACTATCGTTCCCTGTTAGTTCAATGCTTTAAATCTGTTCCTATGCCAATTGTTTCGCGATCTCCCAGGCATGTCCTGCCGGATCGATGAATGAAGCCGTTCGCACTCCCCATGGCCGATCAATCGGACCGTTCAGCAGAGCAACCCCACGTATTTTCAATTCTTCACAGATCTCATCCACGTCATCGACCCAAATGGTGAGTAGGAAACGGAATCCGGATTCACGTGTTGCGACTGTTCCCGGTTTCATCAATTCACGTGACTCGGAAATATCCAAAAGGTTCACGCTCATATTCCCGAGTTAAACACCGACGAGACCTCGTCTTCATATACGGCTTGAAAACCGAATACCTCCTGTTAGAATGCCTTCACCTTCTGAAAATCCTCAACAAACAGCGTAATGACATCCACATTCCTAGTTCCTAAACTCTTCAAATGAACACCCTGCTTTCTGCTTGTAAATTGTTGTCATTCATTTACACTAAACTGTCGGTTAGTTGAATAGCAGGCTGCCAGACTCATACTTTATAATCCGTTTCGGGGTATAAACTCTCCGCTCAGAGGTAGTAGCCGTTACGCATTTCTTGTACGATTTCTCTAAAGCAAACGGTCTGAAAGGAGAAGGTGTACAATGTTTCGAATACGGTTCAGCATCTTTTTGAGTGTGTTTGTCGCGATGGTAGGCTTAATGATAATTGCTCCTGTGATGCCACCCCTCATTCGTGAGTTGGGACTCAATGAACTTCATTCTGGTATCATTATTTCCCTTGGCTCCATTGCAATGGCGGTGATGGCGCCCTTTTGGGGGCGTTTAAGCGATCGGAAAGGAAGGAAAGCAGTCATTGTCATTGGTTTTCTCGGGATGTTTGTGAGCTATGTTCTGTTCACAGCGACGATGTATGCGGGATTGTCACAGCTTATTGGTGGCGGGCTTCTGGTTGGATTACTCATTGTGGCACGCGGACTGATTGGGATGTTTATTCCGGCCGTTCCATCGGCAGCACAGGCGTATATGGCAGACGTAACGGATGAAAAAGGCAGGGCAGCAGGTATGGCTTTAATTGGTGCAGCCAATGGTATGGGGCTTGTTCTTGGCCCGGCGATTGCTGGAGCCTTTGCGCTTATTGGTCTGATTTGGCCGTTATACATTGGCGCGCTGTTGCCGATTGTCGCAGTAGGCGTTGTGTGCTTCTTGATTCCCGCTCATAAACCGGTGATTCAAGAGAAGCCTCCCAAGGTGAATCCTTTTCAAAAAGGCATCTTACTCTATTTGTTTGCCGGATTGGCTACGATGCTCAGTATCGTCACCCTGCAAGTAGTTGGAGGGTTTTATTTTCAGGATCAGTTGTCTTTGACGACGAAGGAAACTGCCCGAATGATTTCGTTAGGCCTCATGATTACGGGAGTAGCGATGATCATCACACAAGGGATGCAAATGAAAAATCCGAAGTGGCAACCAAAATCACTCATTCTTTTCGGAGCGGTGCTCATCATTATCGCCTTGTCGCTCTTTCTTTTCTTCATCAACCTGATCGTCTATGATGTGGCGTTTTTCTTGTTCGGAGTTGGAACTGGGTTAATGATGCCAGGCTTTATGGCAGGGGCTTCATTAGCTGTTTCTCGTGAACAGCAAGGAGGTGTGGCGGGGCTTGTGGCATCTGTTCAAGGGATTTCAGCTGTCATCGCTCCCATTCTCAGTACAGGTCTTTACCAATTGAATAAGTATCTACCCTTTGCAGTCGTAGCTTTGATCGTGCTGCTAATGGGGATGACATTGCTTTTCGTAAAAAGCAGAACAGAGGTGAATGAGAATCGAATAATAGATTCGTAATATTGCGGGCAGCATCGTTGGAGGCTGGCTATCATTCCGCCTTCGTACTCGCATATAATTGAGGTAGCACAAAAGTGATGCGAGGAGGCTCTACCCGAAGTGAAAATAAGTGAATTATCACAATTAACCAACGTCAGTACTCGATCGATCCGACATTACGAAGAAAAGGGCTTGCTACAAGCAGATAGATTGGCAAATGATTACCGTCATTTCAATGAATCGGCTGTCAAGCGTGTCAAGTTGATTCAACTGTACTTGAAGTTGGGGTTAACAGCAGATGAGATCAGAACGTTGTTCGGAGGGGAAGTGGTATCTCCCGACGATTACGAATATTGCGAGGAAATGCTGGCGATATACGAACAAAAGCTCAGTCGAGTGAATGAACAGTTGGAAGCACTCCAGGAGTGGAAGTCGCTGTTGGAGAGGCAAATTTCTAGGACACGTGGAAAACAGGTTACGAGCTAGCGCATAGATACGGCCCCGGAGCGTGGTAAAATGCTTCGGGGCCGCCATTATTTAAAAGGTATGGAGGTTTTGCCCGATTCCGCCGTCCACAGTCAACTTCGCACCAGTTGTGAAGGTAGCGTCAAAGGCCAGAAACAGCACGGCTTTCGCAACTTCTTCTGAGGAACCATGTCGTTCCATAGGTGTAACCTTATCGCCGAGGTCCTGAAAGGTCGCTCGTTCTACTTCGGTAAAACCGACAACTCCCATTGATGGCGTATCGATAAATCCGGGACTAACGACATTGACACGAATGCCTTTGTCTAGCAGCTCCACAGCAAATCCAGAAGCCAAGGAACGCAATGCCGCTTTGGATGCGCTATATACACTCATACCGGGATAACCGCCTTCATCAGCTACGGATGAGGTAAATACGATCGCACCTCCTTCATGAATAAGTGGGGTCAATCGCTGGACGGTGAAAAACGCTCCTTTCGTATTCACTTCAAATATTCGATCATAGGTGTCCTCCGTTACTTCCTGAAACGGTTCAAGAATAGAGAACCCTGCGTTCACATGGAGGAAATCAATCTTACCAAAATGCTTCTCCACGAATAGCCCCAATTCTTGAATATCCTTCATACTCGATACGTCTGAAACGACGACATGTGCCCGTTCTCCCAATTCTCGTCTTGCCTCATCTGTATTTTTAGGGTTACGGCCAGTGACGATTACCTCTGCTCCTCCTGCGATTAACGCTTTTGCTACGGCTAAGCCCATGCCATGTGTACCTCCAGTAATGACGGCTTTTTTCCCTGTATAGTTGTTCATTTTTTATTCCTCCTTGAGTGAATGAGTAACCTTGCTTAATGTAGTCTAAGCGTTGACATTAGTGTGAAAGTCAAGGGCGCACGGAAAAAAGTTAGGTTCAGTGTCGAAAGGGTTGGCTATTATTGGTATAATCAAGGACATTGAAACCTTTGGGGGCTGAATCCAACATGAATATAAATGGGAAGTGACTGTATTGCATGATCAATCTAGGTGAATATCCTTATAACAAAGAGAGTCTTCGGGAATTACTTGAACGATCAAGAACGAAAACACTTTCCCATGAAGAAGTCGCAATGTGGTGTTTTCTGTACTGGTCAAGTTGGAGATCAGATGAAGACGATTTATTTAACAAAACAGATGAGATGACAATTGATATCGTGATGGAGATCGGGGAATTTTGGGTAAATAAGCCAGAGTGTGGAGCCCAAGTAATCATTTTCGGGGAAGAGCAGATAGATGTGTGGATTGATAGATTGCATTGGGATTAAGGAGGACGTGCGTTTGACAGATTTGTCTGAAGTAGTGGAACAGGCAGAAAGATGGCATGATGATGGAAAGTTCCTCGATGCCTTGTTGCTGCTCACCACATATATTTTCCAAGAGAAAACGACTATGGATTGTCCAGAAGAATACCATGATCATATTCGCGGAATGTACCTTTATATAGAAGCGCTCTTGCATACCGGGCGGATTTCTGAAGCGAAGCAGTTTGTTACTTACCTCCGGGAGTTACAGTCTTGCTATTTTGATCTGCCTGGAGTGAAGGAGGAAGTAAATGAACTCCAGTATTTTATGGAGAGCATTCTCCCGTACTTTCAATCTAAATGGGATCAAGAAGCAGCGGTGCGCTCATTAGGTAGGTTATCAGATCGTGACGGTCTGGACCCGGGGTTTGCATCAAGATGTCAGTATTATCTAGCACTTGCAGATTATCGAGACTACAATGTTGTTGATGCTAGGCAGAAGCTCACAGCAATCTCTGGTCCTTCCTCGTCTTTTTTTAACCAGCAGCTTAACCAGCTGCATCGGAAAATAGACGAACGGTCTCGTCTTGACTTCCACGAGCTGCGTAGACAACATCGAGCATTTATCGAGATTGGCGAACATGATGAATGGGTCGAGAATCTATGCCTCAATACAGATGGTTCTATTCTGGCGGTCATGTACCGCGATGGAATGTTGAAGCTGCTGAGTACCAGCGATGGGACAGAGATCGCATCTTTTGAAGAGAATATCTCTCTTTATGAGGAGGAGAAGGCAGAGGCAGTCGGTCTTGCATTTAGTCCCGACTCTCGGTATCTTGCCGTTGGGCTTGGTGTTGGCATCGTCAAGGTTTACGATGTTGAAAAAAAGCATATACATACCGAATATTTATACCCAGGGCTGGATTGGGAGCAGCTTGCTCAAAATTCTTATTACCGTGAGTATACGCATGTCTCCTTTAGTGAGAATGGCACCTATCTAGTTCTTGTGCCAACCGCGGAGAAATACGATGCTCAAGCAGATAACGGCTACCCAACTCCCGATTATTATGGATCCTTTTATGTTATTGAGGTTCTATCTGGTGAACTTGTCCTGCAACATACCTATCATGGTGAGAAAATCGCTGCTATCCAGATTAGCCCCGACGAAAAGCGGTTAGCGGTAGCCCTATTTGGGAAAGACATTGCTGTTTGGGATTTGTCTTCTTCGACAACTATCGCCCAGTACGGGGATTTTGTATGGCTCGGAAATCCTTCTCGTATGGGGATGATTGACACGATTGCATTTACGAAGGACAGTAGTAAGCTGGTTTATGCGGCTAAGGAGTCGTTTCTGATTGTCTTTGACATCGAGTGGGGATTCCCTATTCACACCATTTCATTGGAACGCTGGAGAAATTGCTGTGCTTTATTCGTAGATAATCAAGACGCTGTAGTTGTTGCCGAGTATGTTCATTCCGATCAAAGTCTGATTCGTAAATGGCAGGAAGGAAAAGAAAACATGGATACGATGTTTTCCAGTGCCAATTCTGATGTGAACAGGATCGTAGTCTGTGAAGAACGGGACGAAATATGGATTTATAGCTCCCCGTTTGTTGAGCTCAGGAGGTACAGCACTTCGGAATTAATCAAGAAATACGATCCTTACCAATGGTCGTATTCACGATATGTCATTTACAATGCTGTATCCATCAATGAACACGCCAGTATAGTCGCGATAAGCCACGGAAATAAGATCCGATTGGGTTGACAGAGGATACCATGAAAACGTAAAGGAGAAGACAACATGAGCATCATTTGGCCTAAGCCATTTTTAGAGCCCGACGCATTAAAACAGCGCATGCTTATCTTGAGCGCTCTGGATATCGTATTGTGTCAAGAGGAATGGCTGCGCAGATATCAGTTCGATCCAGAGTGGGATGAAAACACAACATTCGCGAGCATTAACAACGGAGCAGGGGACGATCTTTACCTTCTATTTACCCCTGAGGGTGTCATTGTAAAAGGATTCGATCATGAATCGGAAATGAGTCCTCATGCCAGGGAAGAATACGAGGTTTGGCCTGGCATATACGAGCAAGTCCCTCCCGCTTTGCTTCATCGACTCGATGACGAAGCGTTTACCAAGGAGGACGTTACCTTTTGCTTATGGCGAGAATCTACCGATCACGTGTGGAAAACAGGAAACGTACATAATCGGCAAGGACTGGATGATGGATCAGATTTTTTGCTTGGGATGATATATGATATTCCAGAAGACTATGTAGGGTGGGCAGAGGCCTACTACGAGGTGAAGGTCTCTGTTGATGTAGTTGGTTACCTATTTGCAAATACCTCTATCACCAAAGAAATGATTATGGTGCTGAATCCGGAAGTTGATCTGGAAATGGTGATGAAGGAGCTTCAAGCGATCGGATTTACAGTTACGTAAAGTACGCCATGACTAAAAAACACATTGGAAAGAAGATGACGTTATGCCAAAAGGTATGTATTCGCAAGGAGTTGCCGTCCTGTTGTCAACGGCGGTTCCGATTCACAAAATAGCAGACATGCTCAAGGATCAATTCGAAATTGCCAACATCATGGAAACGTTTGACCAATGGGTGTTCAGCGGCCCTAGCTTGCTTATTCCTTATCGTCCTGAGGTAAACGGATATATTCAGGTCGATGTCGTCGATAAGCCTTGGCCGGATAGTATGGGAGACCCGACAGAAGATACGATGCTGTTTGGTGCTTGGTCGATGGGCTTTTTCGGTCCGTTTACGTTCCCGAATAGCCTGGAGCGGGCAACTCAGCAGTCATGGGGATATCCCGAAGGGCGGCAAGCTGCATCCGAGCACGGAGCGTTTATCCGTATCCGCTCTTCTTTCGTGTTGGGCGAGTCGGACGATCAGGCTCCTGTAGTACCTGAGGATTATGAAGCACTCCCGGAGTTGATGACTGTCACTGCCATTGCTGAGTCGCTGTTGAAAATGCCAGAAGCCCTTTGCTTTTTTAATCCGAATGGGGAGTGCCTCGCGTCTGCCGAGCTGATGCAAGAGCTGAATCAACGCTATGAGGAAATACAGCTCCTTCCGCTGGAGCTGTGGTCCAATGTCCGGTTGTTCAATCTTCCAGAAGGATGGCTCTTGATGGATACAGTCGGCATGCAGCAGTTGGATGCGATCGATCATGAGGCGGTATTTAATGGGGATGCCTACGATCCAAATGAGGTCGCGAGTTTCCTGCGGAATATCTCGAACTATGTATACGAGAATGGTCCTGTTATCAATGACGGAGATACAACGGATGGGCCGGGTGAAGAAATTTGGAAGTGTGTCTTGTTGGAGGAAGGGTTGGCAAGCCCTCCGCGTGATGTGCTTCGCTGGTATCCATTAGATGGAAGGGAAAAGCCTGCGGGATTGGAATAATGAGCAAGAGAACTTGATAGGAAAAAGCACGACCATCCCCCTTTACCGGGCATAGTCGTGCTTTTATACGTTACTTTGAGTATTTTAGAGAAGCTAGGCTCACTGTAACTACTTATTTGATCATCTCCTCGTAAATTAGTTTGCCGTCATGCGTATATACGCCGATCTTTTTGGTCCCTGAGATGGTGTACTCGATGGCGACTGTCTCATTCGTAGGGCTAATCAGCAATTGATGTGGAAAGTTGAAGCTTTGATTGTTAACTGTGTTCGCAATGATCTGGGAATCAGTATGAAACACTTGTCCCGTCTGCTTGAGCTCTTTTATTTGTTCTGGCTTGGTTAGAACATATTGTTGCGGTGAGACGACTTTATCTGCCGCATTAATTTTGGTAAAGGTATATTGCTTGTTGGTTTTCGTCACAGCGAGAAAATGACCATCGGAGGTTGGGCGGATAAACGCATACTTTTTGGAAGCAATGAGTCCCTTTTTATTCATCAGCACATAAAATTCTTCGTTCCCCAGCTTGCCTGAGACAATAAATGCTCCACTGTGCATATTCGATTCGACTTTATAGTTACGGGAAGGCTTCAGCATAATTTTGCCTTCATTACTGATAAAATGCGTTTGGCCATTTATTTTCACACGATGCCAGCCTTCACCATATCCGAAATATTCATCGAAAAATGGCTTGCTCAGTATTTTTCCATGAATATTTCTCATGCCCATCTTGTAGTATTCGTCCCCTTTTGCGTCTTTTACCATTTCACCATAGGGCAAGTAATACGGATCAAACGTTTTCGTAGTCGGTTCGGCTAAGTAGTATGGATGATCCGCATCGGGAAACTTCTTGGTAATTTTCCCTGTTTTGGCATTGTACAGATACGGCAGGTTTCCCGGATAGTCCGTGCCCGTAAACCATTCCCCATGTATCTGCTTGAAAGTGCCAATATCGCAACAAGTAGTCATTTTCTTAACATTGCCCTGTTTATCGTAAAGGAAATAGTCCATATGTTTAAAAAAGGGGGAATCAAAATAATATCCGTATCCATTTCGGAGCGGGTACACTTCACTCTTATAAGCGAGATAATTGCTTTTTATTACTTTTCCAGACGGTGAAACCAATGACATGGTGTAACTCTTTGGAGGTGAATCATACTTGTAAAGTGGTTGCTTCGTGAAAAGAAAGAATGGCTCTGTCAAATGAGACGGTATTTGCAGGTTTTGATACACCACTGGTAATTGCTGTTCTCTTGATGGGTCTTGCTGCTCTTCGGCCTTGATTGGCAAAGTAGAGAAGAAGGTGAGAAATAGAATCAGCATGGTTTTTAATAGAGTAGAAAATTTCATGATAGGAATTCCTTTCTAGGAGGTTGATGAGTTGGCCTTAATCAATGACGGTTCAACTGTGACAAATGTTACCATTCGTGTAAAAATTAAATCAAAAATCTCGAAAGGAGGCTACGAATTTGCCAGACAGTGACAAATTGTCAGAAACAGCGAAGGCTTTTATTCAGCAATGTACAAGAAGGGAAACCATTACGGACAGAGAGCAAGTAAGAAAAATCCTACAACAGAAGGGTATTCCAGCTTTTGATGCTTTGTTGGATGTGCAGGAAAAGTATGGAGGTTTGAGCTATTCATTTGGGGGAGAGATTGACAATAGTTTTTGCATCGATTTATGGGGGAACTTTGCTCATCGAGATGGAGAGGAACGGAGAATACCCGAGGTTTTGAATTATGAAGGACGACCAGTGGTAGAGTGCTTTCATGTAATGGATGATCGGTTGAGTAAGGCTGGATATATAGATGAGGACGGCAAGCTGTATACGTTACTCTATACTACATTTCAGGTATTTGCTGAAAATATTGAGGAACTGCTAGAGAGTGAAGGTGTTAAATACAGTCTGCTGCGAGAGAAAAAACAATGGGTAGTAAAATGGATAGAACAGTCAGAAGTTGCGCATTGGCTCTCACGTATTGAACAGAAACCAATTCTTATTGAGCAGGCGAGTCAGGGATATCAAAAGTGGTGGAAGAGCCATGATGGCCGGTTATATGTTCATGTTCGAAATGGAAGGGGAATATATGCGGTGGCGTATGCGATGGAGGTCGCTGATCTTACGCAGCTCGGTCTTAGCAGTTATTCCATTCTGCGTGGGTTTCCGTTTGATTGCTCCTACCAATATGATCGTGAATGTGCCGAAGTCAAGAATACGATGGAAATGTTTCATTTTCAATCTCGTTTATATAAAACCTGCGATTATTCCATGATCACCGTTCCTCAAGTAAAGGAAGCGAAAGACATCTATTTGTATGTAACGGGACAGAAAACCTACCAAAGAGAGCGACCAATCGAAGACTTTTTATTGAAATTTCCAGCGCTTGAGCTGCCTATCGAAGATTTTGATCATAGTCTGCTGGAATTTGCTTTGTGTAACGGAGATGAACGGATTTTAAAGCTGATCACATATATAGCCAACCTGGCAAACCATCATAGCCATAGAAGTACTTCAGCTGAGAATAACGTGGATTATTTCCTGTTCCATGAATATTTGCGACGGATCCACGTATTCATCAAAGCTCATCCAATGAATGTTCATCCATTGTACTTTCATCCTTATCGTGCAGCAGGTGTACCAGCCGAGCATGATATCGTAAAGAAAAATACAGTCGTGGCAAGAATGAGGGGTAACCATGCACAATCCGTTAGTGAGTTAACACTGTACTATATGACTTGTGCCAAAGAAGGAAATGAGATCGCTGCTCACATCTATCGAATCTATGAACCTATCCTTTTACTATTTGCACTCGAAGGAAGTATACGTGTAGATCATGGGCTTATTGAGGTTGGCGGGAACGCCTTTCATCCCTCAAGTTGGCAGGCGAGGGCTGGTAAAGATCCATTCGATGTGTATCACAGAACAGCTGAAGCCTGGAGAAATCGGAATGTTGAGTATGCCATTGATCAAATCAAACGCGTGAAATGGGATAAGAAAATCAGGAACACGGTGGAGTGGGACTTTGGTAAATCAAAGAGAAGTGACGAAGCGTTGAAAGCTGCGTTTACACGTTTAGAAAGACGTCTAGGGAATGCTCTTTCTGAATCGCCTTTCGCTTCTGTTCATAGAGATCAAATCCTGTCAAAGCTATGCTATGATTACCCGCTGTTACAGACTGATGACGGCACCCTCGCTTACTCGATTTGCCAACGATATCTAGAGTGGGCTCATTTAGTGGACCGAAAACATCCTGCCGCAACCAAAAGCCCGTGTTTGTACGAACCATTCATTGAAATGCTATATGAAGAGGATCAAATAGAGAAATGGGAAAGTAAGGCGATGAATTTGATTCGGCTCATGGAACTGGAATCCATAGAAAAGTATGCAGAAGTATTACGAAAGAAAAATGTATGAGATAACGAACTCCGTACTTTGTATCGATACAAAGAATAATTGTTCGGTTTTTAAGGAGGTATTTTGCTCGTTGTTAAAAAAATTACGGGGGTAATACTTTTGGATGGACCATTCGATCACCTTAAATCCGAACATTCTTGACATGGATGAAGAGTGGAACATTTTAATGGTCGTCCAATCAAAACCGCTTTCTGATTACATTCCCTGGAAGCGAGATCCGACAGAGCGTAGACAACCCCAAATACCCAAACAGCGGATACAAAAACATGAGCAACTGACTATACCCAATCAGGCACAATACGAAAGCACTAGAAAACAAATACAAGTATAGCTGCGTTTCCGGAACATCCAATAATTCACGCAGCTGCTGACCAATCCCGAACACGTTGGAAATCAGTGTGGTAAAAATCTCAGAATAGAGCACGAAAACAAAGAACAGCTGGAGCCACTCGTTCCATTGGTCTGTTACAAAAAGGATCGGGATATTCATGAGACGGACATCGTCCCAGTTGGCCAACATGGCAGTGTGGACGACGAGGAGCATGAATCCAAGTACGACCCCGCCAATGACGGCTGCCCGAAACAAAACAACCTTGTCGCGGATCGCATAGCCGATCGGGATGAGAACGGATTGGGCCATGGCTAGATTAAAGGACACGTATAAGACGGTTTTCCATAAGAAGGAGTAATCGGATGGGGTCGAGAGAGGCATGGGAGATTCTGCGGTGCCATCCAGCAAAATGAGCAAAGCGAACAATACCATGGACGGAACGACAATCGCATTCACGACGAGTAGCTGCTCCAACCCTTTTCGTAAAATCAACAGGGCGAACAAAACGGTGGCTGTGGTTCCGACCAAATACGGAATGTCAAACTGCTCCTCCAAGACTGAGCCCGCTCCTGCCAACATGACAGTCGTGACGCCAAAAAGGGTGAGAAAGACCAAAATATTCATCGTACGACCGATCATCGGTCCAAACAGTTTTTGATTAAACGATTCATAGGAGGGTGTGCGCAAATGATGAGCGATTAGCATCATCTTGTAGCCCAGCCAAACAAAAAGAGATGTTGCGAGCAGGATGCCGATTGTTCCGGCATGGCCGTAGGCGGTGAAAAACGCGAGTATTTCTTGACCGCTCGCAAACCCGGCGCCCACGACGGTTCCAATGTACGTTGCTGCGACCTGGATACTTTTTCCCCACAACTTCATACTGTTTTTTTCCTTTCCCATCCAAATAGATGCTAGTACAAGTGTATGAGTCTCGGAGAAAAACAGAATGGGAAAACTCGTCTATCTCATAACCTAACCAAGGAAAAAAGCGAACGGCTCGTGTCCATTCGCTTTTTCGCATAGATACCGACATTTTACAGAAGAAACATCGCTACGATTGTCGTCACCAAAAGTCCGATCGCTACGGGATACAGATTTCGTCTCGCCAGCTCAAAAGGGTCTACGCCACAAATCGCCGCAGCGGGAATCAACGCCCAGGGAATAATCGTTCCACCGCCGACCCAGATGGCGGCAATTTGTCCAAGCGCTGTTAACGTAGCCACACCGGCACCCAAAGCAGTTGCGAACAGTTGAGCCAAAGAGCCAGCCAGGGTAATCCCGGAGAAGCCTGAGCCATCCAGCCCTGTGATGACACCTACGGCGGATACAGTGAGAGCAGCTATTTCTTTGCTAATAGGAATCGTCTGTGCAAGCGCCATGCCGAGGTCATTTACGATTCCGTGCGAACCTTGCGGCAGGACCTCCCCAAACACCTTGTTAAACCCACTGTCCCCCATATAAAAGAAGGCAGCAATTGGGATGACCGGACCAAATACTTTAAAGCCGAACTGAAAGCCTTGAATGAGATGTGTGGTTACCTGCTCGAGACCACTTTGCTTATGCGCAAGCATCGTTGCGATGATGAGAATGAGCAAGGCGGTTCCGCCCACTAGCGCCGTTGCATCGCCTCCGCGTAAATCAAAAGCAAACATGGCCACGACATCGAGGACAAATAATACCGGCACAAGTCCAGCCAAGGAACGCCGCACGCCATCTGACAAAGGGACTCGTGTGGAAGTAAAAACAGCATCGGGTACAACTGTCTCTTTGGGGGATGCAAGCACGCCGAGCTTCATGTCTTTTTTCAAATACCAGAATGCGATTGCAGTTGTCACGACGCCCATAATAATCACAAGAGGGACACTGGCTGAAATCACGTCCGAGACAGGAATCCCTGCGGCTTTAGCCGTTAAAGTAGGAGCCCCTTGAATAATATAATCGCCGGACAGCGCAATCCCGTGTCCAAACAGGTTCATCGAAACGGCGACACCCATCGCTGGCAGACCAGCACGCAAAGCCACAGGCAACATGACGGCTCCGATCAGTGCGACAGCTGGAGAAGGCCAGAAAAACCAGGAGATGACCATCATCACGATCCCGATAACCCAATAAGCCAATGTAGGATTTCGAACCAAATGGGTCATCGGCCGAATCATTGTTTCATTTACGCCCGTATCGGTCAAAACGTGACTCATGGCAACGATGATGCAGATGACTAAAATCGTCGGCAATAGCTCGGTAATCGCATAGATGAAGCTACCGAATATTCCGCCGACGGCTGTTGTCACAGAGCCTGTTGCGACGAAACCGAGGATCGCTATGCCCACGATACTAATCAGACTCGTGTCTTTTCGCAAAACCATCACGAGAATAATGCCAATCACGAACAAGACATACACACCATGTATCCACAAAAGCTCGATTCCCATGTCGCACCCTCCTTTTTCGTTACTCCGCTGAAAGTACATTGATGCCACAATATATGCGAAAAATAGGCCATGGGTGATCCTACATCCTCGTGCAGACGGGTGAATCAACTGGAAACTGGCATTTTTGTCCATGATATGCCACTATTAATGAATGACGTACATTTGGGTTCCAAGCAAGAGAGGGGGATCGGCACAGCGACGTACGTAACCAGTCCGTCGTGCAGCCAACTACGATGAATTCGACTACACCCATCCAACGTAAAATGGACCAGGCAATTGAGCTTTTGGAGCGCCGATTCCTGGAAAGAAGTGAACTGATTCGCCTTTTAATGCTCGGCATCATGAGCGGGGAAAATGCTTTATTAGTCGGTCCGCCGGGTACAGCCAAATCTCAGCTAGCACGATCAGTCTCTCAGCTTTTTGGATCGGAACATTGGTTCGAGTATTTGCTTACCCGTTTTACGACGCCTGATGAGATATTCGGTCCAGTATCTCTTCAGCAATTGAAATTGGACCAATACGTACGAAAGACAGCAGGCTATTTGCCCAACGCTCAATTTGCGTTTTTGGACGAAATTTTCAAAGCGAACAGCGCGATTCTGAATGCGCTGCTTTCTATATTAAACGAGCGAATTTATTTCAATGGCAGAGAAAAAGAGGAGGTTCCGTTGCAGTTTTTAATTGCTGCTTCGAATGAACTTCCGGATGACGATGATCAATTGACTGCTCTTTATGACCGCTTCCTGTTTCGCTATGAGGTTCACTATTTGAAGCATGCTGCAAGCTATGAACGCATGTTTTCATTGCCAACGACGTCTCTTCCTGTTGTGTTCTCTCTATACGACGTGAAGGATATTCAAGCGGCAGCGAAGCAAGTGGTCATTCCAGAAACCATTATTTATTTCTTGTACCGCCTAAAACAAGACTTGGAAGCAAGAGAGTATGTGCTCTCCGACCGTCGCTGGAGCAAAATAGCTCATGTATGGCGTACTTCTGCTGCCTTGCATGGGCGTGAGCAAGTGACGATCTGGGACACGGTTTTCACTCCGCATATGCTGTGGAATGTTCCTGAGGACTTGACGGTCATGCAAGAAGCGTTTGAACAACAATTTACGGAAATGCTGAAGAATGATATGGAGAATGAATTGCCACTCCAACGCTTCGGACAAATTGCGGATAAATGGAAGGAAAAAGAATCCGAGCTGCATGCTTTCCAGTTTAAAAAGGAAGTGGGCGCAAAGCTCGGCAAGGAAGCGATGGAGCGCAATGTCCGGTTGTTAGAGGAGAGTCGCGATGAGGTAGAAGACACGGCGCGAGATTTGCGTAATCGTCTCATTCAGTGGGAGAAGCGGGAGCATGATCTGCATGCCTATGTCCTGGAAAAAAACCGTTTGATTCCCTATGCAGAAAAATACGCGGTCAAATATTCGTACCTGCGCATTGAAGGCGAACGGATTTTGCAGCAACTCCATCGCACGTATCAGACGATTTTTGACAAGGAAATCCCCGGAGCGGATTATGATTTTACGTTGTAGGGGGTAGCTCGTATGATCATTCGCGCTAGTGGTGTTGATCGTTATGTATTTGAAACATACCTCGCCTCTTCGCGCACGGCTCAGGAATGGGTTCATGAAGCGCGGGCACGAGCAGCATGGTTTAATTTGGAGCTCTTGGCCGATTTTTTCCTCGTCTTTTATTTGGAAAAGCCAGAGATCGATCTGACGCAAGAATCCACTCCTTTTCATCATTGGATGATTCGTACGCTCATGAAGCAGTATTTTACACGCATGATTCATCCGCGGACAGTCGGGCAGGAAAGTGCGTCGTTCAAAACCGCAATCAAGGCCTTGCTGTGGCTGACAGAGACGTTTTCTGAGGAAGTGAAGCAGCGGGAGAAGGATCAACGGCCCTCTCCGCTCTTAACTGGCTTGAAAGACCAGCAAGGCCAGGAGGGAAGTCAACAAGCACAGCTTTCCGAGCTGCTGACAGAAAAACAAAAGGCCAAGCTTGAGTTAGTTGGTTATACGCTTCAACAGGGGAAGCGGGTCGTGGAAGACAAGCAAGAGGCTATGGACACTAAGCCGTTAGTGAGGGCAGAGGTAGTATCTTTGCAAAATCGGATAACGGAACTGCAAGAAGAAATGAAAGTCCACTTCACGAAACGGACCAAGCTCCTGCAAAAGGTCAAAAAACTGGAGAGTGACCTCGCTCAGAGGGAAAAGCAGCTAGATCGACTGCAAAAGCAAGAGAAAGAAGCGATCGCCGCTTTTGAAAAAGAGCTGGGACAATGGCTGGAGCAATCGTTAAAGGCGACGCTATCCACTGAAGAACTCGATACGCTTTTTGTTGAAGAGGTATTTGCGGCCAGTCAGCGTTTTGCTAACCGAAGCTGGGGCCATGAGCTAGGTAAGCTGCGCAGGCAAAGCTTTGAGCAGTATTTGAAATGGATTGAGAAATTGAAGCGCCATCCCGACCTAGTCGCTTTTCTGAGCGAGGTAGGTAGGCAAGTACATCGCTTCCGTGTAAAGCGCAAAGAAATTCGCTCCAGGCATTTTCCTGAGGAATACTATGATTTGCGGCAATCGAGCGATATTGCACACATGCTGCCTGGTGAAGCTGTGCTTCTCGCTGATCCGGACTTCGAGAACTACTTCATGCTCAAATGGCTGGATCAAAAGCTCATGACCTACGATACTGCGGGATGGGTAGAAGAACCGCCAAAAGGTCCGGTGATCTGCATGCTGGACACATCCCATTCGATGCGCGGAAGTAAGCTGCGGCTTGCGCAAATCTTCCTCATGACGTTTGCCGCCCTGTCGATGCTGGAAAAGCGTGATTTTATCCTCCTCTTGTTCGGGGCAAAAGGCGAAATTAGAGAGCAACCGCTCTATCACAAAAAGCCAGATTGGGCTGCCTTTTACGGCCTGGCGCAAATGGCATTTGGCGGTGGGACTCACTTCGACGCCCCGATGAAGCGAGCTATTGAGCTGGTGGAAAAGGAACAAGCGTGGCGTGGTGCAGATTTTGTCATGGTAACGGATGGAATTGGGGGCATTTCTCCTTATGTCCAAGAAAAACTAATCTCTTTGGGCCAGCATAAACAAGTTCGCTTGCACAGCTTGATTGTGGGTTCTGCGAGGCAGCATCTTGTTCAAGCGTATAATTTGCTGGGCGTTTCTCACCGTGTCAAATTTGCGACGAGCTGGGAAGCGGATGGGGAGGAGAATACAGGGCTACTCCTGGATGTATTTCAAACAGCTAAATAAGTGGTTCGACGTCACTTCCAAATCTCGTCTCCTCTCGTGGGACGGGATTTTTTAATGAAGCTTAAGAAAAAATTTATCTCTTACCCACTTTTTTCTTTAATGATTTGGCCTATGCTAAGCGTAGCTAGGCAAGGAAAATGGCAAAAGGAGGACACCATGAAGGAACTAATAAAGTTGGCCAAGCTTATACGAGGAGCTAATGTCTTGTTTTCAAATATTGCACAAAAAGAGCTGGAGACAAATGAAATCAATTGGCAACAAGTATTGATTCTCGAAATTCTTGGAAATGGGCCAAAAACAATGGGGGACATCAGCAAGGCTGTCGATTTGTCAAACAGCACAACTTCAGGCTTGATTAGTAGGCTTGAGGAGGAAAATTTGGTACGAAGATTCCGAGACCAAACGGATCGCCGAATCGTGTGGGTTTCACTGACGGAGAGATTATGCAGTGCATAAAAAAATCGGCTGAAAAAAGTGGATAGACCGCTCCTTCTCAGCCGATGCTCATGATCCCAATTAGCCAACTCTCGCTGCCATCGTACGTCCGAATTCAAGCTCATCGAATTTGTTCTGAACGACTTGACGATCGTATTCCCATAAGGCATCCTCCAGCGCATACTCCACCGGAACATCCCGAATAATCGTAGCGAGCTTTCTGCTCAAGTACACCTGATCGCGGTTCTCTTCCAGCTTTCCGCGCATTTTAGGCGTACAGCTTGCCAGATTTACATATAGGTTGTCCAGATCACCATGCTCAGTAATCAGTTTTGTCGCTGTTTTCTCACCAATTCCTGGACAGCCTGGGATACAGTCAGATGCATCTCCCATTAAAGCTTTGACATCAACGACCTGTTCAGGTGTAATTCCACGCAATGCCAAGAGGCTCGCTGGATTATAATGCTCATGTTTGCCACCATTTTTGAGGATTTTTACGCTGACTCGCTCAGATATCAACTGCAAGCTATCGTAATCACCTGTTGCAATGATGACCTCGTGTCCTTCTTCGGAAAGACGTGTAGAGAGCGTACCCAATACATCATCGCCTTCAAAGCCTGGGCAGCCCAAGTTCGGAACTGAGAACGCATCCGTTACTTCTTTTACCAAATCGAATTGTGGAATGAGCTCATCCGGTGCTGCTTGGCGATTTGATTTATAACCGTCATACCATTGACTGCGCACTAAGGACTCGCGCGAAGCGACATCCCAGCCGACCACGAGATGAGTAGGACGTGTCAACTCTGCGTAATCGAGCATCATTTTGGTAAATCCATAAACCGCATTTGTGTACACACCTGTTGAAGTCTGGCGATAGGCTCCACCCCAAGCAGAACCATAAAAGGCGCGAAATAAAAAGCTCATGCCATCGATGAGCAGTACTTTTCCTGAATTACTCACAAAACCTTGCCCCTCTCACTACCAAACTATACGCACCATTATAGCATAAAGGAGCGGGACAACCTTGTCAGATTTTACAACAGAAATATCGTGAGAAACGTGAATGTACTTTTGTTACGGTGGGATGATAGTACCACAAGAGGTCAACAACCACCTCTTGAATATAACTTCCGGTCTCAAAGCGAGAAGCAAAACGCAGACGGTTCAAACCCGTCCCGGGAGAAAAAAACGCGTCGGGAGGAATCAATCATGGCTAACAACAACTCTGGCAGCAACAACCTGGTAGTTCCTCAAGCGAACCAAGCTTTGGATCAACTGAAGTATGAGATTGCATCTGAATTCGGTGTAAATCTCGGACCAGACACTACTTCTCGCCAAAACGGTTCTGTTGGTGGAGAAATTACCAAGCGTCTGGTAAGCTTCGCAGAGCAACAATTGGCAGGTCGTCAAGTTTAACGTACTGACAAGTAAATAGCTGGATGAAGAGAGGTCCCTTTTTAGGGGCCTTTCTATGTTTCCCATGAATAGCCCTTTTCTTTCCTGTGTGGTGCAAACACACAAGCACATTCGCGGACTAGTCATATGGTGTAACGAACAGTTAACTATCCTCGTTTGTCCAGTGGAAAGGAGAGACGTCCGGCTATGAACAAAAAAGAAGTCAAGCAGCTTTTAAAAATGCATCCCGAATTTGAAGCGTGGGTCCTCGAAGATTCCATGCGGATTAGAGCGGTCAAAAGCAACCCCGGTATGGCGGAAGAATTGTTTAAAAGATGGAACGACCGCAAAAAAGGGATATTTGATTTTGAAGGCATCTCGCAAAAAACCAAACGTGCGAGCGAAATGCTGACAGGCGTGCAATCCATCATGGATATGATGTCGGATTATTCGAAGAAACAGTAAGAGTACATTTGGAATGATTGGAGAAGGCTAGCTCATTAGCCTTCTTTTTCTTTTTCCTTTCAGGGTGTGTTTTGTTATACTAGATAATGGGAGGGAGCATGTCTATGTTCAAATCAATGGTTAGTCTCATGTTGGTCTCAGCATTGACGCTCGTCTCTGGGACAAGTATATTCAGCCAGACAGTAGAAGGGGTTTACGCCCAAACAACGAAACAACAACCAGCAATCAGCGTAACGCCAGCCAAAACATATCCTGGGGACGTTATTTTTGTACGCAGTAAAGAGCCACAAACCGTAACGGTATTCTCTCAGAATTATCGTTTGCAAAAGACACAGGATGAGTATGCCCGGTTTATCCCAATTCCTTTTGACATGAAAGCAGGGACCTATAAAGTCACCTCTGCTGACAACAAGCATTCCGTAACGGTGACAATCGCACCGAAAAAATTCGAAGTAGACAAGCTCACGGTAAGTAAACAGCTCAACAAAATGCGACAGGATACGAAGCGAATCAATGCCGATCAAAAAAAGATCAATGCAGCCAGATCAAGCTCAAGTGCGATTCCGTATTTCTCTGAGCCGTTTCAACAGCCAGCAGTCGGAACATTAACGACTCCATTCGGCTACCAGCGCGTAGTAAATGGTGTACCAGCCAACCGGCACGCGGCGATTGACATCGCGAACAAAACAGGAACGCCAATTGGGGCGAGCAACCACGGGAAAGTGGTTCTGGCCGACTCTTTATACTTAACAGGCAATACGATCATCATCGATCACGGGTTAAATATTTTTTCCATATATGCTCACTTGTCCAAGCTAGATGTCAAGACAGGGCAAGAAGTGAAACAGGGACAGGTGATTGGACAAATAGGTAGCACCGGTTTTTCTACAGGTCCTCACCTTCATTACGGTATGTTAGTGGGTAATACGTATGTAAATCCGCAGCCGTTTTTTGATGCATCACCTTTCCTCTGGAAGTAATTTGGAGGTGTCTTCATGAGAGTCACAAATGTGCCAAGCAAAGTGCTCAACAACATGGTTCATTTCTTGGCGCCGTATGAACAGGCAGTTGAAGAGCTAAAGTTAAAACTAAAGGGAATTAAATACGGCTTTCAAAAAAGCGGCCGTTATTCTCCCATTGAATTTGTTGTCGGACGAGTGAAAAAAGTCGACAGTTTAGTAAAGAAGGCGAACGAAAAAGGAATCGACTTTTTGGGAGATCATTGGCAAAGTGACGTCGCCAAGGAAGTCCAGGATATCGCGGGCCTTCGAATCGTATGCCGCTATGTAGACGACGTGCGCGAGGTGCAGCAGTTGTTGCAGGAGCGGGAGGATATTGTCATTCACGATGTCAAAGACTATATAGCAGCTCCGAAGGAATCCGGCTACCGAAGTATTCACATGATCGTTTCGTATACGGTCTACCATGGCAGTGAAAAGAGAACACTTTTTTGTGAGATCCAAATCCGTACATTGGGAATGAACTTCTGGGCGACAAATGAACATGAACTGCGCTACAAATATGCGGGCAATATTCCGACAGACGTGTTGGAGCAGCTTCATGAAGCGTCTGTAATCACACATCAGCTCGACGTGTTGATGAACAATTTGCGCCAAGAGATTCTCACACCGGCAGAAGTTGATACGACATTGGAAGAAAAATTGGAAGAAATATTTTCTTTGTACGTTAAGCAGGATTTGGATTCCGCGGCAGCCTTGTACAGGGAACATGTCAGTGGTTTCGAAGAGGCTTTTGCGGACAATCCTAAGTTTAAAATGATTCACGATTTGTTGGGAATACGGTTGAAATAACGTCTTTTGTTGTCTACAGACTAAATGTAACCTGAAAAAACGCGACAAAGTAGGAAAGGATATAGACTAACATGCGCTTTTTACTAACGAACCTACTCGTTGTGGTGATGGTTTTGTTCAACCTAGGCATGCCTTCTGCTTTTGCCGAGGAGACATCAAGCCTGGAGCCTAACACTCTCACTGGACAATCAGCCATTCTGATTGATGCTACAACGGGACAAGTCTTGTTTGAAAAGAACCCTCATGAGAAGTTGTACCCTGCTAGTATTACGAAAATCGCAACAGGTATTTACGCGATTGAAAAAGGGAATCTGGATGACACTGTCACCGTCTCAAAAAAAGCACGTCGTGAAGAAGGAACACGTGTTTATTTGGAAGAGGGAGAAAAGATTTCCCTCCGCAATTTGTTGTACGGACTGCTCATGAATTCGGGTAACGACGCTGGTACAGCGATTGCGGAGCATATGAGCCAGACGACAGAGCGTTTTGCAGTGGACTTGAACGCCTATTTGAAAGAAAAAGTAGGTGTCACCGAAACGAATTTTAGCAATCCACACGGACTGCATGATCCGAATCATTACACGACTGTCGCTGACATGGCCAAAATTTCACGGTACGCGATGAAAAATCCCGTTTTCAGGGAAATTGTCGGTACAAAGCGCCTGCCTTGGCATGGGCAAACGTGGGAAACAGTGCTAGTGAATCATAACAAGCTCTTGCGCGATTACGAAGGGGCGACTGGCATCAAAAACGGTTTCACAGATCAAGCGATGCATACGCTGGTAGGCTCCGCCAAGAGGGGAGACATGGAGCTCATCGCTGTCACGATGAAGGCCTCTACGAGTGCAAATGCATACAAAGATGTAAAAAAGCTACTGGACTTTGGTTTTCAAGGATTTGAGACCAAACCAATCGCCAAAAAAGGCGATTCCTTTTCAGAAGCAGCTGTTCCGGGCAACAACTCGGCTGTGACTTATACAGCCAAGGAGGACTTGTATGCGACGGTTCCCAAAGGTGTGGAGCCTTTGGTAGAGCTAAAAGCAGATGGGAGCCTGTCTGTCCAGGCTGGCAAGCTAGCGATCTCTTATCCGTTGCTTCGTCATGATCCGCCAGCTCCAGCTCCTGTATTTGGGGATGCAGAAAGTGGCAACGCACATCCACTGGCCCGCTATAGCGTATTAATCGTCTGGTTAGGAATGAACCTTTTCTTAATCGTGTATACGTTTTCCCGTGTGCAGAGGAATAAACGAATTCGCGAGCGCAGTCTTCAACGGCGGTTCTACTAATACAAAAATGAGAATCCAAACAGGACGTGGTACTATGCGCGTCCTGTTTTTTTGTTAGGTCATCTCTTATTGAATTGTGAGGGATAGATGCCGTGTCCAATCGTGGAAAACGAGCGTACATTAGAGTAATAACTTATCTCTGGTGAGGGGGAGTGAGATGGACAACCGAATCTTTAATTGCCCTGCCGTGTCCGTCATCATCCCAATGAGTGACAACGCCAGGAATATGAAGAAACTGCTCACTTTTGTCAAAAGAATAGATCCACACACGGAAGTAATCGTCGTGTGCAACGGAGTCGGCTCCCAAGAAGCTATCCTGTCCAATGAATGGGGAGCACAAGTCATTTCAACGGATTTGGACGTAGACAGCCATGAGGCAAGAGTGATCGGCTCTGCTCACGCGAGGGGAGACGTTGTTCTTTTTATCGACGAGTACCTCGCCATGCCTCTCTTATACTTGAAGAAATATGTCACCCTGGTTAAAAAGGGATCGGATGTCATTATCACAACATGCCCTGACCATTGGGTAACGAAAAGAGGAAAACGTTCAGCACTCAGTGCCTATTGCCTGTTGAATCATCTTCTATGTCAAAAAAGCATGGGCTCGGCTTCCTTTGAAAATATTCCCTTTGCCTTGAGCAGAAATGCTCTGGAGGCACTTGGTTCCAAGAATTTATGCAATCCAGCAGTTGCGTTGGTTCTAGCGTCTGTCTTGGGGCTCAAAATAACGACAATCGCCCCGTTTGCCGCGGAAAAACAATCAACAGGCACTCGTGATATCCTGCGAAAAGACATCCGTACGATTTTTCGGGAGCATGCGAAGGCAATCCAGTTACTAACGGGTGGAACGAAGCTGCGAAGCGCAGAGCAGGATGGCCAACGACACCGCGACTTGGTGCTTTCATCGGACGTTTTGCATTTGCGCTCGGTCATTCATCTAGAATCGCGGGTTAAGGAGGGCGGTGGATGGGGTGGCAAACGCAAAGCGAAATATGCGAGATCCCACAAAAAAACGCAGAGAAGAGCACATTAATGACAAAGAAAAATGTCAGAATATAAATCGATTAAGTGTCATTCTCTGTGTTCACCACGAGCAGACGATCCAAAAAGTACTCAAACAAATTGAGAAGCTCCGGCCCATGGAAATCGTACTCGTTGTGGATGGTTGCCCAGATCAATCGGTGAAAAAGATACTGACTTATTCCACTTGTCCACTCACAGCGTTTGTGTATCCGTTTCCTTTAGGCGATGATGTATGGAGAGCAATTGGTGCCAAGGAGGCCACAGGAGATGTGTGGCTGTTTCTCGATGCGGCTCACGTCGTAGCTGCAAATGACATGCAGTCATTTGTCAGAACGTGTTACCAGGGAGCAGACATCGTCTTGAGAAAGCCCATGACACCACTTCGACAACAACCATCAATGGAACCGGATACCGTTTTGCTAGCGAAGACATTTCTCAATACCTTGGTTTCACGGCATGAACTTGGAACCTCCTCGATGTACGATTTACCTTTTGCCATGACGCGACAAGCTGCCTCTATCATCGGCGTTCAACATTTGGTCGTACCTGCCGTTGCGCACGCCATTGCTCTGCATAATCAATTGCGAGTCGTGCCATCTCCTTACATTGCCTCAGCAAAGCTTACAAAAAAAAGAGCGACACAAAGAAAGAATAGACCGAGCGTTAACTGGACGATCCTGGGAGATCACCTGGAAGCAATGGATTATGTAATGTCCCTCAAATGAATGAAACCGTTGTCGAGGCGATGCCATCTATGGGTATCGCTTATTCATTATTCTCAAAAGGCAAACGCGCCATCATAAGTAGCTGGAATCATTTGATCTCTTGACTTTGCATTGTTCGGTTTTTGTAGTACGATAGGCAAGTAGGTCATTTTTTCTTGATAAAGGAGCAAACAGATTATGAGTATTCATATTGGAGCACAGCAAGGTCAAATTGCTGAAACCATCCTACTGCCGGGCGATCCGCTACGGGCCAAATACATTGCTGAAACTTTCCTCGAAGGAGCGGAGTGCTACAACAACGTGCGTGGCATGCTCGGCTTCACAGGTACATACAAAGGTAAGCGCGTTTCTGTACAAGGAACGGGCATGGGAGTTCCTTCTATCTCGATCTACGCCAATGAGCTCATGCAATCATATGGCGTTCAAAACCTGATCCGCGTAGGTACTTGTGGCGCGATCCAGGAAGACATCAAAGTACGTGATGTGATTATTGGTATGGCTGCATCATCCGATTCCCAAACGAATCGTCTCCTGCTTAATCAGGTTGATTTTGCTCCTACTGCTAACTTTGATTTGCTGCACAAAGCGTATCAAGCAGCGACAGAGCGCAATCTGTCTGTTAAAGTGGGCAATATCTTTACGAGCGACAGCTTCTATCGCGAGAACTTAGATTTGTACAAAAAATTGGCTTCCTATCAAGTGCTTGCTGTTGAAATGGAATCTTCCGCGCTGTACACATTGGCTGCAAAATACAAGCGCAACGCATTGTCTATTCTCACCGTAAGTGATCACATCCTGACCGGTGAAGAAACTTCCGCGGACGAGCGCCAAACAACCTTCAATGAAATGATTGAAGTGGCGCTGGAAGCAGCTCTGATCAAGTAAATTAGCATGCAGACGACATCCCACTGGCAAACTATCGTCAGTGGGATTTTATGTAGAGGATAGAAGAAGGGGATGGAATCATGAAACATAACTGCCCTGCCTTTTTTGAAACGGCATTTGACGAAGGGTATACGCAAGAGCAGGATGGCTATTTATATCGGTTTTTCCGCCAAGATATGGGCAAGCTTCAGATAAAAACAGGAAAAATTGTGGCGAACGATCCGTTTGTCATGTTTGAAACGGAACCGTTTGTGGAGGTTTTCCCAAAGGGGAGCTTCACCGTACAGCTTGCTATCGCGCAGGTTCAATCCCAGTCAAAGGAAGAACAAACGGCTGACTCTCTGGAGCCAGATGAACGGGTAGCATTGGCACGGATTGTGTTCTCAGAGAAACCTGTCGTGTCTTGGAAAATGGCTGTTTGGCCGGAGTCAGATGTGTCACAGCTTGGCGAAGGTGAATTTTTTGGCTACGGTGTGGATGCGGGCACAGGCTCGTTCATGGATGCAGAAGCTTGCGCGCTTTTGGAACGAGAAATGGAGAAGGACGAGCTGTTCTTTGAGACGTTGACGAAGAAAATGGATCAAACGTATAAACATACGCGGAGTTGGGGGCTAATAGATTTAGCGGAAGGCTGTAATGTTGCCATGTTTTCAACAGGTTGGGGAGACGGCAGCTACGCGAGCTATATCGGTTATGATGCCGAGGGACAAATCGCACGTTTGGTGACAGATTTTTACTTGCTGGATTGGATGGGAACGGCTGCTGAAGAATAGAAGTCGGGGTAACAGGGAAGGAAGAGAGAAGAAAAGCTTATACACGCCAAAGTAGAGTGCCTCCAGTGGCACTCTTTTTATTGGTTATTTTTTCTTATTTCGTTCGAGGTACTGTGCCAGGTTATTTAAAGTATTTTCGTACGATCTTTTTTTCAGTGTAGTGGTGATCGTTTTGGATTTTGGGATTACTTTGGTCATTTGGGACCTCCGGGCGTTTTTTAGTTATAGTGACCTTAATTATACTATATATAAATTTACAATAAATGTAAACAGTATTTTTTACTTTTAATGAATTTTTTTATTCTAGTGAAAATACGTTGTCTTATTCGATGATGGATGGTTCAGACAGCAGTTTTGTTGCTGCTTGTTAATGTGCTTACAGTGAAACTGACAAACATATTGGAATCGCTCCTGATTATTAATCAGGTTTTTTATAAGAGCAAATTTCCGTGCATGTATGATGTCGTATGGCAGTGACAGATGAGAAAAAGCTAATTATTTTGCAGCATCATTCAATTAGATCCATGCACGAACAAGTTTATAACAATAAAATTTATAAACAGGTGAGTACCCCTCTCAGAAATTATGCATTTCATTTTGAGTCCGATAATATATATTATGTAAACTCATAAAAAGAGCAAGTTGGACAATAACTAAAGGCTTTAAGTTCCGATTGTCTAGTGACACAATCATGTATACCAAAGTGACACAAACATGTATACTAACAGTTCTTTGTGGTTACTGTGACACAAACATGTATACTAAATTTGGATCATTGGTATACTTGTTTGTGTCACAGTTTTAATGATTGTTTACGGACACGAGTGCCTGACGACACCAACATACCGCTATAACATACGTGATTATTGCATATAAATACATTGGAGGGTCTTAAAGCCCACAAGTACAAATGTAGAGGCACAATGTACAGGTTCTTCTCCTAGTGAATGATTCATTTTGTTTTCAGTTCATGAAATGTAGTTTTCATGAACTGAAATGAAACAAAAAAAGAACCTTCTTTTTTTACAGAGCACTGCAAAAGTCCATTTTTTTCAGAACAACATATCAGTCAAAGAAAAACGAGCGTCTAGAATCGCTTCTAAGGCTCGTTTCACGTTTAGGGAGACATATTTGTACCCCCTAAAATCTTTGGTTTTTCAAAAAACACGACTTTTGCAGCAGTCTCTTTTTTATGGGTTCTTTTTTTGTTTGTCAATTTACTTTATTAAATTCATGTTATTGTTTTTCTAAAAAGTTTTCATTCATTTTTCAATAAGTACTTTTTGAGATTTATATGATACGGAGATTTTCTTCTGTAATGTGAGTCCCATTGATCTACTATTCCTCCACCTGAAATATCCTCCCATACTCCCTCCCAATGCATCTGTAACAGGATATTTTCCTTGTGGTTATGAATAAGAAAATCTAATGGATGAACCAATTCCTTCAGATCTCCTAAAAACTCAATTAATCCTATTTTGTTTATTTTAAACTTATAATAGTGTAGCGGAATTGCAAATTGCTTTCCAAGGATCTGTGCTCGAAATACCCTTTTTAGCATATTATTCACAAAATTTCGTTCTATAGTATCCCATGGAATTCGGCTATCCCTTGTTGTTTCAAAAAGTTGATCATATAGCCATAATTGCCACAGTTGGCTGGGTGTTTCTATATGCTCTTGCCCTTCCACTGTTAATAAAAATAATCCAGGAAAGCTTTCTGGAGTAAGTTGGTATTTTTTTGTCAAAGCTCGGAAAAGTTCTGATTCCTCGTCCGTTAAATTCTTTAATAAGTTACCTCTTCTGTCCATAAGATTTTGAAAATATGCCTTTTGAGCAGCCTTTTTTTGTTTAACTTTCTCTTGTTCTTGTTGTTTAGCTAGCTCTTCTTCTGCATGTTTGCTTTCCACATAACCGGTTAGATGGTTTCTAAATTTCTCTTCTTGTTGTTCATAAAAATCGTTTAGTTCTTGAATCCATAAAGTTAAAGGACTCTCCTGTGATTGAAGCTCTCTGATTGCCCCGGGGCCCTTTTCCGGTTGAATTAAAACTGCGGATAAGTTACTTGTTATGAATACATCAGGACTAACATCAAAGTTGAAACCGTTAAACTTATATAGAAAACGTTCATGTAGTATTACTTTTTTCGTTATGGTATCTAAGTAAAACACACGTTGGTTATCTTGGTAGATTGCATTTTCTAACGGGGATTTTTTCTCCTTGTTTCTGTGTAATACAGAGATCCCTAGCATCCAAAATGCTTTAATTCCAGCTGATTTATATAAATTGTTTCTCTTACTCCAAACGTCTTTAGAGATTGGGGAGCATTGAAATTCAATTGCCCATTTTTCACCATTTGGATGGATAACGATTACATCACTACGTTGTTCGGTTTCTTTAACACGATATTCCAACTCTACTTGCGATTTAGGATACAATTCTTTCAAATGTTTATACAGTAGATACTTTCCATTTTGATGCTCTATTGTTTCGTTTTCGCCGTATTTATCATCTAAACAGTTTTCTTTTGATTTATGCTTGAAATGTGGGCGAACACTATCTGTTTGAGACCAATATCGTACTTCCTCATGGCAAACTGGGCACATCAATTCCCCACTTTTAGCTAGTGGCTGTAGTTCATCTTTCGATTGTTCTAAGGTACATACACGATACCCTGCAATCGTTCGAGCAACAAACATATCTTCACCTGCTCTCAACCGCGTAATTAAAGTTTGGTTATTGCCCTACTATTTACATTTCAATGACCAACAATCGATACAAGACTTCTCCATATGATTAGTGAAGCTAGGATAAGTCCCATTATATTCTGCTGTATTTTTCTCTATGATTCTGATTCAAATATGGCTTATACACACTTTTTATAGTTCTTTTTTTCTCTGCTTCAATTAAATTATCGATTAGCTCGTTATACAAAAGAGTTCCTTTTAATACTTTTGTTGGTAATGGATAAAAACCAACCCAAGGAAAATGATACCGCATATGCCAGCTGTTTTCATCCACGTACTTTGAAAAAGTCTGTCCGTGAATAGATACAAAGAACGTGTTGAGAACAAGTACAATTGTACATTTCCGGTTTACTCTTACATTGCAGAACTCTTTTGCAGATCTTATTGATGTATTTTCGAACAAACAATGTTTCTCATACCAAACGGAATAGAGGTTTAGATCATCATACATGATTTTATAATCACCTATGCTTTCAATGAAGATGGGCCTAAGAATACTTGCTATTTGATAGTACATGAGATTGCTCCTTATTAGATTCTTGTTATCAGTCCTTTCCAATAAAAGCTCACTTTAAAATAGAAGATGTGGAATGCATATATGTGCTGTCTCCTCCCCGTTGTCACGTTAGTACTTATTTCCTCTTTAGGCGGAGGACTAGAAGAGCAAAACAAGCATTACATTAAAATAAAAAAAGGCAGCCGTTAGAAGGCTGCCTCAGATAAGAGTAAAAACTCAATTAAGGGTGATATAATTCCGTTCTAAGTTTACTGTTTTGAAGTAGCTATGCTCAAAATCAAAAAAGACATAATTTATGACTTGGTTATTCATGCTACTTCTAAATCTAATTCCATGAATGCCAACAAATTTTGCACATTGGGAAAGGAAGTTAGGGACTAAATATTCTAGATTTGTCGCTGTTTGTTTAGTATAACTACAGAATCGTACGAGTGGTGAATCGACCTCAACAAGATCTAATACATCTAAAGGAGTTTGTAATCTCCACGTTACCACATCAACACATGATGTACTCGAAACTTTCAATTCTTCGATGGCAGTTTCTTTACTATCACAAGTATATAACTCTCCTTGTCCCCAAACATTAAATCTTCCATGCCCAGCTAATCCAAACGGAGCTTCAAACATTTCAATGTCCGAAAAAGGTAATTCACGCTTGCGTTCCCGAGCTCGATATATGGTCAAATCTGTAGCTGTAAAACGTTTAGAATGTTCTATCTGTTCCAATATTCGTTTTCCTACTTCATGCTCTAAACCCAACATCGGATATTTTACCAAATGATCATAGAAGGAAAAGATCTCATCACTCGTAATATTTGAAACTACATCAATGACACCGAGAGTACTAGGAACATCCCCCAAAGGAATACTAACTTTTGATTCAGTACTCTCGATATGACAACTTTTTTCATACTCATCATTCTCATCAATTTTTAGTTTATAGGGTTCTGGTAATGTGGCCAGGGCATCTCTTACTTTATCTTCTTCTTCATCTGTTAAATTAAATGCCCAGTTATCCCTTAGAGACTTCCAGCGTTCTATATTATTTACGATCTCTGATAATCCATTTCCACTCAAGGATAGTAGTTTATCCATACGCTGTTGCTGCTGAGCAATCGCGTTTAAGGGTGAATTCTGTATGTGACGAGTATATCCAGTTGCACCTAATAGTCTTTCCATGTCTAGTTGCTGCTGAGCAATCGCGTTTAAGGGTGAATTCTGTATGTGACGAGTATATCCAGTTGCACCTAATAGTCTTTCCATGTCTAGTTGCTGCTGAGCAATCGCGTTTAAGGGTGAATTCTGTATGTGACGAGTATATCCAGTTGCACCTAATAGTCTTTCCGTGTCTAGTTGCTGCTGAGCAATCGCGTTTAAGGGTGAATTCTGTATGTGACGAGTATATCCAGTTGCACCTAATAGTCTTTCCGTATCTAGTTGCTGCTGAGCAATCGCGTTTAAGGGTGAATTCTGTATGTGACGAATATATCCAGTTGCACCTAATAGTCTTTCCGTGTCTAGTTGCCACTGAGAAATGGCGCTAACGGGTGTATTTTGTATGAACCTAGCCATACTCTGTTGTTGCGCAACTCCTCTTAGGCCTAGATCTATGAGTTTTTGCATATTCTCTTGTTGCTGAACTAATGCACTTACGCCAACTTTTTTTTTGACTTTGCTACGGTTCGGTTGTTTCTGTACTACTGAAGCTTTGCTTTGGAAGTTCTCGTCTGATTCTTGTTTTGTTGTTTCTCCGTTGTCATTCTCTTCGTCACCTTGGGCGGTGTGCTCTAAATTAATATGACTTGTAGTAATATCTTTGCGTTTCAATACTTGTACCCCTCCCGAGAGTTAAATTTACCAAATATATGGATCTTAATAAAATTCAATCAGTCTTTTTATGTATGTAATTTAATCTTACACAATTTATTTAATCGTTATCAAGGTTTGGCTCAGTCCTTATTAGTGCCCTTCAAGTACCATCAATGATATAATAAACTGAAAATGGTCAACCAGTAAAAACTGGCTGACCTAATAATACTAGCGTTAGAAATAGATAATATAAGCGAATACAAGTAAGACGTAAACCAAATTTATTTAAAAATTATTATGATCGCCTGGTAAATGGCAGAGGAATGAGCAAACGGAAAGCAATTGGACATGTTTGTGGAAAGATTGCTCAAGTAATGTACTCCTGTTTAAAAAATAACGCTATGTACGACCCATACGTTCATGCCAAGCAATTAGGGGTTTCCTGGGGTGAGACGGAAGTCAACGTAATTAAATTACCTGACAATATTGATGAACTTGAAAACGATGCTTCTGAAATGGCTGAGGAAATAGATTCCTAACCGTTTGATGTAGAAAAGGAGTAGTTACTAATGTATAAGATTCTTATTGATACTTGTGTTTGGCTTGATCTCGCGAAGGATTATCAGCAACAAACAATTTTGACTGCTCTTGAAGAATTAATTCAACA
Source organism: Brevibacillus antibioticus (assembly GCF_005217615.1). Lineage (NCBI taxonomy): Bacteria > Bacillati > Bacillota > Bacilli > Caryophanales > Paenibacillaceae > Brevibacillus > Brevibacillus antibioticus. The sequence continues at coordinate 1,806,649 of NZ_SZNK01000001.1, forward strand.
GGGAGAAGTAGAGCTGATTCTGCCACGTATCATTGTTGATGAATTTGCGCGCAACAAAGATCGTGTCATTGAGCAGAATAGCCGCAGTATGTCTAGTACTTTGAAACGAGTAAAGGATGTAGTGGAGAAATTTGGCGATCCACAACAAAAAGACATTGTAATTTCACAGCTAAACGACGTTGATCATCGGCTTCCTATTTTGGGTGAGGCTGCCGTAGATACGGTTAGCCGGATAGAAAGGTTATTTACTAACACACCAATAATTGGAATTTCGGACGCAGTGAAGATTCGTGCAGCACAGCGAGCTATCGATAAACGCGCTCCCTTTCACAGACAACGTAATGGAATTGACGATGCTATTCTGATTGAAGTATACACAGATGTGCTCGAAGAAGAAGAGTTGGCTGGAAATCGGTTTGCCTTTATCTCTCATAACACTAATGACTTTAGTCACCCGACAGCAAGTAAAAAGTTACCTCACCCAGATATTGAGGCTTGTTTTTCACGGGCTAAATCGTTTTATTTTATAGCCTTAAGTGAAGCTCTACGACATATTCTTCCAGATCAATTTGATGACATTATGACTGAACAATATTGGGGTGAAGAACCGAGGCGGCTGACTGAAATAATCGAAGCTATGGATGAACTTGTTACCAAAGTTTGGTACAACCGACATCAGATTACGCGAGAAAAAATTGAAGCAGGAATTATTCAAATTGTCGAGAAAGAGAGCTTTCCCATTAAAGATCATGCTACTCGACCGATCCAACGTAACATCTGGGAAGGGGCACTTAGAGCGGCTGAGAGGGTCGAAGAAAGATTTGGTTTAGACACCTTAGGTCCATGGGATGACTTTGAGTGGGGAATGATTAACGGCAAGCTTTCTGCATTACGATGGGTTCTTGGTGATGACTGGGATATGTTGGATACATAACACTTGAATTTACTAAAAGCAAACCTAAGAAGGCTGCACTAACCGGTTCAATGGTTAAACAAGCACAACGGATAGCTGCAAAAATCTGTTGTGCTTATTTGTTTTTTCGTATCCCCTACACGTACTTAAAAATACAAAAATGATCACACGTTATCTAAAATTCGGTATTATAACAAGGTAAAAATTCGAGGTCCTAATCTCATAAGCAGTACACTACATTGTAGACTGTAAAGCTTGATATTACGGGGATTAAAAGATTGAAAATTGACAGCCTTATAATTTTAAGTATTAGACTTGACCAAAAATCAAACAGCAGCGGACTAAGGCCTGAAAAATAAAGTCTTAGACTGCTGCTATTATCATTGAACTATCCTTCTTGCGTGAGTTTGGAAAACGACAGGGGTTAAACAGCTTCGTCTTATCAATGTTATTACTTAATCTGTACCCGGGTTACATTGTAAAATGAGGGAGACGAAGCCAATTTATTAACAAATATGAAGTGGTAAAATACCAAAGTTTAAAAATTTTAATGAATTGTTCGTCAGTAGGCAATTGGTTGTTCTTCCACCATTCATCAATAATCTTCTTACAATCAATATCGCCCTGATTATTTACACCAGTAATGCTTACAATTTCACCACTACTATGACGAGAATATGCACCTAATAAATTTGAAGCGTTAAAAATACCGAAGAAGTATTTTCTCCAAGAGCTTTTATTAACTTGTGTATCAAGTGAATAAACTAATTGATTAATCATGGGTTTTGTAGATTTGCGATCATATTCATCTTTATTTCTTTGTATATCATTTGTAATAACTTCTAAAATGTTGCTTAATCTCTTTATGAAATCAGGTTGAAGAAAACTAGTTATGTTAGCCCACTCGTATAAAACTACACTGATTTCCTTTTTTACGATTGCACCTTTAAATAAATAGCTCGAATCCAAAATATTATCTCTAGTTATAGTAACCGTATCAAAAGCTGAAATGTTATACGAATTGAAAAGTTCATTCATCTGTATTGACCATAAATATTCTTGAAATGGATTTACTTCCATGTATTTTTTGTGGCCATTGTTACGTATATAATTTGCATATTTTAGGGCAATTGAGTCGTTAATGTATAAATCATGCGATTTTAGCATATTTTCTATGTCACTTATTGCTAAGTGTTCACCTTTTTTTGTAATTTCTCTAGTAATTGGATAATTCCAAAAGTCTCTAAGCTTATTCAATGCTTCGTAGTAACTCAAAAAAACTCGATGCAAAGAAAAGAAATTACTCTCGCCCATTTCTGCTATGAAACCATTTAATTGTTTATGATTGATCCAAAACAATCGTTCAGGTTTAGTGTCATATCCACCTTCAACATTTTCTGATTCGTCGCATTCATATTCCATATAAAAACTTTCTAACGAAGGTAAAGTACGAAGTCTTGTATCAACAATAAGTCCGAAGTCATGCATAAAATTCCTCCATCAACATATATTGAATACCTAACTCATAACATTATAATCGAATACAAGAATTTTAGCTCTGCCCCCATGATTCCATCAGGGAATCCCAGAAAGTTCACTACTTCTGTTGTGAGGGTCAATTGACATCCCCGTTCATTTCCTTCGATCACAAGTGGATTCATATTCGCTCGGGCAAGATAAATAGCAGCAGTTAGACCAGCAAGGCCTGTATCGCGGACAACAACTTTATTCAGATTTCCCTTCCTGATTGGTTTAGTAAAATACCCCTCATTAGAGAGGGGTATGAATGTAATTACTTTTTCCACGAACCGAATTCAATGGATACAGGACCAGAAGAAGGTGTACAGCATAAGGAAATATCTCGTTGTTCCCCGGCCGATTCAAACTCAGAATCCGCCTTTGTATAGAAGATCTCCCACGCATTACCGTCTGGATCATATACCCACACTTTATCTTGGATTGCATAACAGCACGTGGTACCCATTTCGTCAATTGTCAGTAGATTTGCCTTGCGCAGGCGTTCTCCCATTGCTAAGACATCCTCCGTATTATCCACTTGAAAACCAAGATGGTTTAGCACGCCTTTCTTTTCAAATGGTCGTACATTTAAGGAGAAATGCAAAGCCGGAGAATCTAGCTCAAATTTAGCGTAGTTGTCTTTTACTTTAGTCGGTTCAGCATTGAAAAAAATACGATAGAAGTTCAGAGAGGCTTCCAAGTGGCTGCAATTCACAGCTACATGCATCCGTTTGATCACATTTATCCCTCCAACTATTTACTTTCTTTTACGAACTGCTCCATTCGGTTTTTGATGGCGTCACGGACCGTCCGGAAGCTATTCATAATTTCTTCTTCCGAGCCGGTTGCTTTCGCTGGATCGTCAAAGCCCCAATGCCACTTCACTACATTTTTGTTAGGGATCACTGGACAATGCTCATCAGCGTGACCACACAGAGTAATCACATAATCCGCACCTCCCAAAATTTCAGGGTCGATCACATCAGAAGTGTGGTTGCTGATGTCTACACCAGCCTCTTTCATTACCTGAACAGCTTTTGGGTTCAGACCATGCGCTTCGAGACCAGCGCTTTTCACTTCGTAACGCTCTCCCCCCAACGCTTTTAAAAAGCCATCTGCCATCTGGCTGCGGCAAGAGTTCCCCGTGCAAAGGAAATAGATAAGTGGTTTTTTCTCCATGTTGTTCAGTCTCCTTTATTACGAATAGTCGTAGATGTTAAACGATGATTTGTAGCCACAGATATAGCCCAACAAGCGTGATAAACAACGTTGGAATTGTCAGGATGATTCCTGTTTTGAAGTATTGTCCCCACGTAATCGTAACGTTCTTACGGGACAACACATGCAGCCATAGCAATGTTGCGAGTGAACCGATAGGAGTAATTTTAGGCCCCAAATCACTTCCGATCACGTTTGCATAAATTAACGCCTCTCGAATAATACCAGAGGTATTCGTTCCTTGGATGGCCAAAGCGTCAATCATTACGGTTGGCATGTTGTTCATGATCGAGGAAAGGATCGCAGACAGGAATCCCATGCCTACTGTTGCTATAAACAACCCTTGGTCCGCAAGCGCTTGAATCAATTGTCCAAGCATGTCAGTCAATCCAACATTACGCAGGCCGTAAACAACGACATACATCCCGATGGAGAAGACCACTACTGCCCATGGTGCATCTTTGATGATTTTCCTAGTCTCAATACCTTTACTGCTCCGTGCAGCCACGATAAAGATAATGGCTGCAATCCCTGCTGTGACAGATACCGGGATGGCTACGACTTCATTCATCAAGTATCCAATCAGAAGAATACCTAAAATGATCCAGGAGAGACGGAAGAGACGAACATCTTTTATCGCTTCATGAGGTTGTTTTAACGCATCCAAATCATATTGTTTGGGAATATCGTTTTTGAAATAAAGATACAACACAAGTAAGCTTGCACCCAGCGCAAAAAAGTTGGGTACAATCATACGGGTAGCATACTCAACAAAACCGATATTAAAAAAGTCCGCGGAGACAATGTTGACAAGATTGCTAACGATCAATGGCAACGAAGTAGTGTCCGCAATAAATCCACTGGCCATAATGAACGGCAAAATCATTTTATCCGGGAACTTCAGTGCTCTCACTTGTGCAAGAACAATTGGTGTCAGTATGAGTGCCGCGCCATCATTTGCAAAAAAGGCTGCAACTGCTGCTCCCAATAGAACGACATAGACGAACATCCGGCGACCATTTCCTTTAGCCAACCGAGCCATATGCAAGGCAGACCATTCAAAAAATCCGATTTCGTCCAAGATCAGCGATATCAAAATAATGGCGACAAACGCCAGCGTTGCATTCCAAACAATTCCCGTTACCGTCACAACGTCAGCAAAACTGACAACACCAAAAACTAAGGCTAGGATAGCACCACCTGTTGCCGACCAGCCAATGTTAAGTCCTTTCGGTTGCCAGATGACAAAGGTCAATGTCACAGCAAAGATCAGAAAGGCAATCCATACAGAAAACATGCTCTCTCTCCTTTCGCTATTCGCAGGTTACGAGGAGTCCCTGTGCCGCCAACTTCTCGAACTCCTCTGAGTAATCGGGGAGATTCCCTAAAGCGAAGCGAAGTTGTTCTAAACGCTCTTGATTCAGAGTGTAGATGACCCACTGTCCTCTTCTGGATTCAATGACTAAATCTGCACTTTTTAACTTACTCATGTGCTTAGACACGGCAGGCTGCGAAATGCCAAAAATGGGAACTAGTTCACAAACACAGCAACTTCGATGGTTTAATAAACTAATTATTTTTAACCGGGTAGGGTCCGCAAGTGCTTTTAATGCGTTGACCATTTGCTTTGTGTCCATGTCTATTTTTTACCTCCTCTCCATTCATCAACAATAACCTTATACTATTATAACCATATGGTTATTTAAATATGTCGATTGTAAAGATTTCAGTCCCTTCTTCTTTCTATTCAACGTTACAGCTTCTTCATAATTTGCAATAGATCTGAGAAATTCGCATTAGCAATACGTATAATACTCTAATTATGTCAGGAAGGTTCCTCGACCTTAATCAATCGATTTAATAAAGCTGTTGTGGTGTTAATCCCATTTTAAAGAGTTGGAATAATTCGGCTTACTTATTTTGTAGTAGCGTAGTTGCTGTTTGGCATGTTGTATCTTTTCTCTCCTTTTAGGATCTCTTCTGCTCTTTACAGTTTGAAAAGGGCATATTTGCTCACTGATAATTTTTATTTTGTCAGGAATTGCTTCAGAATGAATCTCATATACCTTTTGTTCACCGAACGGAAGAACGAGAAAAAACGGTGACAGGTATTCGTATGAAAACGGTGGCAACTGTAACATTATGAATTTAGTCATAAGCTTTTTAGCTATAGATAACCACGTCCAGAAAAGGGAGATGGAAACATGAGCAATGCTCCGTCCCAGTACCCACTTTAACGAAGCTCTACTTTCATTGCTAATATCTTCTACTTGTGATCTCCATAAATCCACTACATCCTCAAAAAACTCTGAGTACAAGGTAAACGGAAATTGAACAAATCGATGATCAACCGTTTTAGGGCGTTTGTATCTAGCCGTGACATGTCTTGGCGATTGGAAGCCTTGGACAAATGATCTCCAATGTACATAAGCAAACGCATAAGGACATTTAGGGGCTGCATTGTCACCAAGAAAATAACGTTCTATGCAAGTTTTGTGTTTCATTAGTACGGTTTTACGGAGATTTCTTGCGATAGAAGAAATTAGCTGATTATACGAAAGGAATAAGTCCTCTTGTTGTACACGCAATCGACTTTTTCCCAATGAATACTCACCGATATGGGGATAACTTTTCTTGGAATATGTCATATTTTCATATTTCTCTTGATCCCCTTTAATCATACTAATTTTTGGGGTAGTTATCTGAGATATATACCGTTTTGGTGTCTTGCTGTTTTCATTAGTAAGAAAACTTAATACTCCATCAAACAGAGTTGGAGATTGATGTAATCCCTTTTCTGTAAACAAATAGATAGATTCCATCTTCTTACTGTTGTAATTAACTTCGGATAACCAAGTTTTTACCTTGTTACAGCGAATAGCATCATCTGTCCCCCATTCCTTATAAAAAAAACGAGCAGCGCTTTCTTGTAGATAAAAATGGCCACATTTGCACACATAAGGGGATAGAAATCCATCATCAGTCATTTCGTATGTATAGATTTGACTACAATTCGGGCATGCGAAATGTAGTGGAGATAAGTGAAAGGGGCAGTAGTGTAGGAACCTCCATTGATGGAATATGCTATGGTAGCCTGTTTTAAGACATGCTTCACAAATGGCGAGATCTTCGCGGAGAAAAAAAGTAGTACGATGCCTTTCTAATAACGGTGATAAGAGTTGGTTTATTATTTTTTGATGGAAAGAAACCATATCAAAGCCTAGCACATCTTGAACTGTATGTGAATCAAAGCCTGCTAAAGTTATCAGATTTCGATGGCAACTCCCAATTCCTGCCTTCAGACTTTTTACCCGGTCCGTTCCGAGTATTTTCAATACTTCTCTGGCTGTTAATGTATTGGCGAATTTGAACTTTTCAAGAATAGACCAGGATGATTCATACGGCCGTATCCAATTTTTTCTCCATGTGTAGGGATTCATCAGCTTTTTATGGACCTCACTTTCTGATGAAATTGATATGTCATAAGGATTCATCAAATTCTACTGCCGGAATGCGAAGCTCAGCATGAATATAACCACTGGCGTATATCGCTTCTTCCCACAATGCCTTCGTTACCCAACCAATATTCCGACCGTTTGCTCCGAACTCTAAGAGAGCGTATTCAATCGTGGTTATTAAATATTGCATAGGGATCTCAAAGGTTCCTCGGATTTTAGCTTGCTGGCGCAAAGAAGAGAAAACATCAAATAGTTCCTCGGAACAATCTTGAAGCCGATTTCCCACCGCATAGGCTTCTGGGAAGAAATACCGCGTGTATGACCATCCTGATCCTTTTGGAAACTCTGCAAGCTGATCAAAACCACTAAGACAAATGCTTAAATCTTCTTTGGTTTTAATTCCTGTAAAACGATGCTCATGTACCATGAAACGACCAATAATCTGGTGTCTTTTGGTTTCCATGAACAGAGTCCTACGGTGTAACAATTCTTCTTGTCCCACTAATATCACTGTCATTGCAATTCGATTCTGGTCAAGTTCATTGTAAATATCCATTAGCCAACCATAGTTGAGTTCATGCAAACATTGCGCTTCATCAATAAACATGACAATCCTCTTATGTCTGGATGTGTCCCCTTTTTCTGCTAGGAATTTGGCTAAACGATCCCTTTTGATACTGGGTTTTCCGGAAAATGGGACTCCATGACCAACATCTTTTAACAGTGTTTCAAAGAAAACACCTTCATTGGCAAGCTTCGTATGTAAAGTGCGAATGTGGAATACGGGTAAATCATTCCCAAATTCGTTTGGCAAAATTCGTAATAGATATTCAATCGCACGTGTTTTTCCTAAGCGTGGTCGACCGTAAATAATCCCTCCTGGTGAACGGTATTTAATCCATTTTGAAATAGCTTGAAACATTCGTAAAACTTCATTTGTTGGGATAATGTAGGACTGTTCTTCAATTGGATGCGTTCCAGTAGGCACATGAGGTCGAGGCTGCTCTAGGAGGTTCTCAAAGGATATCTGTTCGTAATGATCTTTGGACACCGAGTACTCCCCTTTATAAATTTATGGTTTTAAACTTTTCACGTAGTTTGGATAGATCTGATGTTTGACTACCACCCTTATTGGATTGTTTCGATTGTCTATCATGATTTAAGGGTTTCGCATGTTCTGAAGGTTTCGTTTCAGACAGGTCCTTTTTTTGTTCTGGAACCTGGGACTCCATTTGTTTTTTGTATCTTTGATGTGTAGCTAATGAATTACGGACCTTTTTATTGTTGCTCGCTTTTTCTTCATAGTATTTATTTAAAGCCTCAATTGGATCAGCGTTATTAGCATAGTGCAAAAGTTTATTTCTCTGTAGCGCGTTAATTTGTTTTCGCATTTGCAATGTGTGAGGAGTAATACCCCATCTACCCGTAGCGGTAATGTACCCCAGTTCTCCTCCATCTTTGAGGAACGCTTTTAAATACCGAATGTCATTTGTGTTGACTAGTAAATAAATTTCTTCCCCGATGAGATCAAATGTATTAGAAAGTAGTTCATTTCTATATTCAACTCCTTCAAATGTGATGTACGGTCTTTTCCCCTTTTTAATATTTCCACGAACAGTTCGAATAGCAGGTACACCAAAAAATTCAACATCTTTTCTTAGCTCTTCAGGCAACCATCTTGGCTCCATACCTCTATGCACCACCCTTTGTTCCATGACTTCAAGTGGACTCAGATATCCCAAACTACTGTGTGGCTCATGATTGTAATTTGCGATCAGGACAGCTGTGATCTGTTCAAGCTCTTCCACATCCATCTCATACTTGATTGCCAACTTTTCTGGTTGAGTTCGACGGGGATCAGATGGATGACTCCCAGTTGTATTCACAAAACGATGATAGCCATTTTCTTCTAAAAGCCCGAAGAATCTCTCCACAAATGGCCGTCGCTCCGGCATGTTTACGGGACCAGGATTCATAGCACAACCGACGACGTTAGCTAGTCTGTTTGTCACAATCTTTGCTAGATTGGCCTTTCCATTGTCATAGCAGAACTCACTCCAAAGCGCCCATTGTGTTTGAGGAACGGCTTCAAAATGAAAACCGCCTTTTGCAGGATATTTCAATCCTGGAATGGTGAGCTTTTTAGGTGATGTTGGAACAATTGCATTACGAATGCAAGCTAAGACGTCACTTGCTGAATACTGTGATTGAAGACAGATATGGTAACCAATAACGACTCGAGTGGCAACGTCTATAATAACGAGTAGCCATATCCTTTCTAACACATCAACACACTCGTCCCCGAATTGATTTCTAAATTTGATCGTGAGAATAAGGTCAATTTGATGTCCGTCAAACTCAACTCGTTGGAAGGGTTTTAGGATATGATCTGCATTTTTATGACCAATACCAGTGTGCCGAATATGTCGGGCAGCTTCGTCACCGTATCGATTAGCAGCTTGATTTGGAAGATTTAGCTCCAGTTTTTTTAAGTACCGATAAAGCGATCGTCTCCCTAAGTCCCTTGTACTAAAGGGATAGTCTTGCATGGATAAACCTAAGGATCTACAAGCATTTAGGAATGTTGAGTGAATATGTTTGGGTTTTTTCACAGGATCAGTGGCTCTTCCTTGTTTAGTTGTCAAAAATTGATCGTGTATAAGATCCTTAATATGCTTGTGTTTGTTTAAGAAATGGTTGAAGATACCTGTGAGTTTTTCTGATTTTGGGGATAGATTGGTACGAGTATAAGACTTTAGATTTTTTTGGGGGATCAAGGCACGATAGCCCCAAAGCAAACCGTTTGAATCTTCCGATAAACAACGTTTTACAAAGCTTATAAGACGATTCTTTGGAACCCCTGTCTCGCGCATTATCTGATCTAAAGTAAAGTGAGGAGACATATACATTTCAATAGCTCGTTTTCGAGACAAAAAAGTTTCCCTGTCACTAGCAGATAGGGTATCGAGTAAGACTCCTGGCCATGCGGACAAATCCAAGTCTGAAGGTTCAATAGATAGCCCCTCAAGTATTTTCCTGTGTGCCATGAATCCAGACCTCCGTATCTAATCCCAAAAGCGCTTTGTGAATATTCGAGTACAGAACCCCAAAATAGATCATATTGGCTATTGTTTCATTTAGGCGGGAGGGAAAAAAGTGTGGAAGTTCTGTGCGAAGTTGTCTAATTGACTTTCGGTGTTTACCTACTGCTTTCAATATTTGGTACTGATCAATTTCATTAGGAGTTAATTGATTTTTTATATTTGGAATTAACATTCTTAAGTTATCAAGAAGTATTTGATTTGAACGAATATCTTTCTCTGTTTTGATTTCATAGTTAAAATCGTTTTGTTCGCACCATTTTCTTTGAATAGTAGTTTGCCTAATAGCCCGCTCGGATCTTTTGTTTCGCGGATCTAATTCTTGTGTATATTTAATTTCAACAAAACTCTGGCTCCCGTCTACTCTTTCAATCCACATATCTAAAATACTACTTACCTTATTACCGTTGTACAAACCGTCAATTTTAATGGGTTGTTCACAGAATCGCTTAACTGTTTGGTCAGCTTCTACTAGTAGCCAATGTTCATACTCAAGGTCACTGAAGAAATGAACCATTCGTTGGAGTTTGGGGCTAAAAACATGCCAATAGTTACTGCCATACCTAGTACTTCGTTTCGTAATTACCGGTTGTTCGTACATAAGTCACCTCCACCTCAAGCTGATGACCTTATTTTTTCTGAAAATGTTAAAAATTATACCTTTTTGTAGAAATTCTACCTATTTTTATCTTATCCTCCCAAACGATAACAGAATTTCGTTCCGCACCTTCGGTATACATGTTTGTGTCACAATTTGTGCTGGTATACTTGTTTGTGTCACAAAAAAATGACACAAACAAGTATACTACATGATGCTAAAAACTTGATTTAACTTCGTTTTCAGCTACACTTTTGGTATACATGTTTGTGTCACTAGACAGATGAGCTACATTATCAGGAATCTGGTTGGTAAAGGTTCCTAATAATCATCAGTTGCGTCCGGATAAGTTTCGGAGCCGTTCCAATAAGTTTCGTGGATGGTCCATAAAAATCGGTTGCGTCCTTATAATCGATTTATTAGGAGGAAAATTAAGTTTGCAGGTGAAACAAGCGATGGATGAATTCTTGTTTTATATGGAGGTTGAACGCAATGTATCAGTGAATACGATACGTAGCTATGCGTACGATTTACATGTTTTTGAGGCTTTTCTAACGAGGGTCCATGGCACATCGGCACTGGAACAAATTCGTAATTCGACGGTTCGGAGGTTCATTCAAGACCAGGTCATTGAGCACCAGACACATCCGCGCACGCTGCAAAGACGTATTTCCTGCTTAAAATCCTTCAGTCGTTTTTGTGCAAAGGAAAACTGGATATCGAACGATTTTATGGTTGGTATTCATGCACCGAAAACAGACAAAAAAGTACCGGTTTACATGAAGTTAATCGAATTACAGATGCTATTTCGGTTTTTAGAGAATGATCAGCGTAAGTTATCGTTACGGAATCATTTGATGTTTAAGCTGTTGGCGACAACTGGGATGCGTCGCCAAGAATTAGTTGATTTGTCTTGGGGGCAGATTGATTTGGAATGGAATTCCATACGGATTCATGGGAAAGGTAATAAAGAACGTATACTCCCGCTGCATCCGATGGTGATTCCATTGATCAAGCAATACCAGGAACACTTGGAAACGTTTCAATTGCATACTTCCGAGCCAGTTTTTACGAATTACATGGGTCAACGGATAGATCCTCGCGGCTTACATCGGATCTTTAAGGAAGTCCTTCAAAATGCGGGCTTACCCCCTCACCGGTTTACACTGCACCATTTGCGACATACCTTCGCGACTCTGCTCTTGCGTTCCAATGACGGGCCTTCAAAGGTAGATATTCGTACGTTGCAGGAGCTTCTTGGCCGTGAAAGTTTAGCGACAACGTCTATTTATACTCATGTCGACCTAGAACAAAAGAAACTAGCAATTGAGACCTTAAAATTCGAAAGTTAGTTAATCGTATAAAACCTCCTCTCTAGTAATTATCATAGTTCAGAGAGGAGGTTTTATAAAATGCCGTTTCAGTTCATGAAATAGCAATTTTATGAACTGATATTCAAACACATTATATTTTGTGTATACTTTCATTTTATCTGTGCTTCAATGTTCGGTAAGATATCTCTCCCTCACACCATTATATTCGGTAGTGATTAGAATAATTATTAACCGTTATTTGCCATTCTTTGAACATCCCTCTCCCCCTCAGACTAAATGGCTCCTGATTAGCGACGAAGATTATTCAATAATACCTTTTCCATTTCTATAGAGTAGAAAACGATTGATATCTTCCTCAACTATACGTAGAGAACCTCTCCAGAAATCCATTGACTCGACATCTATGTCTAACTTCTTTGCCAATGTTCTAATACTCATTTGTCCACTCACAGAAAGAAACTGATCATACAATTTGACAAACGCAGATTTATTCTCAATGTATTTCTCATAAAGCACTTTTGAAAACAATAAGCCAAAGGTATACGGAAAATTATAAAAATTATTATCAGCATAATAGTATTGAGCTTTACATACCCACATATATGGATGTAGAAAATCAGGATCCAGGCTAGTGCCGTATGAGTCGATTTGGCTTTTCTTCATCATGTTTTTCAGATCAATCGGGGATAAAACTTTGTTTCTTCTTCTCTTAAACAGTTCACTTTCAAATAAGAAACGACTATGCACATCAACTATTGCTTTGCTTGATTGGGAAACATCATTTTCAAGAATAATGTATTTTTCCCTTCCCTCTCGTTTCTGGAGCTCTGCCTGTTTTACGATTATTTCACTGAAAATTGAAGCTGTTTCTGCGATCGGTAATGGAGGTTTACTATTTACATAACTTTGATTTCTAAGGCATTCATTATGATAACCATGGCCTAACTCATGCGCGAGAGTTACTACATCACTTAAACTCCCAGTGAAATTACACAATATCCTACTTTCTCTCACACTGTAGAGGTTAACGCAAAGAGCCCCTCCCCGCTTTCCTTTCCGCGGCTCAGCATCAATCCATGACTCTTGAAATGCCTTTTTAGCAAAGCACCCCATGGAATCACTAAAAGCTCCGAAATTTTCTATAATTAGATCTTTTGCTTGCTCAAAAGTGAAGGTTAGCGAGCCGGTATCCAAGGGAGCGAATAGTTCAAAAAAAGGCAAACCATTCTTTGCGTCTAATAATTCTGCTTTTCTCCTATAAAAGGCATGAAATGAGGGTAACCTCTCTTGAATGGCATTAATCATCGTATCTAAAGCCGCTTCGCTCATTTTCTGATCCAATAATGTTTTTTTAAGAGGAGATGAGTAGCCTCTCATCTCAGATAAAGTAATCACTTCTCCTTTAATTCCGTTTAAACAAGCGGCGCAAGCATTTTCTATTTCTGAATAAGCCTTCATTTCGGCTTCATAAGCATTTTTTCTTACTGTAAAATTTTTATCATAGGCCATATTCCTTGCCATCGATAAAGGGATTAACTTTTGTTCATCATTTATTGTCACATTTACCATAAGGTTAGAGGTTAATTCGTTGTGCATTCTCGTCCATATGTTTGAACCCATATTTTCCATTTCAGCAATGAATTCTTCGCTTTTCTCAGTTAATACATATTCATTCTTTTCTACTAATTCCGTTAGATAAAACTTATGCTCTTTTAGGAATTCAGATGACTGAATCAGTTCATTTAGATTTCCCAAAGTACTGATCCACTTTTGGAAAGCTACAAGTGGCTTCACACTTCGAGCTTTCATTCGCTGTAAATCAGCAATTGCTTCCAACGACTTTTGGTTTTCATTGTCTTCGTAGAAAGTCAAATCAGCGAATTGGTATAACCGATCAAACCGATCGTAAAAACTATTTAACCTATTAAGATAAGTCTCTATTTTGTTACTTGCATCAAAATCACTGTTCGAATTTGTTTCTATCCACTTTTCTATGGCATTCAGATCTTCCTTACATTTTTTCATGTCATCACAGAATTCGTATGCATCAAAAGAGGTATATAAAACATCCAGCTTCCACCTCATGATTACAATCTTCCCCCCTTATGAATGTCTTTTTTGTCTTGCCAACTCCTCAATCAGGTATCCAAGCAACGCACTTCTTACGGGAATGTCCTGAATCAGTACATGCTCGTGCACTGCGTGAGCTCCATCTCCAACAGGACCAAGTCCATCAAGCGTAGGCGCTAGAGGAGCTGTAAAATTCCCATCACTAGCCCCTCCAGTCTCAACTTCGACCAAGTCAATTCCCAATTTTTCCTTCCCAATATTCCTGGCCAGTTCAAACATGTTGCCAACTTCCTTCGTGCGTTCCAGTGGCGGACGATTTATTCCACCTTCTATCTCTATCCTAGTTCCTTCAATCGCAGGAACGATATTTTCAATTAGGGGAATAATCCGATCAAATTCAGCTTGTGTCCTCACTCGTACATCCACTTCCGCTTCTGCTTCCGCAGCTACTACATTCCCGCGCGTTCCTCCATTCACAGTTCCAACATTTACCGTTGTACCAATTGTGTAATCAGTCAGTTTATGAAGGTATAGGGTTTGATGGGCTAATTCTTCGATGGCGCTTTTCCCTTTTTGATGATCAATTCCTGAATGTGCAGCTTGCCCTGTTACTTTTAGTTTGTACATGCCAACTCCTTTACGGGCCGTTTTTAAAGCACCGTAATCGTACATGGGGGGCTCAAGGACGAGGACGTAATCACTTTTCTTAGCTTCTTCCTCAATGATTTGCCGAGAGGATGGACTTCCTATTTCTTCATCTGAAGTAATTAAAAAAACAACTTGACAATTTGGATTTATTTGAAGGTGCCGTAATGTGTGTAACGCATATATTCCTTGAACGATTCCGCCCTTCATATCGAAAATTCCCGGTCCATAGGCTTTATTACCTTCAATACGAAAAGGGTTTGTTAGCAAATCGCCGCTTTGCCATACAGTGTCTCGATGTGCGAGTAAAAGAATCTGATGATCTCCCTGTCCCCATCTTCCACGAAGGTGGTTCCCATACGTTTGATTAGGAATAATCTCCATCGTTCCACCAGTGAAAGAAAGAAAAATCTCCGTTATCTTTTTACCTAATAAATCATTCATTTCTTTTTCGAGAGAAGGCGATTCTATTTCTACCAAGGTTTGTAACATTTTTAGCATCTCATTTTGCTGACTCTTCAAATATTCCAATAAGTCCCCCATGTTTTCTCCTTTCATCAATCACTTTCATTCTTACAAATATAGGATGGTAAGCTTATCGACACGTAGTAATTCTGGTTGGTTTGTATCTGATTACCTGTTAACAAAATAGTCGTAAGCGGTTTTTGCTACTCTCGCGATCATATGTGCTGCTTCCAGTTGTGAGCTGTTATTTTCAGAGAAAGCCGAAACAATGACGGTACCTTTTTCTTCCGGTAAATAAATGATGCCAATATCATTATGAACACCACCGACTGAACCCGATTTACAAGCCACTGTGGTTCCGGCAGGCAATAAATTTGGAATCCGGTCGCGGAAATGCTGTCTTTTCATAATGTCAATCATCTGCTCGCAAGCTTTCTTTGAAATCAACTCTTTTCTGGCTATTTTCTCCAACAAAAATGCCATATCAGCTGGGGTTGACACATTATTCTCTATACTCTTGGTAAACACGATGCTTCTTTTATCATGCTTTGCCTGGAATAGACGCAGCGACACTTCTTCATACTGCTCGTTGCTATGCAATTCAGGGTCTAGGTTTACAACCAAGCTTAATAACTGCCAGCATGTCAGATTCACATGGGTATCCTGTAATCCGATACTCTTCATATATTGGTCAGTACGGTTCACACCTACCAGCTCAAGTATTTTGTCTGTTCCGACGTTATCGCTAACAATAATCATCAGAGTTGCCAAATCCTTCAGCGAAACCTCAGATCCAGGATCGAATTCTTTTAATATCCCCGAGCCTGGGACTCTATCGGTCAATGAAAGACGGACTCTCGTATTTAAATCGATTGCCCTTGCTTCCACTTCACGAAATAAAGTCGCCAGAATCGGTACTTTATAACAGCTTGCCATCTGAAAGAGATGCCCTTCATTAATCTTCACCTCTTCATCTGTCTCCAAATGTTTGATGACAATCCCGAATGTTGCGGTTGCTTGTCCAACTAGTTCTTCGATTTTTTTTTGCAAGTCCATGTTTAACTCATCCCCTCCCTTATTCAAGTGTAATTCCCGGATCTATCATTATTAAATGAGATCCACTTCTTTGTTATGGGTGGAAAACCTCTGAATAGAGCGAATTTTTCTCGATTTTTTCATGGTTAGGCTCGTATCCAATTCCCGGTTTATTGAGCAATGTAATAACTCCATTGTGAGGCGTTACTTCCGGGTCTATAATGTCTTCCTCCCAATAGTTTTTTGATCCAGCAGTATCACCAGGGAAGATAAAATTGTCCAAAGTAGTAATGGCAATGTTATGCGCTCGTCCAATTCCCGACTCCATCATACCGCCACACCAGACTGGAACATTCTGTTGCTTGCAAAGGTCGTGAATTCTCTTTGCTTCAGTCAATCCTCCAACACGTCCGATTTTGATGTTGATGATCTTGCAACTTCCCAACTCAATCGCTTTTCTGGCATCTTCTACAGAATGGATACTTTCGTCGAGACAAATAGGTGTTTTTAGTCTTTTTTGAAGAGCAGAATGATCGATGATATCATCATGTGCGAGTGGTTGCTCAATCATCGTCAAGTCAAATTGATCTAATTCTTGCAGTAGGTCGCTATGTGCCAGTGTATAAGCGGAGTTTGCATCTGCCATTAGCTGAATATTGGGAAATTTATTTCGAATAGCCTCCATTACTGCAATATCCCATCCAGGTTTTATCTTCACTTTTATCCTCTTGTAGCCCAAATCTAGGTTTTTGTGAATGACATCCAAAAGTTTAGGAATGGAAGCTTCGATCCCGAGACTTACCCCCACCTCTACTTCCTTCTTCGTCCCTCCAAGGGCTTGTGCCAAACTGACTCCTTTGTGCTTGGCAAACAAGTCCCAAACAGCCCCTTCCAATGCGGATTTTGCCATGTTATTCCGCCGTACCTTTTGGAAAATGGTGGACACATCGGATGGGTCTTCTAGGTGTTTGCCTATCAGCATGGGAATGAGGTGTTCTTTAAGCATTTGCCAGTTTCCTTTTACTGTTTCTTCACTGTACCAAGGAAGGACCATCGCCACCGATTCCCCCCACCCTATTACTCCATTCTCGTCCATTATTTTGACTAAAATAAATTCCTTATCTGTTACCGTTCC
This sequence comes from Brevibacillus antibioticus, assembly GCF_005217615.1. Taxonomy (NCBI): domain Bacteria; kingdom Bacillati; phylum Bacillota; class Bacilli; order Caryophanales; family Paenibacillaceae; genus Brevibacillus; species Brevibacillus antibioticus. The sequence goes on from NZ_SZNK01000001.1 coordinate 1,824,139, forward strand.
AAAGCTTGCCGTAAAAGGTTGTTTCAATTGCAGTTTCATGTAGTGTAAGATAACTCTCTTTATTTGCATCACTAATAGCCCCTTACATCCAGAAATTTATTCTTCCATTATCGTTCTGTAAATCTCGAAATTGTGTTCATATTCCAATATTCTTTGCCTAACTTGCTCTGAATCAATCACAGACATACCAGCAACAATTGCATGAAGTAACACAAAAAGTGGCGGAGTAACATCGAGTGTAGAGGAATCCGTACTTGGAACTTGCAGCACGATATCAGCGTTTTGGCTGACTGGTGCTAGAACATCATCGGTAATAGCAACTATATATGCTCCCTTGTTTTTAGCTATCCTTACAATATCCAGTGTTTCTTTGCTATATCTTTTGAATGAAAAGGCGATCAATACCCATTGTTTATCCATTCCTGATGATAATTGGATAATATCATCCGTATTCTGGTTATACACCTGGGCATCTTCACAGAGCATACGTAAGCTGAATGCCAGCCAATGTGCCGGTGCATATGATGACCGCAAGCCTACTGTAAGGACCTTTTTTGATTTGCTAATGCTTTGCAATACTTTCTCAAATGCTGTTTCTGAAATAGTTCCAAGCATCCCCTCGATTCGGGCCAAACTTTCTTTTACCACTTCGCTAAAAAAATGCTCATCATTTTTAAAACGTTTGGCGGTTTCCTGATGATGCGTAAGCGTATTCTTTTCATTTCGTAGCTGCTCGGCAAACACTTCTTTTTGTAATTGACTGAAACCGCTATACTCCAATGCGTAGCAGAACCGTATAATAGTTGTCTCGCTAACACCGATCTGTTCCCCTACACTCGATGCAGTATTATTAATAAACAGTTCTGGGTTTTCCAGAAGATGTTCTGCCACCTTTTTTTGTTGCTTAGTTAACTGAGCATAGTGTGTTCGAATTTTTTCTCGTATCGTAATCATTATTCGTCTAAATCCCCTCCAGGAAGTGTTGATTCTTTTTTTATTCTGTTTTGAAGTTACACTTCTTTTTGCTATTCTAAATAAAGCAGGATAAAAGATCAAGTGTTTTTCTTCCATTTTTATAGACGCTCATATTAGCCTCTTCATAGAATAACCAATCTTTTCTTCTTTAACTTACTTACTCATTCCAGAAATAAAGAGTCCTGGTATCTTCTCATGCAATTTAGACAGGTAACTAGAATCAGATTGAACGATCGAACTCTTTAAAACACAAAAAGGTGCTTCTGTCATCCAAGCACCTTTTCCAATTTACATTTAGTTAGAATGAGGGAGGTGTAACTGCGAATATAACTACTACGTTCTGATCAAACGTATTTTTCCACTTATGTTTCATGTACGGCGGTATTCTTACACTATCCCCCTTACTCAAAATATGAACTTCGTCATTTAGATACAGCTTTACTTCCCCTTCTAGAATAAAAGCTGCTTCCTCTCCTAAGTGTTCCATCAATGCTTCAGAAGATTGAGTTCCGGGTGTCAATTTCATTAAAGCATACTCGATTGCCCCGTTTAAATCAGGGGATAAAAGCTCATATGAAAGATGTTCAGATTCTGGAAGAATCATTTTCTTTCGATGATTAGATCGAACAATTAAATTTTTTGTGTTTTCCTGCTCCAGAAAGAAGTTAAAAACCGGAATCTCTAATACTTTAGCGATTAACTTTAGTGTATGAATAGAAGGGTTTGCTATCCCTCGTTCAATTTGGCTTAGTAACGAAGGTGTCACTACTACCAGATTTGCTAGTTGACGAATGTTTAATCCCTTCTTTTTCCTGTATTCTTGTATTTTTTGCCCTACATGAATGTCATTCATAATAAATACGCTGCTCCTCGAGTTGAATTTCAGTTGCAAACAAAATAAATTATATTGACTTTTATTAAATACATTTTAACATAAAAAGAATCATGTAATACCTTTATATTTTGAAGCGTATCCAGGAACCATTCAAAGAAGAGAGGAAGTTACCGATGCCAATGAATCAGACAGTAGCAGGGAAATCGATTTTGCAATGGCAACTAGAATACCCGATATTACAAGATGTAGTATCATTAAAAGAAGTGCTTTGGACAAATGCTAAGTATAAGTCATTAAGTATGGATACTCTTACCATTGATGAAAAAGATGTGCGTGATGCCGAGGAAAGATGGAAACGATTTGCACCTTATCTTGCTAAGGTATTTGAAGAAACCCAAAGCATGAACGGCATCATCGAATCTCCTTTGGTACCTATTCCCCATATGCATCGCTATCTTGAAAAAAAGTATCAGCAGGCACTTCCTGGGAAACTATGGTTAAAATGCGATAGCCACCTCCCTATTTCTGGATCGATTAAAGCGAGAGGTGGGATCTATGAGGTTCTCAAGCATGCAGAGGATCTTTTGTTTAAGCATAACCTGTTAACAACTCAGGATGATTACTCCATTTTAGATACGAAGAAGTTCAAAGATTTTTTTTCGCAATATTCGATCGCTGTAGGCTCTACCGGTAACCTGGGTCTGAGTATTGGAGTAATGAGTGCAAAAATGGGTTTTAAAGTGACTGTTCATATGTCAGAAGACGCAAAACAATGGAAAAAGGACTTGCTCAGAGAAAAAGGCGTTACTGTAATTGAGCATCGTTCAGACTATAGCAAAGCAGTTGAGGAAGGAAGAAAACAAGCAGAAACAGATCCAGATTGCTACTTTATTGATGACGAAAATTCAAAGCACTTATTTTTAGGGTACGCTGTAGCAGCTATTCGTTTAAAAAATCAATTAGATGCAGCAGGCGTTATTGTCGATGAAGACCATCCTTTATTTGTATATCTTCCGTGCGGTGTAGGTGGTGGTCCGGGAGGCGTTACTTTTGGTTTAAAATTGATTTACCGGGAACATGTGCACTGCTTCTTTGCTGAACCAACCCACTCTCCATGCATGCTGCTTGGATTGTTAACAGAATTACATGATCAAGTATCTGTTCAGGATTTTGGGATAGATAACAAGACTGACGCAGACGGTCTTGCAGTAGGGAGGCCTTCTCGATTTGTAGGTAAAGTAATCGAGAGCTTATTGAGTGGAATTTTTACAATTGATGATGAAGAATTATATATTTTACTACATGCTCTAAGTAACAGCGAAAATATTGACCTTGAACCCTCTGCATTAGCTGGAATGCTAGGAACGGTCAAACTGCATCATACAAGAGTCGGTAAGGAGTATTTATCTGCAAATACATTAGAAGAAAGGTCGGAAAACGGTACACATATTGTTTGGGCAACTGGCGGAAGCTTGGTTCCAAGAGAAATAATGGAAGGCTACTATAACAAAGGCTTACATTTATCAACACTGAAAGATTCGCTTACGGAATACGATAGTTGAATAAAAGAAAAAGCGGCCAAAGACTGTGAACAACATAGTCTGAACCGCTTTTTGTTGTTACGCCCACCATAACTGGCCGGAAAATAAAGTCTAAGACGGCCGGTGTTTAGCTGTCACTATCTTACTCTCAACCCCTTTAGCATCCTTGCCCTTAGCTAATCGCATATATCATCCCATGCTGGAGCATTCTTCCACCAGTCAATCAGAATCATTCTTCCACCAGTCAATCAGAATAATTCGTGCCTGTTATTAGGTGCAACTTTATTGCATTGGGCCATTAGGCTCCAGGTCCCTAAAGAAATCATTTTGCACTTGAAACTTACGTAACGTAATGAATTATGATATTGATACCGATAAAAACCTAGCACAAAAAAAATGAGAGGGAGTTGAAGAGAATGACGAAACAAACACGAATTGGTAAAACGGAGTTAGTTGTCAATCCAATCGGACTTGGAGCAAGCGCTGTAGGTGGGCACAATATTTGTCCGAATGTAAATGAAGAAGTAGGCAAAGATTTGGTGCGGGCTGCGTTCAACCATGGCGCGAATTTTTTTGATACAGCGTTTTTTTATGGAACAGGACGTTCAGAGGAGCTAGTAGGCGAAGTGATAAAAGAAGCAGGAAAGCGTCATGAACTCATCCTTGCGACAAAAGGCGGCCTTACACCTGTCGGCAATGATGTTGTTATGGATAATTCGCCTGACCATTTAAAACAAGCCGTTGAAGATAGTTTGAAAAGGCTACAAACAGATTACATAGATTTATTTTATATTCATGCTCCAGACCAGGATACACCAAAGGATGAAGCGATTGGAGTCTTAAAACAGCTAAAGGACGAAGGGAAAATTAGAGCAATTGGCGTTTCTAATTTCTCACTGGAACAATTAAAAGAAGCAAATAAGGATGGATATGTCGATGTATTACAGGGAAACTACAATTTGCTGCAGCGTGAAGCGGAACACGAATTCTTTCCATATACGACAGATAATAATATCTCGTTTATTCCATACTTTCCACTAGCATCAGGCTTGCTGGCCGGTAAATACAATAAGGATATGACATTCAATGATCTACGCAAAAATATGCCTCACTTTCAGGGTGATAAATTCCAAAAAAATCTAGAAAAGGTAGAGCAACTCCGTAAAATGGCAAATGTAAAAAATGCCGAAGTTGCTCATGTAGCCCTTGCTTGGTACTTAACACAGGATTCAATTGATGTGGTCATTCCCGGAGCAAAAAGTGCAGAGCAAGTGCTGGATAATTTAAAAACAGTAGATGTCTACCTGACAGAAGAAGAAATCAACGAAATTGATCGTATTTTTAAATAGGTTCTTTGTGACGAACCTTCGTTCTTGAAAACCTACTATTTCATCGGAAACATCCGCGAATGAACGGTACAAATTGCCTTCCGTCAGAAGAGACATGTTGCTGTGATTGAACGGATGGATCAGTGACTGAGTAAAATTAGGAGTCACTTTGCTTGAAGCAGGGCTACAGCTTAGGTAAAATACGGTTCAGATTCGTAAATCTTAACAAAACGTCCGTTAGAAGCAAAACAACGAAACCAAAGATCATAGCTGTATAATCCGTCAGTTCATGTAAACCCAAGAGCAGCACGCTCCAGCCAAAGAGTACCCATTGAATGATATAGATCCCAGTGACATGACTGCTCCAGAAATATATTGTATTTAACAGCTTCTGAAATCCGGCTTTATTTAACTTAGTAACAAAATAATCAGCTAGAACCATCCATAAAAAGATAAAACTCATCATCAGCAAATGAATAGCCAGTCCACTTCGGTTGTAATCACCTATTGGAAATAGCGGAAACATTGCAGCACCGGCTATCCCTAAAATCTGACTTCCCATTACATATTTTTTCTTGATCTGCTCCTCCAATTTTTGCGTTTGAAGGTGTTTACTTACATACCTAAAAGGAAGTACACCTCCCATGGAAATATTGGGAATTGATTATTGGCCCCAGCCCCCCAAAGCGGGTCGAAAATATACAAATCGCTTTTCACTCCCCACAAGTAGGGTGAGATCAGCAGTATGCCCACGATGAATGCTGGCAGAATGAATGCATGCTCTGCAATCTTTTTAAAAGCGGAGAAAAAGATCAGCGACAATCCTGCTAATTGAAAAATATCTACCATGAACAATAGTGGCACTGCTTCCCCAGTATTACCGGCCAATGAAAAAGGAATGGTAAATCGAAGTAGATTTAAAACATAACCAAAAGCGAATATTTTACAACCACGTATCATATTTTCTGCTACGCTTTTCTTGGAGCGTACTGCGAAACCCCCCATAATAAATATGAATACAGGCGCAGCAGGTGCGGTACCTAATAAAACAAACAGATTGCCCAACAGAGTGTCGCCTCCGCCTGATGTTCTTTCATGCATGATCATACTATGCTGCATAATCATAAAAAACACAGCCAACCCTCTGGCAAAATCCAGATAAAAAATGCGTTTTGATTCTCCTTGAGCCAGATTTTTCTCCATAATATCCACCTCCGCAGGATATGTATTCATTTTGACATGTTGCTTTGACTGTTTAATAGAAGTCTAAACTTTAGGTCAGACCTAATGTCAATAAAGATTAAAGTGGAGCCCTCCTCATTTGGAAGCTCCACCTTATCCTTATAGTGTACAACCCTATTACCCTAAATTGGAAAAAGGCAGCCGTTAAAGCTGCCTCAGATAAAACTCATTTGATGATTGGTGGCTGTATTCCATGTAACCAGTCTAAAAAAATGGGCTTAATGAGGGTTTAGGTTACTTGGCATATCCTTTTTATGTATGAATTGAAGTCGTGTACTAGCAAAGCCATTCTTTCCGGAATATATTCCAAACAACTTTATTTGACTGATTTTAAGATTCGTTACCTCTAAAACTTCCCGTCTAACAGTCTCTTCGAATGTTTCCCCAATTTCTAGTAGGCCACCAGGAAGACCCCAAATATCTCTTTTTTGTTGTAGTAGAATTCGTCCAGAGTCGTCTTCGATTATTGACCAAGGTAATTCGTTCTGCTCCCTTCCCCAAAAAATTGTTCGATTAGATGTGGGAGCCTAATCCAGTGCGGTACAAATCGGATGGCTCTTACATCAGTAGGCAACTCCCCAAACTAGCAGTTACCTGCTAACGGGGCGTGCATGAACAAAAAAACCAGCCAAATTTTATTTGAGCTGGTTTCGATTTGTTACTACTTAATTAAGCCTTTGGAACGAGCTTCAGTGAGATACGATGGGAACTCTGCAAGAGAACGTTTGAACAACTCTTCGTCTGAGATCTGATTAAGATCGGTGCAAGTAAAGAAGTTTGCGTTGTCGATAAATCGTCCCGGAAGGTTATCGAGCTTACTCAAGAATTGGAATCTCTCATTTCCGATTCCAACGAATTGCCAAAAGATGCCCAATTTAGATGCTTCCCGAATGACTAATTCCGTTTCACTCTTATCGCCATTATCCCCATCTGTAAGAAAGTAAACGTAAACTGGTTCACTATCTTGGTAACGCGCTTTATACGCATTCTGGTCAATTGAAAACTTTTGCGATCCACCAAATAGCTTCCCGAAGAATCCTCCACTGGTAGCGGAACCCTCAAAAGCTTGTGGGTAATACTTTTTAGCGATACGTTTCATTACTCCCGCGTAATTTGTGTAACCCTCAAGTTGATATTTCCTCACAATGTGATCATTTACGTAGTTGAAGAAATCCCTTTCAGAGAGTTCTCCTACTTCGTAATCATTATTGCCAAACAGAAAGATGTCAATCGAGCGATTATCATCAAACTTCACACCAAGGGCAAGCAAACGCTCAACTGTACGTTGAACTACACCATTTCGGTATAGAGCACTCATCGAACCAGAAATATCAATAGCGAGTGCTACCCGCGCTGTTTGACCATTCAAACCGACTTTAGAAACTGCTTCATCAGCTTTTTTCTTCAGACTAATAAAGTTCTCTTCTGCTTTCTTTTTCAAATCAATAGACACTAAGAACACTCCCTTTAATTATGTCGAGGCATGGCCTCTCATTACGAATATCTAGTTGCTCGATAGAAAGCTGTGGTTCGACCAAACAAAGCGTGCCATAAATCGCAAAAATCATTATGACAATAGCGTTTTCTTTTTTTTGTTCTTCATGCCATACACACTTTTAGTTGGTCTATAAAAATATGTAGAATCTATTAAACAAATAATACCATAAAGTGCTAAAATTAAGAATACATAGGGAACCCACTAGAATGCGTCAAATCGCATACCCAACTCATGGTTCTTCCCCTATTGATGGCTCTCTTATTTGAGAATTTTTTGTCTAAAGACGAAAAAGACATCTTTACATATTTTTTTGTCATGTTATATATGGTTTACAAGGTTTCCGATAAATCAGTATGAAAGAGAGGATAAATAATGAAAAAAAGAATTAGATACAGAAAAAGATATGCATTTCTTGGTGCTGTAGCGGGATACTTCATAGCTTTACTTGCATCCCCAATACTTCCGACTTTTATCATGTTAGCCATACCGTTGCTAACAGTAGCTATAGGGGTTGTCTTTGCTGAAAAGAAAGAGCAGCAATTTAGTGGATTAACGGTACCAGAACCGGTCCAGAGAATTCCTTCTAATGAAGCTGAAAGTGAACAAACGAAAAGGGAACCGGAATCTATCTACTCATCAGAAATACGAGAGTATCTACAAATTATTAAGGAAATTGTGATTAACGAAAATGAAAAGCGCAACCTCGATGATGAAATATCCGAAAAGACAACAAGCCTTTGTTCGAAGATCGATACTCTCCTCCCCTACATAGAAACGCTCGGTAGTGCGCAAACGAAGCATGATATTAAAATGATCGTCATGAAAGACTTGAATAGTGTCATCAACCCCTTCTTGAGGCTGAGTGTTGAAAACAAGCTGAAAAATAGGCGGAAATTATTAGACGGTCTCCGTGACATCAACCTAAAGCTGAAAGTGATCTCTACATCCATTGAACAACACGACATCTATGAGTTGGAGAGAAAGCTTGATCTTATTACCGAAAAATATAATGCGAAAGAAATTTACTAATCACTTTTAAGGAGCGTGTTATAGCAATGACGACACAGACTATCCAATTAGTTAAACAAGAAGACATCATCAAGATCCAATCTGAAGCAGAAAATGTGGTGCGCCAGCTGCAAACGGATAATCAAAGCCAGATGGATTCAATTTTTGAGCAGCTGGGTAATTTGGGCGAAAGCACCCAACGAAATGCCGCTGAATCTCTCGAAATTCTAAAACGACCTGTGAAAGATCTGATGGAAGGGAAAAACAATGATATTCCCAATACACTCTTAAAGCTTCGTTCTTGCACAGAGGAATTGAATCCTAACAAAATCTTCCAAAGCGGTGGGATCAGCAATCTTTTCAACAGAATCTTAGGGAAAAACCCAATTTCCACCTATATTCGAAAATATGAATCCGTTAGCACACAAATTGATAACATCATTGCCTCCTTGCTTACTGGCAGTGACAAGTTAAAAGAAGATGTCATTAACTTGAAATACATTAAGAAAAAATCCGGTGAAAATATTTATGAATTGGAGAAACGGATTTACTTTGGTAACAAGTTGCTTGAGATGCTTGAAGTTGAAAGCAATAAGCCTGAAAATCAACTTCGCAAACCCGAATTTGAAAAAGCAATGGTCAAAGTCGTAACAAGAGTAAAAAATATGAGTCAAATGATCAACATTTTACAACAATCCATCGCTTCTGTTGATGTTATTGCGGACAATAACGAAAAGTTGGATGAAGCGGTCTTTAACGCGATTACGATGACGCAAAACGTTGTCACAGTGTCCGCTGCCATTCAGTTGGCCCTGAATAATCAGAAGAAGGTAATCGAAGCCGTACAAAATACCAATCAAGCGATTGAGGATATGCTGGTAGCCAATGCTCAAAGCTTAAAACAGAATACACAAGAAATCACCTCGATGCTGGAGCAACCAAGTATCGCAATCAATAAACTGCAGCAGGCATTTAATGATGTGTATAGTGCAATCCAAATTACCGAAGATTCAAATCGGAGAATTATCGATTCTAGCAAAAACTTCATCCAAGAGATGGATAAGCTCAATGTAGACATGAGAGCAAAACTCGGTATGGCAGATCCAAATCAACTTTCTGCACCAGCCAATCAGCAAACCTCACTTCTACAGTAAATAACAAAAGAGGAAACCAAGTGATCTTTCCTTGGTTTCCTCTTGTCTTTTCTTAGCGACCTATCGCTCCCCGGGAGATGACGCCTTCAAGGAGCTCTCCGACACCTGATGAAGCTTTTTCACTGAACATTATTCTACAAAAAAGTTTTCACTGCCCATTAGTTCCGTGTAAACTTTTTTCGTGTATTGTACAATCGCTGGCGGTGCCGTCTTAACCGATCCCGCATCAAAAGGGGGCTTCGGATCGTACTCAAGCGTCAACTGCGTTGCCTGTGCTATCTCTACTCCAAACTCCCAAGCTACAACTTGGAGCGCCATGTCAATGCCGGAAGACACGCCCGCTGCAGTGACAATCTTCCCATGGTGCACGACCCGCTCCTCCTGCGGAATCGCACCCAGAGCGCGAAGAGATTCGCATACAAACCAGTGGCTCGTTGCCGGTACTCCTTCCAGCAGACCTGCAGCACCGAAAACCATTGAGCCTGAACAAACCGAAGTCGTCCATTTCGATGTCTTATGTAACTGGCGAATCCAGTTCAGCGTCTCTTCGTCATTCATTAGCTCCTTACAACCTATACCGCCAGGAACGATTAAAACATCCGCAGAATGGACTTCCGCATAACAGTATTCTGCATGCAGGTAGCCCATCTTTGAATCGAGTTGAATCAATCCTTTTTCTTTCGCGACAAATTTGATTTTGCATTTCATACTTCCAGCGAACGCTTCATAAGGACCAATTGCATCTAATGCTGTCACACCGTTATACAACAAAATTGCGACTTCCATAGTGTCATTCTCCTTTTGTTCTGGTTCTAAGTTGTAGGTAAATTAGTTGCAATCTCATAAACGGTTTTACCCTCCAAAATCGTACACAGGACTTTTGTGTTTCGAATGTCGGTTGGCGGTATCGATAACGGGTTTCGGTCGAGAACAATCATGTCGGCTGATTTCCCGACCTGGATTGACCCGGTTATGTTATCCAGATACATCGACCGTGCGCCATTGATCGTAAACAGTTCGATAGCTTGAACGACGTCGAGGGCCTCGCTGGCATTAACTGTCCCTGGATAAACGATATACGGGTTTTGACGGGTAACCATCGCTTCGAGGCTCGGCCACGGATTAAACGACGGTACGACAGGCCAGTCCGTTCCATAGACAGCCAAAGCGCCAGTATCTACCACACTACGAATCGGATACTTGCCATCTGCGCGCTCGGGCCCAATCACCACTTTATCCTGGGTATGAAAATCGGAAGGGAACCACATCATCGGTGAAAATTCTGCTACGGCATCTAGTGCGCAGAAACGATGAATGTCTTCAGGATGAATAAAGGTCGTATGGGCAATCTCATGCTTCAATCCAGAGAACCCGTTTACCGCTCGAGCAGCCTCAATGGCATCCAGTCCGACCCGGATCGCTGCGTCTCCAACGGCGTGCATTTTGACTGTGATACCCATGCTGTCTAAATAAGCGAGATCCTTTTTAAGCTGTTCGGCATCAACTAAAATGTTGTCGTTGGCATCTTCGTCTCCGAGATACGGCTGCATAAAGGCCGCAGTCTTGAATGCAGGGACTCCATCTATAAACATTTTCGCAAAATCCGTGAAAATGTGGGAAGAAGCGTACTTCTTGCGGTCTTCGATCAACGCATACTGCTCTTCCATGCTGATCTCTAATGGCACCTTGTACATAAGGTTGGTAACTACCCGCAAATGAAGTCCGTTTTCATCATCCAGCCGCTTATAGGTCTTCAAGATTTCCCGATCCGTCATCGGTTCTTTAATGCCCGTAATCCCATGGGAATTGAGCTGGTTCACGATCCACTTCACTGCTTCAAAATGTTCTTGCTCACCGCCTTTGGGAAAATGTTTGGCGACAAGCTGTATCGCAGGCAGCTCGATCAAGACTCCTGTTGGCTCTCCACTTTCATCGCGATGGATGTGACCGCCCTCTGGGTCAAAGGTATGGGCGTCGATTCCTGCAATCTCTAATGCCTTACTATTCACCCAAGCATTATGATGGGAGAAGTCATATAAAATGATAGGACGTGAAGAATCAATACCGTCTAACTGGCTTTTGTTTATGTACGGCATTATCTCGGGCTGCCAGTCCACCCCTACAATCCATGGCTTGCTCGGATTATTTTTGGCATATTGTCGGACGCACTCCAAGATGTCTGTTACAGTCATATGAGATTCGCGAGGAAGGTGGCATTCATTTAACGTGGAATAAGACCCCAAATACGCATGTATGTGCATATCATGCAAGCCAGGTAAGACCGTCTTTCCGTTCAAATCAACTACTTCGGTTGTTTGAGAGATCAGCGACTTGATTTCGTCGTTACTCCCCACTGCAACGAACTTTCCCTCTTTCACCGCTACTGCCTCAACGTAGCGATAGCGCGGAACTACACAATAAATCTGTCCATTCAAATAAACCGTATCCGGTGCCACCAAATGAACAACCCCTTCGCAAGAAAGTAGAATCGCAGACAATCAGATAGCTAGCCACCCTCCTTCCCTATCCATACGGGTGCTTGCTTGAGCTTTATTATGACAAAAGCAGAAAACGCTGCCTATTACCCAAAAGGGTGATTTTTGCGCTCGTCTCCCCACCCCGTCTGGCCATGTTGCTGCCAATGGGCGTATATATTATGATTGTGGAAACCTGGTACCATAAGGGGGAAAACAATTTGCTGGATAAGGGCGCATCGAAAACAGATTATTTGAAAGTTCTACAATTTATCGACTCCATTCTGGTTCCCGCAGAGAGTTTTCGCAAGCAGGTATTGCTTTCGCTGTCACAACTATTTGGTTTTAACAGATCTATCTTTTGGACAACTGACAGACAAGGCAATTTATGTGATCCACTCACCTACAACGTGGAGGACCGACTGATCCAAGAATATGTTTCCTATTATTTTCAATTCGATTTGCTACATCCCCAAAAGATTCTTCACCTGATTTCTACCAGCAAGGCTTTGTGGATCAAGGACATCATGTCCTATGAGGAATATGAACAATCTGTTTACTATAAACAATTTATACAAGTATATGGAAACTACGATATGATTAGTGTTTATCTGGAAAAGGAAAACAAATTGGTGGGCGGTATTGGATTGGCACGCTCCAAACAGGAAAAAGGGTTTACAGCTGATGATGCCCAAGTATTGGGGATCCTTGCCAAGCATATTGCCAATACTTTGGCCATGCATACACGTGTGGAAGAGATGGAGAATGAAAAAATACTGTTTGAGACCCATTCCAATATGTCATCCATCGGCATGATTATCGTCGAGCCTCCTGCCTTTATCCGCTATGTGAATCCGGCGGCCCGGGACATTTGCATCGAATTGACCCGTGGGAATACATGGACGAATCCGATCAAAGCCTTTATTGAACAGCTTTTGGCAGACCATTCTACTAACAGGCTCCCTGCTTATGTCACGACAGTCCATTCACCTACACTGCAGGAAGTAACGATACGTGTCCAGCACTCGTTTCAGACTCAATCTGCCTATCAAAGAAAGCTTCAATATGTTATATACCTTGTCCCAAAAAGCAAAATAGCCAGCCGAATTGCATCGCATGACAGTAACAAGCTTGCTCTCCTGACCCCGAAAGAGTGGGAAGTTTACGAGCTTGTGCAGCAAGGATCTACAAACAAGCAGATTTCGGGTGAATTACATATTAGTCTGAATACGGTTAAAAGGCACTTGCAAAATATTTATAAGAAAATGGAAGTAACGAACAGAACGAGCTTGTGTTACAAGATTAACTGGTAGTCATCTTTTTATGACGCAATGATAAGCGCATTCGGCAGGGGATTTTGTCGTATTGTGTCATTCGCAAACATGAATAGGTCAGTTAATTAATGGGATACAGCAACTTCTACACTAAAAAAGCTGTGAATGCATTCGCACTCACAGCATAGGCCTCAATTGATCAGTGCCATCCTCGCTCGGAATCAATAGCGAGTCCATAAACTCTTTAGTCAGGATATACGGTTCATAGGCAAGAGGGACTTTTGTTACCTTGCTCGTCAATTCATCAAGGGCTGCAAGATCATCTACGCCAACTTGATGAACAGATGTTTTTCCCAGTGCAAGAATCGCGACTTTCATTTCTTCCACAAAAGACGTAAGAAAGTTCTCTAAATACTTTGCTGCTTCTTGCTCATCAAATTGAGCAGTTAAACTTCCCGGATAAAAAACAAGTTGAGTAGGAGGTTCCCAAGGAATTGCTTTTGTTACCTGATCATGCGTCATCGCCCAAAGGAGTGCCGTCCCCATATAGACACCATCAACGCCCAACGCAAATGCTTTCAAGCAATCAGATGGCGTGAAGTATCCTCCTCCGCTTAACAAGGTGATTTTTTCTTTCACCCCGCGTTTTTGTAAGTAATGTACGGCACGTGAAACGGCATAAATGGTGGGAATTCCAAAATCGTCCTCCAAGATGGGAGGTCCGCCCTTAGATCCCGCCTGTCCGCCATCGATGCTTACAAAATCAACTCCTGCAAAAATGGCGACTTCTAAATCGGCTTCAATCTTTGCGCTTGCACATATTTTAACTCCAATGGGGATTCCACCAGTAAGGGCGCGGAGATGATCAACTACTTTGCGAAGATCTTGCGGTTTATTGATATCCTTATGCCTGGAAGGAATCACGACATAATCATCATTCTCCACTTTCAAGATTTTTCTGGCTCTTCCCTGAACGTACTCCGAAGGGATAAAACTCCCCGCACCAGCAATAGCTCCTTGCCCGATATGGATTTCGATTGCATCGGCCTGTTTAAGAATTTCTGGCTCTTTTGACCACTTACCGCTGTGGTATTGAATAATTAGATGTTTGGCGTGTTGTCTCTCTTCGGGTAAAAAACCCCCTTCACCCGTATTTGTTAATGTGCCGACTGCAGCGGTTCCTTTTGCAATCGCTATCTTTGTTTTCTCTGACACACCAATCCCATACCCCATTCCCCCTGCCATAATGGGTATTTCCAGCGACAAAGGTTTTTTTGCCTGAGGTCCGATGGTAATCCGCATATCTATATCTACATCTTCAGGGGTGACTAACGTGGCCAGTTGTGCCGGAGAAAAGATAAGTCCATCGTAAGTAAGAAATTTACGCGGACTCCCAAACGGTCTTTCAATGACTGCCCCTTCTGAAGCTCGCAAGCTATTTTCAATCAAAATTCTTGGTGGCAGGCGAGTTAAAGCCGTTACCATTTCCCAAATGTTTTCGGGATACCGTTCATTCATGAGCCGCTTCGTGAATCGGCCAATGATCCATTGCAGCAATGACCTGGAAAAAATGAGCGCTAGAATTCCTGAAAATAGAATGGCTGTCATTGTACCCGTAAATGATCCGATGTCAAAAGACATCCATTTACTTCCCATTATACTTCTCCCCTTCGATACCGTTAGCAAAAGCGTACATGCAGATAAGAATGATCCATGCGCAGGTTAGCGATAGTAGCCGATTTTCAAGAATTTTGTGTTTTACCATCGCTTGGCTTACCGCAGTATCGTTTTCTTTTTTTCCTGCTTGTAGTATAAGCCAGTTAGACAAGTTTACTCTCACAAAAACGTCGTTGAGCAATAGTCAAAATAATTAATCAGAACGATAGCCGCCATTGCAATGGCTTTCAATGGTTTTGATCCATAATTGCAGGGAGATTTACTGATCTTCCCAGATGAGGCAGAGTACATCCTGAGACAAACAGATGCTCAGGTGCGGAAGGCTAACGGCGAAAAATGCAAAAGGAGCTGTCCCAGTGCGACAAGCTCCTAGAAATCCATTTGATTAATATTTGAATCATCGAAGACCCTGCCGTTCAATATTCATATGAATGCTGTATAGCTCTTCTCTGTATTTTTCGATTTCAAAATCCGGAATCTGCCACAGAATGGCTTTCAAATTCTAGTACAATCTCTATTGCCTTAAATGGGAGAGGAAGTTTGGAACTAAATAACCTAGGTTTGTCGCTGTTTGATTAGAAGTAGTCATTGTATAATTCTTGCTGCTGTTCCTCTGCAATGGTCTGTAAGTCATATGCGTTAATTCGAAACAACTGATAATCGCCAATTTCCGCTTTTTTTGCGGCAAGCTTACTCAAAAATTTCGGGGAGCCTTCGTTTTCTTCATCGTAAACTAACAAGATACCATCTGAATTCGATAGCAAGAATTTGTCTTTCTCTCCAAGCTGCCATACTCCTTGGTAAGGTGTTTGATAGACACTATTGATATAATCGGCTTGCGTCACAATATTTCGGTAGTAATCCTGTGTCTCTTCTTTCCACTTTTCCTCTTGATTCAAAAACGGAGTAATTACCGCTAGTTTTAGATGTGGATACTCCTTCTTTAATTCCAGAACAGTTTCGGCTGCCCACATTTCTACCCCGAGTTGGCCAGATATGATGACCCATTCCAATTCTTCCTCAAGGAATCTTACGAGTTCCCGCTTCAGTGCTTTCTTAATAATGGCTAACCCCGGATTTTTTTCATCGAAAATGCCAAGCTCGTGAGCCTTGTATCCTGAAACAAATAAACGTTTTAACATGTTGCCACCTCTAGTTTAAAAGAACGCTAGCAGATAATAGATTTCTTTTTCTTATCTTATCACAAATGATGTGTTCTAACTGTCGATTTTCATTCTACCTACTCTTCGACCTTACCTGTCAGGGCATTGATATTTTTACCGTTACCATTAATTGAATAGGCAAGGACCGGTTTGGCTAACCTCTCACCATTAATGAATGGGTAGATGTATTGCAGTTCCATGGGCTGTGCCAGCACCGCCTTGGCTGCTGTATCTATGGAGACAGCCTTCCTCTTATCCGGGAGCTTGGCGGGCTTTGGGTCGAGTTGTTGATGGTACTTGGTGATTTTCCCCGTGACTCCATTTACACCAATACCAATGCTTCGTCCGTATTCCAGCGGAAGTCCCTCAACAGATGTCACAAACCCTACTTCATACTCATGTGCATTCTGCGTATTAGGATTCACCTTGTAGTAGAACTCCTTTTCTTCGTGTTTGAGATATGGTTGCAGGAACTGAACAGCTTTCTCAAGAGCCTGCTTTTCCGACAATGTTGGCTTCCCTTTTTTGGGTTCGGCGTTCGAATAGCTTATAAAACCGATCACGACGCCATCCTTCGTAAACAAAACCTCATTTTCATCAGGGGAAACATAGACTCTTTCCTTCTCGTCTCTGACGCCGTTGAAGGTACTACCATTCAGGCTGATACCAAACTCGCTTTCATAAATCCGAATTGCCTCCTGCTCATTCTTCACCTTTACTACCTTTCCACCAGGTGTGAGGGAGATTGGGTTCCACCTCCAGGTTATGTATTGCCGATCAGGGATCAACTCAGCTCCTGTTACTGCGTCCAAATAATGGGAGCCTACAGTGTCGTAGACGAGATCGGTTTTATTTTCACCAAGGATGTACATGAGTTGCAGTTGAGGTGGGATAAAGGGACTGAGCTGATCTTTCTTCATCGCCTGGGCTGGAGGGAGGAAGTCAGCTGGATTGATGTTTGTCAGCGTGTTTTCTCCTGCCATAAGGCCGGTTACCTGTCCCGCACTGTTTACTGCCACCTGAAACTGATCACCAACTACCTCAATGCCATTTACATAGCGACTATAGATGACATCGCCTGCATCAAGCCGCGTTACCTTGTACAGGCTGCGCATTTCACCGATCCACCCCTCCATGAAGGTATCGGCGCTCTTATAGGCCAGCTTGTCATCAGGAATTTCAAAATCCTTGTCATGCAAAAAAAACGAAAGTAGTTTCCCGGTTTCTGCATGGATATAGGCTCTGGCAAAGATTTCATTATTTTTTTCATAACCGATATTGTACACAGGCTGGTCTTTCGTTTCCAAGGTAATATCCCTTGATGTGTCATCCAGCGCTGGGAAGAGCATTTGCAGCTTTTGCTCCGTTCGTTGTGCCTTTTCACTTAACTGATTTTCCTGAAGGTGAGCGGCTGCTTGTTGGTTGCCTGCCTGATTTGCCATGACTGTGCCCGAGACTGGAGACAGGAGCAGTGTGGCTGTTAGTACGCAGCTTGCCAGTACAGGATAACGCCTTTGAGTGGTCATACGTGTATCCTCCATCTTTTTTGATGTTGAAGCTCACACAATAAGACGATGTTTGGAAAAAATAGTCACCTTACCTTACCTAGCAAGTAAAAAAGAGGCTATCCATAGTCTGAAGACTCGTGGAATCGCCTCATGCCTGATTCAAATTCGTGTTTAACGGAAAAATCATTCATGGTTTCATCTAACCACAAACTCAATGCTTCCGAGGCCACCCCATTTGGCGCTTACGACATCCCCTTCCCGTAGCTGATGAGAACCGGTAATGCCCCCGGACAAAATCAAATCTCCCTTGTGTAGCATGCGTCCTTCGCGAGCAAGCATGTTCGCCAGCATCGCGACTGAGTGGGCGGGATGACCGAGAACTGCCGCACCAGCCCCCAAGTCTTTGAGCTCGCCATTGATCGAAAGAGTAACACCTACCAAATCAAGTTCAAGTTCAGCAGGCTTTCTCCAGGTCGATCCGATAAATACACGGGAAGACGAAGCATTGTCGGCAATGACATCCGGCAAGGTAAACTGGAACTGCGCATACCTGCTGTCGATAATCTCCAGTGCGGGAACCACATAGTCAGTGGCTGCCAGGACATGAGCCTCAGTGATGCCGGGTCCTGCCAAATCCTCACACAAAACAAAGGCGATTTCCGCTTCGACCTTGGGATGAATCAATTCATTGATCGGCAGAATGCCGTCCTCGATATTCATATAGTCAAAAATGTAGCCTCGAATCGGTTCATGAACATTCATCTGCTTCATTTTCGCCTGACTGGTCAAACCCATTTTAGCGGCAAAGATTCGATGTCCCTGCTCAAGTTTGAGGGAGACCAGCTCATTTTGAATACGATAGCCATCTTCCACGGTCAGCTCAGGGTATTCAGCCGTCAGTTTCACGAGCTCCTCTCTATTCAACTCCGCATCCACCAGCTTCTGAGCCAACCTTTTGTACACTAGTTGCGATTGCACGCTGATCACCCCCTATCTGATTTTGGTAGAGCCGTACCGTTGGGCGATTTCCGCTGCGACATCCACGATCATGTCTTCTTGTCCCCCTACGGCCTTTCGTCTTCCCAGCTCGAGTAAAATATCCCGGGAATCAATGCCGAATTTCCTGGCTGCACGCTCGGCATGAAGCCGGAAGCTGGAATAGACACCCGCGTATCCGAGAACCAGAGCGTCTCTGGTAATTTCCTGTGGTACTTGAAGAATCGGCGACACGATTTCCTCTGCCAGGTCCATCATTTTGTACAAATCGACGCCCGTCTGAATGCCCATTCGATCCAGTACAGCAAGAAGAACCTCGGTTTGTGTATTGCCCGCACCTGCACCCAAGCACCGAACACTGCCGTCAATCCAGGTGGCCCCCTCTTGAATGGCGATGAGCGTATTGGCCATGGCTAAAGACAAATTGTTGTGTGCATGAAAGCCGACGGGAATATTCAGACATTGCTTCAATGCACGGACTCGTTCCCCTGCTTGATCAGGCAGCAGAGCGCCAGCAGAATCGACGATGTATACGACATCGGCTCCATAGCTCTGCATGAGGCCAGCTTGCTCCGCCAGTTTTTCCGGAGCAGCCATATGCGACATCATCAAAAAGCCAACTGTCGTCAAGCCAAGCTCTTTCGCCACATAAATATGCTGTGCGGAGACGTCCGCTTCGGTCGCATGTGTGGCGATTCGTGCCATGCCTACCCCTAGCCTTGCTGCCGTCTTCAAATCTTTGATCGTGCCGATTCCCGGCAGTAAGAGCACGCCCACTTTTGCTTGTTTACAAACGGAAACGGCAGCCTCGATCAGCTCCAGTTCAGGGGTCCTGGACAGTCCATACTGCAGGGACGATCCCGCCAATCCATCACCATGGGAGACTTCAATATACGGTACGTTTGCTTCATCTAATGCGCGCGCCACCTCGACTACTTGCTCCACAGTAAACTGGTGATTGATCGCATGGCTCCCATCTCGAAGCGCTACCTCGGTGATCACAATATCACGACTCATATGCGGTTCTTCCTTTCATTCGTGGCTAAATATCCGTGCCGATGCCGACAGCATGCTTAGCATATTCCTCTGCTACCTTCACTGCTGTCGCCGTCATGATATCCAGATTTCCTGAATACGTAGGGAGGTAATCACCCGCGCCTTCCACTTCCAAAAAAACGGTGATTTTGTTTTCATCAAAGATCGGTTCTGAGCGCAGGCGGTAACCAGGAACGTATGATTGAATATCGGCAACGGTCTGGTGGATAGCCTTCACGATCGCCTGTCGGTCCGCACCTTCCTCCACTATTGCATAGATCGTATCTCTCATCAGGATCGGCGGCTCCGCCGGATTCAGGATGATGATTGCCTTGCCTTTCTTTGCTCCGCCGATCGCTTCGATACCATGTGCGGTCGTCTCCGTAAATTCGTCGATGTTGGAACGTGTGCCAGGCCCCGCGCTTTTGCTGGAAATAGTAGCCACGATCTCTGCGTAGCTGACCGAACTCACATTCCCTATGGCATGAACGATCGGAATAGTAGCCTGGCCGCCGCATGTGATCAGATTGATGTTCGTTTCATTCAAATGCGCACGGAGATTCACAGATGGTACTACATAGGGACCCACAGCAGCTGGCGTCAGATCGATGGCGAGCTTTCCTGCCTCCTTGAGCGCCTTGGCATGACGAATATGTGATTTGGCTGAAGTAGCGTCAAAGACGATATCCGCAAGATCCGTACCGCTTTCCAAAAACGGTTTGAATCCCCCGTCAAATACGTAGTATCCAGCTGCCTTTGCTCTACGCAGACCATCCGAATCAGGATCGATTCCAATCATGGACGTCAGTTCAAGAATGGGCGACCTTCCAAGCTTGATCATCAGGTCTGTCCCGATGTTCCCCGAGCCCAGTATGGCTACTTTTATTTTCTTCATGCATGGACTCCTTTCCTATTTTTTCACTTGCCAAACCTGACTCCTACCGAACCAAGTTCAGTAATCCGAGTTTGAAATACATCGCCAGGCTTAGCTTCAACCGCTGCTGATAACGCACCAGACAAGATGATTTCTCCTGCTTTGAGTGTAATCCCTAATTCATACAGCTTGTTCGCTAACCACGCCACACAGGATGCGGGATTGCCCAATGCGGCGGCACCCACACCGGTATTGACCAGCACCTGATTTTTATAAAACGCCATTCCAACCAGAGGAAGATCCAGATCTTGCGGTTTCACGGGATGTCCACCCAACACATAGAAGCCCGAGGATGCATTGTCCGCAATGGTGTCTTCGAGTTTGATTTGCCAGTTGGCGATACGGCTGTCCACGATTTCCAAAGCAGGCACTACATATTCTGTTGCCATCAAGACGTCATAGATGGTTACATGCGGTCCTACCAGATCGCGCTTCAGCAGGAAGGCAATTTCTGCTTCTACCTTTGGTGAAAGGACATGCTCGAAAGGCAGTTCACCGTTGTTTTCCACGACCATATCATCCAATAGATGTCCATAGTCTGGTTGTTCCACGCCAAGAAGTGTCTGCATGGCTCGAGAGGTCAGGCCGATTTTCTTCCCTGTAATCCTCGCGCCATCTTTCACTTTTCGCTCAATTGTCTTTAATTGAACGTGGTAAGCCTCTATCTCGCTGATTTGCGGATCCAGTACGGTGAGTGGCGCTACTCCCACCCCTTCACGACTCGCCGCTGCTAAATGATCGGCGAATCTCGTAATCTTTTCTATGTCCACACGGCTCCCTCCCTGATTTGCAGTCCTTCTTGCTACAATTTCATGGTGACTGTCTTGACCTCCGAGTAGAATTCGAAGCTGTGACGTCCGCCTTCGCGGCCAATCCCGCTGTCCTTGGCGCCGCCAAATGGAGTTCGCAAGTCGCGCACATACCAGCAATTGATCCATAAAAGACCTGCCTTCACTCGATCAGCCACGCGATGCGCGCGCCGCAGGTCGTTGGTCCAAACCACTCCTGCCAAGCCGTATGCCGAATCATTGGCGATCCGAATCGCGTCCTCTTCTGTATGAAAAGGAATGATCACGATGACCGGGCCGAAAATCTCTTCCTGCGCCACCCTCATTTTGTTGTCTACATCATAGAGAACGGTTGGCTCTAGGAAATTGCCGTCCCCCAGCACACTGATCCGTTGTCCGCCATAACCGAGCTTGGCTCCTTCTTCCAGTCCGATCTGGATGTGGTGCTCCACCGTTTCCAAGTGACTGCGGGACACCAGCGCTCCCATATCTGTCTCTGGTTCCAGAGGATTTCCCACCTTGATCCTTTGAACTGCCGCCACAAATTTGTCCAGAAACTGATCATAGACGCTTTCTTGCACCAACAAACGCGATCCAGCCAGACAAATCTCGCCCTGGTTGCGGAATATCGCCTCGATCGACCCTTTTACCGCTTCATCAAGATCGGCATCCGCAAACACGATATTGGCTGATTTGCCTCCCAATTCGAGCGATACTGGAATCAATTGCGAAGCGGCATTCTGCATGACGGTCTTGCCGGTGTTAGATTCTCCTACAAAAGATATCCGGCGCACATAGGGATGCGTCGTCATCGCCGCTCCGACAGTCCCGCCCGGACCAGTGAGGATGTTGAGCACGCCAGGAGGCAAACCTGCTTCATTGGCAATCTCTCCGAGCATTACCGCAGAGAGAGGCGTGTACGAGGCTGGCTTTACAACGACGGTATTTCCCGCCGCTAAAGCCGCAGATGCTTTCCAGGTCATCTGCATGAAGGGCAAATTCCATGGAATGATCAGACTTGTCACACCTGCCGGAGCATATTTGGCGTAGGACATAAAATGGCGCATTTCATAATGCTCATGAACCATGTATTTGGCCATTTCGGCAAAGAAGCGCAAATTGGCCGCCGCCCTCGGAATATCGAAGCCTCGGCTTTCTTTGATCGGCTTGCCAACATCGAGCGTCTCCACCAAAGCGAGTTCGTCCACACTCTCCATCACCAGGTCAGCCATTTTACAGAGAATCTTGGCGCGCTCATCTACCGACATCTCACTCCAAACGCCTGACTCAAACGTACGCTGCGCCACGTCGATTGCCCTATTTGCATCCAGTACACTTGCATTGGCTACAGAAGCCAGCTTGAGATTTGTCGCTGGGTTGATCGTATCGAAGGTTTCACCGGAAACAGCGTCCACGTAATCGCCATCTATGAATAGCTTGGCGTCTTTTCGTACCTGGTTTTCCTTGGCAGTCAGACTCATGGGAATCCTCCTAATTCTCGATTTCCAAGATCATCTCTACTTCTACGGCGTTATTTAGTGGGAGCTGGGCCATCCCTACAGCGGAACGTCCATGCCTGCCTTTCTCTCCAAATAGCTCCACCAACAAATCGGATGCCCCATTCATGACTGTAGGCTGATCCGTGAAAGCTGGATCGCTGTTAACGAATCCGAGTATTTTGACCACTCGTTTGACTCTAGTCAGTTCCCCTAGCTCATGTTTGGCAACAGCTAGCAAATTGAGCATGCACTGCCTAGCAGCCAGGTAGCCTTCCTCTATCGTGACATCCTGTCCCAGCTTCCCTCGATATTCGTTTGTCCCTTGGCCTGCCAGAAAGAGGAGATTGCCCGAACCGACACAACCGACATAATTACCGGCCGGCTGTCTTGGTTCGGGCAGGTCTAGGCCCATAGCCTGTAGACGTTGTTCCGGTGTTTCAGTCTGATGCTTCACAATCCGTTCATCTCCTTTCTATTCAGGAAGCGAAGCGCGTTTTCACCCAGCAACGCCCGCTTCTGTCCATCCGTCAGCTCCAAAGTATGATCGATGACTTCCCCGGGAGGTGTTTCACGAAGCAGGAAGGGATAATCCGATCCCATCATGATTCTATCTTCGCCAAAGCGCTTCATCATGTATGTGATATTTAGCGGGTCGTACGTCAAGGAATCAAAGTAAAATTGTTTCGCGTACACACTAGGCGGTTGATCGGTCAGTCGCAGATGCGGCCATACCTTCCAGCCTTGGTCCAGCCTCGGTAGAATATAAGGAAAAGAGCCGCCGCCATGGGCAAAGCAGATTTTCAGACGCGGAAACTTCTCGATCACGCCTCCCAAGATAAGACTTGCTGCGGCAAGTGCTGTCTCGCTTGGCATCCCGACGGTGTACATCAGGTTGTGCCGCGGCATCCGTTCTCTGCCCAGCGTCTCCCATGGATGTACGAAGAGTGGCACATCCCATGTCTGACACATCTCAAAAAAAGGAATCAGGTCCGGTTCGTCCAGATTGTTGCCATTTACGTTGGTACCGATTTCGATCCCTCTCAGGCCGAGCTCGTGCATACAGCGATCCATTTCCCGAATGGCTGTCTCGGTGTCCTGCAATGGAACTGTACCCAATCCGATGAAATGATTCGGATGTTGGTTGACCGTCTCTGCGATAAAATCGTTTTGAATCCGCGCCATCACTTCCGCTTCGGCTGCCTTGGCCCAGTAGGAAAACGTGACCGGAATGGGTGATAACACCTGCATATCCACGCCTTCTTGCTGCATGTCATGAATCCGTTTTTGGGGGTCCCACACCTGATCCGTCACTTCGCGAAATACTTTTCCCCCGACCATGATAGATGCCCCGCATGTGCAAGTGCGGTGCAGAACTGGCCAGCGCTCTCCATGAAATCGTTCAGCTAGGTTGGGGATATCGTCTGGAATAATGTGGGTATGGAAGTCTACTCGCATTTCCACTCACTCGCTTCCGGAGGCATGACGTGCCCGCATTTTTGGCATGTCCTCAGCTCCAGATTGCTATTGAATCCTTCGATTGCCTCTTTTACCTGCACCTCTATGTTGGTCAGTTGAATCCGTACGCGATGCATTTTTTGGTCGCAGTTTTCGCAGAACCAAGCAAAGTCCTCCAGTTCTCCCTCAGCTCTGTTGCGCTCAATCACGAGTCCGATCGTATCCGCGATCCGGTGTGGGGAATGCGGGACATTTGCAGGAAGAAGGAACATTTCGCCTTCTTTGACCGTAATGATCTCACGCTTTCCATCCTGATTGATGATCTCGACAAAGCAATCACCCTTGAGCTGGTAAAAGACTTCCTCAGATGGATCAATGTGAAAATCCCGTCGTTTATTCGGTCCTCCCACTACCATGACCATTAGTTCTGCATCTTTCCAAATCACCTTGTTATTCACCGGTGGCTTGAGTTGATCGATGTGATCCTCGATAAACTTCCACAAATGGATAGGCGCCATTGTACGCATGCTCTATTCCCTCCCTTGTTTTATGAACTCTTAGCGAGTTTTGGCAGCAAAAACGCTGAGCGCATCATCCACCATCGTACAGGCATGAAACTTCTTATAATTGTTGTAAAAAATCGCTAATTTGCGCACCGGATCACCGGTATAGTAGCGCTCGTATTGCAGCAAACGCTGTCCGAAAGCTTCCCCGCACAGGTCCCACGCGAGCTTAAACAGGCGAACCCGATCTGTACCGGAGATACCCACCCGTCCGGCATAAAACTTTTCCATATCCGCGACCAACTCAGGATGTTCCAAATCACTGTCGGTCGGAGACATGAGCAAACCGCCTGCTCCTATAATTTGGATGACTTCGATTGCCCGTGGGTACAGCTTCGGAAGTAGTCCGCGAATGGTTTCGAGCTGCACGTAACCTGGCATGAGCTCGCCCGACGGCAAGGTCTCGTATTCCAGCTCAGCTGTCCTCAGGAGAGCTCTGAGCGATTCCAGCGATTGCGCTAGCTCCCCGAGATTGTTTTGGACATTCGGATAGACGTCTACCCCGATGGAGTCTGCCAGCCGCATGGCAACTTCCGTGGCAAATTGGAGCTTCAACAGTCCTCTCACCCCTGTCTGGTGCGCCGGCTGCTGTCCGATGCCTGTCTTTGGATAAAGCAGGTTGGCTGCTTCTACATTGTTGTACAGGAATAAGCGCTCCCAAGGCACAAGTACGTCATGAAAGACAAGAAGAGCATCCATTTCCTCGAAGCGCGATGCCAAAGGATGGTCATAAACGGAACGAATTCCATCCTGCATGGGCTCCCTGCAAATGATGCGCAGGCCAGGAGTGTCAATCGGAATGGCAAATGCCAAGGCATAACGCTCATCTCCTGGCTGAAACCCGGGGAACGAATAAATGATAACTTCATCCGTAATCGGGGCCAGTGTCGCGAGCATTTTCGCTCCTTTGACGATCAACCCTTCCGGCGTCTCCTCTACTGCCCCCAAATGGGTGTACACATCGCTTTGTTCGTGCGAGGACTTGCTGCGGTCATTTTGCGGATTGATAATCGCATGCGTTAAAAACAGGTCTTGGTCGCGAACAACCTTGTAATAATTTTTCGCGTTTTCCGCCCACTGCGGATTGTACCTTTCCAAGAAAGACGCATTGCTGTATAGCGACGTCAAGACGATATTGAGAAAATCCGGCGTTCTTCCCATCAAACCAAAAGTGGCTTTGGCATAAGCTTCGTACACGGCCCGTTTCGCCTGCAACTCCTCAGGGGTCTTTGCAACGAGAAAGGCGTTGTTCACACGCTCGCCAGTCTCCTGACAAATATGGGTTATCTTCTCTTGGTACTTCTCGTCATGCTGCATGTCATACAGCTTGGCTATTTCATGAATCGGCTGTCGAAAAACAGCTTCCTCACATACATTTGTGACCTTTCTGCCTTGTAGCCAAATCTCCGGTTGCCGTGATCTCAAGCCCCGTATGTATTGGTCACCTGTACGGATTCCCACTACAATTCCTCCCTGTTGTTTTTGGTTGGTTGCGTCGTTTTTGCACTTAAACCGCATTATAATGTCTGTCTTTTCTGGAAAATGTAACCCAATTAACATCACGGCTGAAAAATATAAAATGTCGCTCACCTGATTCATGGGCAACTGAAGATGTGTAAACGAATTAACATCCATTCTGTTTTTTTTCGAATGCACGTCATTTTCACGTTGAAATATTGGTAAGGAGCTTTTTATATTCATATAATCAAGAATAGTAAGTCTGAATATTAAGACTCGAGCCTAGGTAAATGATTAGAAGAGGCAAGATCATCGATGAGGAAAGGAGCGGTGATGATGGTATCTCCTTTTGAAACGGATTTGAAATGGGAAACCCTTTTAGAATACGGCACCCGTCAATTTGTGAAAGGAAAAACAGCTATCTATAGGCAAGAGACGATAGGAGAAGGATTTTATTATCTACATAAGGGATTAGTCAAGATTGTGACCTCTACTCTCAAGGGGAAAGATCGCCTGGTGAACATCGTAGTCCCTGGTCAAATCATGGGTCTTCAAACGATGGATCAACAACCTCATTTCACCACGGCGATTGCTGTAAAGAATGCAGTCGTCTACCATTTCTCCTGTTTGCAATTCCTCGAAATGCTGAAGGTACACCCTGAACTCTTGTCTCTTTTCACCCAAACCATCCATCAAAAAATGCGGATTCTTCTAACCGCCATCAACATGAAGACACTGACCTCAGAAGAGCAAATCGCTCGTCTCCTGCTTAACATTTGCGAAGACTATAAAAACCACGAGGTGCCCCTCACTCAACAAGAGCTAGCTGAATGTGCTGGCCTCACTCGTATCACGGTCTACAAGATCCTGAAGGTATGGAAGGAACAGGGCATCATTGAAATCAAAAACCGATCCTTTGTCATCAAACGCCCAGATATGCTGAAGCCTCCACAACTCACCGCACACACTGCTCGCACCGTGTAAGCATAACAATGTGAAAGGTGGTCACTATGACCTGTCTCCGCTATCAGTGGACCCCGTACCTCATGTATGGCAAGAAGATCGAAATGGGAAAACAGACAACGATCTACCATCAAGGCGAAGTGGGAACTGGATTTTATTATCTAGACAAAGGGAGCGTAAAGATCACTCTCTTATCTGAGAACGGGCATGAGCGGTCTATCGATTACATTCCCACAGGTGGGTTGTTTGGTGAGCACGGCGCCTACAACGGGTCCTATCTGACTTCAGCCATAACTACGTCTCCTTCCGTCATTTACTTTTTCTCCGACGAGGTCTTATCCTGCATCTGCCAAGACCACCCTCAGTCGGCCGTGATCTTCACCCATTCACAAATCTATAAGCTTCGTCTCCTGGCTGAAATCATCGCGTTCACTGACAGTCCCATTGAGCTTGCGATGGCTAATTATCTGCTGAAACTAATAGCTGTGCACGGAAATAATCATATTCCGATCGATCAGATGTCTTTTGCTCGCTATATTGATACGTCTCGCATTACGGTGAACAAGACTTTGCAAAAATGGCGACAGCAAGGTTTGATTGAGCTATCTGAGCGTAGTACCATTCGAGTTGTGGATGTAGAGGGATTGCGGCGGATTTATACTCGCACTCAATGTAAATAGGGCGAAGCCATAGCAGGCTCGCCCCAATTTATTGAAATAACCTTTTGAAAATCTTAATACAGCCCTGTTCGGATCTGCTTAAAGCAGATGCATCTTGGCTTCTACCTCGTCCCACGGCACCGAGTAGCCAGCCCCCTTGGCGCAAAAGATCGAGGAGGATGTATAAGCTGGATCTGCATCCTTTTCATAGCCTTTCCTTTCCATCACTTCCTTCGCATTATGACAGCGATCGTATCCGCCAAATACACAGCGAATGCTGCCTCGTCCATGCGTGAAAGAAGCGAATTCGGTGCTGTAATTCATGAATGTTGCTACGGGCACCCTTCCCGTAATGACCGCATGCGTATCCGACATCTGCGGCGGCAGAAACGAACCTGAGGCGCGCTGAACATCCGAAAGTACCCTCCCCATTTCGTTCATCCCCACCTTTATTTTGAAGTCATAATAGGGTTCTAACAGCATATTTTCCGCTTTCTCCAGCCCCTGCCGCAGTGCGCGGAAGGTAGCCTCACGAAAGTCGCCCCCATGCGTATGTTCGTTATGCGCACGGCCTCTTAGGAGCGTAATTTTCATGTCGGTGACTGGCATGCCTGTCAATAGCCCATGATGCTCTCGTTCGTACAGATGAGACTGAACCAGATTCTGGTAGTTAAAACTCAGTTCATCAGGATGACATACGCTAGTGAAGTGAATCCCGCTGCCTCGCTCTCCCGGTTCAAGCAGGAGGTGCACTTCCGCGTAATGCCTGAGCGGCTCGAAGTGTCCATATCCCGTCACAGCAGACTGTATCGATTCTTTATACAAGATCTCTGGTTGGCCGAAAGAGACAACGAAACCGAAGCGTTCCTTCACAACCTGCTCCAGCACTTCTAATTGGATCAGTCCCATGACACGAATGTGAATCTCCTGCACACTCTCTTCCCAAACCACATTCAGCGATGGGTCCTCCGTATTCAGAATGCGAAACGCACCGAGCACTTGCTGCACGTGAAGCGAACCGTCAAACTGTACTTTTGATTGTAATGTCGACTCCGTCTCATAAGCAAACTTGTCTGAGTAGAGCCCCACCCCTTGTCCAGCTTCGGCCTCGGACAAGCCTGCGACCGCGAACAAATCGCCAGCAGCTACTTGTTCAACCGACTGTGATTTCCTACCACTAAACAGTAAGATTTGTGTAATCTTCTCTTCGTATCGATGTCCACCGCTCTCATAGCTAAGCAACTCCCGTACCTTTAGCTGGCCGCTGAGCGCTTTGACGAACGTTAGCCTCAATCCGTTTGCTGCGTGTCGAATTTTATAAATGCGCCCCCCGAACGGAGCCGTCTCGTCATAAGACGCAGTCGTCAACAAGGACAGTTGATTCAGGAACTCTACAACGCCATCATCCTGCAGTGCCGAGCCGCATGCGCAGGGGAACAGACGCCCATCTCGTATCATTTCCTGTAAAGCACCCAGCCAAAAAGCTTGATCGTCCCTTTCCTCTATGAACGCTTCTAGCAAGGACTCGTTCCGCTCCGCCATCATCTCTCGTAGCTGCTCACCCACGATACCGTTTGCGAAGTTGTCCTTGACGGAACAGACATCCATTGTCAACTGACTGCGTATCTCCTCTTCCGTCCTGAACGCATCCGCGCCGATCCGATCTGTTTTATTGATAAAGAAAAATGTCGGTATCCGATGTTTGCGCAACAACTGCCAGACTGTCTCTGTATGACCCTGAACACCTTCTACGGCACTGACAATCACGATCGCGTAATCCATTACCCCGATCGCCCGCTCCATCTCGGAAGAAAAATCGACGTGTCCAGGCGTGTCGATCAAATAATAAACGTCGCCCTTATGGTGCATAACCGCCTGATCGGCGAACACAGTAATGCCTCTTTTCCTCTCGATATCGTGGCTGTCCAAAAAGGCATCTTGATGATCCACCCGGCCCCGCGACCGGATGCTGTTCGTATGATATAGCAACTGTTCGGCGAACGTAGTCTTGCCCGCATCCACATGGGCAAACAAGCCGATCGTTAGTCGTTTCATGTTATCCCTCTTCCATAGCTACTCGACTGCCATTTCTTTTCTCATTAAAACATAGGAATGGAGAAGAAGAATAGTTGTCTAACGCTTTCTTGTAAATTGCCGTATCCATTCGCACATTTTCATTTACTACAGGCTCGTATCAGTTGCCAAGCTTCCCCCATTTGCATGCACTATACCATGCAGAGAGAAACGAGGTGATGAATATGACTGACATAGTAGTAATCCTATTCAGACGTATCAGAGTGAATGGCGTACGTAGGCGAATTATTCGCGACGTTAGCATCATTGGAAGTGCCGCACCATGCAACCGATTTTTAATGATTGGTAGACGTGTGGGTCCAGCTGCACGTTGTCTTTTGAATAACGGGTTCCAACGTGTGTTATCAAGAGATAATGTTTTGGTGTTTATCCGAGTAAGATAAATGGGTCCGTATGAAAACGGTAGCTAATTGGGTTACCGTTTTCTTTTTTTACAACTGTGCAGCTACACTTATTTGCATCCCATACCAAACGGATCTGTCATCGTGTTTTCACTTCAGCGCTTCTTTAAACACAGATTCTATTTGATCCACCTCTTTCGACGCCGCGAATAAAACAAACGGTCCTTTCGTCTTCAAAACATGCTTTTCGATGAGAAAATACTCCTCTGGGCGATAGTCTTTCAATTTGATTGTTTGTGCCTCGATCCGTTGTTGTATTTTCTCTTTTATATATCCGGTGTCGCTCGCATCTTTGACTTTGATAACAGCGAGTTCATCCGCTTTCACATTGGATGAAGCTGTGTACAGGATGAAATCCTCCACTTTTCCTGCTTCGATCTGATACAACTTTTGCAGTTTTTCCAGATCCCCTTGCTTCATATCCTGAAAACTTACTGTTTGGTGAATTCTTTCTCCCACTTCTGCGGCGGAAAGTTCTTCGGAAGTCCCGCCGTCACTGGAGCATCCGACCAACATTCCCATTCCGATAGCAAACATAAGCAGTACAGACAAAAATCGCTTCATTACATTCACTCCATGATGTTCAGAATAGAGGTGTCTTCAAAAAACGTTTTGACGTTGTAAAGGAATAGCATGTCATGAAATTGCCGATCTTGTATGAGCTTTGTTACGGATTCCTCATAATAGCGAAGGTCAACGACATCGATCTCTGCGAAGTGTTCGGTCAAGAAGGGAATCAGGCTATTTGCGTACGAATCTTTCACGACCAGCAGCTTCTTCCCGTCCGGATGGTCGGTTGTGATTCGGACCAGTGCATGGTTGCCGTTCAGGAAAACCGCATACTTATCCTTTTTGGACAAATTGTCCGTCTGGTACAAGGAATCCGCAGTACGTCCTTCGTCCACGTACTCCACCTTCTTTTTGCTTTCCTCTTTTGGCAGATAAAGATTGATACGATCAGGCTGCAGATGACGGAAGCCGCTTTTCGAATAGAGCGAACCGTAGAATGCATCCGTCACCTGCCGAATGTTGAACGCAGCTTCGTCTTTTGGAACAATCCCCATCTGTTTGCACAACACCTGATACGCATAATAAGCGCCTTTGCTTGTCCAATGATGATCCGTTTTATAAAAAATGGCATCTTCGCGTCCAGCATACAACGCGGGATAGACATCCACGAAGCGAATATCAGGTGGAAGCGATTGCCGAACTCGATTGAGCGCAGCCTGTTCGTCGCCCATTGGTGCGTAGGCAGGCAGTTTATCCCGAAGCAATGCGGCGGCAGTCGGTACTAGCATGATGTACTTACGAAGGTCTGGCGTTGTCTGGTGAATCGACTGGATGGCCTGAACTCTGTCATTCACCCCGGTGGCCAGCGGCGATGAGAAATGTTGAATCAGGTACCCATCCTTGCCCAGATAAACACCGTTGCTGTCCTTTTTGCCCATAACACGATCCGCATCCGTTTTTAGCCCGATCCACACGTCCCGAAAAGCAAATTGATCAGTGATATAGGTCTCGTAATCAGATGTGAACTTCCCCGCCAGCAAGGATCGTAGTGAAAATGGCGGCCTCCTCTCGAGCACCCTGTTTTCCGATTCCGAGAACGCCTGCTCAGGGGTCAGTATGTTCAAAACGGCCACCATGAGGATAAACAGCAAGAACAACAAGCCTGTCACGGCTCGTGTCCATTTGTCATAGCTGGTCAAGATCGCTCCCTCCCCTCAAAACCGAAAATATAAGAATGGATTGTAATCCTCAAAGACCAAATAAGCGGACGACAAAACCAAACTGATGATTGAAAGTGCCAAAGCAGTGATCATGCCTACCGAGTTCCATCGGGCTTTCATCTGCTCCCCTACTTTCCGGGGCAGCGGTGTCGCGCACAAGGCCAACAGAACGAGCAATCCCCCATACGTCGTCAGGTCGTAGAGCGCCTGGCGATCTGCCCATTCGTGCGCCCCGAAACCAAACATCGCACGGATGAACATCCACGTGGAAGGCAAATGTTCGAATTCAAAAAGGACCCATCCGACAACGACAATCAGCAGCGTGTAGAGATGTCCTGCCCAGTTCGGCCAACGCTTCAGCCACTTCAGCAAAAACAGCTTCTCAAACACAACGAAACAGCCGAAATATAAGCCCCATACGATAAAGTTCCAGCTCGCCCCATGCCACAGACCGGTTAAGAACCAGACGATCAAGAGGTTACGGAACTGCTTGCCCAAGCCCATCCGGTTGCCGCCAAGCGGAATATAGACATACTCCCGGAACCAGGAACCGAGGGAAATATGCCATCTGCGCCAAAATTCTGTAACGCTTCGTGAAATATACGGATGCTTGAAGTTTTCTGGGAATTCGAAACCGAACATTTTGCCGAGCCCGCGTGCCATATCCGAATACCCGCTGAAATCGAAATAAATTTGAAACGTAAATGCAAGGATGCCAAGCCACGCGGAAAGGACAGTCAAGTCCTCAAACGGCGTCGACTTCACATTGGTCCATAGCAGTCCGATATTGTTGGCTAGCAACACTTTTTTAGCCAATCCCCGGATGAACCATTCCGCTCCTTCTCCGAACCGCTCCAGTGTCACTTTACGAAAAACCAGTTGCTCCGAGATATCTCCATATTTGACGATCGGACCTGCGACCAGTTGGGGAAACATCGTAACGTAAGTGCCGAAAGCGACGATATTTCGTTGTGCCGGTACTTTTCCGAGGTATACATCCACTACATAGGACATCGTTTGGAACGTATAAAAGGAAATACCGACCGGCAGTGGTAGATCAGCCACCTGTATATGCAGACCGAATAGATCATTCACATTCGAAACGACAAACCCGGCATATTTGAAGAAACTGAGAATCGCCAGACTGCCGCAGATAGAGCCGAACAACACTGCTCGGGCGATTGGCTTGCGGTGACTGTACTTATCGATCAGGAGCCCGTTGATATAATCAAATACAGTTGTAACAATCATGATGATGATATATACCGGCTCGCCCCATGCATAAAAGATGAGACTCGCTGCGAACAGAACAGCATTTCTCAGCTTATTGGGCGACACATAATAAACGAGCAGCACGGCGGGCAGAAATTGAAACAGGAAAATCAGACTGCTGAATACCAACGTTCGTTTCCTCCCGCGCCGTTATTTTGCGCTCTTCTGACGACCCAGCTCATTTTTTACGTAATCGAGCAGAATTGGATAAAACTCGGCTTGGAAATGAATGCCGTCCGCATCGTACATGTCAGGATGATCAGCCACGATTGATGACACATCGACGTATCCGACTTGTACCTTGCTCGCGAGCTCCTTCAGTCCCTTATTGTAGTCGCGGATATTTCGATAACGTGGCTCCGCTTTTTCTGCCTCTGCCGTAACCGGGGTAACGGATAATATCGTGATGGACGCCTCTGGAAGCCTTACTTTGATGCCATCGATCAATTGGCTGTAATACGACAACGAATATTCCTTGGGATTGTCGGTCGGCCATAAAATGTCGTCTGAACCCAGCTGGATAAAAATATGCTCGGGCTTTCTCTTGACCAATTCGTCCACGTCTTGCAGCGCGAATTCAGCCGTTTTCCCTGCACCTGCGAGCACGTTCTCCTGTTTCAACACATCATGGTAAGACAATCCCTCTGTAATCGAATCTCCGAGAAAAACGCTTTTTTGATACTGTGCTGCATAGGAGGTTTGCTGCGGAGTGGAGATGTCCACGGCCTGCCTAGTAATCTCGAAAGTAGGTGGTTGTCCATTGCTACCGCATGCCGCAACCGATAAAGCGAGCATTACGATCAGTGTAATACCCAACATTTTCTTTTGCACTTTCATCTTTCCCCTTTCTGCTTGAACAAGGTAAAGAGTAATCGTCGGAGATCAAGATCAGATGCAGATCGTGTGCAGATTGGGTAGAAATCCAATAAAAAAAGTGCAGAACCGAGGTTCTACACTTTCTTTTTCTTTAATTCAAAATAGAACAAGACGCCTTCTTCCGTATTCATTGCCCCATAGAACGCCCCATGCAATTCTAGTATCTGCTTGGAGATCGCCAGGCCCAATCCGGTTCCTCCGGTCGCACGGTTGCGGGAATGCTCGCCGCGGTAGAAACGATCCCATATCTTTTCCAATTGCTCGGCCGGAATATGGACGCCTTTATTTTCGATGCAAATCTTGACGGTATCCTCCCGTTCAACCGTTGAGATGACAATGTCCTCTTGTTTCGGCGTGTAGCGTATGGCGTTTGTCAGGAAATTTACGATCACCTGCTCGATTCGATGCTGATTGGCGATGACTTCGACTGGGGCTAAACGGTGATGCAACTGCAACTGCTTGCCCGCGAGGTCCGGTGCCAACTTTTCACAGATTTGCTCCACTACCACATCAATCCGGAACGAATCCATCTGCATTCTATACGTACCGGATTCATATTTTGCCAAGTCCAGCATATCCGCAACCAGCAGGTTCATCTTCTTCACTTCATCTTCCATCGCAGCAAAATAGTAGTCCCGCTTCGGGCTGTCCGCTTTATCCTTCAAGATGTATAGGCAGCTTTCCATGACGCTAAGCGGAGTTTTCAACTCATGCGACACGCCAGCTATAAATTCTTTGCGCGTTTGCTCCAGCCGCTTTTCTTTCTCGATATCCTGCTCCAACCGGACAATATGGGCATGCAGCATATCCGAAAGTCGATTAATATTCCGTGACAGGCTGCCGATCTCATCCTCTGTCTTGATCGGAATTTTTTCTGAGAAGTCCAGCTTTGCCATTTTTTGCGTCATGTCGTCCATACGGAGCAGAGGAGCTGCTATTCTGCGGGAATAATAGAAGGAGGCGAGCAGAACGAGCAGCAACGTACCTGCAATGATGTAGCCGTAATAACTTCTCATGACCTCCGCAGCTTCGTTTACGGGCTGCAGCGATGCCATGGCAAACAGATAGGCGGGTTTCCCTGTTGGATCGGTCACGCGCTCTACGAATATTTTGTAATTCATATCGTTCTCTTTGTAGTCCGATATCGTGCTTATTTGCTCCACATCATCACCGTATAGCAACTCCGCTTGAAAAGCTTTCACCCGTTCAAGAAATAAGCGGTTCGTATAGCGGGATACATCCGCTCCTTGCGGTGTCCGAACCTGTGTGATAGTTCCGTGCACCAGAACGCTGGGATAACGCTCATGGTATTCGGTGGGACTTTTGAATCGCGGGACGACCTCATACTCTTTTTTGACGAGTTGCTGATTCTCCAGTCGATTTTCCTCTCTGAGATTGGAGACACTCCTCCCGATCCGCTGCGGAAACAATTGCTTGTCGATCATGATCCCTTCCATGGCAATCTGTTGCCCCGCTTTCACAAAGGTATCCAGGAAGGGGTTATCGGCGCTTACATCCTCCACATCCATGACCGTATACAATGGAACGACAATCGACTTGCCAGAAAGTGCAGGTGTGGCGCCCGAGTGCTCCAGACGGACCTCCATCTCGAAATCGTCCGTGTATTTCAAATGGCCTCTATCATCCAATCGAGCGAACCAGGCATTCGTCTTTTGGTAAAACTCCTGTTCCTTCCTGACTTCATCCTGAGAAGTCCCGGCATGAGTCAACTCGTTTTGCCGATAGGATTGAAGGGCTTCCGTCACCTTCTCTACCTTTTGATGCACATAAAACTGCTCGAAAAATACGGTTTGTCCGATAAAAATGCTCGCGATCACAATAAGGCATAATCCCGTCGTGAGCAGAAACAGCTTGCGTACAATGCTTGTTCTCATGGCCGATCCTCAAATTTATAACCGGAACGAACAACAGTGACGATATGCTTCGCATGCTCTCCCAGCTTGGAACGCAAATTCCGAACATGGCTGCTGAGCGTACGATCCTCGCCGACAAAGTCGTAACCCCAGATTTTTGTAAGGAGCTGTTCTCTAGTGAGGATGATGCCTTTGTTTTTCATCAAGTAAGCCAAAATTTCGAATTCCGTGTGCGTCAGGCTATAATTCATTCCCTCAATCGAAACGGTTCGGGACGGCAAGTGAATCGTAATCCCGCCGCCAGACAACATATCCCCCGGTTCGTGCATTTGCCGGTTTTCCAGCAACCGTTTGGCGCGTGCCAGCAGGATAGGAGGACTGCACGGTTTCACGACATAATCGTCCGCCCCGAGCTCGAATCCGAGCAACGTGTCATCCTCATCCGCACGAGCTGTTAACATCAGAATGGGGACGTTGGAAACTTTTCGAATGCGTCTGCATACTGACCACCCGTCCATTTCCGGCAGCATAACATCCAGAATGATCAAATGCACTTCATGCTCTTGAAATAACGTCAGCGCCTGATTCCCGTCCCCCGCTTCCAGCACTTCGTGTCCTTCGTCCATCAAGTATTCCTTCATAATCTCTCGCAAAACCTGCTGGTCTTCCACAATCAGTATCGTTTTCGTCATGCTAATGACCTCTCGTCCTCTATCTCTCCAAAAGATATTTTTTAGAATGTTATCATGACTTTGGGGTCGTCACAATATGGCAGTATTCACAAA
This sequence comes from Brevibacillus antibioticus, assembly GCF_005217615.1. Classification (NCBI taxonomy): domain Bacteria; kingdom Bacillati; phylum Bacillota; class Bacilli; order Caryophanales; family Paenibacillaceae; genus Brevibacillus; species Brevibacillus antibioticus. Next base: position 1,861,198 of record NZ_SZNK01000001.1, read on the forward strand.
CGCACGGCAAATGGTATACCGCATGGGACTATTCACCATTCATGAAAATTTTCCTCGACTGGCTTCGTTTATTGAACTCTCGAACCCGTTGAACAACAAAACTTAAAGGTTGTAACACAAAAAGTGACCAAATGAATGGTCACTTTATTGGTGTACCTGTTGTTTTATTAGTTGACGATGAAGAAAAATGGAGTGCAAAGACATGAAGAACTTGAATTTATTAGCGCTTTGTGATTAATATGCTGGATGTAATGTCGTTAAATCCGTATGGAACCAAATCGAGAATCGTGGTGCCCTCTGGATTCGCATTACCACTAAAATTCAAACTTCTTCCAGTAAAGTTTGCATGTTCGAATATCGTTATATCATATGGTCCAACGATACGAATGGATGAAATCTTGTCATTAAGTGGGATAGTGTTCGCGTTTGAGGTAACCTTGATCCAATCACCGCTCATGCCGTAGTGATCGTACAAGTAAACTCCATTAAGTTCTTCTTGATTTGCAGAAACGACAAGAGAAGAAGCTTCATCGTTCCCAATATTTTCGTCACTCATGTCACGATCACTGAACAAATAAGTAGTGCTACGTCCAGTCAAATTTGAGTGTTCGTAAACGGTTACGTTGTATCGATTATCTAAAATCTTGATCGAGGAAGCTTTGTCATTGAAGAATTTTTCATCAAGTTTATTAATTCTAGTGCCCTCGTATAGACCTAAGCAGTAACCTTGATAGTCTGCATCTTCGCACAAATATGCTACTGGTGGACCTGCCAGACCAATCATTGAACCTGTCCCATTCGCGGATACTGGACCTGTCCCTAATGCAATGAATGCCAACACGAACGTTGTTAAAGCGCTTATTAACTTAACTACACCTTTCATTTTAAATCCCTCCTATTAGCTAATGTTTAATACAAATATATGCTATTACAATTTCCAAAAAATGACAATGAGATATTTGTAAATTTTTGGTATACTCTTCCCCATACTGATCTTCCACAACTCCTACTTGAAGTCAGCAGAGCGTCTTGTAAATTTCATAGCCATTTACCACTTACACAGATATGGAACTGCGGTGAAGTTGCTTTTGCTGTTTGGAACGGGTCGTGGTGTCACCTATTGCCAGATATTGTGACATTGTTTTCGGGTTTGGACGCACAACAAAAGCCAAATCTTGTCCTCCAAGATTTGGCTCGTTTCTACTTAATCTACTATCTAACTATTTTCCTGCCCCATGAGTTGGGCAGTCATCCTCATCTTATTTTTCAATTTTGTAATAGCGATCTCCGGTCTTTGGATTGAAATATACACGACGCTTTTCCTGACTTACTGGATCGATCGTCACTTCATTCGTCGGCTCAAATCCGGGCGGGACGATTTCTCCGTGGTCTTGGTGCAGTCGTTTGTCCTTGATTTTCGAAATGATTAGCAAGATGATGAAAAGCAAGATCTGAAAAACGATGTAGGAAATGATATAAATCATTCCTTACACCTGTTCAACGACAACTGCTGTACCGTAAGCGACAACTTCCCCCATATTTCCCATATTTCCAGAGTCATACCGACACATTACCACAGCGTTAGCTCCCATGGCAGTTGCGTTTTTTATCATGCGGTCAAGCGCCTGTTTTCGCGCATCCTCTAGGAGCACCGTGTATTCCTTGATTTCTCCGCCAACTAGTGAACGAAGACCTGCCATGATGTCTCCCCCAATTCCACGTGCTCGAACGATTAAGCCGAATGTCGTTCCTTTTACTTCAACGACACGATATCCTGGAATGTTTTCTGTTGTTACTACTATCATTTGCTTCTCCTACTTTCTATGTTTTATTTTTCGAGATCACATGTAGCACGATGTCAGCACTAAAATGACTAATGATCGCAGCTTCTAAACCGTAACGCCAATATAGGAAGCCGCATGAGCACGTCTTCGCAAACCCCTCTGTAAAAAGAAGAGAGGAAGCCGAAGAACCGTGATGAAATCAGTTCTTTACCCATTATTGTGGTCATTTGTTGTTGAAAGAATAAACGGTTCATCCATTTTACCAGGAGGCTTACAGCGAAACCTGACCCAATAGATACCGTCCAAAACGACCAGATGGAAAAAGGCAGCTCCGCTCCGTACACCCAGTGATCGGGAATCCAGCGACGAAGACCAGTGAAAGGCGTGAGCCATAGTCGCCAGTGCCAGAAATACGCAACTCTGAATGATCATTATCGTGAAATAGGTGGGACTTTGTTAGTAAAATAGAGGGCGGCTTGCAGCTGTTCGAGCGCGGAAACTGACTCGTCCAAGACGAGTAGCTCGGGGTTGTGAATGAGCACCTGGGCAATCCCCAGACGCTGATGAAAGTTGATGGAAACCACACGTAACGCATTTTGGTATGTAATTCGTCAAGAATTTGGACATAAATAAGCACTTGAGTTCCCATAACGTTTCTGTTCTTTCTTTACAATTATGTTAATAGAAAGGACATCGGTCTGCTACTTATTTGGTTTGGCTAAATATTTGAATTACATAGCACTTTCCGAAGTATGTATCATGTCGAGTGACATAAGCATTTTCTGGCAACACGCAGTCAGTATCCTTGGTTACATCACTCGACAGCAACTTGTCAATTACGATTCGAAACGTGAATATCTAAATGTATGCCAAATTTCATTATCATCCTTAATGGTTAGATAGATTTGCCCCGCACCATAATCCGCCATGGCTGCGTATACTTTTTCAGGGGTATATTCGCCTACATATTTACCATAATAATCGCTATCAAATGTTAATCTTCTTTCCGATATCTCAAAGGTTACCGATGTCCCTGTCGCTGCTATACATTTGACATTTACTTTATCGACTGCTGGCTGTTGATAGGTTTGATCATTTTGAGTTTGCACTGGGCTTTGCAGCCTAACCACTTCTAAATCCTTTTTTAATCCGTCATTCTTTTTCATACATGCTGACAAGGCTTCTTGTACTTCTGCCAAACGTCGCTCTAATCTGGCGATGTGTCTCAGTAATTCGTATTCGTTGTAGCGTCTGCCTTCTCCCGCCGAAATTGGATAATAACCCTCTTGTGGATACCACCCGTACATAATTTCCCTCCTCCATTGGCTTAGATACACTTTACGTTATGGTTTTTCCACCTATTCGTTCGCCTATTTCACCAGAAACTGGTTTTAATCTAACTTCACAAACGGTCATCACTGATAGGCGTTGTTATTTTAACAATATTTTCTGTAGATGTAGACATCTTTCCAGGTTAAATCCTTCTCTTTTTCAAATAGAAAAGCATAAACATCTACTGATTCTTTGTGGCTTTCTAAGAATACTAGCTAGCTCTTAATTGGTCACCATTAGGTGTCGTGTCAACATCATTGTGCAATTCATATGAAAACTGTCAATGGAAGGGTAAGCCCAGAAAAATAAAGATCAGGCATATAAACTAGCCTGATCTTTACGTACTCCTTTGCTCCTTGTGTATTCAAGAAGGAATCGCGATTCTCACGGTTGAATACATCGAAGACGCTTCTGATAGTACGGCTCTTTCAAATGTCCTACTAAGCAGGTTACGTTTGTTTTGACAGGTTTAGCTCCATGTCAACCAAATCGAAACCAAAGACGTAGCCATCCTTCACGATTCGGACGTTGTTCACGAATGAATATCGGTGTAGCGCACGTCAATACTCGCGTTACACCATTTTGAAATCCCTTACTTCAAAAAATGGTTGATCAGCGTAGCGTTTTGCTCGACAAAACCTGTATCTAGCATTTTTTCATGATCACCGTATCCGTCACAAGCTACATATGTGCCTGTTGTGGATGAGCCCCACAGATTGATATCGCCCCGCACATGCTTGCTCTGACTCGTTGGCGACTTGATCACATAAAGATTGGCAGCCACCTGTCCGTCATTTTTTAGATTGTCGAGATATGAGTAGTAGCTTTCGATTTTCTTCCCAACCTGTTTCTTGAAGAACTCTCCTTCCCCTTGCAACTGTGGGTACGCTTGAAGCATGTGCTCAACGGTTTCCTGGGCATATTTGTGGCTTTCTTCTGGCGTAAGTCGCTCATCATTTATCTCCTGAATATAGAACGAGTCTAGCAATATTAGATCCGAGACGCGTTCTCCCTGCTTCTCCAGAAGCTTCGTGATTTCAAAAGCCAGATTGCCCCCGGCTGAAATACCAAGGAAGGTATAAGGTCCATGTAGTTGGACTTGCTTGATAAGACTAAGGTAAGCCTCCATACGAGCCTCTGATTCAATGAAGTTAAAGCTATAGAACGTATAGTTATCCAATGTTTCCGCCAGTCGCTGATAGACGACGCCCAGTGCCACTACAGGCGGGAAGCAAAAGATGATTTTTTTCCCTTGAATTTCCTCTTGAGCCGGGGAAGAAAGCAGTATACGCTCTGTGGAATAATCGGGCATGGATGTATCCTGATTCGCAAGGAACTCCGCAATCTCACGGATCGTAGGGGTCTGGAAGGCTTGATGAATCGGTATCTGGAGCAAAAGCTCTCGCGATAGACGGGCAGCGAATTTAATAATACTCATAGAATCGGCTCCTAGTGTAAAGAGATGGTCGTTTGCGCCAATTCGTTCGATTCCCAATAAATCGCCCCAGATCATCGCAAGCTGTTTTTCCAGCTCACTCTCTGGTTCGGTATAGACAGTCGCAATCAAAGAGTCTATGTCTGGGTTCGGCATCGCCTTGCGGTTTACCTTACCATTTGGGGTTAGCGGCATTTCATCTATGTGCATGAAATGCAGGGGCACCATGTAGCTAGGTAGAACTTCACCGAGCTGTGACTTAATCTGCACGATGTCGATCGATTGCTCGGAGACGATATAGCCACATAGATATTTCCTGCCTTTGCTGTCTACTTGATCCAGTACAACGGCTTCCTTTACCTGAGGAAGCTGCAAGAGCTGGTTCTCAATTTCCCCAAGTTCCACCCGATAGCCACGAATCTTCACTTGAGCATCTTTTCTTCCCAGAAACTCAATGTAACCATCTTTATGCAAAATCCCATAATCCCCAGTCCGATAGAGTCTGCCCAACTGCGAATGTAGTATGAAAGCTTCCTCTGTCTTCAGCTTATCCTGCAAGTATTCCTTCGCTAAACCGATGCCGCCAATGTACAGTTCGCCCTGAACGCCGAGCGGGCAATAGCCAAGCTGCTCGTTCAGTACGTAAAACTTCTGGTTGGCAAGCGGCATACCATAAGGGATAGAAGTGTTGGTTTCAGCCACTTCGACTACGGGATAATAGATGGACCAGATCGACGCTTCTGTAGCTCCACCCAGACTGACTACATCGGCATGCAGGAAATGCTTGGTGATTTTTTCTGGCAGTTTCACAGAAATCCAGTCTCCACTTAACAGTACGAGTCGCAACGAACTGTTCCTTCTGCGCGGCATAGAGCTAGTGTACTGGCTTTGCATCCAGTAAAACAGCTGTTCCTCGTCCCCATGATCGCTGCCAAGAAGCTCTTCCATCAGCAAATCCATGATTGCAGGTACCGAGTTCCAGATGGTAATCCTCTTCTCTTCGACCGTACGGCGTACCTCTGCCATATCGCGTTGATCTGCAACCATGACAAGCGTCGCCCCTGCTCCCAAAGCTCCAAAAATATCGTAGACGGACAGGTCGAAGCAAATGGAGGAGAGTCCGATTATCCGATCATTCTCATCGACTGTAAACTTGCGATTGATATCCTGGATCGTATTGGCTGCGGCACCGTGGGTAATGACTACTCCTTTTGGCCTGCCCGTACTTCCTGAGGTATAGATGACATAGGCCACATCTTCTGTGTGGTGATTTTCTTCCAGTCCGCCTGCGTGATATGCTGCTAATCCTTCTTGGTCGTACAGTTCAGGTCGAAGCAGTCTTGCACATTGACTATGAGAGAGAATGTAACTTACCCTCTCTTCGGGATACTCCGGATCAATTGGCACATAGGCGGCCCCTGCTTTCACAATACCCAGCAGATTAACGATTGTCTCTATTTGGCGGCTAGCCAGTACAGCAACCCGATCATTTCGCGAAATCCCTTGCTCATGTAAATAATGAGCTACCTGATTGGAACGCTCATCCAACTCGCGGTAGGTAATGGCCTGCTCTTGGAAAATAACGGCTATGGCTTCAGGTACACGCATGGCTTGTTCAATAAACAAGGCATGCAGCGTCGTGTACGGAATCGCTTCATCCGTGTCATTATAGGCAGCAATGAATTGCTGGTCTTCCACCTTTCCACTCGGGGCATAGAAGACCTCCCCTTCTAAGACCCGATCAAGCAGGACAAAATACTCTGCAAACATGGCGGAGATCATACTTTCCTCAAAAAGCTCCTCCACATAATCCCACGTAATCGTCAGGCCCCCATCTGCCTCCAGCACTTGATAATCAAGGAAGACCTGAGAGGTTTGGGATACGGCCATTTTTACATCTCCCAACTGCTCTTGTTCGTTATGTTCGGGATCACCTGTATCAAGCAGCATGCTAGTGAAGACAATCGGCATGACAGCCCGGTTTCCTTCCAGTCCATGATACCTGACGAGATCGCGTATGAATTGGATGCCATCGTAGTGTCTTCTCTCTAACGCTTCCATCAACACATCCTGCACAGCCTTGGCCTGCTCCCAGAAGGAGGATCCCCGAGAGAGTGACAAATCCAGCAGCATGACGGAGGTGAAATCTCCTATTAAGTGCATCACATCTTCATGGAACGGATATCGATTGAAAATGGTGCAGTTCAAAGCAATATGGGACTGATTGCTCCAAAATGCCAACACCTTGGCGAATGCTGTGCACAGTACAGCTGTTGGTGTGATCGAATGCTCTCGCGCTTTGCGTTTCAATTGTTCGTATTTGTCTTTTTGCACTTGCATGTTTACCCGTTTGAAATGCGGGCTTGTGACCAGCTCGGGACTCGTTCTCAGCGGAAGGGCCGGAGCGCTTGGAAAATCTTCTAGTTTGTTAAGCCAATATTGCTTATCGTCTTGATAAGTGGGTGACCCTTTAAACGCCTGATAAGCGATCATATAGTCGCGGAATGTAATCCCGATGTCCGGCAGTTGTCGTTGTGGATAATGGTACATTTCAAGCAATTCTTTATGAATAAATTGGAAGCTAGCTCCATCGGTGATTAGCATGTCATACCCGATAAATAGATAATGTGTATCGGCCGAGAGCTTGCATGCTTTATATTCAAATAGAGGCCACTGGTCAGTCGGGAAGATATAATGAGACATTCGCTCCCGCTCTGTCTCAATCCACTGTTGCTGTGCGTCTTTGTCCAGATGCGTCAAATCCGTGATTGGGATCTGGTATGCAGGCACATCAGGCAGGATCTGTTGCTCGCCACTTGGTAAAATAACGGCGCGCAGCATTGGATGACGAGTAATGACTGTCTGTAGAGCTTGTGTGAGTCTTTGCATATCCAATTTGGTTTCCAGCTCCAGATAGACGTGGGTCGAGACTCCTCCCATTTCAAAATGATCGTGTCTCCCCATGAGGTACGCCATCTGTACATCTGTAAGCGGGAATGGTTCATACAAGCCAACAGTATCGGCCGTAATCTCGGGATAATTAATGATGTTCGTCGATGCGGACTCCGTCAGTAGCTGAGCCAGCTTGGAAATCGTCTGGTGACTCAAGAAATCACGCAGATTGACATCGACCCCCAGCTCTTTGCTGATACGCGTGCGGATCTGGACCATAAGGACGGAGTTGCCACCCAGCTCAAAGAAGTGATCCTCCACACCGACACGCTCAAGCCCTAACACTTCGGCCCAAATCTGGGACAGCTTTTCTTCATAGGCGTTGCTTGGTGCGACATACCTTGATTCCATCTCTTGTTTCGTATCTGGCTGTGGCAACGCCTTGCGATCCACTTTCCCATTAGGTGTCAATGGGATTACATCCAGTTCGATGAAGTACGTAGGCACCATGTACTCCGGCAGTTCACGCAAGAGATAGATGCGCAGCTCCTCTGCAGTCACTTCTTCCTCTTCACTGCTGTAATATGCGCACAAATATTTTTTACCGCGATGGTCTGTCTGGTCGATTACGACAGCTTGACGGACGAAATCATGGACCAAGAGTCTTCCTTCGATTTCTCCCAACTCAATGCGATAGCCGCGGATTTTGATTTGATGGTCTTTTCGTCCCAAAAACTCGATAAAGCCTTCTAGGCGGAACACCCCATAGTCGCCCGTCCGATACAATCTGCCCAGTTCAGGATGGAGGATGAAGGCTGCGCTTGTCTTCTCCTCGTCATGCAGATATTCCTTGGCGAGACCAATACCTCCGATGTAGAGTTCACCTTGCACGCCGACAGGACAATGCTGCATTTCCTGATTTAACACATAAAACTGCTGATTAGCGAGTGGCATACCATACGGAATGGAGTACATGCCTGCTGGCAAAACTTCTGGGATCGGGTAATAAATCGACCAGATGGATGCCTCAGTTGCTCCACCCAAGCTAATGACCTGGGCTTGGGTAAAGTGACGCTTGATCTTCTGCGGCAGATGCAGAGCGATCCAGTCTCCGCTGAGCAGTACCGTCTTCATCTGTTCCTGCACAAAGGAGGAGTCGATATTATCCAGCAACATCTCCATGATCGCGGGCACCGAATTCCAAATAGTAATCCCATGTTCTTTTAGCGCTTGACGCACCTCAAATACGTCACGCTGATCTTGAATCATGACCAAAGCCGCCCCTGCTCCCAGCGCTCCGAAGATGTCATAGACGGATAGATCGAAGCACATCGAGGACAGGCCAATAATCCGATCCGTCTCATTCACCCCGTATTTTCGGTTGATGTCCTGAATGGTATTGGCGCAAGCTCCATGGGTAATAACAACCCCTTTTGGTCTACCTGTACTGCCAGAGGTATAGATGACATACGCTATGTCGTCAGGATTGTGGTTATCCGTCAGATAATCTGGAGCAAAGCTAGCCAAACCTTCCTGTTCGTACAGGTCAGGCTGCAGTAACTGCTTGCAGTCGCTATTTTCCAAAAGGTAGCTTCTCCGCTCTTCTGGATACGCAGGGTCAACGGGAACATATGCTGCTCCGGCCTTGAGGATACCCAACAGATTCACAATGGTTCCAACCTGATGGCTTGCTAGGACCGCTACTCGATCCTGCCGCCCTATTCCCAGCGCTTGCAAATAACGGGCTACCTGATTGGAACGCTCGTCAAGTTCACGATATGTGATGTGTTGCTCTTGGCAAATTACAGCTGTTGCATCCGGTACCCGCTTTGCCTGTTCGGCAAACAAGGCATGCAGAGTCGTGTAAGGGATTTCTTCTGCTGTCTGGTTATAGTTGTGAATGCTCTCTTGCTCCGAGGTGCTCAGTTCGAAGATAAATTCTTGTTGTCCTTCGATCTCTGCCGCCAAGATGCCTGTATATTGCGCAAACATGGTGGAGATGATCTCAGGCTCAAACAATTCATCGACATAGTCCCACACAAGACGCAGGGAACCATTATCCTCAAACACTTGATGGTCGAGATAAACCTGCGAGGTTTGGCCTGCGCCCATTTTGATTTCACCTAGTTCATACCAGCTTACTTCCCCAGATTCCTTGTTGCCAAGCAGAATACTGGTAAAGACGATCGGCATGACGGAGCGTGTCCCATACTGGTGATATTTCGACAGCTCCCGGATCATTTCGATTCCATCGTAATGACGATGCTCCAATGCTTCGAGCAAGCGTTCCTGAATCGCGACCGCCCTTTCCCAGAAAGTGGGATATGCCCGCAAGTCAATCTCTAACAGGATCACGGAGGTAAAGTCACCAATCAGGCTATTCACATCGTCATGAAAAGGTAGTCGGTTAAAGACAGTGAGATTGATCGCAAAATGAGATTGGTTACTCCAGAAAGCAAGAACTTGAGCATAAGCCGCACACAGCACGGCAGACGGTGTTACATTATGCTCATGCGCTTTGTGTTTCAATTGCTCCCAGTCTGCTTTGGCAAAAGTTTGCTCAAATCGCTTGAAGTGCGGCGAATCAATGGTGCTTGGTTCCTGCTTCATCGGTAGTATCGGTGCTAGAGGGAATGTGGATAGCTGATCCAGCCAATAAACTTTATCTCTTTCATAGGTGTTCGTCTTTTTAAATGCTTCCAAGGCCAAAATGTAGTCGCGATAGGTACTTCCCAACATCGGTGCCTGCCAGTCAGGCTGTTGATAAAATTTCATTAGCAGCTTGCCCATCAGTTGGATACTCGCACCATCAGCGATCAGCATATCGTAGCTAACGAACAGATAGTGCGTATCGGCTGACAGCTTGAACGCTTTATATTCAAAGAGTGGCCACTGGTCGGTAGCAAATACACAGTGCGACATGCGCTCGCGTTCTTGCAAAATCCACTGCTGTTGAGCATCAGCATCTAGATGCGTCAAATCAAGGATTTCTATCTGATAGGGTGGTACATGCTGCAAAATTTTCTGTTCGCCTGTAGGCAAGATGATCGCACGCATCATGGGCTGGTAAGCAATGACTTTATTCAATGCTTCGTTCAGTGCAAGTATATCTGCTTGTGTTTCCAGTTCCGCATAGCCATGAGTTGCGACTCCGCCCATTTCAAAATGATCTTCCCTACCCATCAGATAAGCCATTTGCACATCTGTGAGCGGAAACGGCTCATGCATATTGGCGGGATCTGGCGTGAGTGACGGGTAAACGATTGCTTGGGTCACATCTCCACTATTAAGCAACTGAGCCAGCTTAGAAATCGTCTGGTGACTCAAGAAATCACGTAGATTGACATCGACCCCCAGCTCTTTGCTAATACGCGTGCGGATTTGGACCATGAGTACGGAGTTGCCGCCCAGCTCAAAGAAGTGATCCTCTACTCCGACACGCTCAAGCCCTAACACCTCAGCCCAGATTTGAGCCAGTTTTTCCTCGATGTTCGTACGAGGGGCCACATATCTGGCATCCAGCTCTTGCTTCGTATCCGGCTGTGGTAACGCCTTGCGATCCACTTTCCCATTGGGTGTCAGTGGGATTACATCCAGCTCGATGAAGTACGCTGGCACCATGTATTCTGGCAGTTCACGCAAGAGATAGATGCGCAGCTCCTCTGCTGTCACTTCTTCCTCTTCACTGCTGTAATATGCGCACAAATATTTCTTGCCGCGATGGTCTGTCTGGTCGATTACGACAGCTTGACGGACGAAATCATGCACCAAGAGTCTTCCTTCGATTTCTCCCAGCTCGATGCGATAGCCCCGGATTTTGATTTGATGGTCTTTGCGTCCCAAAAACTCGATGAAGCCTTGGTGATGGAACACCCCATAGTCGCCCGTCCGATACAATCTGCCCAGTTCAGGATGGAGGATGAAGGCTGCACTTGTCTTCTCCTCATCATGCAGATATTCCTTGGCAAGACCAATACCTCCGATGTAGAGTTCACCTTGCACGCCGACAGGACAATGCTGCAATTGCTGATTCAACACATAAAACTGCTGATTGGCGAGCGGCATACCATAGGGAATGGAGCGCATACCTGTTGGCATGGTTTCTGGGATCGGGTAATAAATCGACCAGATCGATGCCTCGGTTGCTCCACCCAAGCTAATCACCTGGGCTTTCGTAAAGTGGCGCTTGATCTTCTGCGGCAGATGCAGAGGGATCCAGTCTCCGCTGAGCAGTATCGCTTTCATTTGTTCCTGCACAAAGGAAGACTCGCTATTATCCACCAACATCTCCATGATCGCGGGTACGGAGTTCCAGATAGTAATCCCGTGTTCTTCTAAAGCCTGACGCACCTCCAATACGTCACGTTGATCCTGAATCATGACCAAAGCCGCCCCAGCTCCCAGTGCTCCAAAGACGTCATAGACGGATAGGTCGAAGCACATCGAGGACAGGCCAATAATCCGATCGCTCTCGTTCACTCCGTATTTCGAGTTGATGTCCTGAATGGTATTGGCGCAGGCGCCGTGGGTGATGACAACCCCTTTTGGTCTGCCCGTACTCCCAGAAGTATAGATGACATACGCCACATCGTCAGGATAGTGGTTTTCCTCCAGCTCATCTGCTGCATAGCTGGCCAAGCCTTCCCGTTCATACAGGTCAGGTTGTAGTAACTGCTTGCAGTCGCTATTTTCCAGGAGGTAGCTTCTCCGCTCTTCTGGATAAGTGGGATCAACAGGAACATAGGCTGCCCCTGACTTAAGGACACCCAATAGATTCACAATGGTTCCAAGTTGACGGCTTGCTAGGACTGCTACTCGATCCTGCCGCCCTATTCCTTGCGCCTGCAAGTAACGGGCTATCTGATTGGAACGCTCATCAAGCTCACGATACGTGAGATGCTGCTCTTGGCAGATTACAGCCAGTGCATCCGGTATTCGCTGTACCTGTTCGGCAAACAAAGCATGCAGAGTCGTATACGGGATTTCTTGCTGCGTACGATTAAACGCAGCAATCTGTATCTTATCTTTCTCACCAATCTGGAGTGGTTCAGGCGTATTCCCTTGTAACAAGCTATCTACCATGCTGGAAAAATGAACAAACATCGTCTCCATCATCTCTGGATCAAACAATTCATCCACATAATCCCAGAAAATCCAGAGTTCATCCGCTAGCAAGGTTGCCTGAAAATCAATATAGACTTGTGATGTCTGAGTAATCCCCGTCTTGAGATCGCCCAATTGCTCCAAGCCAGGACGACCCGCCTGCTGCTCTCCCGTCAATACAGAGGTGAATACGTAAGGCATGACCGCTTTACCATGCATCCAATCATGATAGTTGACCAACTCGCGGATCAGTTCAACGCCTTCAAAATGTCGATGCTCTAATGCTTCAATTAGCATCTGCTGTACATTACGAGCTTTCTCCCAAATCGTTGGCTGAGATGCACACTGAATCCCCAATAGTAAATTGGACGTAAAGTCACCAACCAGTTGGTCCACATCAGGATGGAATGGATAGCGGTTAAAGACGGTCAGATTGATCGCAACTTCTGACTGGTTGCACCAGAGTGCCAGAATCTCTGCATAGATCGTGGCAAATAAAGCGGAAGGTGTAACCCCGTGCTCAAATGATATACGCTTCAGCTTCTCCCATTGCTCCCTGCTGTAGATTCGTTCTTTACGTTGGAAGGTGGGAAGTTGAATGTCATTCGGGTTGCATCTGAGTGGCAATGCCGGAGCTTGCGGAAAGCTTTCCACCTTTTGCAACCAAAACTGCTTGTCCGTTTCATAAACTTCCGATTGCTTCAATGCTTTGTACGCCATCATATAATCGCGGAAGGTAAACGTAGAATTAGGCAACTCCGCATCGGGATTCTCATAATATCTCATCAAATCCTGACCGATGATATCCATACTGGCCGCATCGGCAATCAACAGGTCTCGTCCCATACATAAAAGATGCTTATTCTCAGAGAGTCGATACGCTTTAAATTCAAACAGCGGCCATTGATCGGTAGGAAACACGTAGTGGGACATACGATTGCGCTCGTCTAGAATGCAAGCCTGCTGTGCCGCTTCATCAAGCTGACGCAAATCCACAACCTCAATCTGGTACGCTGGAACATGCTCCAGAATTTGTTGCTCGCCGCTCGGCAAAATAATCGCGCGCAACATGGGATGACGGTGGATTACTTTGTTGAGGCTGGTATTGAATCGCACTATATCAATCGTGGTCTCCACTTCTGTATAGACATGTGTAGATACTCCGCCTAATTCAAACTCGGCATTTCGGCCCAAAAAGTACGCCATCTGTATGTCCGTTAATGGGAAGGGCTGATAAAGATGTTCTGGATCAGCCTTCGCTTCCGGATATGGAGAGACTTCTGCGCCAGCTTCGCCTGTAAGGGCATCCTCTGATGCTGCTTCCCTAACCGTTTCTAGCTGGGAGCAATAGCCCGTGAGCTGCTGCAGATAGTAGATAAAATCATCAGCAACCCTGCTTATTGTCTCTTCCCGATATTCCTGCTGGTTGTAATGGATAGAAAGGCGGAATTGGCCCCCCATGACCATGCAGGTGATATCGATGGCGTAGGCTCTTTGTGAAGAAGGGTCGAGCATTTGCCCTGTGCCCATAGGAGATACGCTAAATACATTATCCATTTCCTGATCGAATTGTCCCAAGTAGTTGAAACAGATTTCTGGTGCCTTAGAAAACGTCAACTCTCGTTTATTTTCATTAGTAGTCAAATATTTCAGGATTCCATAGCCAATCCCGCGATTCGGAACACCTTGTAGCGTCTCGTGAACCTTGCTAATTTGCTCACCCCAATCATCCGCATCGCTTATTTCCAGAGCAAGCGGATACATCGATGTAAACCATCCGATGGTTCTGCTAACACTTAGCTCGGACAAAATTTCTTCACGTCCATGCCCTTCCATGCCGATTAAAAAACGATTCTCTTTTGTCCATTTTTTTAGAGCCAGACCAAGAGCCGCCAAGAGTATCTCGTTTGTTTCCACGCGTAAGGCCTTGCCGGCTGCACGTAAGAGGTGCAGAGTGTCTTTTTTGCTTAGGTCCCGTTCCAAAATGAGTGTATCCTTGACAAGATTACTCTTGATTTGCTGTTCTTTGGGCAATGGAAAGAAGCTGTATGTTTCAAGCTTGTGCCAATACTCTTTTTCTTTTAATAGCGGCTGCTGATTCGCATATGCTGCTAGCCCTTTTGCCCACGCTTGATAAGAAGACGTCTTTTTTGGAAGATGAAGCTCTTTTTGTTCCAAAGCTTGTTTATATACTTGAGCCAAATCCTCGAGTAAAATGCGCCAAGACACTCCGTCGATGACAAGATGGTGAATGACAATTAACAGGTGGTCTCCTGTTCTTGTCTGGAAGAGTCCTGCCTTGACGAGTGGGCCTTCGGTGATATCTATGCTTCTTTGGATTTCGTTCGCTTTTTCCAGTATCGTCTGCTCGATCTCGTTTTGCTCGCGAAGATCGAACAACGCCAATTCATAGAGAGGCTCTTTCTCTCCTCTGTTGATTTGAATAATTTGTGTCCCGTTTGTCTGGTAAACCATCCGTGAAGCATCATGATGAATAAACAAATGGTTCAACGCTTTTTCAAGCGCTTCTTTTTCAAAGCCTGATTCTCTATACAGCATGAAGGCTTGATTCCAATGTCCGCGGTGCGGAATCTCCTGGTCAAAGAACCAATGCTGGATCGGTGTAAGCCCCACCTCTCCTTTTACTACACCTTGGTCATAGCTTTTGGTAGAACGCTTCATTGCTTTCGCCAATTGCGCAACCGTTGGATGGTCAAATAAATCTTTGATGCCGACTTGCAGTCCATGTTTTTGCAGACGGGAAGAGACTTGAATGGCCTTAATCGAGTCACCGCCAAGCGCGAAGAAATGATCGTCAATGCCAATCTGTGTGACCCCTAAAACATCTTGCCACACCTTAACCAGGTTCATTTCGGCCTCGTCACGCGGTGCTAAATATTCAGTATTCCTCTGCTCCTGAATGGTTGGCAGCGGCAATGATTTGCGGTCGATTTTGCCACTCTGGTTTAACGGGTAGCTCTCCAATGGAATGTAATAGGAAGGAACCATATAACTAGGCAAACGCGACAGCAAATACGCGCGCAAATCCTCTTCATCGAGGGGCCCGGTCATGATCAAATAGGCACACAGATACTTCCCTCCACGGGTGTCTTCATTCATCGTTACCAACGCTTGCCGGATAGAGCGATAGTTAAACAAATGCGCTTCGATCTCACCCATTTCAATACGGAACCCTCTGATTTTTAGCTGGAAATCCATCCGGCCCATGTATTCGATATTGCCGTCCGGAAGCAATCGGCACAAGTCGCCTGTTTTGTACATTTTTGCTCCGGGGGTAAACGGATTTCGGACAAAAACCTCTTCTGTCAGTTCAGGACAATTCACATACCCTCTGGCCAAACCTGCTCCTGCAATGCACAGTTCCCCCGGTACGCCCAACGGTTGAAGCTGATGATCCCGATCCACAATATACAACTGGATATTCTCCACTGGCTTCCCGATTAGAACGGTAGACACCTCTGTCCCAGCCGGACAATCATAATAAGAGACATGGATAGTAGCTTCGGTTGGTCCATACAGATTTGAGAGGATGAGCGAAGTTTCACCTCCCCATAGCTGATTAAAACGATTCACATGCTGAGAGGTAAGCGCCTCTCCGCTAGCGAATACTTTTTGAATGGTAGAGAGTCGCTTCACATGATTATCGCCGTATTCGAGATAATCCAAAAAAGCTTGAAGCATGGATGGGACAAAATGAATGACAGTCACACCCTGTTGTTCGACAGTTTGAATAATCGTCTCAGGCTCTTTTTCTCCGCCTGGTGCGAGAATGCAAAGCGTTGCTCCCTGGAAGAACCACCAGCATAGCTCAAAGACAGAAACATCAAAGGTATACGCCGTCTTCTGCATGATCACGTCATTTTCAGTAATTGGATACTGATGTTGCATCCAGCACATATTGTTGATCACAGCATGGTGTTCAATCATCACGCCTTTAGGCATCCCTGTCGAGCCAGAGGTATAGATGACATAAGCGAGATCGGCCGAAGTATTGATACATGCCAGATCGGAACAATCTCCTTGGTAAAGGGAGATATCATCTAGATCCATGACGATTTGTTCCACATCCAGTTCTTGTATGAACTTCGACTGGGTCAGGAGCAATTTGGCTTCACTGTCTTTGAGCAAGTAGCGGCTGCGCTCGGCCGGGTTGGCTGGATCGATGGGAACATAAGCGCCGCCTGCCTTATGGATAGCTAGAATGGCAATCATCATCTCAAATGATCGTTCAACCATCAATCCGACTATTTGATTGGCCACGATACCCTCTCGACGCAATACCCGGGCCAACTGATTGGAACGTTCATTCAATTCCCGATAGGTCATGGACCGATCTCGGAAAAGAAGCGCCGTTTTTTCCGGATGCCTCCTCGCTGATTCTGTAAACACCTGATGAAGCAGCTTGTCTTTGGGATATTCCACCTTCGTCTGGTTGTAATGATGTGATAGCTCATTTTGCTCTGCATCTGTGAGAATACATAGTTTGCCTATTTCTACCGAGGGTTCACTAAGAATTGTCTTTACTACTCGCCGGATATGGCCAGCTACTTTTTCCATATGCCCTTGCTCGTAGACAAGGCCGTTATATTTCAGTGTGATGGATAACTCCTCTGTCGGGATCACAATCAGATTAAAATCATAGTTGGTCTGTTCAAACAGATCAAAATCATATAGCTTTAGCCCCTGAAAATCATGGCCGCCTAGCAAATCAACTTCTAGCGGGACATTTTCAAAAGCGATAATGTGATGAATCAGCCCTTGTGACAGTTCGGAAGCAGCCTGAATCTTGGCGAGTGGGAAATAACTATGCTCTTCCGAAGCAAGCATCTGTGTCTGCATGCGCTTCATTAGATCTGCAAAGCACAGCCCCGCTTCAAATTGGACACGCACAGGGTTCGTATTAATAAATAGACCAATCATCTGCTCAATTCCTGATATCGGAGCTTGTCGACCAGATACAACTGCGCCGAACAACACATCGTCAGCGTTGTTATAACGCTTCAGGATGATACTCCAGATGGTTTGAACAACCGTATTGAGCGTTACATGCTGCTCTTTCGCCAACCGTTTTAGACGTGCTGTTTCCTCTTTGGATATCGTGAGCTGTACCTTTTGTTGTTGATAGCCAGAAGACTTTTCCTTCTTCGCCCATGGCAATAAGGTAGGCTGGTCTACCCCCTCTATGTAATTGCGCCAATATGCACCCGCCTCTTGTTGATTCCGCTGATGCAACCATTGTAAATAATCGGAAAACGGTTTCGGCTCCGGCAACCGGGGATCGGTGTTTTCCGCCAAGGCCTGATAAATCGCAAAGAGCTCCTCTATAATCGGCCCGAGGCTCCATCCATCTACAATAATATGGTGAAAACTAAGCAGAAGGTGAAAATCGGCGTCTCCCTTTTTGAAAACAGAAAGGCGGATCAGCAAGTCGCGCGTCAGGTCAAAGCCTTTTGCCCGATCCTGCTCTTTCAAAGAGGCAAGCAAATCTGCCTGCTCCTGCCCTGAATAGAAAGAGAGGTCCGTATAGCTAAGCTTGCTTTTTCTTTTCTCCAGCACGATTTGGATCGGTTTTTTTGCCTTATCTGTATTGAAAACCGTACGAAAAACATCATGACGCATGATCAAATGTTGCAGGCTTTGCTCCAATAGCGATTTTTGGAGATCTCCTTTGATGCCAAAGGAAAGCTGAACGAAGAACGACTGATCATTGGGATCGAGCAAGGAATGGTAGAGAATTCCTTCCTGCATTGGAGTTAATGGATACACTTTTTGCAGCAATTGCTGAGAAGACATATGTTTACCCCCATGATTATTGAATAGTGACTTTTAATTCCTCTTCTAATTCTTTCATTTCATCTAGGGACAGACCCAGTTCATCCAGTAGAACAGGCGTCGTGTCAACACTATCGACATTTGCGCTATGCTCTGCAGCATGAGCCTGATTTCCTTGTAAAAAAGAAGAGAGACCTGCAATAGTAGGTTGATTAAACAAATCTTTTACTTGAATCATGACATCCTGCTCACGAAGGCGTGCGCATATCTGGATCGCCTTGATCGAATCTCCCCCTAGTTGATAGTAATTGTCCATGAGGCCAACCCGAGAGATTCCCAGCACTTTTTGCCAGATTTGGACAAGCTGTTGCTCTGTTTCATTGCGTGGAGCCATGTACGCTTGGTTTTGTAAGGCCTCCCAGTCTGGCTCCGGCAGAGCACGACGGTCTACCTTGCCATTTATGTTTAACGGGAGAGAAGCCATTTGGTGAAAAGTAGATGGTAGCATATAGAACGGAAGGGACTTCGCTAGCTGGTCACGTAGCTCTTGGACATCTACCGCGTGATTCGCTACAAAATAGGCACATAGTTGATCCAATCCTGTAGTCGACTTCCAATCAATCACTACCGCCTCTTTTATTCCTTCCTGCTGCAGCAAGCTATGTTCGATCTCCCCCAGCTCGATGCGAAAGCCTCTACGCTTCACCTGATGGTCTACCCGCCCAATGAATTCGATGGTCCCATCAGGCAACCAGCGAGCTAAATCCCCTGTCTTGTACATCCGCTCCCCAGGGTAAAAGGGATGTGGGACAAACTTCTCGACGGTAAGCTCGGGATTGTTCAGATAACCGCGAGCCAGACCATCCCCGGAAATACATAGCTCCCCAATGGCGCCATAGGGCTGTAAGTGATTTTTCTTGTTGAGGATAAACACCTGCGTATTGGCAAGTGGCACACCGATCGGGACAGTTCCAAGCGCCTCGTCTATCTCGTCCACCGCATGATAGGTAGCATAGACTGTACTCTCCGTTGGCCCATATACATGCAGGAGTGCTCCCTTGCCCATATATGCAAGTGCTTTTTGGACATGGCGCAGAGAGACTCGTTCTCCGCCGAAAAGCACTTTGCGCACCCCGGAAAAGCTTTCGATATTGTGATCTACCAGTGTATTGAACAAGGCTGTCGTTACGAAAAAAATGGTCACTCCCTGCTCTTTTATTTGCGAGAGCAAACCGGTCATATTGAGAAGTGTCTCATGATCAAGCAACACAAGCTTGGCGCCATTTAGTAACGCACCGAAAATATCAAAGGTGGAGCCATCAAAAGCGAAGTTGGACAATTGCAAGATTGTGTCGTCCGACGTGATTTCGATATAATTTGTGGTCTTTATTACCCTGGTTACATTAAAGTGCTGGGTCAAAATACCCTTGGGCTTCCCGGTCGAGCCAGAGGTGTACATCACGTAGGCGAGATGATCAGGTTGACAAGTGCGTAAGGGATTATGATTCCACTCAGGATTCGTCGCTGCAAGCAAATCCTCCAGCACAAGCACCTGAAAAATCTCTTCATGCTCTATCCCTCCTTCGACCTCCCTCCATTTCTCCAACATTTCTCTCTGGATCAGTACCATTTTAGGTTTGGCGTCAGACAAGATCATGCCAAGCCGTTCAGGAGGAGTTCTCGGATCGAGCGGGACGTATGCAACGCCTGCTTTAAGAATACCGAAAATTCCGGCAATCATAGTGGGAGAGCGCTCTGTGAAAAGCCCGATCAGTTCGTCAGGCTGGACCCCTTTTTGCTGAAGCTGATGAGCAATCCGGTTTGCCCGCTGGTTAAGCTCCTCATAGGTTAGCGTCTCTTGACCGTATACAAGAGCGGCCTGTTTCGGCACTTCTTTCACCTGTTGCTCAAATAGATCAGCGACCGTCTGGTGTCTGGGGTAATTCGTATTCGTCCGGTTCTTTTCTGCTAGAAAGTGGTGTTTTTCTTCAGCGGTAAGCATTTCGATCTCATCGAGACTTATCGAGACATTTAGGCTTACAAGCTCGGCAACGGTTTGGATATGACCTGCGATGCGTTGGATATCCTCGCTCGAAAAATGCTCTTGGCGGTAGATTAGGCGGAGCATTAGTTGATCGGCTTTTGGCATGACCGTAATACTGAGCGGATAATGGGTATGTTCAATGACACGCTTCTCGCCTGGATGTACACCGTCCTCTTGCCACTGCCTTCTCCACGTTTGGTTCGCAGGACTGTTGTCAAAAACCAACAGATGATCAAAGAGGGGAGCCCGTAATGTTACACGCTGTATCTCGGACAAAGGCACATATTCATGCTTTTTAGCTAGCCTTGTTTGTTCGTGAATGTTTTGCAACAACTCCTGAAATATCAGCTCTTGTGCCCTTTTTACGCGCAGAGGCAAGGTGTTGATGAAGAGCCCAACCATCCTTTCCACCCCAGAAAGCTCGGCTGGACGTCCAGCTACCACCGTACCAAAGACAACATCAGTGCGGTCGTTATAGGTTTGTAATACCACCCCCCAGATCGCTTGGAACACGGAACTCAAAGTCACCTGATTTTGTCGGGCGATATGTGTAAGCCGCTGTGTTACCGCTAGATCTAGGAACACATCATACTCTCCAGAAGCAGAGGAAACATCTCGTAGCTTGCTCCCTACTGGCAAGGTGGCGATTTCCTCATAACCACGCAATTCATTCTGCCAATATTCGAGCGAACTGTCCCGATCTTGTTTCCATAGCCATTTCATATAGTGGCTGTATGGCTGAGTGGGAGGCAAGTGGTCTGGCGTCCTGGTCAATAATGAATGATAGATCTTCACCAGATCATCCAAAATGATATCCGCGCACCACCCGTCCATCAGAATGTGATGGAAGCTGATCAGGAGTGTCCATTCCTTTGCCCCTTTCTCAATAATCATCAAGCGGATCAAAGGGTCTTTTGTAAGATCAAAACCACGCTCGCGGTCCTTCCTGATTAGCTGCTCTGCCCATTCCTTTACGGGAAAATCAACTGATTCGACAGGGGGTTTTTGAACTTGTATCATTAACGGTCGCTCACGGAGGACGACCTGCATCGGGTGTTTTACCTGTTCATGTAAAAATGTGGTGCGTAGTACATCATGGCGTTGGACCAGTAATTCGAAGCTTTTCGCTAGTACCGTTACATCTAGATCACCTGCAACAGGCAGGACGATCTGCACTTGATAAGAGGTATCCTCTGTATCTGCCAATGCATGAAAGAGCATTCCTTCCTGCATCGGTGAGAGCGAATAGATATCTTGTACATGGTCTTTGGAAAAAGTCTTCATGTCTTTCACCCGCCTCACTCAAAATGCTTACTGTAAGCTTTGCAGTAGAATATCGTAGATTCGTTCATCTCATCCTGCTTCAGATCAGTCAACCCGATCGATTTCCTTGCTAAAATCAATAAGGGAAGTGCCCACTATCAGCTACTTTCTTATTGCGGCTGCAAGCCCACTTCAATGGAGTGAATGAGCACTTGCCTGGGGGATAACTTAAAGTATTTTTGTATCCTTCTGAAATTTATATCGCCAATGGAACAGACCCCTACCTGATGCATTCCGGCGACATGGGTCAATAATTGGACCATGATGCCACTGTCAATCCCAGCATAGAAATACCCCATTCCACCGTATTTCGGCATCGTCACTTCCGCGTTATAAATGAGATAGATAGAAAACGCAGATGACTGAAAGATCTCCTTATTCATGGAGTAATGCGCATCCTCAGTAATTACGCAAGTATTGCTGACCATTTGTAGGATATTTTCAATCGGGTTGAAGTAATAAAGCCCCGCCTTCACATTTTCTACACGATGATCTTTGATATAGATGTACAGATCAATTGGATAAAGGCCGCCAGCTGATGCATAGTAGTAGTGAATTTCGTTCTCGCATCGATATTGTTTGAATACGGAAATCAGACTGGAAAAGGTATCGAAGGAAACCTTTTTCTTTTCTTCAAAGTGACGGCAGGTTCTACGATTTGTAATGACCTCGGGAAACACACTCTCTGCCAAAGGGACGTTGGTTTGGGATGTTTGAGGAAAAGATCGAGACAATTTTTCTTGCCGAAATGCCTCGTATTTCGCCGGATCAAGAAAGGTTTCTGGCGAGTACGGATGAAAGATGAGATGTTCTTGGGGATAATAGATCTCTTGCGGGGTTAGAAGCGAATGAACCAAAATGCGATTTGTGATCAAGTCACGTACAAAATCTGCGACATGATTGGGATTTACCTGAGGAAAACTTGAAATGAGATCGGGAATCTTGATTCCTTTTTGTGTCAAATAATAAAACGTCGGAAACAATGCCAGTACAGTACCTGAATAAGAAAGCGATTCAATGCAGATTTCCTCACCCTGCTGTTCCCACCTGACGGAAGGCGACCAAAAGTAATCGCAATCTTCGTAGAAAGGTTTCATCATTTTTTTGGCTACTTGTTGTTGCATGACCTTTATCCCCTCTTCTCATAATTTTTTCATCTTGATATAAGGCTCGCCACTACAGGGGCAGGCTCCTCACACCGAACGATCTTACCAGGTACTCCAACGACTGTGCAGTTAGGAGGGACTTCCTTCAGGATGACCGCTGCTCCAGCTCCAATTTTGGCGTTATCTCCTACCCTGATCGGTCCCAGTACTTTTGCTCCTGCACTGATGATGACGTTGTTGCCGATAGTGGGATGCCTTTTACCTGTATCCTTGCCAGTTCCTCCGAGGGTGACACATTGATAGAGCGTCACATGATTAACGATTTCTGTGGTTTCCCCAATAACAATGCCCATACCATGATCAATAAAGACAGCCTCTCCGATCTTTGCTCGCTGATGAATATCAACACCAGTTAGAAAACGATTACGCACAGAAATCATCCGCCCTGCGAGAAAAAAACCTTTTTCATAGAAGGCATGAGCAATACGGTGAAGCAAAAGGGCATGGAAGCCGGGGTAACAAAGAATAATCTCCAAGGTGTTTCTGGCTGCTGGGTCCTTATAATACGTTACCCATACCTTTTCGACTTCTGCAATTTTTGCTCCTCAGAGATCGCCATCCCCTTTCTTTTCCATTTGTTTTGAAAATCCTAAACGTTTAGAATTCATACTTTAGTAAAAAAATATGAATACTAAATGTATAGTATTTAATCCAGACATTATTCTACTACGCAATTATTAAAAAGTAAATATTTTACAGTAAAATTTTTACAATTAAACAGCGTCTCTGCTTCTATTTATTCTTTTTGTAAATGGGTATATTTTCCATTTTATCAGAAATAAGGGCTTTACATGCCTCCCTGGATAATGTTAGAATTCGAATGAAGATGATACTAAACATTTAATATTAAATATTTAGGAAGATGGTGAGGTGCAAACATGACGAGAGCTATGGTACTAGGACTTTTATTAAAATCTGGACCGATGTCCGGCTATGAGATACAGCAGAAAATGATATCGGCTCAAACAGATAAGTGGGCTTATGTCCAGCCTGCTTCGATTTACCATGCATTAAAGAAGCTGGATCAGGAGGGATTTGTAGCTTTGGAAACGCTGGAGCAAACCGGGAATCGTTCCAAGGCAATCTATTCGATTACAGCAGAAGGAAAACAAGAGTTAAAACGCTTGCTGGTGAACGCCTTTCAGAACTCATCTGTGTCATTTCCCACAGATTTATACACCGCATTAACCTTTATGGATGAAGCTGAGTTGGATGACATTATCCTCGCCTTGGAAAAACAGCAGCAGGCCATCGAAAAAGTTTATGAGGACATGAAAGCAGGTCAGGAGGAAAAAGCCAAGATTATGGAAATCCCGCAAAATGTTCTGTACATCTTCCAAAACATCTATGAGCAATGCGAGCTACAGATGGGCTTTATCAATAAACTGAAGGAAGACTTTTTGACGCTAAAGCAGACTGGTTCCCACATAAAGTAGATCTTAAATCGCTTAGGAGGAGTTAAGATGGAGCTGGCAAGGAGCACTGCTCGTATGCAAAAATCCGCCTTGTTTGTCGTTGGATTGGCTGTATTCATTGACATGCTAATCTATGGTATGATTGTCCCCATTTTACCCAGATACGCCTCTTCGCTTGGTGCTTCACAAACAGAAATTGGTCTCTTGTTCAGTAGTTATGCTATTACGTTGTTCGTAGCAACCCCGATATTTGGGGCGCTCTCAGATCGAATCGGACGACGAGGGCCGATGCTTTGGGGCTTGCTTGGACTTGCAGGTGCCACATTGCTTTTCTCGTTTGCCGATAATTTCTGGCTGCTTGTCCTCGCACGAGCTATGCAGGGCATTTCTGCTGCAGTAACATGGACAGCGGGTCTTGCTCTTTTGGCCGACATTTATCCATCGGAAGAACGAGGAAAAGCGATGGGTATCGCTCTGTCCGGGCAAGCTGCCGGAACACTCATGGGGCCTTCTGCAGGAGGTTGGCTATATGAACTTGGGGGTTATCAGACACCGTTTCTTTTCGCCGCGGGGTTGGCAGTGCTCCTTGGAATATTATTCCTCACCTTATTGCGCAATCTTCCTGAGACAAAATCTGAGAAATTCACTTCTTCTTTTGGGGTACTACGGAATCGGCAACTGCTGATAATTACAGGTGTTGTTGTGATTGGTGCGGCAGTACCCAGTGTTTTGGAGCCTACTCTCCCTCTGCATTTGCAAAAAGTGTTCCAGGCTTCACCCGGATTCATCGGTCTGCTTTTTGCGATACCAACTCTAGCCTATGGTCTAGCCACCCCGTTTATTGGTTCTTTTTCTACACGGATCGGTCATGTCAAATCCATTTTAATTGGGCTTGTCATGGTAGCAATCTTTTTACCTTTGACCGCACTACCTGATGCCATATGGATGCAGGCTGGTATGCTTGCTCTTCTCGGTATTAGCATGGGAATGGTGCTTGCTCCATGTCTTCCGCAGCTTGCCGATATTGCCCAGAAAAGCGGTGTCAATTCCTATGGCGTTACCTTTGCGATCTATAATACGGCATATTCCATTGGGATGATGATTGGACCTCTGGCCAGTAGCGTTCTGACACAAGCGGCAAACTTACAAATTGCCTATGCAAGTCTTGGAGGACTGGTCCTGATTTATATGTTTTATCTTTTGGTGACCACTCGCACACCTACTGGTAGCAGATAAAGGAATCTTTCAGGCGGCCTTTGGCCGTCTATTTGTATGAGAGCGTTGCTTCTTTTTCCACTTTGTAATAGCGATCCCCGGTCTTCGGATTGAAGTATACACGACGCCTGATCGAGAATCGATCTGGGAACAGACTCAACAATTTCCCCCATTCTTGCTCTGAAGTGACACTCCGCTGCATTGCCAGCAGATTTTTGGAAGTTGAACATGTAGATGAGATTAAGGAACGGCTTTACGTCCTGCTTAATCATATCGTTAAAGATCTGCTGCAACATGATCCCTCCTCGGCGGCTAAAAGATTGAATAAATCGGACATCCGCCAAAAATCACAAGCGCTTACGCCAATGCCAAGCTAGGTCGAGCAGAGCAGCGACGGCAGCTCCCGCAGTGTACCGCACAAGGTCCGCTGTCAAAAAGCCCTTTCCTAATACCAACGCCCCAAGAGTTGTCTCCCGGATGGAATTGATCCAATCGGCCTGATACAATTGGCTGGCCTCGATCGCAAAGCAAAACGCGAGGCTGCACCACAGCGAGAAAGAAATCTCTTTATGAGCATAACAAGTGCGAAAGCCGAAGTAGATCATGCAAGCCCATAATGCATCGCCAAAATGCTCAGCTACAAAGACAGGCAACACATCGGCGAACGCTCTGGACCCTAGGCCCAAAGCCATGACAGTAAAAACGGCCACGATATACGCGACCCTGGCTCTCCATCGACACGTGGAGCGCTTGTTACATATGCCCATAGGTATCGTCCGGTAGTCCTTCCATTCGGCTTTGTGCATACACCATCAATCTTCCTCTTTTCTTTATGAATTTTTTGATAAGGGTACTTAAAACTTCATGAAAGTAATCGTAAATCTTGTAAAGCTATCTTTCTCACTCTCTACTTTAATCAAGGCATGATGTGCTTCGATAATGGCTTTGACTAACGCCAACCCAATCCCTGTCGAATCATGTTTTTTAGATCCTGTTGCTTTGTAAAATCGATCAAAAATATGCGATAAATCTTTAGGTACAATTCCTTCTCCAAAGTCTTGAATCACCAACTCCGTATAGATCGGCGTATCTTTTATTTGAATCATGATTGGGCTGCTGGGTTTGGAATGCTCGATCGCATTCTTCAGCAGGTTCAACAAAGCTTCCTGCATCCATAGTTTATCGTGGGCAACGACGATTTCCTTCGGCGCATCCCAGTTAATCGCAATATGCTTATCACTGATCATGCCTGTCAAGCGATCCAAAACTTCCTCGATCGTCTCCACCAAATTAGCTGGCTCTTTATCAAATGAAATAGCTCTCGCGTCGATTTTTGCTACCTTTAACAAATTTTGAATTAAGACATTCATTCTGGAAATTTGAACTTCATTATTTTGCAGGAGTTGAACTTGCTGCTGGCGAGGCAGTTCTGCATTCAACAACATTTCATTGTAGATGGATATCGTTGAAAGCGGCGTTTTTAATTGATGGGAGATATCTTGCAGCATTTGTGCTAAAAACTCTTTCTCTTCCAGAAGATCCTGCATGCTTTTTCGAATAATATCTTTCATGGAACGAAAGGAAGCCGCTAGTTTAGCAAGATCCCCTTCTTTATTTTCATTGATGACTACCGTGTAGTCCCCAACGATTATTTTTTTAGCTGCAGAAGTAAGTTGTCTAATTTTATGAAAGACCATCTTGTGTTGCAAATAGCTTGCACCTAGCAGCATCAATCCGAAACAAAACAATCCCCAATAAATCAATTGATTATGGCTGGAAATATGTTTATTTAATAAGGGAAAAAGCTCTGATTCCAAATCTTCATATAATCCATACTGCCTAAAAATCTCTCTTCCTTTTTCCTGATATGCACTTGAATAAGATGCGTGACTTGTTAAGACTTTCATAATTTCCGCTTCATTCTCTGGATTTTGTTCAACCAATCTAGCTGTAATCTCACCCCAGGTTGTAATGGTGTCTCTTTTCAAAGCATCATAAAACAGTTGGTGTGCAATAAACTGGTAAATAGTAACTAGAGATAACAGAACGGCCAGTACCGTCATATACCCTTTCCATTCGGTATTCTTCATCATCTTACTCTCTACTCACATCCTTATTCCACCGGTAACCTAATCCTCTTTGGGTGACGATAAACTCCGGATTTTTGGGGTCATCTTCCACTTTATCTCGTAGACGCTTAATGTATACAGATAGCGTATTTTCATCAAAAAAAGCATCTTCTCCTTCCGATACTTTCATCAGGAGATCATCTCTTTTTAGTGCTTTATGGGCGTTCATCATGAAAGTTAGCAGAAGCTTGTATTCAAGATTGGTTAATGGAATGCTTTCCTGATTTCTATAAACCTTGACGAGATTCGTATCTATTTTTATATTTTCAGATGCTAAGGTGATAGAGGAATTTTCCAACCTGCTACGTTTGCGCAATTGCACTTTCACTCTGGACATGAATTCCTTGACTCGGAAAGGTTTCGTTATATAATCGTCCCCGCCAATATCTAAGCCCATGACTATATTTGCTTCTTCATCCAAGGCCGTTAAGAAAATAATAACCGATGAATCGTTTTGTTTTTTGAAATGCAGACATAAATCATAGCCATTTCCATCTGGAAGGCCAACATCTAGGATCGCTAAATCAAAAGTATGATGATCAAACTGGTGTTTCGCTTCTTTTACACTAGAGGCTCTGACTACCGCATAACCTTCATTTCTCAATGAAAATTCGATGGCTAGACCAAGCGCCTCATCATCTTCCACAAGCAATATTTTATGCAAGGTTGTCCTCTCAATCCGAATAGCCCGACTATAAAATAGCCAGGCCCATTCTATTATTGTTCCCTGATCACATCGATAAGATTATCTTGTTGGATTTTTCTCAGTGGTAGCAGAACAGATAAAAAGCTGATGAACAAAGCTGAAACAAACGTAATGAGACAAGCTTTGTACGGGATCGTCCATTCAACCCTCAAGACACCGGAAGCCGCCAAATAGATAATATAAGAAAGTATACAACCGAAAAAGATCCCTTGCAAACTTCCAGAAAAACCGTAAATCAGCGCTTCATAGATGATCATTCTTTTCAAATCCCTTTGTGACATGCCTATAGATTTTAACGCAGCGAGTTCTTTTCGTCTGATGATGATGCTGATCGTAATCGTATTCAGGATATTGAGACTGCCAATCAAAGAAATGACTGTGATAAAACTGTATACCAGCACTTTTATGACGAGCTCCGAATCTTTCTTCACTTTATTCTCATCGGTGTAATTCACAATGGTAATGGCGTGTTTTTTGCCAATAGACTCCTCGATGTGAGCAACAGTTGCAAGTGATTGAGTCTTATCCTTCAAATCGATTTCAAAACGGAGGTCCTGTTCCTTCACTCCGGATACATTTTCAACAGACTTCAAAAGCGCCAAAATTTGCTGGCGTTCTGCTGAAAAATTTTCATGATCTTGTTCCAGATAGACGGATAGATCTGATTTCGTGGATAAGCCCTTCATATATTTGGATGCAAATGCGATATCCATCATAGACGAGAAAGTAATAAACAATACACTGGATATAATGATAGATAGAATCGTAATGGTATAACGATTTTTATTTCTTTTGACATTTTTCAAGGCTAGGCTCAAGGGAAAAGATAACGGCTTTCTCAGCACGATATTCTTGTGTTTTTTGATCGCCTCTTTTTTAATGGACAACCTGCTGCTGATGGCCAGCAGTGGGGATATTCTGCCCGCAAAATAAGCCGGATAATAACTGGACGCTAGTACAGCCGTCAGCGTAATGATTGAACTGATAAATAAAATCCGCCAATCGATATGAAAGAAAGAAACATCTGCACCATCTTCTAAAATGAGCGAGAAAATGGATTGGAGAGCAGCAACTGCCAATATGCTACATACAAGTCCAACCGGTATGGCGATAACAGCCAGCACAGCAGCTTCTCTCATCACGATTTGTCTAATTTGCTTTCGCGTAGCGCCGATGCTTCGGAGCAAGCCAAACTGCTTCATTCGCTCTACGACGCTGATTTGAAAAGCGTTGTATATCACAACAACTGTCGCGATCACAACAATACTGATGGCGATGACGAGCACGGCCAAAATCGATTGATTCGATCCCGGTTTCAAAACTTTGATCAATTCTTCATTGATAACCAGATTCTCGTCTTCTGTAAGTGATTTTATCTCCTCTAAAACCTCTTTAAAGTTCCCTTTCTCGTTTATTTCGGCTAAGATCCTACCCTCTCCCATAGCAAAATCATGTTTATAGGTTAGGAAACGGCCCACTTTATTTTTCTGAGTGAACGCGCGATTATCCAGTAAACCAACCAGTTGATAGGTTTGACCATCGAATGCAAATGAGTTGCCGATCTGCAGACCCTTTTTCATATAAGGAAGCGTCCATGAATCGACAACTGCTTCACGGTCATTGGCTGGTAATCTGCCATCAACGAGACTGTAGGTTAAAAACTCCATGGCGCTATGATCAGCGAAATTCTTTTGAACAGAAACATCTCCATCTCCAACCGGAACGATCCCGCCCTGAGACATCAAACCATACGAAGCTATTTGGGGATTATATTTGATTTTGTTTACTAGTGCTTCATCGTAATTGGAAATACCGATATGAAAAGAAAAGCCGTTTAACTTCTTGACGTTCTCGATTTGGGATAGTTGTGATCCTTTCATAAAAAGGCCGACTGTGGAAATTAATGCTACAGAGAGTATGATTCCGATCAAAGTCAAAATTGTTCGTTTCATATTCCCCTTTAAATACCTGCTGCTTAATTGTTTATAGCTGCTGACCAAAATCATTCTCCTCCAGTCTTTTGACTAATTCGCAGCAAGCCGTTGGTCTGAAATGATCGTACCGTCTTCTATCGTGATGATCCGGTCAGAAGCCGAAGCAATCGCAAGATCGTGCGTAATCAAGACAATGGTTTGATTGTATTTCCTGGCAGTCAATCGTAATAAATCCATGACTTCCTTCGTATTTCGTGTATCCAGATTACCTGTGGGCTCATCCGCCAAAATCAAATGCGGCCGATTCATTAAGGCTCTGCCGATGGAGACCCGTTGCTGTTGACCGCCCGATAATTCGGAAGGCAAGTGGTCTTTTCGTTCATGGAGACCCAGGATTTCAATCAGTTCATCCAAATACGTCATATCTATCGGTTCATCATCCAATAACGTGGGCAACGCGATATTTTCCTGGACATTCAATACCGGGATCAAATTAAAAAATTGAAAAATAAACCCGACTTTTCTTCTTCTAAATATCGAAAGCTCATCATCTGTATAATCGTAAATATTATGATCCCCAATGAATACTTGTCCTGAAGTTGGACGATCCAACCCGCCTAAAATATGCAGCAGTGTACTTTTACCAGAGCCGGAAACACCAACGATGGAAACAAACTCTCCTTGCTGAATCGACAGGTGAATCCCTTTTAAGGCATCCACCCTGCTATTTCCTTCCCCATAACTTTTCACCACGTTTTCCATTCGTACAACTTCCACACAGCTCATCCTCTCATCACTCAAACTCAATCTTGTACGTCTACGAAGTTTACTTTGTCTTCGCTATTTGCATATACGTCCCCGATTTCCTGTAAGACCTGGTTCACCTTATCTTTCTTCTTATAATCGAAGCTTCGATTTTCAAACTGGATCAAGGAGAGCGTAGACTCTGCTTCGGCTAATTGGTTGTAAGTCTGGTCGTCAACAATAACAAGATCAGCTTGTGGAATATACCCGATCCACATCTGATGTTTCACATACGCAACAGGTACCATCTGGCCGTTCAAATCGATTTGGTTATTCTTCATTTCATAATCACTTAAAGAGTAAAACAGATTTTGACCATTCGATAATTGTTTGATGCTGGTGACAGGGTCTGAAATAATGGATGAGCTGTCTGGATCTTGTCTAGCTCTGAGAATCCCCTTTTTGACGAATTGCTCAGCTGTGGATCGAGTAACAACTGAATACTTGATATCTCTTGTTTCAAATTCTTGACCCGTTTCTTTCTGATCTTGCTCTGACAATTTCGTCACTTTTTTCGTTGTAACCAATTTCATTTTGTAGTCAATCGTCTGTTTGGTGTTCTCTTTATACAACTCCTTGACCTTATTCGCATCGTTTTCTGTGCCAATAACGAGCACGCCATCGACCGCTTGTGATGGACCTTCTACAAATCGTTTTACTCCGAATCCAATCCCTGCAAAAATAACAATAACCACCAAGAAACCTATTACTTTTTTCATCTTAACTGCTCCCTTATAAACTATTTATGTCTGGATTATAAACGAGACTTTCCTGCAATTGAATGACTCTTGTCTAACGATTTTGACCTTCTTTCTTACATTTTAGTAAGAATGGAGATGAGGGAAAATAAAAAGGCTATCCTCCAGTCATTGTTCATGACTTGTGGGACAGCCTTCTCTACATTTTTGATTATGCTTCTTTAAGATCGAAACGATCTGCATTCATTACCTTCACCCATGCCGCTATGAAGTCACGCACAAACTTTTCTTTGTTATCGTCTTGCGCATAAACTTCTGCAATGGCACGTAGAACGGAGTTTGAACCGAACACGAGGTCTACAGCTGTTGCTGTACGTAGGACTTCTCCAGTTTTTCGATCACAGCCTTCAAATACGCCTCCGTCTACAGGCTTCCACTGTACGCCCATGTCTAGCACGTTAACAAAGAAGTCGTTCGTGAGTATACCTACGCGATCCGTGAAAACACCGTGTTGTGTGCCACCGTGGTTTGTACCGATAACACGCATACCGCCAACGAGTGCAGTCATTTCCGGAGCAGTCAGGTTTAATAGCTGTGCCTTGTCTATCAAGAGCTCTGCAGGACTTACACGATATTGCTTCTTCAGATAGTTCCGGAAACCATCAGCGATTGGCTCGAGCACAGCAAAGCTTTCTTCATCTGTCTGCTCTTGTGTTGCATCGCCTCGTCCTGGGGCAAAAGGAACCGTTACATCAAAACCAGCATCATGTGCAGCTTTTTCGACTGCGGCACTACCGCCGAGTACAATCAAATCAGCCATGCTGACTTTTTTACCAAAGTCCTCTTGAATGACTCCCAGGATCGTAAGCACTTTTTCTAGTTTTTTAGGTTCATTCACTTCCCACTCCTTTTGTGGAGCAAGACAGATACGAGCACCATTTGCGCCTCCTCGCATGTCAGAGCCACGGAAGGTACATGCGGAAGCCCAAGCCGTTGTTACCAGCTCGCTTACGGTAAGGCCCGAGTCTAAGATCCGCGTTTTTAGTTCTGCTACATCGGCATCTGTTAATGCATATTCAGCAGCGGGTACAGGATCTTGCCAGATGAAATCTTCTGCTGGAACTTCTGGGCCCAAATATCTTGAGCGAGGCCCCATGTCACGGTGTGTGAGTTTGAACCATGCACTTGCAAATGCATCTGCAAACTCCTCTGGATTCTCATAGTAACGACGAGAAATCTTTTCGTATGCTGGATCCAGACGTAAGGCCATATCCGCAGTGGTCATCATCGTTGGTACACGAACGGATGCATCTTCTGCATCTGGTGCAAGATGCTCATCAGCAGGATTTACAGCAGCCCATTGGTATGCACCTGCAGGGCTCTTGGTCAGCTCCCATTCATAGCCGAACAATAGTTCAAAGAAACCATTATCCCATTGTGTCGGATTCGCAGTCCAGGCACCTTCAATACCGCTGGAGATGGCGTCGCGACCTATACCGGAACCGTGTGTGCTCTGCCATCCTAAGCCCATTGCTTCCACAGGAGCAGCTTCCGGCTCTGGGCCAACAAGAGCTGCATCTCCAGCACCGTGAGCCTTCCCAAATGTATGGCCACCTGCCACGAGTGCAACGGTTTCTTCATCGTTCATTCCCATGCGTTTGAAGGTTTCGCGGATGTCACGAGCACTTGCAAGGGGATCTGGATTCCCGTTCGGACCTTCTGGGTTCACATAAATCAGACCCATTTGAACAGC
The DNA here is from genome assembly GCF_005217615.1 of Brevibacillus antibioticus. Classification (NCBI taxonomy): domain Bacteria; kingdom Bacillati; phylum Bacillota; class Bacilli; order Caryophanales; family Paenibacillaceae; genus Brevibacillus; species Brevibacillus antibioticus. The sequence continues at coordinate 1,894,724 of NZ_SZNK01000001.1, forward strand.
AGCAAGCGGATTCTCGAGCTCACGATCTCCGGTGTAACGCTTATCGCCTAGCCAATCCTTTTCAGCACCCCAGTAAATATCTTCTTCTGGATGCCAAACGTCCGCGCGTCCGCCTCCAAAACCGATTGTCTTCCCGCCCATGGATTCAATAGCAGCATTACCTGCTAAAATAAGCAAATCGGCCCAAGAGATCTTGTTTCCATATTTTTGCTTGATCGGCCATAGCAGTCGACGAGCTTTATCAAGGTTGGCATTGTCTGGCCAGCTGTTAAGTGGCGCAAAACGTTGTGTGCCGGTTCCAGCACCACCACGGCCGTCTCCTGTACGATATGTACCAGCGGAGTGCCAAGCCATACGGATAAATAATGGCCCGTAATGTCCGTAGTCGGCAGGCCACCAATCTTGGCTGTTTGTCATAAGATCATAAAGATCCTGTTTTAGAGCCTGGTAGTCCAGCTTTTTGAACTCTTCTGCATAATGAAAATCTTCGCCCATCGGGTTCGATTTTCTGTCATGCTGATGCAGGATGTTCAAGTTCAACTGGTTGGGCCACCAGTGTTTGTTCGACGTAGCACTAGGGTTGTGATTTGTAGTGCTACCGTGTGAAAACGGGCACTTTCCAGTGTTAGCTGTTGCCATAGAGTCCATTTGTCCCTCTCCCATCATTTAGATTAAGTATTAGATAAGAATCCTTCTAATTAATTTATATAGCAGTTAACAAGGGAAATCAACCTCTTTTTGCTTACGATAAAATATATGAACTCTTTCATTTTCCATAGTATGCTGATTCTAACGTATGCATGGACCGGCTAGATTATGATCTTGTCACCAGCTCGTTAGCCTCTTTTCCTTACGGTTCCAGCTTGCGGTCAAGCTCCATTGTTCGGAATGGAAAACAAAAAGCCCACTATTCTCCCTGTAACGGAATGTGTGGGCTTTTGTGCGTAACTGTCTTACTTGATTGTTATTTGAAATTCTGATCCTGGCGCACCAGCAAATACGATTGTTCCGCGCTTCGGCAGAGTCATTTTGTTATTGCCGCTAACGATGGAATAGTTGAGAGGGTATTCTCCTTCCTCATCATATACCGTGAAAGAACCCTCCTTTGGTAGTTTGACCGTCATCGTTTTGCCTTCTGCCTCTGCCGGGACGGTAAACCATTGGGCATGCCCGTTCGCCGGTACCTTCACCTTTGCGTGATTTCCAGCATGGATTGGTTTTACATTCGCCTCGCTGACAAGTATGTTGGCGTTTAGCTTCAAATATTCGATGCCGTCTTCCGTGTAGAACTGGGCTTCCGTCGTATCTCGACCTGCCAATCCTGGGATCTGGATCTGACTCGTCGCTGTATTCGGACCTGTGATCTTTTTGTCCTCCCAATAACCCGGTTGACCGTTGGGGAAGCTAATTTCGATTATCGGTTGCTCAAAGAAATAAGACTCGGAGGTGTATTTCTCGTTCACGAGATAGTACTTCTTGCCTTCCCGTTTTGCCCAAGCTTCGACGGTTTCCTTCGGCAGCACGTTGGCTTCTAGTTTCTCCGCCGCATACTCTGACAGGGCTAGCTGCCCAAATCCCGGCAATGTCGTATAGCTTCTCTTCCACAAATACGTGCGTCCGTTCTTCTCGGTGACGAAGGTGACCTTGGACGTTCCGTTCTCGTTGATAAAGCTTCCGTCTGAAGCATATAAATATTTCGTCTCCATATCGTCTAGCATGGACAACTTTCCGTCCTCGCTGATTTCTACTCGGAACTGCAAATCATTGCTGGCGTAATAGCCTGCTGGGTTTATTACATCTTGGGGTATCTTGGTCTTCACTGGCTTACCGAATGATTTGTCCGGCTTGATGTTCTTGATTTCGCCTTTTACTTTCAGTGCTTGTAGCAGCAATTCACTTGCCAACAGTTGATTTGTGCCACTGTTGCCACCGGATGTTAACACGGCAGCTGCCATCCTTTTCTCAGGAAGCACAACGAGAGAAGCAGCATACACAGACAAGTCTCCGCCCTTGGCCAATCCCTTTATTCCGTAATATTGGAATACACCGAAAATGCTCCGGGGTCCGCCTTTAAGGTCTATTCAGACAACGCCTTCAGAAAGGTATCATGGGCATAGGTGTCATTATCCTCGAATAAAGAATCGCTCATTGATCCAGTTCCTCGCAGACCGGAGGAGTGATTCAATAGCATGCGCGGAGTAATGCACTTATACCGTTCGTCCTTCATCTTGAAATCGGTTATGTATTGGGCAACGGGAGTATCCAGATCAATTTTCCCTTCGTCTACCAATTTCATGACGGCTGCGGCCCCAAATACTTTGCTGACTGAACCGATCCCGTACATGGTATCCTTGGTCAGTGGCTTATCGTTCTTGCCGATCTGACCAGACACTGTGATTTTTCCGTTGTCAATTAGTGCATACTGAACGCTAAACGTTTTGGTGGAGTCGATAAGCAACGCAGCCTTCTCGGCAGCGGTTTTCGCCAATCCTTGGCTATCCGCAACCACAGGGGTAACGCTTGTAGCCATTGCTCCAGTTGGTGCCATCATAGTTAGGGCAAGTGTAGCGGATAGCACCCAAGATTGCTTTTTCTTCATGATAAATTCCTCCTGCAAATATAAGTCATGACATGGAATTCTCAGTCAGTTGAGTCCGGAGAAATCACTTCCCATTTTCCAAACAGTGTGAAACCCGCTGCCTTCGCCAATGCAGTAGACACATGGTTATCGAGTTGGCATCGGTACTGCGGTTCGTATCCTTGACCATAGGCGTATTTGCAGATGGAACGCACCACTTTGCGGGCGTGGCCTTTTCCTCTAAAGGACGTCAGCGTCAGTACACCAAGATCTGCAATTTGCACTTCCTTTTTCCATGGGTACATACTGGCAGCGCTGACCAGGCGATTTTGCTCAAAAGAACCGAACACTGCCCAGTGATCCAATTCAACATAAGCGTCATCCAAGTCTTGTTCCGAGGCGGATGATGTGAACTCGAAAAAAACCGACTCATCTTCCTCAGTTAGCCGGCGCAAGTCACCTTCGAGGTTTTCTTGCAACATTGCGTTCTTATCAGCTTTTGAAAAATAAAAAAGATAGTCTGCGCCATGCAGCGTGACGCCCGCTTCAATCAATTTCTGGCGAAAGATCGACTCAGACAAGGACTGTTGTTGAGAAAGGTCTATCTTATCAACCAGCGCAGGCGTCAATACCGCCATCACACGTCCGTCGGAGGTTTCCAGCACCATGACCCGACTGTCTTCTTCAAGTGCAGGGTTTATAGCAACAGTAAAAGATTCGTCGCTATAGAGGACGTCACCGTTCAAAAATTGCTTCCGCCAAAAGTCAGTGATCGTTTGAGAAAATCCGGGTACAGTCATTGTGTACACTTCCTTAATACAAGCTGAATGACATGGGCTAAACCATTGTGCGCCTTACCTGCCACACGCTCTTGTTCACCATAGAAGAAATGGATCACCTCATGACCTTCGCACCAAGCAAGAATATCTTTGGGATCATATAGCATTTCAATTTCTGGAGGGCCGCCCGTCCTATACTTTACTTGTTCCTTGGAGAAGACCTCAAGCATCAGAAGTCCTTTGGGCTTTATCGCCTTTTTCATTTTATTAAGAACCGAGGTCTGCGCTTCTTTATGAAAATGTCCATATACCATAATGGCGGCGTCATATTCCTCACGCGGGACATCTTCCTCCAAAAGGTCAATTTTTTGGGTCTGTACGTCAACGCCATGCTTCCGAGCCAGTTTTTTCGTTTTCTGCAAGCCGCTCTCCGCATAGTCAATCGCTGTCACAATATGATTTCTTTTTGCTAGAAAAACAGCATTCCGGCCTTCACCCTCTGCAAACGCAATCACTTTTTGACCTTGTTCTAGCCGAAACGCTTGTTGTTGAATAAAAACGTTAGGTTCTTCCCCGTAATAATATTCATCCGAATGAAACCTCTCATTCCAAATATTCCCCATGTTCACCAACCTCCTTTGATTAAATGCAATCATGATGGTAGATTTCTGTTGCATGTGTGCAGAGAACGCCGTGGTGATTTTAAATGACTATTATAGAGTTATTATATCCATGATAACTTTGAAACAGATGGCGTGTCAAGGTCAATGACAGGTCAGATCACCTACTCAAGAGCCTTTCTTTAACCTACCTCTTGACCTTAGGTCTGACCTAAGGTGTATGGTTGAGATATTCCACCACATCTCTAGGGAGTAACGTTTATGAAGAGTGAAATCACCATTAGCGAATTAGCCAAGCTTATGAATGTGTCTGTTCATCAGATTCGTTATTTTGAAGAGAAAGGAGTTCTTCTACCTGCTTACGTAGATAATAATCAGTACAGGATGTACAGCATGGATCAAGTTTACCAGCTCGCACATATTCTGCTGCTGCGCAAATTGGGGGTGCCTGTCCAGTCGATTAAAGAATGTATGACTTCCTATTCTGCTAATCAATACGGGCAGCTACTCCATCATTCTTTACGAGAAATAAAGGCAGAGATACTTCGCCTTCAAGAACTTCAAGATTTCATAAACAGGGTATTGCATGAACAAAAGAATTTTATTTCGCACTCCAATGACTACCAAATAAAGTGTCGTGAAACTACCTATTTGGCACGGTGGATAGAAATGGATTCACAAATGAAGCTAAACGCCAAACTGTTAACTGAACAGGCCAAGTCTGTCCCGAACTTGTTCGAATCGGACATTCATTTTATCGAGGATGGTTCCGGAACCATTACGTTATACACGGAAACAGAAGCGCCAGGCGACTTTACGTTGCCCAGCGGCAAATATCTTTCTACCCAGAGGCTGATCCATGAAGATGATGAGCTTGAACAATTGATTGAACAATTTTACGCCTATGCTGTAGCACAGTCTTATGGTATCCAGGGACCCTTGATCCTCATTGAAAGATCTTACTTATCCCTATTTAGTCCAAGCCAACTGCACTATGATCGGCGAGCGCTCCCTCCTGTGAAACTCAAGTCTTTTTGATAGGAAAGTGAGTTTTAATAAGAATACCCCGCCATCAAGATCTCTGTTCATACAGCTTAACGATTTCGATGATGGTGTTCACAGCCTGCATCATGTTGTCAACGGAAACATACTCGAACCGCCCGTGGTAGTTTTCCCCGCCTGTGAAAATATTTGGTGCTGGCAACCCCATGTAGGATAGCTGGGAGCCATCCGTACCACCGCGAATTGGTTGAATAATCGGCACGATTCCGAGGTTTTCTAGTGCTTGTGTAGCGATGTCCACTACTTCCATTACAGGCTCAATCTTTTCTCGCATGTTGAAGTATTCGTCTTTAATTTCGAGCTCAATTCGCTTCTCACCGTATTTTTTCTGTAATTCTTCTACGATACGAGTTAGTTCGGACTTTCTTTCCTGATACCGATTTCGATCGTGATCCCGAATCAAATAACGAAGCTGCGTCTGCTCGACGTCACCTTGAATGGAAGACAGATGATAGAAGCCTTCGTAGCCTTCCGTCTCCTCAGGTGTTTCATCAGCCGGTAGCTTTCCATGCAGCTCCATGGCTAGTTTAGCAGCGTTGACCATCTTGCCTTTGGCCGAGCCGGGGTGAACGTTCTTCCCTTTACAGGTAATGGTGGCTGTCGCAGCATTAAAGCTCTCGTACTCGATCCCGCCGAGAGGACCGCCATCCATCGTATAGGCATATACTGCGTCGAAGGCGGACACATCAAATTTATCAGGGCCTCTGCCGATTTCTTCATCCGGGGTGAAGGCCACTCTTACTCTCCCGTGTTTCAGTTCTGGATGTCGAATCAGATAAGCCATAGCGGTCATGATTTCGGCAATACCGGCTTTATCATCAGCGCCAAGTAATGTGGTACCATCTGTCGTGATTAACGTGTGGCCTTTGTAGCCAGCCAGCTCTGGAAACTCGTGTGGCGTGAGGACAATATTCTGTGCTTCATTCAAAACAATGTCTTGTCCATTATAATTTTCAATGACTTGCGGCTTCACGTCAGCGCCGGTAAAATCGCTGGCCGTATCCATATGAGCAAGAAAACCGATTGTTGGAATTTCTTTGTCTGTATTGGACGGTAGGGTTGCCATTACATAACCGTACGAATCCATCGTAACTTCCTGCATACCTATGGCTTTCAGTTCGTCTACGAGCATTTGGGCCAACACTAGCTGCCCTGGTGTAGACGGGCACGTTTCGCTGTTCTCATCGGATTGGGTGTCAACTTGTGCGTAAGAGATGAATCTATTTATGATTTCGTTTTTCATGGTCTTATCTCAACTCCAGTACAATTAGTCAAACCGATTCAAAAAAGGGTCAATCTCGTGACAAATTCTACCACGACCCCCGTCGATTCTTCAATCATTACGCCATATTGCTTGCTCGAATAGAAGAGTAAATCAAGCATTAACTGTATAGTGATGAAACCAACGAAGTAATCACCATTCTCATAAAAATCGGTATTGAACTGACTCTGAAAAATAAAACAGCGGCGATCCAGACCAGAAAATACAGTCTTAGACTCACCGCTGTTTTGATCGAAATAGCTAACCTCGTTCGTTGAAGAAGTGACATACTATCCAGTAACTTATTCCCCTTTCAATTGATAGGTGAGTTGCACAACCCCAGAGGAGAAAGTTCTTGTATTCACCAATTTTACATTCACCCTCTGTTTTATATCGATAAATAGCGGTTTTCCTTCTCCCAAAATCACAGGGTGAACAGATAATCGAAATTCATCTACAAGCTCTAAATTGATAAAAGTTGTAATCAGACTAGCTCCACCATATAGCCAGATGTCTTTACCAGGTTTATTCTTTAATTGATTGACTACTTCAAGAATATTTTCATTGATGAATATTGCTTTATTATCAGTCCCTTTTTGTGTCTTGGAAAACACATATTTTTCTTTACTATGAACCAATCCCCAAATCTCTTTTTCCGTATCCGTATGTTCCATTTCTGGCGAAAATTGTCCCCATAAATCATAACTTTTTCTTCCATATAGAATCGTGTCAATCTGATGTAAGAAAGGAACAAACCCCATCTCAGCGTCCATTATGCACCAATCAACTTCCCCATTTTTCCCTTCAATAAAACCATCTAAGCTAACGGCTAAATCTAAAATGATTCTTCGTTTCATGAATCGTTACTCCTTTCGTTGATCATCTACTCCCATTTTAGACCTTGAAATATGTCACCTTGTGTCTTATTTGTAGCAGAAGGGTTTATCACTATGGGGCGTTCTCATGTCCATGCATCCGGCAACAAATGTCCTTCTGCTACCAGCTTTGAGTTGCCTTCCAAGTAAACGGATTCGGCAGCATAATCTGTGAGATGGTAAGAAATTTTAAGTGGTCCCCCTCGAGTAAGCAGGTTCACAGAGGTATCTACATGTCCTAAAATACCGGCAATGACTGCTGCGGCAGTCGATCCGGAACCACAAGCATAGGTCTCTGCCTCTACTCCACGCTCATAGGTTCTAATGCTAAGCGTTTGTCTATCAATCCGTTCCACAAAATTTACATTGGTACCATTGGGAAACTGCTGCTGATCATTTCTGACCATTCGTCCCCATTCTCTGAGCTGGTCGTCCGCTATCGCGAGAACATTTTCGACAAACCAGACCGTGTGGGGAACTCCGACAACCCCATAGTGGTAGACGCCGCTCGGTCCATCCCATTCATATGGCTGATTCAGCTTCAGCGCTTGCAATTGAACGTCGGGGAACTTGACCTTCACATCGTTCTGATTGAGCTCTGCCTGATAGATTCCCGCCATCGTTTCAAAACTCATTTTCGTCTTGGCTGCTCCGATGTGGTAAGCAAAACGCGATATGCACCTTGCACCATTGCCGCACATTTCTCCTTCACTGCCATCTGCGTTGAAATACCTCATCTTAAAATCGGCGATGTTGGAATTCTCCAGTAGCATAAACCCATCCGCACCGATTGAAGTACCTCGCCTGCATACCTTTTGGACAAAGGCTGAAAGCGCTACCACGTTCAACAGACCATCGCGATTGTCTACTACAATAAAGTCGTTGCCACAGCCATTCATTTTTTTAAACGGGATTCCACGTTCAAACATTTCGCTCCCCCTTTTTTTCGATGATCAGTTCCTTATTTTCATCCAAGCGACTGCTCCACAGGTTGGACTGGGGAGCAGTCACCTTGCTTTAAGAAGGATGGATTGGAGCAAATGATTGATAGAGATGACAAGCGACCGATTGCCCTTCTATTTCACGCAGCTTTGGCAACTCGACTTTGCATATTTCCATCCTGGAACGGCAGCGTGGATGGAATTTGCATCCCTGCGGCGGATTAGACGGAGACGGGAGCTCCCCCGACAACACAATTTGCTCTCGCGTATCATCAGGATCGGTAATGGGTTTGGCTGAAAGCAATGCTTGTGTATAGGGGTGCAGCGATCGTTCAAACAGCTTCTCTTTCTCAGCATACTCGATGATTTCACCTAAATACATGACTGCCACCTTATCGGCAATGTGCTCCACTACGCTCAAATCATGCGAAATGAAGACATAGGTCAAGGAAAATTGTTCTTGCAAATCCTGTAGCAAATTAAGAATTTGCGATTGAATCGACACGTCTAGTGCGGAGACAGGCTCATCTGCGATAATCAGCTTTGGCCGAAGAATCAGGGCGCGGGCGATGCCAATTCGTTGTCTTTGCCCTCCGGAAAATTCGTGAGGATAGCGAGATAGATGCTGCTTGCTCATGCCGACAATCTCAATCGTTTCTTCCAATAGCGCTTGTCGCTGGCCTCGGGGAATACCGTGCGAAATCAGTGGCTCCGTCAAGATGTGCCCGATTGTTAGCTTCGGGTTCAATGTTTCAAATGGATTTTGAAAAACCATTTGCATATTTCGCCTTACTGCACGCATTTCATTTTTGTTCATTTTTCCTATATCGTTACCTTGGAAACGAATCTCGCCTTGGACCGGCTCCAGCAAACGCAGAATACATTTTCCCAATGTAGACTTTCCGCAGCCTGACTCCCCGACAATCCCCAGCGTTTCTCCTTCATGTACGCTCACGTCAATCCCGTTAAGAGCATGAACATCATGCGGTTTTTGAAGCCACCCTTTTTTCATGCGAAACAGTTTACGCAGCCCTTTCACTTCCATGATTGGAGTCGTCATCCACCTACCACCGAGCTTTCCTGTTCATGATCCTTGTCTTGGGTAAATAACCAGCATCGACAAGAAGTATGCTGATCCACTGGAAGGAGCACAGGATTCTGCTCCCAACATATCGCCATCACTCTATCGCATCGCGGGGCAAACCGGCACCCATTGGGTTTGTTTTCCGGTGACGGCACACTGCCTTTTATGCTGTGAAGTCTCTTTGCACGTTTCCTTGGCGTCGATTGTAGCAAACCTACGGTGTACGGGTGCTTCGGATTGCGCAGCAACGACCGTACGTCCGCTGTTTCAATCGCTTGGCCCGCATACATCACCATGACGCGGTCGCACACTTCAGCGACCACCCCTAAATCATGCGTAATCATGATTACTGACATGCCGATATCCTTTCTGATTTTTTTGATCAGATTCAAGATTTGCGCTTGAATGGTCACATCCAATGCGGTCGTCGGTTCATCAGCGATCAGCAATGACGGATTGCATGCGATCGCCATGGCAATCATCACCCGCTGCCTCATTCCTCCTGACAAACGGTGCGGGTAATCCCTGTATATCTCTTCTGCTCGGGAGATACCTACCACGGTAAGCAATTCCAGTACCCGTTGCTTTACCGCCGCTTTGCTTTTACCCTCATGCTCGTGCAGTACTTCACTGATTTGTCGGCCGATTGTCAACACCGGATTTAACGAATGCATCGGTTCCTGAAAAATCATCGCCATTTCCTTGCCTCTGAGACTGCGCATCTCGTCTTCACTCAGCGCAAGTACTTCTTTCCCGTTGAATCGAATGCTTCCAGTCAAAGTGGCATTATTGTCCAACAGTCGCATGAGCGAGAGCGAAGTGGCGCTCTTGCCGCACCCCGACTCTCCGACAATTCCCAGCGTCTCCCCTTTTTTCACATGCAAATCAAGCTGATCAACAACCGTAATCGTACCCGACTCTTTCGAGAACCGGGTTGTCAGCCCTGTCACTTCCAAAACATTGTCCATAAATGGAGTCCCCTCTCCCATCCTCTTATTGCCCATTTACTTTTGCGTACGAGGATCAAAAATATCACGCAAGGCATCTCCCAGCCGGTTTACTGCCAATACAACAATGGTGATGGCCAATCCCGGGTATGTCGCAAGCCACCAGGCATCGGACAGATAATCTTTTCCTTCGTTCAACATGGTCCCCCATTCGGGAGTCGGCGGCTGGGCACCCAAGCCGATAAAGCCCAATGCAGCCGTATCCAGAATCGCTCCCCCGACGAACAATGTCATGTAAACGAACAACACATTCGTAATATTGGGAAGAACCTGAAAAAGGATGATCCACCAGGTCGGCGTCCCGATCGATCTGCTGGCTTCCACATATCCAGACGACATGATGACGAGCGTCGCTGCCCTGATCAGACGCGCAAAGCTGGGAATCGAAGAAATGCCGATTGCGATCATCGCATTGGTTTGACTCGGTCCAAGCGCCGCGACAATGGCCAAGGCCAAAATGATCCCCGGCAAGGCGAGCAAAATATCCATCATTCGCATGAGCAGGTGATCAATGAATCCTCCCACATACGCACTGATGACACCGATTATCGTTCCTGCCGCTACTGTGATGCCGACCGCCATGACAGCAACCACAAGCGTAACGCGCGTTCCATATAAAATACGGGAAAACAAATCGCGGCCGATCGCATCCGTTCCGAGAACATGCTTGGCAGACGGACCTTGCAAAAAGGCTTCGTAGTTACTTTCAGTAGGGTCATAAGGAGCGATCCAAGGCCCGACAATTCCAATCACAGAAATGAGTAAAAGCACCACCAAGCTTAGTTTCGCTGCTCGCTGTTTCTTGATTTTTTCCCAAAAGGCAAGCTTGGGAAAAATTCCGAATTTGGCATGCGTCGCCCCATGTGCGACGGTTTTGCTCACCTCATTCAAGTTACCGCCCCTCCTTTTCCGTAATGAGGTCAATACGCGGATCAATCAAACCATAGAGGAGGTCGACCATCATATTTACCACGACATAGACAAAACCCATAAGCAGCACAATGCCCTGAATCATCGGAAAATCACGGGCTGAAATCGCACGGATAGCTAATGTGCCGATTCCAGGCCAGTTGAACACTTGTTCGATGATAACTGCCCCGCCCAGCAGAGTCGCGATTTGCAAGCCTACCACCGTTACAACAGGAATCAGGACATTGCACAAAGCGTGTCGGAATAGGATGATCGACTCCCTCAATCCCTTGGCCCGTGCCGTTCGAATGTAATCGTGGGAAAGCACTTCGACCATACCTGAACGCGTCAGTCTGCTAATCATCGCGGAAGACAAAACGCCTAAGGTACAAGCAGGCAAAACAAGATCCGTCCATCCCGTACCGCCCGCGATTGGAAACCAACCTAATTGAACGGAAAAGAACATGATGACGATTAACCCAAGCCAGAAGCTCGGCAGCGATAATCCGATCGAGGCTGCCGCCATTAGCATAAAGTCCAAGAGCGTATTCTTGTATTTCGCAGCGATCATTCCCATCGTTAAGCCAATCACGACTGCGATGCCAATCCCAGCAAAGGCTAGCTTGGCCGTTGCCGGAAATCGTTCCATGATTTCCACGATGACAGGTCTTTCTGTCTGTAAGGAAGTCCCGAAATCTCCTTGGATGACTTTTTCCATGTAGGTCAGGTACTGATGAGGAAGGGGCTGATTAAGCCCCATTTGTTCACGTAACTGTTCAACTTGTGCTTTTGTAGCCTTTTCCCCTAACATGATCCGTACCGGATCTCCAGGAATAAAATGAACGAGCGCAAACGAAAAGATGGAAATGCCGAGGAGGACAATCACTCCCGATAGCATCCGATTCAACAAATACTGTTTCATGATTCGATCACTCCTCTCTTCCGGAATGCGTATGGCTAAAATCGCTTGGGAATTTGGCGATAGGAGCCCATCATGCGAATTACCGTTTGATTTCCGTCTCGTATAAAGCGTACGGTTTGATCCGACCCTTCAACGTTCACGAGAAAAACGTCTTCGTCGATCGCTTTTAAAGAGAATGAGTCCGAATGATCGACCGTTACGATCAGCGCGTCTGCATCCACGCTTACCTGAAGATGAATTCCGTCCATAGAGCCGTACTCGCCCGCATATTCAAGCAGATGATCTGTCGGGAGGTCATATTCCTTATAGGTGACAGGTGTTGATTTCGCCGGACGATTCTCGATGCAGTGAAACGTGCCATGTGCCAGTGCAGCAGCCGGCGATCCGCTGAGATTGGTGAGCGCCACGGCAGCCAATCCGTTCTCGGGAATGATGCTCATGTGGGCTTGGATCCCTTTCTCTCTGCCGCTATGGCCCAGCATCACAGCACTGTAGAAATTGGGGGTAATCGCTACACCATACCCGTAATATTGGTTATATTCGCATCGGAAATAAGGGGTGGTCATCTGCTGCACACTTTCCGTGCGAAGAATTCGTTCCTTGCCAATCATACCTTTCGTTCGAAACAGCTCTGTGTATCTCATCATGTCGGTGAGCGTTGATTTTAATCCGCCGGATGATTGAAACGGTGGTGTCTCAAATAGCGTTGTTCGATCCTCGTACCCATCCAACTCCACCAAGGAAAAGCAACTATGCTGCATTCCCGCTGGTTGGAGAATATGCTCCTTCACATACGTTGAATAGGGCTTGCCGCTTGCCCGCTCAACAATTGCTCCCAGTAGCGTATAGCAATCATTGGAATAACTGAACTCCGTACCTGGTGTACCCAATAAAGTAAATTCCAGTTGTGCCATATAGGTCATCAATTCCTCATAGGTGTTCATCCCACGCTTGAGTGCTTCATCGGCGCAAGATAATGGCGGCAAACCGGAGGAATGGGTTAGAAAGTTGTGAATGGTGATTGCTTCCGTTGCACTTCCCGTTTTCACATGAAACTCCGGCAAAAAACGGGAAACAGGATCGGCAACCGTCAGTTTTCCCGCTTCCTGTAGCTGCATGATCGCAATAGCGGTAAACGACTTCGTAATCGAAGCGATTCCGAATAAAGTATCAACTGTCGCTACCTGACCTTGCTCGGCATTACGATAGCCGAAGCCTTTGGCATAAACGAGCTGTCCGTGTTTGGCCACTCCAACTGCAGCTCCAGGCACCTTGCTTCCCAACATTGTTTCTCGTACAAACTCCTCATAACTCACGAACCATTCCTGATTGTTCATGACCTCTTCCCCTTGTTTTTTTGTTTCCTCGCTTACTTAACCCACACGTCCTGATACAATTTCAGTCCGGATGGATCAAGCATCAGTCCCTGAACACGGTTGTTTACCACGACAAACCGTTTTTCCGTGTAAATGGGAATCCAAAATGCCTCCTCCACAGCACGCTTCTGAATATCTTCATAGACTTTCGCCCTATCGTCGCTCTTCATCGTCACCTGTCCCTTTTCCAGCAAGGAATCGATCGTTTTGTCATGGATGGCTGAACGATTCATCCCACCGATCTGAGTTGAATGCATGAACGCAAACAAGATATCAGGGTCATCAGCGACGTATCCGTCCAGCGCCAAGTCAAATGTGCCGGCAGCAGTTAACTGGTCGACTGCGCTACCTTCCAGCGTAATGATTTTCACGTCTACCCCAATCGCTTTGAACATTCCTTGCATCAACTGGGCAGGTTGAGACCATACTTCCATACTCAACAATTCGAGATGAAGCGGTTTTCCTGCTTTTTCCCTTATCCCTTGTGCATTCAGTTCCCATCCGGCTTCTTCCAGGAGCTTCACCGCTTCCTCGGGGTTGTATTTGTATGCATATTGGGCAATGGATTGATCGTATCCGAACAAGTTTGCTGGCAGCGGACCATCTGCAACCATTCCTTCGCCTTGCAGATGCGACTGCACGATAGCATCTTTCTTTACTGCCATTTGCAACGCTTTGCGTACGTTCTTATCTTGTAAAATCTCGTTCTTCAAGTTCAGCTCGACAAACAGCCCCAAGCCGCGCTTTGTTTGCTCAAGTACCGTAAAACGATTGTTGTTCTTGAATTTCTTCGCGTCTTTCGCAGGCAGATCAGCGATGTCGATGGTTCCGCTTTCCAAAGCAGCGAGAGCCGTTTGCGGATTTCGAATCAATTTCAGAACTACTTTATCTGGCCTCGGTGGTCCTTGATTTTTAAAGAAGGGCGTTGCCCAGCGATACGCATCATTTCGAATCAGCGTGATCGAATCTCCTGATTTCCAGCTCTCCATCTTCCATGGACCGACACCGAGCGGATTCCTTCCGTATTGATCCCCAAATTTTTGTACCGCGTCCACCGAGAGCGGCTGCAAAAAGCTCGCGGAAGTGAAATAGGTGACGAGCGTGGCAGACGGTTCATTCAACTCCAAAATAAGGGTCTGATCATCTGGTGTTTGGATCGATTTGATGATGCCAAGAACCATCCCTACACCTTTCGGAGCGATTTCCGGGGACATAGCCCGCTCAAACGTTCGCTTGTACGCCTGTGCCGTAAGCCGTGTCCCATCATGAAAGGTAACGCCTTGGCGAATGCGAAATCTCCATGTCTTCCCATCTTCCGAAATAGAATACGATTCGGCCAGATGGGGCTTGACCTCATTTGTTTGGGGATCTCTGTAAAGGAGAGCCCCCCCTAGATTGAGCACGACCCCCTCCGTGCTTAACGCTGTCGATTTGTGGATATCCAGTGTATCGGGTTCACTGCTGATCGCAACGGTGATCGTTCCGCCCTTTTTCTCGGATATGTTGGCATCATTTTTTCCTTCATCAGTATCTGGTGTCGTCGCAAGCGTCCCGCAGCCGGCCACACTTGCCAGCAGTACGAAACAGGAAAGGACAATGCTCACAAACGTGGCGGTTCCCCGCTTTCTTATCCCCATGAATGACCCCACTCTCTTGTTTGGGACATATCCTTGCCGCCTACGATCTGAGCCAATCAACCGTTTTCTGATCCAGCTTTTTGACGAGAGCCGTCAGCAATTTCACCGTATTTTCCACATCATCATGATGGAGAATCGAAGCGTGACTGTGAATGTAACGCGCTGGGATTGCAATGACGATAGATGGAGCCCCTTTGCCAACCATATGAGCAGCTCCTGCGTCCGTACCCGCACCTGGAATAGCAGCATATTGATACGGGATGCCTTCCTCTTCAGCCGTATCAAATAACAGATCCCGCAATTTCCGATTGGGCACGAGCGAGCCGTCGAATAGACCAATCGTAGGCCCGCCACCGCACTTGATATCAGGCAAATTAGGAGAGTCGGCGCTTCCCGGCGTGTCAAACGTTATCCCCGTCTCCAATGCAATAAATAAATCTGGCTGCACCATATACGTGCTCGTGAATGCGCCGCGGGCCCCCACTTCTTCTTGTGCAGTAGCGCCGCTAAATACGATGTTGGGGTGATCCGTTTCTTGCAATTGTTTCATTACTTCAATGGCTGTCAGGCAACCGCCGCGATTGTCGAGCGCTTTTGCCATATACATCTTGTCATTCGCCATCACCGTGAAAGGGCAGATTGGCACAATCGGATCACCTGGGCGAATTCCCAGCTCCTTTGCCTGTTCTGCACTGGATGCTCCGATATCGATGAACATCCGCTCGATCTCAACCACTTTCTTTCGTTCTTCCGAAGACAGCAGATGCGGCGGTTTTGACCCGATTACGCCGACAATATCCCCTTTTCTTGTTTTAATGTTCACGCGCTGAGCCAGCATCACCTGCGACCACCAGCCACCAAGCGGCTGGAAGGCGATGAATCCATCCTTCATGACACGCGTTACCATGAACCCCACTTCATCCATATGGCCCATCATCATGATTTTGGGTCCATTAGCCATGCCTGTTTTCCGCCCGATTATGCTTCCCAGATTATCTGTGAACACTTCTTCTGTAAGCGGTTCCAAATAGGTGTGCATCAATTCTCGCACTTCCTGTTCTTGTCCGGGAACTCCGGAAGCCTCTGTCAGCTCTTTTAGTACCTTTACCCAACTATTCATCCATATCTTCCTCTCCATTTGGATGTTATCTCCAGCTATCATCCATGCGATCATAGGAACCGATGCGAAGATCTGCTTTTTCGTTCGCCAGTACATGCTTGGCTATACGCTCAGATGGGGTACGAGGCAATTCACTGCGGTATTCCCAATATCGTGGAACCTTGTAATGAGCAAGACGCTCGGTGCAATAAGTGATCAACTCATGAGGTGGCACCGTTTGGCCCGCTTTCACTACCACGTATGCCTTGATTTCTTCCCCGCGTATTTCGTCCTTCACTGGAAGGCAGGCAGCATATTGCACAGCCGGATGCATTTTCATGACTTCCTCAACCTCAGTAGCCGAAATATTTTCCCCGCTCCGGCGAATCATCTCTTTTTTTCTGCCGACATAATAGATGTATCCGTCTTCGTCCATTCGCACCAAATCTCCAGTGTGGAACCAGCCGCCCTGAAAGGCTGCGGAAGTCGCATCAGGATCTTTATAGTAGCCATCCATCATCCCCAAGCCCCGTAGGACGAGCTCGCCAACCTCTCCCCTCGAAACGGAGCGGTTGTGAATATCAACAATGCGGACGGTCCGGTCTCTATCCGGTTTTCCGATGCAGCCTGTTCCGAGCAAGCGGTCATGATCCTGTGGTTTTACCGAAATATCTCCACCTGTCTCTGTCATGCCAAAAACCTCATACCATGGAGCACCCCATCGCTCTTCCAATTCACGGTGCAGATGCGGGGGAATGGCCGAGCAAAAGATGGTGCGAACGTTATTTTCCCTGTCTAATGGAGAGCGTGGTGCTTTGACCATTAACGTAGGCATGATTCCTAGGCAGTAGAAAAAGGTAACGGCATATTGCCTAACTTTTTCCCAAAATGTAGAGGGATGAAATCGATCGAGAACCACAAGCTTTGCCCCCACAGCGATTGCACCCAGCAAATTCCATTGCGGGTCCATATAGTAAAAGGGCTGCGCCGTTAATAGTACATCTGAATGGGTCAAATTGGGGTGCTGCTCGACCACCTTTTTTGCTATGGTGAGCCAATATTCATGGGAAAGCATACACCCCTTGGGGAAGCCTGTCGTGCCGGATGTATATTGGATGTTGACTAACGTTTCAGGAAAAACGGTAAGTGCTGTTGGAGTCGTGGGCGCTGTTTTACACATCGTGCTGAAATCGACAACGTTGGGATCGTCTGATTGGTCTACTGAGAGTATTGTTTGGAGGGTTTGTAAGGAAGGTCTGATCTTATGTAGCAGGGATAAAAACTCCTGTGAAGTTACGATAACGATTGCTTCGGAGTGCTGGAGGATATACTGTGCATCGTATTCCTTGTAATTTACATTTATCGGCACGATGGTCGCACCCAGTTTTGCCAATGCCAGCCAGGTAAGCGGGAATTCCGGCTGGTTCCTCAGCATGACGGCTACCCGATCCCCATAGCCTACGCCCAGCTCTTGGAGCATGTTGGCGATCTGGTTGGAACGGTCTTCCATCTCCTTAAATGACAGTTGTTCATTCCATTCATCAAAGACAAGCCCGATTTTTTCTCCCCATCGTTTGGCCGCCCGTGCCGTCAAAGACTTGATTTCTTGCGTGTCCAAAAGCTTTCAGCCCTCCTTCTCTATACCGATCTTTTTTTTCGGAACCCTTCAGCCGCCTGCTTGGACTCGATCGTTTGCACGGTTGCCAGCGCATGCTCGATCTCCAATTCAAAAGCTGCCTCCAAATCGGATTGTGCCCCTCGATTTAGCGCAAATTTGGCTTTTGCAAGCGCTACTTGCGGGAGCTCAGCTAACCGTTTCGCCCACTTGTCAGCTTCTTCAGCTAACACTGAATGATCCACTACCTTGTTGATGAGTCCGAGATGCAGTGCTTGCGGCGCACTAAATCTTTCGCCCGAAAACAGCAACTCTTTTGCCCGGACCAATCCGATCGTGATGGGAAGGATATGCGAGATCCCTCCGGTAACACTAAGTCCCACACTCACTTCCGGAAAGCCGAATTCGGCATCTTGTGCGGCGATGATCAAATCGCATCCGAGCGCAAACTCACACCCTGCTCCTAATGCATAACCATGGACCGCAGCGATCACTGGAAAAGGAACACGCTGGATCTTTCGTGTTATATCCTGAATCTTCTGTAAATTAAGGCGAAGCTCAGCCTCATTTGCAGGCTGTTCTTCATGACGCAAATCATGTCCTGCACAAAAAGCATTCCCGCGGCCAGTCAGTACTGCTGCCCTTACTCCTTCCCGTTCCAACTTTTCGAGCGATCCATACAGCTCCTCTACCAATTGTGGAATCACCGCATTTAACCGCTCGGGGCGATTCAGGTGAATCCAGCCTATCTCTTGATGGACCTCACACTCTACCACCGCCTTACGTGTTGTCATCCTTTTTTACCTCCGCCTTTATTTTGGAAAACAATGTCTTTGCATTCGAACCGAGCACCTTCTCTAGCACCTCGGGCTTTATGCTTAATTCCTTCCATTCTGCAATCGCGCGTTTCAGAGGAAATACAGGCCAGTCTGTTGCAAAGAGGATTTGATCTTGCAAGAGGTTGTTTGCTAACCTGTACATCATCTCCCACCCTGCTCCTTGCACCCCCAAATACTTTGGAGAAAGCCCGCCCAAATCCATCAGAACATTGGGGTGCTTGCGCGCTACGGCAACCATTTCAGGCACCCAGGGCCACCCCCCATGACACGCGATCAATGTTAATTCTGGAAAATCACAGGCAACTTGATCCAGTAGCAGCGGGTGTTCATTTCGGATGGGATGAATCGCCGAATAATTAATTCCCGTATGAATGGCGACTGCTAAGCCTAACTCGGCAGCTTTTGCGTATACGGGATATAATTTGCGATCATCGATTGGCATCTCAAAAAACGCAGGCTGGATGTTTACTCCCAGAAAGCCCAGCTCTCTGATGCGGCTCACTTGTTGGACAGCGCGCATCGGTCTGAAATGCTCCATTGAAATCGTACCGAATCCTGAAAAAAGCTCGGTTTGAGCGGATATGACTTTTGCCAATGCTTCATTCAGCGCATCCCCATCCTCGCCGAATTCGTATTCTGCATGCATAATGGCGTGGTCGACTCCTGATTCTTTCATTTCTTGTATCAAATCGTCGAGCGTTTTCGCCATAGTCGATCTTACTTGTAACACCGCATCATATTGAGCAACGTACTCCTTTCGCATTTCACCTATGCGTGCCTCACGGAACTGCTGTGGCAAGCGGACACGGGCATCAAGAATGTTCATGCGCAGCAGCCCCCAGCCATGGTTTCATAAAAAAACGAGCGGGTTCAGGCAGATTCAAATCGGAGACAGTCAGTTGCTGACCGTTTCGCTTTGCCTGAACGAGTGCAAGCGCCATATCGGAAAAATTCAAGCTGATTTCTTCCAATGAATTTGGGCCATCGGGCGAGTACCAATGGGCGACACCCGTGCACATTTGAAGCAAAGCCAGGACGGCAAGCTTGCTATTTTCTATCGTAAATACGCCCCCCTCTAATCCGCCCGTTAAAATACGCTGCCAGAGCAGCTCATATTCACTGCGCAACCTGGCAATTTCTACGCGTGTATTTCCAGTCAGCGCACGGAACTCGGTATCTACTACGAGCGCTGTTAGCTTGTCGATGGCATGGCTGGTAACATGCAGCTGTACAAACGCTACCAATTGTTGTTCGGGCGCTTCAAGTTCAGCGAGCACTTCCTTTGCATTTCCAAGAAGAGTCTGTAACCCTTCTTGCATGATGGCAACGAGCAGATCCTCTTTTGTTTTCATGTAATGATAGAGGGTGGAGGAGGTTACCTCTGCTTCTAGAGCGATATCACGTATGCTGGTTGCTTCAAAACCTTTTCTTGCGAATAGCCGTAATGCTGCTTCAAGTATTTTTTCTTTCGTCAAAAAAGCGCGCTCCTTTCTACGGATGATTGCAGGAAACTAGCGTCTCTCATGTCCAGTTACTTGTGGCGGTTCCATCATCTGCTTTTTTGGTTTTGTCGATCGATCGATCGATTGGTTGCTTGTGATCACCACTTTACTAGTGATTTGTTTTAATGTCAAGATTATTTTTTATTTTCTGACATTTGTTTTTGCATAACAAAAATCTCCCCCGGTTTCCCATGAGGAGATCTGAATTCGTTATGCCATAGCCGCTTTTACGTTGCAATCCTATACATTACTTCAAGTACCTTCCCGTGATCGACTGTTCCGCTTGGATGATTTGTGAAGGTGTGCCCTCGAAGACCACCTGACCGCCGTTGCTGCCTCCGTCCGGTCCCATATCGATTATCCAATCTGCTTGGCTGATCACATCAAGGTTATGTTCGATGACGATTACCGTATTGCCGGTATCTACGAGGCGGTTCATGATCTCCAGAAGGTGACCGATATCTGACATATGCAAGCCAGTTGTCGGCTCGTCCATTACGTAGATGCTGCCCTTCTTATGCAGCTCGCTGGCCAGCTTGATGCGCTGACATTCCCCGCCCGAGAGCGTGCTGAGCGGCTGGCCGAGTGTAATATAGTTCAGCCCCACATCACTCATCGCTTGGAGCTTGCGCACAACCTCACTTCGCTCAAAAAATTCTAATGCCTGCTCCACCGTCATCTCCAGCACTTCTGCAATTGACTTGCCGTTTAGCTTGTATGCAAGTACCTCTTCCTTGAACCGTCTACCTCCACATACTTCACACGGTAGCTTTACGCTTTCAAGGAATGCAAGATCTGTATACACAACACCTAGCCCTTGGCAGTTCTCGCAAGCCCCCTTGGAGTTGAAGCTGAATAAGCCTTGGTTGACCTTGTTCGCGGAAGCAAAAGCCTTGCGCACATCATCCATGATCCCTGTGTAGGTTGCGGGATTCGAACGCGTTGACACGCCTACCGCCGATTGGTCGATGACGATCGCATCCGGATGGTTGCCGAGGAATACTTCGTTAATCAGCGTACTCTTACCAGAGCCGGCGACACCCGTAACTACGGTCAGCACTCCGGTTGGAATATCAACACTCACGTTCCGCAGATTGTGCAGTGTGGCATCCTCGATGGACAGCTTACCGGACGGCTTCCGGGAATCTTGCTTCAATTGGATCGACCGCTTCATGTGGATACCTGTCAGTGTCTCTGACTCCAGCAGACCTTCGAAGCTGCCTTCATACACGATGGTACCGCCGTGGCTGCCAGCGTGAGGACCGACGTCGACGATATGATCTGCCACCTTGATTACATCGGGATCATGCTCGACGACAATGACGGTATTGCCCTTGTCACGCAGCTTATGAAGCAATTCATTTAACCGGTGTACATCACGGGGGTGTAGACCAACGCTGGGCTCATCGAAAATATAAGTAACATCCACCAGACTGCCGCTCAGGTGCTTCACCATTTTGACGCGCTGTGACTCGCCGCCGGACAAGGTATCCGTTTCGCGGTCCAGCGTCAAGTAGTCCAGTCCAATATCCACCAAATGCTGCAACCGCTCCGTCAGCGACTTGACCATCGGCGCTGCGACCGAATCGTCAATCTCAGCAATGACGCGGATGAGCTGACCGACCTCCATGGAGGACATCTCTGCAATGTTAAAGCCATTGATTTTGCAGTTGAGTGCGGCCTGATTGAGTCTCGCACCATGACAGCTGGAGCAAGAACCTTCGGTGATGAACGGCGCAACCGCTTTTTGTGTACGCTCAGATTTCGTCTTTAGATCCTGTTTGATGTATTTATTGGTGAACTTCTCAATGACACCTTCTACTGTAATATTCACGGCTTTCCCGGCAAACTGCATCTCCACTTTCCTCGCCTTCGCGTACAACAGGTGCTCAAGCTCCTCATCCGAATAATTGCTCAGCTTCTTGTCAGGATCGAAGCCCGTCTGCACGAGCATATTCCATTCCATGCCATCTACCTTATAGTCCGGCAGCATGATTGCCCCTTCCTTCAACGACTTTGACATATCCAACGCCTTGCTCATGTCGATGCTCAAACTGCGACCGATCCCGTTGCATTCGGGACACATGCCTTGGGGATCATTAAAGGAGAACATATGCGCTTGTCCAACATGAGGCTGACCTATGCGGGAGAAAAGTAGGCGAAGAATGGGAGAAATATCGGTAATGGTCCCCATCGTGGAGTGGGAACCGCCACCCAGTCGCTTCTGGTCCACGATAACCGCCATGCTCAGGTTCTCGATTGCGTCCGTATCCGGCTGCGGGTAGCGCGGCAGGAAATTTCGCACAAACATGCTGAAATTCTCATTCAGCAAACGCGTGGATTCTGCGGCGATCGTATCGAAGACGATTGATGACTTGCCGGATCCAGATACACCGGTGAAGATCGTAATCTTTCGCTTGGGAATGCGCAAGGATACATTCTTGAGATTGTTTTCCCTCGCACCGGAGATTACGATATACTCCTGATTAGATTCACTCATGCCCATCATCCTTCCGATAGCATTCATTCCTACTTATATTCACATTGTACCATTCAGAAAAAGATCTTTCGTACCGATTGCTGTTCTTGCTTACAACACGCGTTCCTCTACCTATTATTTCCAAAACAATTTTTTCGTGTCAATCATCCCATGACGCTTTGCTTGTGTACAGAAGAGGAAAAATTGCGGTCGCGTACGCCTGGGCACATTGGTGAAAAAAATGCTTGTGTAGGACGAAAAAAGAGGACCCGTATTTAGCGGCTCCTCTTTTTTTATGTTGGTCACGGCATGATATACGGTTGTTCGAATAAAATATCTCGACTGCCTCTACTACTTTTTCCGTCTACTCCGTACATTCTCTTCAGTATAGTCGACAAGATCATGATGCCCATTGCTGTAAACGCCTTGGAGACCGATGCCGGTTCAAATATCGATTGCGGTGACAATCTCTCAGCTGTTTCCAGATTGGCCAAAATCGAAAGGTTGCCACTCCAATAGTTACGTTGGCCAGAGATCAGTACTTAGATATTTAAGACCGGAATCATTAATCGTTAACACAATATTTGCCCCTTTTTCTTTTCCTTTCAAAAGCTGTAAGGCAGCCGCAACATTCGCTCCTGAAGAAAATCCTGCAAATATTCCTTCTTTTCTTGCCAGTTCTCTAGCAACTCGTATCGCTTCTTCATCTGTCACATGGATGTAATCCGTGACGAAGTTCTTATCCAGAAGAGGTAAATCCATGGAATATCCCCCACCTTGGATCTTGTGATTGAGGTTAGTAGCGGTTTTACCAGAATAGAACGGTGCGGTATAAGGTTCAACTAAATAACACCGAATGTTCGGATTATACTTCTTTAACGTTTTTGCACAACCTGTAAAGGTGCCACCAGAACCAGCAAAATCAAGGAAAACGTCTACTTTTCCATTCGTTTGTTTCCAGATTTCTTCCCCCGTGCGAAATTCATGTGCATGAATATTGCCCATGTGATGAAATTGGTCTGCACGAAACGCATTTCTTTCTTTTGTTATTTGTTGGGCTACTTCTTCCACTTTAGCAAGGTCTTCTCCAGATACTTGCCCTATAGGTGAACCAGGCGCTTGGTCTACTAAAACAACCTCTGCTCCCAGTGCTTGCATCATCCTCGCTCTTTCCATTGAATTTCCTTTGGACATGACAGCAACAAATTGATACCCTTTGACTCCGCAAACAATCGCAAGCCCGGTCCCTGTATTGCCACTCGTTAATTCCACAACGGTATCATTCGGTTTTAGTATTCCAGCCTTCTCAGCCTCTTCAATGATTTGCAAAGCGATTCTATCCTTTTTGCTAAAGCCTGGATTTAAATATTCCAATTTAGCGAAAATATTTCCATCGAGATTTTCGGTAAGCCTGGAAAGATGAACCATCGGCGTGTTACCAATCGCTTGATGAACGCCTGATAAAATCGTGTTCTCCATAGACATAGCACCTCTTTTCGTATATTTTGGACTATATAGTGTCTATCCCGAACTATATACAGTTTAATTTAAAATATAACGTACATACGTGCAATATAACGTCCGAATGTAATGGAGGGCATTTATTTATGGAAGAGTTTCACACAAATATTGGGGAGAACATAAAGCGTATCCGGAAAGAAAGAAACTTGAGCTTGGATAAAACTTCTGAAATAACAGGGGTTAGCAAAACGATGTTAGGACAAATTGAGAGAGGCAAGTCTGCTCCAACAATCACAACCCTTTGGAAAATAGCAAGTGGGTTGCGTTTATCCTTTTCTTCACTCGTTAGTCAATACAAGCCGAATGTTACGATCGTAAAAAAGAAGGAAGTAAATCCTATTATTGAAAATGACGGACAATATCGTGTGTATCCACTTGTCCCCTATAATCCTGAACAACAGTTTGAGATCTTTTCAGTAACCCTTGATCCTGGATGCGAGCATATAGCAGAACCGCATTCAACAGGGGTTGAGGAATTTATTCTCGTAAATGAAGGCACGCTAGAGGTTGTTGTCAATGAACAGGTTTATGTAGTTGAGCCAGAGGATACTCTTATTTTTAAAGCAGACAGGCCTCACATTTATCGAAACAACGGAAATCATATCGTAAAGTGTTCCGTAGTCATTCACTACTCCAGTCAATGAAAACAAAGAGAAACCCCACTACATGTCGGGTTTCTCTTTTATTCGTTCACTAGGAGAGATGCTATCCGTTTGCAGGGTTCCCCCATTCCTGTTTCCGCTCATGGAGCGAGCTTGCAATAATACGGTCCAGCAGCTGTGTAAAGGTTATACCTGCTGCAGCTGCACTCTTTGGAAACAGGCTGTTGGCGGTCATCCCCGGTAAGGTGTTCACTTCTAGCACGTAAGGCATATCCTGACACAAAATCATATCAACCCTTGCATAGACCTTGCACTGTAGTAGTTGGTAGCTAGCGAGCGCCGCCTCGCGCACTCGATGCTGGGTATCCGGAGGAAGCTCGATCACCTTCTCCTCCGCGCCGCCATCCTCATATTTCGCTCGGTAGTCGAACCACTCGGAATGCGCGGAGCGAATACCAATAATCGGCAGTACCTCGCCATCCAGAATCGCGCAGGTTAGCTCGGTCCCTTTCAAATAGGGTTCAATCAAGATTCCCTGATCCAAATGGCTGGCTTCCTGAACTGCCGACAGCAGCTCTTTCTCATTCTGCACGAGCTGGACACCGATGCTGGATCCCCCCAAATTTGGCTTCACAATCACCGGGTAACCCAATTGCTCCACCGCCTGGGGATCATAAACGTCCTTCCAGTAAAGACCTGCAGGCGTTTGAATACCCGCCGTCTTCAGCAGCAGCTTGGACAGTTGCTTATTCATGCATAGGCTGCTTGCCAGGACACCGCTTCCTGAATAAGGAATACCGAGTGTCTCCAGCGCGCCCTGCACTGTGCCATCCTCGCCATATTGGCCATGCAGCGCCAGCAGCGCGAAATCTATGCCTGCCTGCTGAACCTGTGTGATTAAATCCGCTCGCTGCGTAACGACAATGGGAACTACCTCATAGCGACCGTGATCCAAATGATTGATCATCTCTTGACCAGTCTTCAGAGAAACCTCACGCTCCGAAGAAATACCCCCCATAATAACGCCGATTTTCATGATGACACCTCATGTTTCTTCAAAATGGTTGTGCGGTTTGAAATCGTTATGTCTCAAGAAAGCGTCGCGCCTGTTTGCCGATTATCTGAATACCCAATTCGATATTTTCATCTGTTACTCGTGAAAAACCTAGTCGCAAGGTATTCGACCCTGTTCCTTCTTGAATAAAAAATTTGTCCCCTGGTGTAAAAATGACACCGTGTTCTGCGCAAGCTTCTAACAGCTCCCGTGTATTTACGCCTGAAGGAAAGGTAAGAAACAAGTGCAAGCCCCCGTCGCCGGATAGCTGCGCCGCAGGGAGATGTGCCTCACAGCATGCCTTCGTCAGTTCATATTTGCGTTTATATTCCATACGTGCCTTTTTGACATATTTATCGAAATTTCCATTTAGCAAATATTGATATAAGATTGATTGATCAATGGTCGATGTATGAATGGTTCGTGCACGTTTCATGCTTTCCAGATTGTCGATCAATGCCTTGTCTCCGAGCACCCAGCCCACTCGCAATCCAGGAAACAGTACCTTGGAGAAGCTACCAATATAGATAACTCCGTTCCCTTGCCCTGCTATCGCGATTAATGGCGCAACATGCGCTCCCGAGTAGCGCAGCTCCTCATTGAATCCATCCTCGATCACTGGAATCTGATTGTGCATCAGTAATTTCATCACAGCACTGCGCTTCGCTGGCGACATGACAATGCCTGTCGGGTTGTGATAGGAAGGAGTCAAATAGGCCAAATCGAAGCTGTTTGTCTGCTTTTGCAATAACGCCTCAAGCTGCTCCACATCAATTCCATCACTCTCCATCGGAATGCCAGTAATCTCAAATCCTTGCAGCCTCAAATTCTTAATTGCAGTATGATGGGTCGGATTTTCACAAATGGCTCTTCCACGGCGCGCAGAAGGGCGCAGTGCGGACAGTACTATGTCGAAACCTTCAGTAAACCCGCTTGTAATCAGCATATCCTTGCCGCGTAAATCGACGCCCTTATTCTCCATATAACGCATCAAATAATCAATCAGGGGCTTGTAGCCCTTGGCATAGCCGTAGTTGAGCAGCACCTGTCCTTCGATTGCCATCCGATCCAAAAAAGCTCGCCTAACATCCCCTAAATCAAACAACTGCTCATCCGGCGCGATGCTTGTGAATGAAATGGTCCCTTTTTGGGCGCGAATGCCCTGCTTCATCATGTCGAGTTCTGCAGCGGATACTGCATATTCGTTCATTCGTGCCTTCCAGTCGATTTGCCATGAAGCAGAGCCGTCCGTTCCTCCGTAATTAGCAGCCAAATGACCCACCATAGCGGTAACATAGCTACCTTTTCCCGGAGTCGCATACGTAAATCCATCATCCTCTAAGCCTTCATAGGCTGCAATGACTGTATTGCGACTCACCTTGAGCAGACTGCTCATTTCTCGTGTGGAGGGCAGCTTTTGATCTGCCTGAAGCGCGCCTTTGATTATTAAACGTTTGACGTATTCTTTCACTTGTATTGCGACTGGACGGTCACCAACAAGCTTGAAATCCTGGAACATCCTTCATCGCCCCCATCTCTAATGATGGCATGGAAGACGAGAGAAAAAAAGAACCACCGCACTGGATTTTTCATCCTTCGGTGGCTCCTCTGAAGAGGTCAGCATCTATCCAGCGGTAAAAATGAACGTAAAAAAGAACCCATTTTTTCTAAGGGTTCCTCTTTTGCAATCATTTTTCAGTAGGTCGCTAGTGAATCCATTACCAGATGCTATCCATTTTATGGTTATTTTGCGCCATTACAATATATTTGTCCAATTGCTGGCTCACTCCCAAAACTGCGTCACTTGTAAGACCATGTTTTCCTGCCAATTCAATCATTTGCTGTCGTAGTTGTTCGATGCTTGTTTCTAGATCCAAGTGGTGGCGATTTGCTTCTACTCCCGCGCCCCAGATCGTGCACTTGCTTTTCGGGGATGTTCCTAGGTGCACAGGGACTTCCCTTTCTAATGAACTTGCGATAGCTTTTATGTTAAGCACCTCCCGCGTTTTACATTTTATGACAATTATAACTATAAATGAATATGCAAGAATTCACCAACTAAGAAAAAATTGAATAGAAAAAAACATCCTATCGAAAGGATGTTTTTTTGTGTGTCTTATCAACTATTACTAAAAGTCTGCACCATGCTGATAACTAATGATGTGTCTACTATCAGACTTTTGTGGTTCGGAAACGATACCACTGCTTAACCCAAACATTAGAAGAAGTGCTAGAAATACATTTTTCATTCTTTTTCATCCTCTCTACTTATCATTTTTTTGTGATTGCTGATACATTGTCTTACCACTAGTTTATAAATGAAGCTTCAGCCTTCTTCTCTCCAATTACAATGTCTTGATATTGTTGGATTTGTGATGGCGAGGCAAGATGGCGATATTTTTCAAACAACTGTACACATTGCAAAGCATCATGATGTCGATTCATCAAATCCGCTAGAACTAAACAGTGCAGGGTTTCATTGAGTCCACTTTCAATGCGTCCCTTTGTAAAATCATATGTTGCTTTCTGATATCGATATTGGAGGTGCTGAACCATATTAACCAACAATGTTCGTTCATGGAATCTAGCAATATCTTCAGAGAGGCGTAATAAAACCTCATCTACACATAAATAATATTTATTAGCAGCTTCCATAATCGTAACGAGACCCGGAAGTATTTCAACAGGCTGCTCCGCCAGATAGTCGGTATATTCCTTAATGATCTCTTCATTCCCCATTAATACTTCCAGTGTGTAAAAATTCGCCTTTGCAAAGACAGCAAACCGCTCAACGATTCTTATCCCCTCATCCTCAAGAAGTTCAAACCAATGTAAATCGGCGTAGGCTTGTACATATTCTTTGGATTGTGAATAAGCGCCTTGCATCTGTAAAACTAATCCTTTATATAAATAACCCATTCCGTAGTAGTAGACGAGCGGACGTTCTGTTTTTATCAACTCTGCCGCTCGATTTTTTCTGTGTTTTTGGAGCTTATCTTGATAGATAATTTTGGAAAGCTCTCGTAGCTCATCTGCGTAGGTTTCTGCTTCACTCCATTTTTGTAAAGTGAAACAAACCTTCGCCAAATTTAATAAAGCGTCTAATCGATCTGTTTCCGATAATCGCTTTCGATATGGGGAAAAACGAATAACAGCCTTCTCATTTTCATCAGCATTTGTCCCGAGAATTGCCTGAAATAATCGGTAGTGACTCATCACAAACTGGGTAGAGTAGCTATCTTTCTCGTTCTCTATTACGTACTCATAGAATGGCACCGCCTTTCCCAGTTTTCCATCCTCGTATAATTGCTCTGCCACAGTAAAAAGGATGGAGATATTTTTGGGATTCTCCAATAATTGGGAGGCAACAGCTTCCATGCAATCCTTTCGCCCATTCTCAGCGCTTCGAATCAAGTAAGGTATCAATCGGGGGCGCGAAATTTTCCCTTCATATAAACATTCATCGGGGTATAGTTCATACATCCAGCCTGGCTCGTAGCCAAACACCGCAGCGAGCGCGTCTAATTGACCTATGGTGATAGCCCGAGGAGGATTCCCATTTAGAATCTCACTCAATGTCCCTGGATTAATACCAGTTAAATCTCCTAGTTTGCTCAATGTATAACCGCGCGCCCGCCGATGTTGTTCGATTTCTGACCGCAGCGACTGGTGCAATGTCCCTAGCAGTACCCCATAATGGATCACCCTTTTTGTTTTGCTTTATTTTACAACCAAATGGGTTTTTTTGGAAGGTATACAAAGCATATTTTTATCATTTTAATAGTTTTTGTAAGGAGTTGTTCACATACAAGTAACCATAACAGAGATTGTTATGGTTACTTCGGGATGGTGTTATGGAAAACTCGCTTTAGCCTGGTCATGATAGGCGAGCATCGTACCCCTTCTAGTAAGCGTTCGCTATTCCTTTTTCCCGATCAACAATTCCATTGCTTCGATTTCCTTTGGGATTTGCGATGAGAGCACCTCGCAGCCGTCTGCTGTTACTAACACGTTATCTTCAATCCGAATGCCAATCGCTTCTTCCTCTATGTACAGACCAGGTTCAATCGTGATTACCATACCAGGTTGTAAAGCAACACTGTAATCCGGGATATCGTGCGTATCCAATCCAAGATGATGAGACACGGGATGATAGTAGTATTTGGCCAGGTCACTGCTCTCTTGGATGAGACCAAGACGTAGCAGGCCATCGGTCAAGACTTGTTTCGTGACATCATTGAGTTGCGGCAATGTGACACCAGGCTTCACTGCTTCGATGGTCTTGATTTCGGCTTCGAGCACGAGTTGATAGATTGCTTTCTGCCGTTCTGTAAAGCGACCATTCACGGGAAACGTTCGCGAAATATCAGCTGCATAGTAATTCGATGCTGCACCGAGGTCGAGGAGGACCAAGTCACCATCTTCTGCACGGTGATTATTCGCTTCATAGTGCAAAATAGTAGCATTGATTCCGCTAGCAATGATAGGCAAATAAGGAAGCTCGCGAACACCATGCGACTTCAATGTGTAATCGTAGTGTGCCTCTAACTCATATTCCATGATTCCAGGACGTGCATGCGACCACATGCGCCGGATTGCTTCATCCGTGATCGCAATCGCACGTCTGATTTCTCCGATCTCTGCTGGACTCTTTACCATACGCAGTTCTTTCAGCCATGGGCCCGCATCGTGAATCTGCAGGGTCCGGTATTTCTTCTGAACGTCTTCGGCAAAAGTCTCTGCAGGGGTTCGCTCGTCGCTCCACTGATAGCGATACACGTCAAGATAAAGCGAGTACTTGCCTTCGCAGCGCCTCATAAAGGTTCCAAATGACTCCAACCACTCATCCAGATAGTCAAAGTGCTCGATACCAGACTGCTCTTTCGCCTCTTGATCCGACAAGACGGCCCCTGTCCATTTCGCTTCCAGTTCATTTGGGCGCTGAAGAAATAACGTTTCGGTCACGATGCCAGCGCGTTTCGTGATCATGAGAATGAGGCTGCTGCGCGCAATGCCGGTCAGATAATAGAAGTTGCGGTTCGGTGAAAACGGATATTTATCGTCATGGCTGCGTGTCTTGACAACTCCTGAAAATAGGACAAGTGCGCTGTGGTCAGGCATTTTTTCCGCGAGTTTTTTACGGCGATTGATGAACTCTATTGAATTTATGGTTATTGTCATTTGTTTTATACCCCTTCGTTCATGGATTTCTTCATAGATTGATGTAGCTTGTGAAAGGTTCTCTTGATCGCATTAAGTTCAGTATAATCTGACAATTATCACATGTCCTCCTTTCTTCTATATTTTAGGATACTTTCACGAGGTTCAACAAGGATCAGTTGCTATGGGCAAACTGATCCTTGTTATCGTAGATTAAGACCGCATTTTATGAAACGTTATTCTGCCACTCTTTTCGCCCAACGTAGGTCCGGGGTCCCGGTTACACTGAAGCGGATGCCTTTGATCTTTTGCTGTTGAGGTAGTTTTCGTTATTGAAATAAACCGGGATGACTGCATAAAAAAGCACGTTGTTGCATCCTTTGCATAATACGAAGGAAAACCCCTCTCCGAAAAGAAGAGGGGCAATACCAGGGTTCTCACCTTCCCCTCTCGCAGAATAACTCCGCAGAAATTGGCACCATAGGGTCAATCAGACCAAGGTTGCCGGGTTTCATCGAGCCAGTCCCTCCACCACTCTCGATAAGCATATTCTATGAAATTTAATTTCATCGTAAAAATTTTTTCTCATTTTACTCGGATATATCAAGCCTGTTCTATCACATTTAGGTGAAAAGTAAGTCTTCACACACGTGAGAATAGAAGGATGTCAACCCAAATCTTAATCGTGGTAGCGAGGATCAACAGGGCAAGAATGGTTTGGAGAATCCGGGTGTCCAAACGTTTACTGATCTGCGTACCGAGTGGCGCTGCCAGTATGCTGGCGATTACCATGATCACGGATGGCCACAGCAATATGTCCCCTGCCATCCATTTCCCTACCGTCGAACCGATGGAAGAAAGAAAAGTGATGGCAAGAGAAGAAGCAATCGTAACTCTTGTCGGAGTCTTGAGGATGTTCAACATGATCGGAACCAAAATAAAAGCGCCAGCTGCCCCGACAATTCCGGAGGCGCCTCCGACAATCAAAGCGGATAATACGGCTGTCGGTTTATGAAAGATAACCTCGGTCTGTTCACGTTGGTCCATCCGCTTTTTTGGCAGGAACATCAAGATTACAGCAACGGTGGCCAGGATGGCATAAACGAAATTGACGGCTTCTGCCGAAAGAAATTGTCCTCCATACCCTCCTAGCAAGCTCCCGACAATAATGGCACTTCCCATGTACAGAACGAGCTGGTAATGAATAAGCTTATCTTTGCGCAGCGTCCAAACAGCAGCGAGAGTGGCAAAAAATACTTGGACGGCACTTATTCCGGATACTTCGTGAGCTGTGTAAGCAACGAACCCAAGGGCGGGCGGAATATACAGAAGCATCGGATACTTGATAATGGAGCCCCCGATTCCGACGAGACCAGAGATAAACGATCCCACGAAACCGATAACAAACAGTGTGATCACAAGGTCGATAGTCATAGGCTCACCCTTTGCAATACCTCTCGCTTCGTTTTATGCTTGTTCTACGACTGCCAAGCCGTCTATTTGCCATTTCAAGATTCCGCCGCTCAAATTCATGACGTCCTTGAATCCGTTTGCCTTTAGAATGCTTGCGCCAATAGCGGATCGGGCACCGGAACGGCACTGTACGAGAAGTGGCTTGTCGTGTGGAATCTCATCCAGCCGCATGGCGAGTGTACCGAGCATGATGTGTTGTGCATTTGGAATGTGACCTTCCTTCCACTCAGCCAAATTACGTACATCTACTACGTGAACCTCTCCCTTTTCCACCCGTTCTGCAATCTCCAGAGGTGTTACCTCTTCGATTCTCTCGAGCGAAGACACTTCCCTTTCCAGTAGCTTGCCGCTGTCGATAAAGCCTGTGACATGATCAATCCCTACTGCATGCAAGGCTTGCAAAATCTCGTCCAGCTCATCTGGGGTGGCCAGGATGTGAACCGGGCGATGGTAATCGACAATCCAGCCCGCCCAGTTGGCGAATGACTTATTAAAAGGAATGTGAAGGGTTCCCGCCAGATGCCCCTTCGCAAATTTCTGGAAAGGACGCGTATCGATCATCTGCCCGTTTTCCAGCGATTCCTTTGCCGCTTCAAGCGAGCTGAACTCTTGAACAACAGGGAGTTCCTTGAGTAACGCAGGGCCTTCCTTATTCACGCGTTTCATCACTGCAAAATACGTCGGCGGCTCTGGTTGTCCATCCAGGAGTGCCTGAACGAATTCCTCTTCACTGGAGTGTGACATCGCCCAGTTAAAGAGCTTTTCATAGCCGACCGTAGAAGATGGCACGGCCCCCAGTGCTTTCCCGCAAGCACTTCCTGCTCCATGAGCTGGCCATACCTGCATATAATCCGGCAGTTGTTTGAATTTTTGGAGGGACTGATACATGGCTCTTGCACCTGACTCGGACGTCCCCTTCATTCCCGCCGCTTTTTCAAGCAAGTCCGGTCTGCCGATATCGCCGACAAAGACAAAATCACCCGTGAAGATCCCGATGGGGCGATCTGCATTCCCACCAAGATCTGTCAAAAGGAAGGAGATGCTCTCAGGCGTATGACCAGGGGTATGCATGACTTCAAATAACAAGTTCCCGATATAAAAACGATTTCCATCGTGCACAAGCTGATGGTTCAAGCCCTCCAAATATTGATATTTCCAATTTCCATCGCCTTCATTGGATAAAAACAGCTTCGCCTGATGAGCTTCGCCCAGTTCCCTGGCACCAGACACAAAATCAGCGTGAATGTGGGTTTCGGTGGCGGCTACAATGGTAACTCCCTCTGCTTTGGCAACTTGAAAATAAGAAGTCAGATTGCGGGAGGGATCGATCACAATCGCCTCCCCGGTTTTTTGGCAGCCGACCAGATAGGATGCATGGGCCAGTTTTTCATCATAAAAGTAACGCAACAACATCGTGCATTCCTCCGTTTACACATCTATTATTTGTTTGATTTTTCCGCGAGTACTTCGAGCAGCGATTGGGTAAAGCGAAGTGACTTTTGGACGGTGGGATCTTTCATGAGCTTGTAAAGTGTGAACACCGAAACGGGTTCGTTTTTACGTTCGGCTCGTGCTTTTGCTTCCTGAAAGACAGCCACTCCGTGCTCCACTTGCGCGGACACAGGAGCGATGTACGCTTTCATGCTGTTAAGCAGGTATTGCTGCGATTGCTTATCCTTTCCGATGCTCTCCAAAAAATCAGCAACTTGTTCGAGAACACTAACATATTTAACAAGCTTTGGCAGTTTATCAAGCAAAGTGAATAGGGCATCTATCGATTCTTTTTCCACAAAGAACCGGGACAGTTGACCATCTACCCGCTCAAATAGATACCGTAGTGATTCCTGATCGCGCAAAATAGATGTGGCTACTTCAAGTCCCTCTTCGGCTGCAAGGACGGTATCTTTTATCTTCGGGAGCTTTCGGATCAATATGGTGATCGCTTCCTGAACTTCTGGATCAGATAAATCCTCTAAAAACATTCTCTGTTCCTGCCTGTCGTTCAAAATGCTGCTCTCCCCCTTTCTTTCAAAGACTGCCTTACATCAACCCTTTAAGCATGCCATTCCAATAAAGGATGGGAAGCAGCTCTCTTTTCATCAAGTACATACTGAATCTCTCTTCGGATTGGTCAAAGGGAAAGGTTTCGCACGGCGTCAGGTTGTAATCAAATTCGGCTAGTACCAGTTTGTTGTACCCCGTTACGAGTGGACAAGATGTATAACCGTCGTACTTGGCAGTCAATGGATTCCCGTTGATCAGTGCGAGAAGGTTTTTCTCGACCACTGGCGCCTGTTTGCGAATAGCAGCTCCGGTTTTCGACGTAGGAAGATTCGCGCAATCTCCAATACCGAAAATAGTGGGAAAACTTTTGTGCACAAGCGTAAATGGATCGACATCCACCCAGCCTCCTGTATCTGCCAATGCGCTGTTTGCAATGAAATCGGGAGCTTTCATGGGCGGGGTCACATGAAGCATGTCATACTTCCATACTTCCTGCTCTTTGGTGTCCAGATTCTCGAATACGGCTTCCTTGCTATCCGCCCGCACTTCCATCAGGTTATGCTTGTATCTGGTTTCGATGTTCTTGCGACGAATGACGTTATTGAGGGTATTTGCATACGTGGGAACATCAAAAATACTTCCCTTCGCTGATGCAAAAATAATTTCTGACTGGTTGCGAACATGTGACTTGCGAAAATAATCATCGGCCAGATACATGATTTTCTGAGGGGCTCCGCCGCATTTTACAGGTGAGTTCGGGTGGGTAAAAATGGCAGTTCCGCCTTTAAAACTCTGGATCGCTTCCCACGTACTTTCTACCGTTTGGTAAGCGTAGTTGCTGCAAACACCGTTCTTACCGACGGCGTCTTTCAGGCCCTTTACCCCCTCCCAATCTAGTTGCAGACCGGCAGCAACTACGAGGTAGTCATAGGAGAGGATGGTTCCCTGTTTCGTACACAGCGTGTGTTGTTCCGGTTGAAACATGGTGACCTCATCGCAAATCCAGTCAACGCCTGCGGGAATCAGCGAGGAAAGGTCACGCTCGGATTCCTCCTTTTTCGCGGCACCACCTCCAACTAATGTCCACAAAGGCTGGTAATAATGCTTGGATGCAGGATCGATGATGGCTACTTGTCCCTTGAGCCTTTTGGAAGCCCGGACGATACGGGCAGCAACAGAAATACCGGCTGAGCCTGCTCCCACAATAACAACCGTATAATGAACCTGTTTTGCCATAGTTCCTCCTTCGACTACGATATAGTTTCCACTCGTATGATGATGGTACAAGAGTTGTAGTCTCTCTATTCAGTTTATTCCGCTGTCATTTTTTCCATATAGGGGAAGTCCCCTACTTTTTGATCCAGGCGATTAAAACGCCAGATCGAGATATCTATTTTTTATGGCGTATTGGATCAATTGATGCTTGGAATCCAGTCCTAGTTTCTGCATGATATTCGTTTTGTGGTTCTCCACCGTTTTGACACTGATCAACAGCTTATCTGCCATTTCCTTATTGGTATAGCCAAGCACAATGAGTCTGACAAGCTCCTTTTCACGTAGCGTTAAAACAGAAGGCAACATCTTGGCATCCGATTTCAGCCATAGTTTGATGATCTCTTGCGATACGGATGTTTTGTAAAAGCACTTCCCTCTATAGACCTCAACAATGGCTTGAAACAGCAGCTCGCCATGGCTGTTTTTTAAGATGTACCCATCGGCTCCGACAGTAATAGCCTTCTGGACAAAAATCTCCTCGTCATGCATGGTCAATATGACAATTTTCACGAAAGGATTCGACTTGCGAATCTCATTGCTCGCGGTAAACCCATCCAGCCCATTCGGCAACGACAAATCCATCAGCACCACATCGGGTTTTAGCTGATTAGCTTTGAGGATGGCATCGTTGCCTGTATGACTCTCTCCGACAATTTTGATTTGAGAGTAACTTTCGAGAAGCACACGCAATCCCTTCCGAATCATCGTGTGATCATCAACCAAAAGCACTCGTATCACTCTGCTCTCCCTCCTTGTCCTACTACCGTTACCTTGATCGATGTACCTTTGCGGGGCACGGATTGAATCTGAAGAGTCCCCTCCATCTGATCCACTCGTTCTTCCATATGTTTAAGTCCCAAACCGACCTGAACCTGATCACGCACAAATCCGATTCCATTGTCCTGAATCAGCAAAGTCAATAGGTCGTCTTCCTTGTACAAGATGACTTCAATGAGTGACGCCTTCGCGTATTTCAGTGCATTATGTAAGGCTTCTTGGATGACACGGTACAGATTGATTTCCAGAATTGGCTGAAAATGACCGCTGACATTGCTGTAAGAAAAGGTGATGGAAACTTCCTGATGTGCTTTGTTCAAGCTAGAAACAAGATGCCGTATGGTAGGAATCAGCCCCAGTTGATCGAGACTATGCGGGCGCAGCTGTAGAGAATACAGCTTGACGTCTTGTATCGCTTTTTCCAGCTCATTCACAATTTCTTGCATGAATACCCGAAAATGTCCTTTCTCATTAAGGCGCGCTTGAATTGCTTGAATGCCTACCGAAACGGAATACAAGGATTGACCTACGCCGTCGTGCAGCTCCCGGGCTAGGCGCTTGTGTTCATTTTCTTGAGCTTCTAGTGTTTTTTGCAGTACCTGCTTGGAGATTCTGACCTCCTCTTCTTTTTTCTTGGCCGTCATATCTTTCAAGACCAAAAGAACATCCTGCATGTTTTGTTCCCCATTTTCATAGATGACAGCCGTGCTCATCTCCATGTCTATGTACCGCCCTTCATATGTCGGCATCGCGGAAAGAAAATAGGGAATCTCCCGCTTGGCGAGCAAATAACATCGTTCTTCTCCCGGTTCCAACTCTCTGTTTTGGCAGTAGGAGCAGAACGGGACCTTTTCTCCTCGTTTCCAACCGGTCATTTTCTCTGCGGATGGGTTCATCACCATAATTTTTCGTTTCTGATCCATGAGAATAATCCCGTCCTGTAAGTGATCGAAGATTTGCTTCAGATACCCGTTATCCATTGCCTTTCCTTCATCACTATAGCGTTCAAAATAAGTTGGACTTTGATGCGTCATAGGTCCTCCAAGCTACAAGTTTTGTTTTTATCCAATCGTAAAAGACAGGGGCAGCGTTTCAAATAGGTACCTTCCCCTATCTTTTGGGTTTCTGGCACAATGCGAATGTCGATGGATGATCGAAAGTTCTCCTGCTAGCGAATAAAGCAGCAATTCCTACATCAAGGAATTATCATTTTTTACATATACGCGTAAAAAGATTACCTTGACTTAACAAAGTAGAACAGGTAATCTTTACCCGCTACGATAAAACGGCAATTCAACAGGGATTTTATACGGCAGAAAGGTTGTATTGACTTCATGGAGTTATCTCAAACTACTACAAAGAAACAAGTTAACAAGGATAAACCTTCTATCTCTTTGCTCTCTCTTACCGTGGGCTCTTTTGCCATTGGGATGACGGAATTTGTCATCATGGGTCTACTGCCGAATGTTGCAGAGGATTTGAATGTGAGTATCTCATCTGCGGGACAACTCATTACCATGTATGCACTAGGCGTAGCCGTCGGTGCACCGATACTGACAGTCCTCACTCACCGGATTCCCCAAAAGAAGCTACTCTGTCTCCTTATGGTTCTCTTTATTCTCGGGAACGGAATCTCTGTTTTTGCTCCTAATTACGAGATATTGATGGCAGCACGCCTGATCACCGCTTTGACGCATGGGACATTCTTTGGGGTTGGGGCTGTTGTAGCCTCTAGTCTTGTAAGTCCTGCCAAACGTGCAGCAGCCGTTTCCATTATGATGGCAGGTCTGACGATTGCTAATATTATTGGTGTGCCTTTGGGGACTTTCATCGGTCAACACATGGGGTGGCGAGCCTCATTTGGCTCCATTGCGATCATGGGAATGATAGCGCTAATCGGAATACTCGTTTTCGTGCCAAACATGCGGCAAGAGAACACGGGGAGTATCACTGGACAAATTACCGCTCTTCTCAAGCCCAAGCTCCTTCTGTACCTCTTGATCGGAGCACTTGGCAATGCAGGTTTATTCACCGTATTTACGTATATTGCACCTCTGCTGACGCAAATTACCGGGTTTGCTGAGTATCATGTAACGTGGATTCTTGTCCTCTTCGGCTGTGGAGTGACCATCGGCAATATCGTGGGCGGAAAGCTTGCGGATTGGAAGCTGATGCCTGCTGTACTCGGACTTTATTTTACGATATGCATCATTCTGACGCTGTTTACGTTTACAATGTATAGTCCAATAGCTGCCGTATTGACCATCTTTCTTTGGGGAGCTGCTTCTTTCGCTGTATTTCCAGGGCTGCAAGTACGCGTGATGAATCTCGCACAGAATGCACCAGCGCTTGCTTCTACCTCCAGCCATTCTGCAGGAAATCTAGGAAATGCTGCTGGTGCTTTCATTGGCGGATGGGTTATTACTCATCTTGCTATTACCTCCCTCCCATGGGTCGGTGCTGTGCTCGTCGGACTGGGTCTGATTTTGGGAATCGCATCCTATCTGGCTGAACGCAAGCTGCAACAAAGTTGAAAAGGGTACTCCATTTGAGTACCTTTTTCTTTTGCTCTGGTTTAAGCTGTTTCGTACGGTCTTGCCAAAATTCTCTCCCACATCTATTCCGTAAAAATAAAGTACTAGACTGAGAAATAAAGTGTTAGACTGGCGCCTCTTATTCAACTAACGGGCATTTTCGATACTCTCACAATACTTTTATGAAGGGGAGGAATCATGTGATAAAATGGATATGGTTGGATATTGAATTCATTGGGTATTCGCAATATTGAAATGAAGATGAATAAAAACGGAGGGATTTCTTATGACGCAAAATGAATATATTGCATTAGGACTAAATGGAGAAGAAGCCTTAAAAATTATAATGAAAGGTTCTATAGAAGCACTGGAAAATAATAAAGTCGGTGTTGTATCAGTAGTATTTGCTACAACCAATAAGGAGTTAGCTCAACAAAAAATAGAAAAACTAGTATCAACTTCCGATTCAAAAGACTACTATATGGTTTATAGTGTGCCATTGGACACAGACCTAACAACTCTTGAACACTACCCGTCTATAGCGATCAGAAAAGAAGAGTTCTCTTAATCAAATTCACATTTTTTCAGCAAAATGAAGCTACAAATTTCGATTAATAGCAAGCCGATAATACCCCTATTATGAACAATAAGGAACTACAGAGCTGCTTATCCATTACGCTAACGGGCACGATAGCTCAATCAACCAGGCCAGTCTAACACTTTATTTTTGTGTTTTGACTGGCCTTTTGTATGGAAGGATTGAATAGTCTACTACTTTATTTTCTCTGAACAACATCCGAATAAACTGCTTGATCAGCGGTCCAATAGCAAGGGCCGTCACAAATGTTAGGTGGGGATTTGGTGAATGCACTCATTGGGACCACCTTCCTATTTCGAAATGGGAAACATGATTTCTACGGTGGTACCCTTGTTAATCTCGCTTGAGATGGTAATGGTTCCTTGATGATCTTTCATTATTTTATGGCTGACAAGTAAACCTAAGCCCGTTCCTTTCTCTTTCGTGGTATAAAAAGGTTCGCCGAGCCTAGGCAGCAACTCTTTGGAAATGCCACATCCATTGTCGGTAAAGCGAATCAGCACTTGGTTATTCTGTACACATGTCGTTTCTATGCTGATAATGCCATTCGCTGTGATAGCATCCAGGGAATTCTTTAATAGATTGATAAAGACCTGTTTTACCTGATTTTCTTCTCCATTAATCGCTATCGGAATATGGCTGAATATTGTGTTGATCGTAATGTTATTTAGATTTGCTTCTGATTCAAGGAACTTTACCACACTTTCAATTAGAGGATGTAAAAGAATCCGCTTCACATTCAGCGTTTGCGGTTTGGCCAATACTAGTAGCTCACTCACGATAAAGTTGATTCGATCTAGCTCGGACAACATAATGTCTGTATAAGTGGCGCCCCCCGATAGTGTTGGCCGCAAATATTGGATAAAGCCTTTCAATGCCGTAAGCGGATTTCTTATTTCATGCGCGATACTTGCAGCCAATTCACCGATTACGGACAACTTCTCTGTTCTGCGGAGAAGTTCTTCGTTCTGCTTCCTCTCCGTTATGTCACGTGTAATGTTGATGAAGTATTGATTTCCGCCATCTGAGCTAAAGAACGGCATCCCTCTTGATTCGAGGTAGATCCATTTCTCGTTTTCCAGTTTGTATCGATACTCACATGTAACAGGGATATCGAACTGAATCATCGTGAGAAATCGCTCCCAGACGAGTGCTGCATCTTCTGGATGTATGTTTTCAAAAATAATTTGGCTCGTCCCTAATTTCTTCACATGTGAAGGTGAACTATACGAGACATGACCGTGCTTATCCATCACGGAAATGAAGTCTGCCGTGTGTTCAGCAATGAATCGATACTGTTCCTCGCTCTTGCGCAAAGCCTCTTCGGAGTGTTTTCTCTCGGTGATATTGCGTGAAACGAATAGAAGGCTTTCAACCACATTGTTCTCAGACATGATTGGTACACAACGCGACTCCCAATTCACCCATGACCCATTTTTATGTCGTAATCTGATCTCCATTTGAACATTATGGGAATGCGTCGAGATTAAGGAACGCATATCTTTCACGATATGGACATCATCAGGGTGAATGAGATCAAAACTATTCGTTTGGAGGAATTCATCCGGTGTGTATCCCAAGTGGTGTTCGATAGAAGGAGATACAAAAAGATTATTCATGTGTACATCATATTGACAAATCACATCGCTCGTATTTTCTACGAGGATGCGGTACTTTGCCTCGCTTTTCACGAGTGCTTCTTCCGCCATTTTGCGGTCTGTTATGTCCCTGGCGATGACTGAAGTGCCTACGATTGTTCCTTCCGTATCTCTTATAGGGGAAGCGGTTAGACCAACCTGCACGATCTGGCCATTTTTTCGTTGACGCACAGTCTCATAGCCCGTAATATTACTTCCTTCATATTTAATCTCGTGGAAAATTTCCTTTGTTTCGTTAATGAGGTCTTCAGGTACGAGACAGTACGGATCATTCAGCAGGTCTTGATATGTCCAACCATAGATTTTTTCAAAAGCACTATTCACAAAAAGTATATTACCCTGCATGTCCCTAATTGAAATCGCATCTGTAGTCGTTTCAACCAGTGACTGAAGCAGCTCGTTCATGTTGATCTGTTCTCGTCTAAGGTTGATTCGCTGAGCTTCTTTATCCATAGGTTTATACCTTCCTTAAATAAAGATTGTGAATAAGGATAATATTCTATGTTAGTTGAAAATATCCTTGAGAAAATATCTATTCCACTAAAAAATACCGCCCCTTAAATAGGAGCGGCATCGATCCGTACTGACCATTTCTTATGCACTCGATTCTTATTGATGGCTTTCCTCAGAAGCCATGGCACTGGCTTTCGTCTCATAAACGGTACCAAATGGATGTTGAGGTGGCGCGTAGATTGAATATACTTTAAGCGGCGTATTACCCGTATTGATCACATTGTGCCACATGCCAGCAGGAACCATGATGGCATCGCTATCGTTGACTCTTTGTTCAAAATATAAATGATCTCTGCGATCCCCCATCCGCACAAGTCCTTGACCTTCTTCCACGCGGATGAATTGATCCGTATTCGGATGAATTTCTAAACCAATGTCGTCTCCAACGTTTATACTCATCAGCGTTACCTGCAAGTGCTTCCCTGTCCATAATGCCGTACGGAACGTGTTGTTTTGCTTAGTGGCTTGCTCAATATTCACGACAAATGGATTTGGTCCATAGTCTCTCAATTCGATGGTACGCTGATAAGGATTCAGGTTTCTATTCCCATTTGCATGGTTCCAACTGTAATAATGAGGACTCCAACCATAGTGAAAATGGTTATTATTCCAGCTGGCAAGCATGGGATAATGCCATTGGTAGTAATAGTAAGAGTTGTTGTACATCTCAATCTCCTCTCCCGTGTAAAGGATTTACCCTTTAGCCTATGTGGTTACCTGATGGGAGGGAACTATCTGAAGAGCAATTTCGGATGGTTCTTCATTTTGCCTCCAAAATTGGCAGTAAAGACTGACCCCTAGGCGTTAGCGAATACTCCTTTTAGGGGGATTCGAGATCACTTCCATGCAAGCTTGTTGTCCGTATTACTGAAATGGCTGTTGCTATGATTGGTTGCCTGTCAGCCTTTCGCGCGTATCAATTTCTATGCCGGATAATCGTTTAGTAAAGGTCGCTCGCCAATTTGAGGACAGCTCCTCTACTTCCAACAGCTTTTTCATGCCGTCCATATTCTCTTTTTCTTGATGCATGATTCGGTTTGCATAAGAGACTGTGATCGCTTTTGGGTGACAAGAGAGTCTTATCAATCCATCCGTATGAGATACAAGCCCTTCTTTTAGCACCCGAAAATAAAAGCCAGTATAGCCGGTCTCTTGGACCTTACCCAACATTTCAGGCACACCGTAACGCACGGATAATTTATAACAAGGCTGTCTCGGTTGACTGACCTGTACAATTGCTTCCCCTAGCTGAAAGATATCGCCGATGCATACGTCCGTCTCAACTAATCCCCGAATCGTCAGATTTTCACCGAAGGCACCGATTGTCAGCTCTCTCTGTAATTCAGCTTCCCAAAATGGGTAGTGTTCATACGGATAGACGCATACGGCCTTCTCCTTGCCCCCATGGTGGACCAGATCTGCCTGTCCATCTCCCTCGAAATTCAAAAAGGATAAATAAAGAGCTTTTGTTGCAGGGGTTTTGTAAATGCCAGTAGAAACCTCTTTGTTTTGATATTGTACTTGTTTGGGTTTACCTACATTCAGTGACATGATTTCGATATTCACAAGCGATCACCTCATTCTTTTATGGAAATGCTCATTTGGCACTACATTCATACTAAACCATAATGGTTTGTTCTATAATGATAGGAAAAACCTATTATTTGATCATAAAACGCCGGAGGGATGGTCATTGGAGCTCAAGCAATTAGAGTACTTTATGGCATTGTGCCAAGAGTTGAATTTTACTCGCGCTGCCGAGAAATTGGGCATTGCGCAGCCTTCACTCAGTCAGCAAATCCGTCTGCTTGAGCATGATATCGG
This sequence comes from Brevibacillus antibioticus, assembly GCF_005217615.1. Lineage (NCBI taxonomy): Bacteria > Bacillati > Bacillota > Bacilli > Caryophanales > Paenibacillaceae > Brevibacillus > Brevibacillus antibioticus. The sequence continues at coordinate 1,938,302 of NZ_SZNK01000001.1, forward strand.
TATGCCCTTGTTTGATCGCGTCGGCAAACGAACCGTTATGACGGAAGCAGGCAAAACATTGCTTCACCATAGCTATCAGGTGTTTCATGAGTTGTCACAGGCACGTGCAGCGATTAGCGAGCTACAAGGCTTAAGCAGAGGCGCATTAAAGATTGGTGTACTGCTGACCGTTGTCAATTACTTGCTCCCGCCTACTGTTATCAAGTTTCACCAGCGTTATCCCAAGGTTGAATTGTCCGTTTTCGGTTTAAGAACTGGCGATATTTATGAAGGACTTTTGAAAAACGAACTCGATCTGGGGATTGTTTTTTTGCCTATGGAGCATGACGATCTGGAAACCATTCCGCTCTATACAGAGAGTCTGGCATTAGGAGTACCTGTGGATCATCCGATCGCGAAGGAACCGTTTGTTTCGCTTGCGATTTTGAAAGAAACCCCCGCCATTTTATTGCCCAACACGTACTTTTTGCGTCAGTTGATTGATGAAAGGTGTCAGGAGCTGGGCTTCTCGCCCCAGCCAGTTTTGGAGATGACCACAATGGAATCGATTACCAATATGGTCAGGCAAGGAGTCGGTGTCACGGTACTTTCGAAAGGCTACCTCGACTATATCGATGATAAACGGATTCGCACGATTCCGATCCAACAGCCCACTATCACGGCGCAAATCGGTATCGTTTACCGGAAAAATAAGTATTTGTGTGCAGCAAGCCGAGTCTTTATGGAGCAGTTAATTGCCACAGTAAAACACGATGATGTTCGATGATGCGAGAGTCATGATCAGTTTATGACGAGAAGAATTATTGTTCAATAGCATCGTTGTTATCATTTCGATAGGTAATGCCTATCATTATTAATCATTCCCGCAGGAAATATGATCAGGGCATTCTTTCACGGGTGCTTTATACGTAAATTACTTTTGAATAAAACCTTTGAACGCTTCAACAAATTCTCTATACAGGTCTTTTTCAAATGTTAATGGAGGAACATTAATCGGTTTTGACATGTCCACGCCATATCCGAACGTTTTCCAAATGATGTAATCCTTCGCTTCCTCTACATTCGTGGCGACAACTGTACAAGAGAAATCCATGTCATCCGAACAAACCAAAATAGGAAGGGCTACATTTGTAAAAGAAAGCAATTCAAGGACTTTTTGCTGATCCCGATTATCAAAAAGTCCGATAGGTGGAACTAATAAATCAAAAGAACGACTCTGCGTATTTTGATTCAAATAGTCATTCAAAGTGATGTCATTGATTGTAATGACATATTGGGGATGCTGAAAACCCTTCAACTGATCTTTGCGAATTTCGATTTTGCTTTGTATGTATTTATGTGTCTTACCCACTTTGAGCACCTCCGTCAAGAATGACTCTTTGTATTGACTCCCTTTCATTTTACAGGTTGATAAACGAGAACACCATGAGAAACGAAGGCTCTGGAACACACGCTCACAAAGCCCCATTGTTCATCATTCGTGTCGTCAATCCATTTCCGCTTTTTTCAACAAAACATGAACAATCAAGCCTCTATCCTTGGAAGGAGCAATAGAAATGCTTCCCTCGTGATCCGCGACAATCGCTTGGGCGATGGCCAGACCGATCCCGCTTCCTCCCCTTTTTCGCGTACGGGATTTGTCCACACGATAAAATCGCTTGAAAAGGTGGGGAATCTCTTTTGCTTGAATACCGATCCCTGTATCCTCTACTACAATGTGCACGGCCTCTTCATCCCCATATGCTCGTACCTTCACTTGTCCTTCATCTGTATATTTCCGTGCATTGTCCAAAAGGATGTCCAATAACTGTCGAATCCGCTCCCGATCCATCAATAGGACAAGCGCTTCTTCCCATTCAAAAAGCAGCTTAATTTGTGGAGGGAAAATGGGTACCCACGCTTGCTTTACTTCAAGAAGCAGAGGGGTTAATGGCTGCACGACTTTTGATGACCCTAGTTGAGAGGTATGTTGCAATTTGGCTAAAGACAGCAGGTCATCAATGAGTTTGAACAGTCGTTTACACTCCTGCTCAACAGCAGCGAGTGCTTCGTCTCTTACTTCAGGTTTGTGCTGCCCCCATCTTTGCAGAAGACTTACATATCCTTCGATAATCGAGAGCGGTGTACGCAATTCGTGGGAGGCATCTGTGACGAATCGCTGCTGATAGACCATTGCTTCTTCCATACGATCTAACAACAGATTAAAAGCATGGATTAGCTCGTAGATTTCAGTCTCTACGTGATGATGGTGAATTCGTTGGGAGAGACGTTGAGGGAAAATAGAATGGATTTGCTGGATAAGATGATCGAGAGGCTTCAGTCCCCAGTTACTCAACCAATAGCCTCCAATCGCCGAGAGTAGCAAGGTAAAAAAGGAAGAGAGAAAAAGAATCGTGAGCAAGATGGAAAAATACCATTCAAGCGCTTCTGTCGTAGTAGAAATTTGTACAAACAAAAGCTCCGATGTGAACGGTAGCTGTACAGATTCTTTTGCGACCAAGGTCCTTGTATAATAGTCTTCCGGCTCTTTTTTCCAATTGGCTCCCTGTATCGAGGCGATTTCCTTGCCGGTTTGGTCGCTGATGTTGATGAATTGATTGACGTCAGCGTAATTGGTTAACAAACGAGTTAAATAGGTAATCGTCAGCGATGCTTCTTCGGTGATTTCCGTTTTCAGGTCGGCTGCGATGGCCGTTGCTTTCTGATTGAGTAATTTTTGCTCATGTTGATGGACGAGATTGGAGGTGCTGAAAAAAATAAAAAGGGACAAGAAGAAAAGCAAAACCAGCATACCAGAGCTAAAAAAAAGCGTCAGTCTCCATTTGAGTGAGTATCTACGATGTATAAGCACTGCGTTCTCCTTTTAATCTCGTAGTGTATAGCCGATTCCTCGAACAGTATGTATCAGTTTGACGGATGGATCACTTTCAATTTTGTTCCGCAAATACCGGATATACACATCCACGATGTTGGTATTCCCCATAAAGTCAAAACCCCAAACGGCTGTGAGAATTTGCTCTCGCGAGACTGCTTGCTCCTTGTTCTGAACCAAATAATGAAGCAAATCAAATTCGCGTGGGGTCAACATGATTTCCTCTTCACCGAGGAACACTCGCCGCGCGTTGGGCTGGATACGCACGGGACCCACCACTATCTCCTGGTTCGCTTTTGAGTCCCGCTGACGCAATAAGACCCGAATCCGGGCAAACAACTCCTCGATGGCAAACGGCTTTGCCAGATAGTCGTTGGCTCCACTGTCTAATCCCGTCACGATATCCGGAACCTCTCCACGAGCCGTGATCATGATGATGGGGACATCTTTGGTTTCCCGAATGCGTCGGCATAATTCTATCCCCGATAATTCAGGCAGCATGACATCTAGGAGGATGAGATCGTACTCAATCGTCAGTGCCTTTTCTAATCCGGAAAGTCCTTCGTATTCAATATCCGTCGAAAATCCTTCATTCTCCAACTCCAACTGCAGGTATCTGGCCAAGTTATGTTCATCTTCAACAAGCAGCAAATAGCCTTTTCCATCTGGCGTAGGCATGCCTATCATCTCCATTTGAATATCTTACCAACAGTTTTCTCAGGAAACTCTCATGAAATTCTACCGGGAATCTAAGTTTTATTCTGTACGATAAGAGCGTGGATGAGAAACATACAACAAGTTCAACCATTCAGAAGGAGGAACATCATGACAAAGCGAAACTGGAAAGGTACCACTACTACGGTCGTAGCTATTTTAATGGGAACTTCTCTTCTCATGAACGGACAAGCCTACGCGGCTTCTGAGACAAGTCTCACCTTCACAACTACACATAATCAGGATAAACAGCAGAAAAAACATCAGAATGATCTGAACCTGCAACAAAATATCGAAGAAATGGTGCAAGATGGGACTACCTTCGACCCGACACCCAATATGGATAGTACTACCGATAATAGCCAGAATAAACAGTTAGATGCTATCACTGCTCCATCAGATCAAAATGCAACAGATTCAACTTCTACTCCCTCTTCCGACATCGCCGATCAGGTCATCGCAAAAGGATTGGAGTATAAAGGCGTACCCTATAAATACGGTTCGAGCAAAAAAACAACACGTACATTTGATTGCTCTTCCTTTACACAACGAGTGTTTAAAGAGGTCGGAGTAAATCTGCCGCGAGACTCGCGACAACAGTCCAAAGTCGGTCAAAAAGTTTCGAAGGATCAGCTACAAAAAGGAGATCTCGTTTTCTTCCGCAGCTACGGTAGCTCCTCTTCTCGCATTACCCATGTTGCCATCTACGCTGGAGACAATAAGCTGCTGCATACGTACGGGAAACCGGGTGTTACGACTACAAACTTCAAAGGGACTTCCTGGGAAAAACGTTTTGAGCTTGGAAGACGTGTGATTTAATCATCTTCTTGGACGAAACACAAAAAGGCTGCTGAGAGCTTCAGCAGTCTTTTTCATGATCTCCTCAAAACTGACGCTGTGCGGTATACCTACAAATCGGTGTACCCAGATGATGTTCGGTGTGGTCCTTTGAAAGTCGATCAGCATGCAAAAGAAAGCTGAAACGTTGTCAATTGTTCCTCGTCAAATGGAGTGAAACTTCAAAAAATACGAGGTGGCTGCCCATGAATGTCAGACAAAATCTGGTCTCTCTATCCTTCCTTGCATTGTTAACCGTGTCATTCGCCCAACCAAGCTTTGCCGCAACGACTCCCTTTACGGATCTTGCCCAATCGGGAGCGAAAGATAAAATTCTTGCCTTACAGCAACAAGGTGTAATAAAAGGCGTGGATGATAGCAAATTTGCACCTGACGAAACGATAACGGCGGCTCAAGGTGTTCAACTGATGGTAAATGCCTTCGATTTGAGTCTGGCAGCGATCCGTTTTATAAAGGCTCCACAAGCCACTGACTTTTTTTCCAAAGCGGATAACGATGCTTGGTATGCAGAGAGTCTGATCATAGCGGCTGTGAACGGATTGGAGTTACCAGCTGATCTCGATCCGAATGCAGAATGGACCAAAGAGCAGTTCATTCACCAGCTAATGAGAGTCATGGAGACCAAGGGTAATCTGCCCATGATCAAACTAGTACCAGTAGAAATCCGAGATGATCACGAGCTCACCGTGGATTATCAAGGCTCCATTCAACGGGCTTTGGCAAGAGATATTATCGGATTGGATAAGGAAAACAGGCTCCATCCGCAAAAGCCCATCACGCGTGAAGAAGCAGCCGAAATGATATATAATGCCCTTGCGTATTTGAAAAACCATAAGCCACAGACCTAAATCGAACAAAAAATGCAGCGATCCTCGTGATGAGGGGCTGCATTTTTTGGTTTACTTAACCAGTAATCATCCGATTCACTTGCCCGGTTATCAACAGCATCGCTTGCAAGACGGGCATCATGCTGACAAGATCATGCGAATGGAAGCGTACTGTCCGTCCTTCGATGAGTTCAATTCCTGGCATCCAGCTGACTGCTGTGGCAAATTGTGACTTCGTAAACTCGACTTCTATCGTGTTCTCTATTTTTTGTTCAAGCGGTTTTACTGTACTGCGTTGGAGCAATGCTTCTTTTGCTTGCTGACGGATCAGCTCTCTCGCACGAACGGGGTGCATCGCTTGCGATGAGAGTCCGGTTATCCCTGTTTTCACGGCGACCGTAAAGACTCCGGGGATATCTTCTTCCACCTCTTTAGCCGTTTGGGAATCTCCGGTAACGAGTACGATAGGGACACCAAAGGCTCCAGCGATTGCAGCATTTAACCCTGCTTCGCCCACTTCTTTGCCATTTAAGATAAGCCGATGGATAGCGAGGCCAGACAATGTATGATTGAGTACCGCATCTCCTGTTCCCGCCCTTCCATGATAACCGATGAAAAATGCGGCATCGCAGCTACTATCGATCCCCTGCATCATACAGAGAGGCTTGAAAAAACCACGGATGACATCTGCCTGTGGATGCAATTCTTCCAAAATGATATTGTTCATCGGTCCATGAGATTCATTGACGATAATTTGGGTAGCTCCGGCTTCCAGTGCACCCTCAATCGCCGCATTGACATCTTGTGTCAACAGTCGTCTCCCCGCTTCGTAATGTCTGCGACCTGGGATCACATCCTCCCATTCGCTTAGTCCGGAGATCCCTTCCATGTCCAACGAAATAAACACCTTCATGAGAAACCTCCTCCCTATCTTTGATTAGATTGCTTTGGGCAGTTGGCGCGATCCCAACGCCAAGCGCTTGATCTCACCGTCTGGATGGCGAACAAAGCGGATGAGTGAATCGATGCTGTGGCGCGTGAACAAAAACGTATCTTCGCCAACGGAATGCAGCGGGAAGACTTCACTGCCTTGAATGAGTACGAGCTGTTTCTTTGCTTCATCCAACCTGATCTCTACTGCGTCCCCTTCTCCGGATTTATATGTACCGGGACATTGCTGCAAGTAAGCAAGCGGTACTTCGCATTCGGAAAACGTGGCGAACTGCGTCTCGAGCGGGCGACCGAACATGCTATTCAATAATCCTAATGTCAGATTGGAAATGGGGGCATCATCCATGTTGGTCAAAAGAATGCCAGTTACTCCCGCCTCTGGGACGATGAACATTTGCGCGGTCATCCCTTTTAAACCGCCGGTATGGGTAAATAACGTGTAATCTTGGGTAAATGGAAACACGCCGAGTCCGTAACCATAGCTGCGACTCAAATCAATACGGACATGAGGTGCCGTCATTTGTGACGCGCTATCTCCCGAGATGATTCTCTCTCCATTTGAAAGCCCGCCTGTCCGATAAACATCCGCATATCGAAGCATGTCACGTGCGGACGATTTGAGGAAGCCTGCTGCACGCATGGAGGGAGCATCCCACCAACCGGGGGCCCGCACTACTTCACGAGCACCATCATTCATGCGCGGTGTGTACAGCATGGTAGCATTGTCGTCCTCGCCTAATTCCTCCACATGAAAAATGGTTCGTTCCATGCCAAGTGGCTGTAAAATATGCTCTTGGACATAGGCTTCGTATGTTTTGCCGCTGACACGCTCAATAATTGCCCCAAGCAAGCCAAAAGCTTCGTTCGAATAGCTGAATTCTGTCCCAGCAGGTCCCAGCAATTCAAAGGGCAATTTCTCGATATATGCCATGAGGTCTTCGAAGGTATCGATTGAATGCTTACATTGCGCTTCAAAATGCTGAAGTAACTCTTCTGCTGTCGAATCGGCTTGTAAGCTAGGTAGCATTGCGGGAATGAGAGATGGAAGTGGTGGAAATCCGAGGGTATGTGTCATGAAGTGATGAATGGTAATGCTTTTTGTTTGGGCTTCGTCCGGTGTGCGAAACTCAGGTAAATAGGTGATAACCGGATCATGCACGGAAAGCTTTCCTTTTTCCTGAAGCTGCATGATCGCCATGCATGTAAACGACTTCGTAATCGACCCGATGCCAAATACCGTATCCAGATCGATGGGAGTATGCATTTCGCGGTCCCGATAACCAAACGCTTTTTCATAAGTGAGTTCCCCGTCTTTGGCTACGGCAATGATCGCACCCGGAACCTGAAAATCATCCATCAGCCTTTGGACGTATGCTTCAAATGATGCTTCCCACTCATACATCTTCATGTCATGCCTCCTTAGGTTCAATACTTGCAAACAGGAAAGCAATTTCTGTTTCGATTCAGAAGTATACACTTCAAAAAAATGAGGATATGAAGTTCATGCACTAGTAGAATTATAAGCGGCAGATGAACAAACAGCAATATACAATTCTGAAAATAAGGAATATTAATAACACGAACATCAATCTTATTTAATTACACATTCTATTCTAAGTCCTTCTACCAACAAAAAACCGCCTACACATTTGGCGGTTTCGCGTAGAGCTTCGTTTTTAGCCTGCTGATGTGGTCTCGGCAAACTGACTGTTGTATAAATCAGCATAAAACCCATCTTGCTTCATCAACTCGTCATGTGTTCCTTGTTCAATGATCGTTCCCTTGTTCATGACGAGGATTAGGTCTGCATTTCTGATCGTAGATAGTCGATGGGCGATCACGAAGCTGGTGCGCCCATTCATTAGCTCATTCATCGCTTCCTGGATATGCACCTCGGTACGTGTGTCGACGCTGCTTGTTGCTTCATCCAAAATCAGAATCGTAGGGTCTGCCAAGATAGCACGAGCGATGGTCAATAACTGTTTTTGTCCTTGGGAGATATTGGTTGCCTCTTCATTTAATACCGTCTTGTATCCTTCTGGTAACGTGCGAATAAAGTGATCGGCACGAGCCGCCTTCGCTGCGCGAATAATATCCGTATCAGAAGCCTCAGGTTGTGCATACGCCAAATTATCATGGATGGTTCCGTTAAACAGCCACGTATCTTGCAGAACCATGCCGAACAGGGAGCGAAGATCGCTTCGTTTCATGCGTGTAATATCGACGTCATCGATCAAAATCACTCCGCCATTGAGCTCGTAAAAGCGCATAAGTAAATTAATCATGGTCGTCTTACCCGCACCCGTTGGACCCACGATCGCAATCTTTTGTCCAGGTTTCACTACGAGATTGATGTCTTGCATCAGCAAATGCCCTTCTTTATAACCAAACTTGACATGCTGAAATTCGACTTTGCCTTTAGGCGCTGCGATCGTGACTGGCTCTATGCTTTCAGGTACTTCCTCTTCTTCATCCAAAACCTCAAAGACCCGCTCCGCTGAAGCGATCGTCGACTGAATCAGGTTGGCGATGTTCGCTGTTTGTGCAATTGGCATCGTGAACTGACGAGTATATTGGATAAAGGCCTGGATATCCCCGATTTCAATGGAACCGTTCGTAGCGAGAATCCCGCCGACAATGCTGACGAGCACGTAGCCGATATTTCCGATGAAGCTCATAACCGGCATGATAATCCCTGATATAAATTGCGCCCTCCATCCGGCTTCGTAGAGCTTCGCATTGATTTGATCAAATGTTTGCTGTGACTTCTTCTCATATCCGAATGCCTTTACAACCTGATGCCCCGTAAACATTTCTTCTACATGCCCATTCAATTCACCAAGCGCGCTCTGCTGACCGATGAAATGCTTTTGTGACTTCGAGGCGATCTGTTTCGTGGCAATGGCACTGAGCGGCAATGTCAAAATCAGAATGAGCGTCAATAATGGGCTAATCGTCAGCATCATAATGATGACACCAATGATCGTCACGATGGAAGTGATGAGCTGTGTCAGGCTTTGCTGGAGCGTGTTGCTGATATTATCTATGTCGTTCGTGACACGACTCAAAATATCCCCATGCATTTTCGAATCAAAGTATTTCAGCGGAAGACGGGACAATTTCTCATTTACCTGCTTACGCATGTCATAGACGATCTTCTGCGATACTCCTGCCATCACATATTGCTGCAAATAGCTGAACAGCGCACTGATGACATACAAGACGATCAAAAGGAGCAGGATATTTGCGATATATGCAAAGTCAAAAGCGAATTCCTTTTGCTGTCCCTGCATGAGCCCGATCATGCCTGCGAAAAGGCTTGTCGTCGCCTTTCCCATCAGCTTGGGACTGACAATAGCAAAGATCGTACTCAAAATCGCAGCCAGAAACACAATGATCAGCTGTCCACGGCGTGGCCGAAAGTAGCCGATCAAGCGCTTGAGTGTACCTTTAAAGTCCTTTGCCTTCGCTCCTGGCATCGCCATTCCCATCGGACCACTCATGTGGCCGCTACCTCTTGGCGCTTGATTACCTCCTCGCGGCTCTCTCATGCGATCTCCTCCTCTGTTAGTTGAGATCGAACGATTTCCTGATAGACTTCGCAGTTTTGCATAAGCTCATGATGTGTTCCCATACCCGCAACCGAGCCTTCATCCAGCACGATAATCTGTTCTGCGTCCATCACAGTGCTAACCCGCTGAGCCACGATGATTAACGTGGATTGGTTCTTCTCGATCTCCTCTTTTAATGCGGCTCGCAATAACGCATCTGTTTTGAAATCCAACGCAGAAAAGCTATCATCAAACATGTAAATGGACGGCTGACGGACAATTGCCCGTGCAATCGATAACCGTTGTTTTTGTCCACCCGACACATTCGTGCCGCCTTGGGAAATGTGTGCCTCGTATCCGCCATTCATACTCGCAATAAAATCGCCTGCCTGCGCAATTTTTGCAGCATGCTCGATTTCGGCATCTGTCGCGTCTTCTTTACCGAAGCGAATATTGTCGGCGATTGAGCCTGAAAAAAGCAGCACTTTTTGCGGGACATAGCCAATATTTGCCCGTAATTGCTCTAGAGGCAAGTGACGTATGTCAACGCCATCAACCCGAATGGCTCCGGAAGTCACATCGTAGAATCTCTCAACTAGATTAAGTATCGTCGATTTACCGGAGCCTGTCCCTCCGATAATCGCGGTGGTCTGCCCCGGACGAGCTGTAAAGGTGATCGAAGACAGAGCAGGGTTTTCAGCGCCTGGGTAAGTGAACGTGACGTTTTCGAGCTCCACGAGACCATTCGTTTGCTTTGTCGTTTTCACACTAGCTTCCGGTCGATCGAAAATGGTCGAATTTACATCCAACACTTCATTAATCCGTACAGCGGATGCCGACGCCCTGGGAACCATCACGAAAATCATGGATAACATGACTAAGGAAAACATAATTTGTGTCGCATATTGAATAAAGGCCATGAGATCCCCGACCTGCAAATCCATATTGCTGATCCGGATGCCGCCATACCATAGAATGGCAACAGCGGACAGATTAAAAGTCAGCATCATAATTGGCATCAAGGCAGCCATGATTCGGTTTACTTTAACAGCGGTGTCCATCAAGTCGGTATTCGCTTCCGTAAAGCGGTTTTGTTCTTTTTCAATCCGGTTGAAGGAACGAATGACCCGTATCCCTGTCAAACCTTCTCGGACGACGAGATTCAGCTTATCGAGTTTTTTCTGTATGGCCTTGAAGAGAGGCAATCCTTTGCGAGCGATCAAGAAGATGGCTAAAGCTAAAATGGGTACGGCTACAGCAAGGACAATTGTCAGCTTGGCATCTTTTGATAACGCCATGATGATTCCTCCGATACACATCATCGGGGCTGCCACCATAATGCGCAAAATCATGATTAAAACTTGCTGCACTTGATTAATATCGTTAGTCGTCCTCGTGATTAGTGAAGCGGTTCCGATTTGATCTATTTCTTGCATGGAAAAATGTTCAACCTGTTTGAACACCCGTGCGCGTAGCTTCCGCCCAAAGCCTGTGGCAACCTGGGAAGAAAAGTAGCTGGCACCGATGGAACAGAAACCGCCGCCTGCCGCAACAAATAACATAATGCCACCAATTTTCCAGATATATTGGGTATCTCCGTGCACAATCCCAATGTCAACAATATCGGCCATCAATGTGGGCAAGTACAAATCCGATAACGATTGGACGAAAACAAGTGCCAATACGATAGCGATTGGCCATTTGTATGACTTCAAGTACCGGAACAGCCTCATCATATGGTTGCATCCTCCTTTCCTTCCTCTTCCATACTACAATTCCAATTGGGATGAAGTTGTATTCGTAAAAAAAACGACCCTTTATCTGGATCGTTTCGAGGTTTGTTCCTATTCATGCACGAACACAACAGGCAGCTTCTCTTTACATAAGCCGCACGTTCATTCGATCGATCAGCTCAATGTTGTTAATGCTTCTCGCGTAAATGGTTGTAGTTCTTCGGTGTTGCCCTTACGAATTTTTGATACCCAAGCTGGATCACTCAGTAGCGCACGTCCAACTGCCACAAGATCAAACTCTTCCTGCTCGATCCGTTCAATCAGATTATCAATGTTAGCTGGCTGACTACCCTTGCCCTCGGTGAATAGACTCGTGAACTCAGAGTCCAATCCAACAGATCCAACGATGATGGTTGGTTTACCCGTCAGTTTTCGAGTCCAGCCTGCCAAGTTTAGATCAGAGCCTTCAAACTCCGGTTCCCAGAAACGTCGGGTGGAAGCATGGAAGATATCCACGCCGGCTTCGGACAGAGGAGTAAGGAAAAGCTGCAATTCCTCAGGCGTCTTTGCCAGTTTGAATTGATAATCGAACGGTTTCCATTGGGAAAATCGGAAAATAATTGGGAAGTCAGGACCGACTGCGTCCCGTACTGCCTTAATCACGTCTACAGCAAATTTTGTTCGGCCTACGAGATCACCGCCATATTCATCTGTACGCTTGTTGGTCACTTTCCAGAAGAACTGGTCAATCAGGTAGCCATGTGCTCCGTGAATTTCCACTGCGTCAAAGCCAATATTCTTAGCTTGAAACGCGGCTTGTGCGTAAGCCCGAATGAGATCGTTGATTTCTTCGATGCTAAGTGGTTCTGAAACCTTTTCACCAGTAAGACTTAGACCAGAAGGACCGATTGGTTCGGCATCTGATTCTGGGAATTTCTCCTTTTGGCGCGCCATCCCGGTATGCCAAATCTGCGGAGCAATTTTCCCGCCCGCCTCATGTACTTCTCGAACAACACGTGCCCATCCGTCCAGTGCTTCCTCTCCATAGAAATGTGGGATATTCTGGTCTGAACCAGCAGCTGGATGCTCGATTAGCGTTCCTTCTGTGATGATTAAGCCCACCTCGTTCTCTGCGCGTCGACGGTAATATTCAGCTACATTCGGCCCTGGAATCCCTTTCGGTGAAAAACTGCGGGTCATGGGTGCCATAACAAAACGATTTTCAAGTTTCAGCCCTTTGTATTCAAACGGGTTGAATAATGCTGCTACAGATTTTGATGAATTCATGTGATTCCCTCTTTCTTTTTACAATTTTTTATGCTCATTTTTCCTTACCAATCTTGAGCGGTAGGTCTAACCATCACATTATATGATGATTTATTAATGCTAAACCTTTGACCCCCCCACTCCTTTACTAACTTTTGTGAGTAGAGCTTTCTATTGTTTTTAAATGCATGCGCACGCATAGAATTTACCATCATCCTTTTTCACCTGTCAACCGATAAAGTGTAACGGCGATCCTTACACGAAAAAAGCCGCTATTCCCGATAGTTAGGAAATAGTGGCCTTTTTGCAATTACTTCTTTTGCACTAATAATTGTAATGCTTCATCAAATTTTCCATCTGAAAAAGCAGATTGGAGAATTTCATTCATCGTCACGAGGTATCTCTGGAGTTTTTCTTCACCTAATTCGGTTAGCTGAGTATAAACGCCTCTACGGTCGTCTTCACATACATTCCTCTGTAGGGCTCTGCAGTTTTTTGCCTCAAGTCTTCCAACCAGCCTTGATATCGCACTTTGACTTAATCCAACCCGTTCCTGTAATTGTTGTAACCTCAGTGTTTTATTACTTTCTTTCGATAAAAAGTAAAGGACGTAAAACTCTTTTAAAGAAAGATTGTAATTTTCTTGTAAAGCTTTTTCAAGCATATTGGAGATACGTTCAGTAATGTGAGTAAGAGACAACCAATCGTTTATAAGTTCATTAGTAGGGTCGGTTTTCAAAGTAAATTCCACCTGTTCTAGACTATATATCATGCTAATTCGTTTCATTATAATACATAATGGTATCACGCTCCAAACTCTCGTCACGAATACTTCTTTCGCCAAAACAAAAAAGCCCTCACTTTCCGCGAGGGCTGTGAAAAATGAAAGCGAAAATCGAGGCTCATTTAACTCGTTCAAGTATCGCCAATTGGTGATGATACTTCTTCTTAGTCTTCGATTTCTCCATCACGTTCGGTTACCGCAAAGTTGTAATTAATAGAGCGTGTAAATGGTTCGCCATCCTCATTGATGCCGGTTACGTCAAAGGAGAGATTATAAACGCCTGGCTTCGTCGGCACAGTAAAATTGCCAGTAAGCTCATCTTCTTTTACGGCAAACTTCACTTCATCAAGGACGCTTGCTTTTTCGCCGTTCAGTGAACGAGTCAGGTTTGCTTTTTCCAGTAACGATTGATCAATTTCGTTTTTGCCAAGGTCGACAGAAATCTTCGCTTTGTCTCCTTTCTTGAATACCTTTTTGCTCGCTTTTACTTTCGCTTCTTCTCCGCCATCCACGGAACCAACCATGAAAAAGGCGTCGTCAGAGCCCTCCAGTTCAAGTTTCCATTCGCCTGCTTCTGGCTCCTCTACTTCAATGAAGTGGTGAACAGCATCTTGGAATATCCCGGGTTCATCCTCCAATTTGCCTTTTTTACTGCGGTCCACTTCATACTTTTTGCCAGACGGACTGATTAAGGTCACAATGGTGTCTTCCGACGAGGTCATCGTATCAAGATTCAGCTTATCGATTCCGCTCTCCAGGAAAAATGTTTCGGAGACGTTGTCCTCCACTTCGCCGCCTCGGAGAATGACGGAGCTCTCTTCCACAGTGGCTTCTTTCGATTTGTCTTCGCTCACTTTATTTGCACGTTCTTTCATGGATGCCTTTTGCAATTTTGGCTGGACCAGATCCCATGTTTGCGAGGCTTTCGCTATTTGACCGTGGGAAATGTCTTTTGTAAAGCTCTTGATCCCATACGGCAAACCAAAGGCAGACTCAACGGAAACAGCGCCATCATCTTCACCGGGAAGAACCGCATGAGCAAACCAGGTAGCACTAAACATGCCATCATCCCCTGTTCCGGCAGCCATGTATGTCTTGGTTGAATGAATTTCGGTACGTTTGTCAGTCTGGGAACGGAAGTTGGCCATATATGATGTTTGCAGGGAATACACCGCATCGTCTTTTTTGCCAAGAATATCAGCAAGCCATCCTGCCCAATTGCTGTAAGCTAAGTCAGCCAATTCTGAACCTTTGTTTGGCGTGGAAAGCTGGTGAACAACATTGACATACGGATGTGCACCATAGTGGACGAGTGCTGTCTGTGTATCGATACCACCTTTGGAATGTGCAATGATATTGATTTTGGAGACACCGTAATAATCTGCGACCTTTTTAATGACTTCGGCGAGCTTGGCTCCGTTTGTCCACATGTTGCCACCAGTACCATCCGCATCCTTCAACTGTACAAAGGCAGTACGATACCCGGCGTTATAGGCTGCATCATAAAATCCGTCTGTTGTATACCAGGTATTGTAGGTGGAGTGCAAACCTTGGACAAACAGGATCACGGGCTTGTCTTTGGATGCATTGGGAGGAACCGCACCTGTGTACCAGTCACCAAAATGACCGCTTGGATTGTCGTCATGCAAAACCGGAGCTGGAGCTGCTGCACTTGCGGCTTGCGGGTAGACCAGCGCCGTTGATAATGTAACGGCCGCTAGCAAACGAGATAGTGCTTTCTTCTGATTCATGAAAAGAACACCAACCTTCACCTTAGGATTTATTGTTGCCGTGCACAATCGTTAAGATTGTGCACGGATTGCAACTGTCCGTTCTACATTCAATGTGTCTTGAATGATCGCTAGGATCGGATTCATTTGGTGATGAATGAAGAAATGCCCACCAGGCATTGGAAAGAATTTGCATTCTCGCCCGCAATAGTCTCGCCACGCCACTATATCTTGGAATTCAATAGAATCTTCTTTCCCAAACAAAACCGTCATGTTGACAGGGATTTGCTGAGGCAGCTCGTTATTCATTTCGTAAGTTTGCACGGCTTGGAAATCAGCGCGAATCGTAGGCAAAAATAGCTCCAAAATCTCCTGATTATCCAAAACTTCATGGGGCGTGCCTCCAACTGTACGTAATGATTCGATGAACTCGTTATGCGGCAGGTTGTATGTTTTCTCAAGTTTGTGATACGCATGTGGCACGCGGGATGCAGACAGGAACAAGTGCTGGGGCAGTGGCTCTCCATTCTGCAACAGCTTTCGCGTCAGTTCAAACGCGATTAATCCTCCCATGCTGTGTCCAAAAAAAGCAAAAGGTTCTTTCTCGAGCTCTGGTGAGATCCGTTTGTATACATCCTCCAAGACCTCATAAAACGAGGTGAAAAGAACCATGCCATCGCTCTGTAATGTAGGCCGTACCTCGAATGGATCAATTTCCAATAACGCTGGCGACAATCCCCGCTTCCAACCGTAATAGATAGTGGGAAGCCCACCTGCGTACGGAAAGCAGAACAATTTCATCTCTTTTCCCGCCCTTTCTTTACGTCATTACCTCGACATTTTTCTATGAAAAATGTCCTGATGCAAACCTTTTAAATCCTTCATGACTACTTGAGCAGCAAACTGATTGGTAGTCGCGCATACGGACAATTTGTAGCCTGGATCGATCTCATACTGATGAAACGACCAAGCATCGCGGGAATCATTTTGCGATATCGTAATCGATTGGTCTGGTTTTTTTCTAATGGCGAATGATTGCAACGGGATAGACAACCCCATGCCTCTCGCTTTTATATAACTCTCCTTCAAAGTCCAAAGGTCGTAGAAATACGAAACCTGATTTGCCGGATGTTTTGCCAAGAGATCCTCTACTTCGATTGATGCAAAATAATGAGTGGCAATATCCAAATCAATCGGACATATTTGCTCCACATCAATCCCCACCTGCGAGTCATGGGTAGCGCAGACTACCCATTCTCCGGAATGCGAGACATTAAAGCAGAAGTTGGGAAATGTCTTCAAAAAAGGTTTTCCGTATGCATTGTAGTCATACTCGATTTCGTCATTGGAAATCGAGTATGCTTCACAAATAAGAGAGCGTACGAGCACGTCCGCGAGCAACGTCCGATAGGAATCAGCCGGATTTCTGAAACGGTTGACCCGTTCCCGCTTTTCTTCGGGTAGTGCTAGCAAAAATCGGTTGAACAACTCTTTCTCCATGACAGCAGGACACTTCAAAGCGTAAATGGCAATCATGTAGCACTCACCCTCCTTTCTGTCAACTCAAGACTACTGACTTGTTCTGCTCGATCCTTTCGCTGCTGCACTTCATACAATTTGGCATACGTGCCGTTGTACTGCATTAACTCAACGTGGCGACCTTGCTCGATGACCTTTCCTTGATCCATCACGTAAATCACATCGGCATCCTCTACAGTCGACAGGCGATGAGCGATGACGAGTACCGTTTTATCTTTCATGAGTGCAGTTAATGCTTGCTGCACCCAATATTCCGATTCTGCATCCAAAGCGGAGGTTGCTTCATCCAGCAGAAGGATCGGTGCATTTTTCAGGATGGCTCTGGCAATGGCAATTCGCTGACGCTGTCCGCCAGATAGCTTGGCACCGCGTTCTCCTGTTTTGGTCTGGTAGCCGTCTGACAGTTCCATAATAAAATCATGCGCGTACGCTGCTTTGCTTGCCTTGATGACATCCTCTTCCGAAGCATCCAGGCATCCGTAGCGGATATTGTCCTCGATGGTTCCTTCAAACAAAAAGGCATCCTGAGGCACGTATGAGATCAAGCTTCTAATTTGTGCAAGAGAATAAGCTCCCATGGGTTTGCCCAATAAATACAGAGATCCGCTCGTAGGTGGGTAATACCCTAACAGAAGTTTCATGACCGTGCTTTTTCCACTTCCACTCGTTCCGACTAGCCCAGCCATTTGGCCTTGCTCGACTCGTAATGAAACCCCATCCAGCACATTTGCAGCTTCGTTGTATCCGAAAACGACCTGCTCCAACTTCAGCATGCTTTCGCAATGCTCGTGTTTGTCGGAGCTCGTTTGATACTCTTCCGGCTCGAGAGGTTCATTCAGAAAATCGACGACCCGAGAAGCGCCTGCTAGCGAGCCCTGCAACGCTGTGATGACTTGGCCAAGCTGGAGAAATGCCAATGTCACAAGCATCTGTTGTTGAACCAGGGCGACCAGCACGCCCAACCCAATTATTTGTTTGGAAACCATCATGATTCCAAAAACAAGCATTCCTCCAAAGCTTAAGAATTGGATGAAAAAATTGGTCCCTTCCAATAATCCGTGTTTATGCCCTTGCTTGATGGCAGACAAAGCTACTTCTTCGTTTGCTTCCTTGTAACGTGCGGTCACAACGTTATGTAAATGAAACATTTTGATGATGGGCAACCCAGACAAAAAATCGTTTAATCTTTCTGTCCCTACCCCCATCTGCTGCTGCATTCGGTCTCCAATACGCCTGACTGACTTGGCAAACAGCGTATTCACATAAAGAGTCAATGTGCTTACGAGCAATAGGGCGACGGCAATTTTCCAATCCATCGCAAACATTCCTATGATCGTGCCGATCAGCGACAGCAGGATGATGCTTAACGTTTTCAATTGCTCAGCGTACGCATTTTCCATGAGGACAACATCGTTGCCCAGTCTCGACATCGTATCTCCCGAATGGTGCTGCTCATAATAATCGAAAGGCAGCTTACTCAAGCGTTGATAGACTTGCAGCCGAATGTTGGCAACGAGCTCGCGAACGCATCGTCGATAGATATAGCTAAAAAATGGAGACAGGATACTCAGCAAGAGGAACATCACAGCCATAGTGGCAATCGCTTTGGTTAATAAAGCAGGGTCTTTTGTGTTCGCAAAATCCGTCAGATCCTTGAACACGAAAGGCAAGGATACCAATACAGCTGCTTGACCGATTCCGTCACCCACGAGTCCCAATATATACGCTCGCTTTTTCGATTTCATAAACGACAGCAGTTGAAGTAGTTCCCGCATCAAATTCTGGATGAACATGCCTATACCCCCCCTGCAGCCAGCGAGCTGTGCGCCTCTGTGGCAAACTGTTTTTGGTACAATCTGCTGTAAACGCCGCCTTGGGCAAGCAAATCGTAGTGTGTACCTCGTTCAACAATTTGTCCTTGCTCCAAAACAAGCACTTCATCCGCGCCTTTTATCGTCGACAGTCGATGAGCAATGACAAGAACAGTCCGATTTTTCATCACATTTTCCAACGCTTCCTGGACCAAAGCTTCCGATTCTGTATCTAGAGCAGACGTTGGTTCATCCAGCAGCAGAATCGGGGCGTCCTTCAAAATCGCTCGGGCAATCGCGATGCGCTGTTTCTGTCCTCCAGATAAACGAGAGCCTCGTTCCCCCACTTTTGTTTGATATCCTTGCGACAGCTCCATGATGAAGTCATGCGCATTGGCCGCTTTTGCCGCTGCGATAATCTCGTCTTGTGTCGCATGAATGCGTCCATACGAGATATTTTCCGCTATAGACACGGGGAATAGAGTCGTATCCTGAGAAACCATGGAAAGATTACTCCGCATGTCCACCATATTCCAATTCGTCAAGGAATGCCCAAAAACATTTACTCTTCCGTTGCCCGGTTCCATTTGATAAAACCCGCACAGCAACTTCATGATGGTGCTCTTTCCACTTCCGCTGGCCCCTACTAACGCAACGGTCTTGTTCCGATGTAGCGTAAAGCTAACGTTATCAAGAATCCTTGCCTGATCGTAGGCAAACGTAACGTTCTCAAACTGTACAGGAATCTCCTCTGTTTCAATTGGGATCGCAGGCTGATCATTTTGTTCCACTGGCTGTGAAAAAATTTCTTTCAACCGTTTTGCTGCACCTGAAGTCTCTTGTACTTGGGCAAACAACACGGGTGCGAGTGAAAGTGGTTCGATAATAAAGTGAAGCAAATAGCTGAAGATGACCAAGCTGCCCAGATCCAATTCTCCCGCCTGAATCAAGTATCCGCCATATGCGACAAAAAACAGGATTGGGGAGGTAAACAATAAAATCCCTGGTGCTGTCATCCACGCGCGTTTCTTCTCTGCCTGGAACGCATTTTTCAATACCTGCTTCATACCCGCATGGTATTTACGATACAGGACGCCTTCCAATTGAAAAGCTTTGACCATGTGAATCCCGGAGAGCGTATCCTGCGCGATGGCGTTCGTTTGACCCAGATGGTCCTGCATTTGCTCCGAATATTTTTGAAGCGGTCTACTCATCCACCCTGTGATAGCGATGGCGAAGGGAAGGATTGCGACGCTGAAGATGATTAACTTCCAATTAATCGTCAACAACAGTCCAAGAGCCCCGACAAAAACAACTGGCAAATAAAAAAGCTGGAAAAAATGCTTTTGCAAAAAGCTTTGCAAAATTTGAGCATCCGTTGTTAAACGAGAAACGAGATCGCCGGAATGATATTTATCCATGGTGGACATGGGGACTTTTTCGAGATGAGATGCCATGCTGTTTTTCAAATCTCTCATAGCTTTCGAACTGAATCTAGCTGCCGAATACGTGATGAAATATTTCGAGAAAAAACCGACAATGGTCAGACAAAAAATGATGAGAGCAATACTGACCAGCTTATCGAAATTGTTCGTATGTTCGACCATGGTTTTGATCAGGATGCCCAGCCAAATGTCTGCCACAGCCACAAGAAGCGAGGCAATGATGCAAATCATGACCCAACCTCGATAAGGCTTTACATATGAGAGTACCCAGCCAAACACGGGTTCTTTCTTTTTGTGCTGAGCTTGCTTGGTAAAAATCATTTGCTGCTCCTCTCCAAGGATGTAATGGATGAACTCCCCTTGGAAAACCTGTTCCCAAGGGGATTCATCACAAAGCCGCGATCTTATTTCAGAATGAACAGCTCTTGCAGGATGTTTCGGAGGATGGAGGCATTCATCGACACGTAATTTCCTCCCAACATTCTGGAGTGGATTCCGTACCCTTCGTACGTCATCAGTTGTTTCGTAGCCTGTGTCCAAGCGGCTTCATTCCACTTGACTGCCACCAGCTCTTCCCCACCCGATTCCAGCTCTGATTGAATGAGATGGATCGCTGCGTTCGTTGCACCCGTATTGATCAGTTGATTGTGGTGCATGACGTAGCTGACCGTTTTTCGGATGAAGCTTTGCTTGACGAATTCATTGGCAGCGTACAAATTGAAGTCTTCCTGTGTCATGTTGAACATCTCGATGTTTTCTCCAATTTCGGCAAATAACTGGGCAATGTCACTCTCTGTTTCCGCAAGAGTCCTCTCCATCACCTTGTCTTTCCAGTACGAATCGAACAAGATGAGGTCGGTCACGACATGTCCTTGGTTCTCTAGTTCTTTTGCGACATCAAAAGCCAGATTTCCTCCCGATGAATATCCCATGAGGGTATAGGGTCCTTTTGGATCAATCTCGAGGATGGCTTCGATGTACTGCTCAAGGCGATTGTCTTCTTCGATGAAATCAAAGCTGTACAGGGAAACGCCCTTGATTTCATCAGCAAGCTTCTGGTAATAGACACTTTGGGCTCCAATAGGCGTAAAGCTGAATACCTTTCGCTCCGTCGCTTCATTTAAGAGAATGGCTCTTCCATAGTTGCCCTCGAAGTTCTTGTGCGTGATAAAATCCGCTACCTTCTCAATGGTTGGGTGCTGGAAGATGAGGTTTAACGGCAATTCAATCTGCATGTACTCATACACCTTTGCAATCAGCAGCGTTGCTTTCAATGAATGTCCACCCAGTTCAAAGAAATGGTCAGTGATGCCGATTGGGTCTATCCCCAAAACTTCTTGCCAAATGGCAGCCAATTGATGCTCGGTCGCAGTTCTTGGTGCCACGAACTCACGTGTGGTCGCATCCGATGGCTGTGGCTTCGGCAACGCTTTGCGATCCACTTTTCCATTGGCCGAAAGCGGCAGTTGATCCAACTGAACAAAATAGCTTGGAACCATGTAAGCAGGCAGTTCCTTCGCCAGATGCCTTCTCAGCTCAGACACAGATACCTCTGCTACTGGGATGAAATAAGCGCAAAGATACTGTCCGGCAGTTAACTCATCCTCTTGCACAACCACCACTGCTTGATCGATGCCATCGTAAGCGAGGATGGTGCTCTCGATCTCCCCGATCTCGATGCGGTACCCTCTCACCTTTACCTGTTCGTCAGCCCGACCGATGTAATCGATCGTTCCATCTGTCCGCCATTTCACCAAGTCACCCGTTTTATACATGAGCGCTCCTGGCATAAAGGGATTCGGAACGAACTTTTCTTGTGTGAGCTCTGGTTTGTTCAGATAACCTCTTGCAAGTCCGGGTCCTCCGATGCATAGCTCTCCCACTACGCCAATCGGTTGCAAATGATGGTGTGTGTCTACGATGTAAACCTGTACATTGGCTAGCGGTCGTCCAATCGTGATATCTTGACCTACTTCGATCGAACGAGAGATGGTGGTGACGACACTGTTTTCAGTCGGACCGTATTCATTGTTGATCTCGATTGCCGGATACTTTTCTTTCGTTTTTTGCACGAGCTGCGCGGGTAGCTTCTCGCCTCCCAATGTTACGCAACGCAGTGGAGCGAAATCGGCAGCAGTCGAGCAATCCAGAATCGCTTGGAACAGACTCGGTACACCGTAGTAATGTGTGACTCCCGCCTGGGCAATCAGCTTTTTCAGTGCTACCGGATCTTTGGCTTCTCCCTCTCTCGGCAAGACGCAAGTAGCACCTCCGAGAAGCGGAGCGAACAAGCTGGCTACAAACCCGTCGAAGGCAAAAGAGAATACCTGCAACGCCTTGTCTCCCGGTCCGAAACTATATTCATCTCTTCTCCACTGCAAGCAATTGACGATTCCCCGATGTGGAATCATGACGCCCTTCGGCTTACCGGTCGTCCCCGATGTATAGATTACATAGGCGAGGTCAGTCGGTTGATTGAATGATGCGAGATTGGTGCCATCCATCTCGACGTCATGCTCTGCGTTCAGATCAAGCCAGTCAAGCCCACTAGACACGCGAGACAATAGTTCTGACAAATCAGATTGGCAGAGAAGCAGTGCTGCGTTGCTGTCCTCAAGCAAGTACTGAATGCGTTCTTGCGGATACGCCGGGTCGATCGGAACATACGCTCCGCCTGCCTTTAAAATACCGAGGATGCCAATGATCATCTCTGATGAACGCTCCGCCATGACCGCTACTAGACGATCAGGTCCGACTCCCTTGGTTCGCAGAACTCTCGCCAGTCGGTTGGCTCGCTCATTGAGCTCGCTGTACGTCAATGACTGACCGTTAAAGAGAATCGCTTCCTGATCCGGCGTCTTCGCGACTTGCTCTTCGAATAATTGATGTAGCGTTTTGTCTTGTACATAGCTGACTGCTGTATCATTGAACTTCTCGAAGATTTGCTGCTTTTCCTCCGCCCTGAGCATGTCGATTTCGCTCAAGCGGATATGCGGATTTTGCACAATGATTTGGGCAATAGCCATGAAGTGGTTGCTTACCCGTTCAATCGTTTCTCTCGTAAACAGACTTGTGCTGTACTCGACGCCAATGTTAATCTCCTCACGCTCTTCTGTGGCAATCACCGTCAAATCAAATTTGGAATGGTTGCCAGCCTGATCCGTCATGAAAGGAGCAAATGTCAAACCGGGCAGGTCGATGGACTCATCCATGTTGTTCTGCACAGTAAACATCGTGTCGAAGAGCGGGTTTCTGCTTAAGTCTCGCGGAATGTCGAGTTTTTCCACCAGTTCCTCGAATGGATAATCCTGATGAGCGTAAGCATCCAGTGCATTCTGCTTGACTTCCAGCAACAACTCGGTGAATGTTTTTCCAGCATGCGGCTTGTTTCTCATCGCCAATGTGTTCACAAACATACCAACGATTGGTTCCAGTTCAGCATGAGATCTGCCTGTAATCGGTGTACCGACGATGATGTCCTCCTGCCCGGAATACTTGGAAAGCAGTACGTTGTACGTTGCAAGAAGCACCATGTACAGCGTCGTTCCTGTTTCTCGAGCCAGCTGGTTCAAGCCTTCCATGAGTTGTTTGCCGGTTCCGATTGTATACTGATCCCCTGCGAAGTTTTGGATGCTTGGTCGGGTGAAATCCGTTTGCAGATTTAGCACAGGAATTTCGTCTGCAAACACTTGAGCCCAGTACTGTTCTTGTTTGTTGAATGCATCGGATTGGAAAATCTCCTGTTGCCATACGGAGAAGTCCTTGTACTGGATTCGTAGCTCTGGCAAAACCTCCCCTTGGTATAGCTGCACTAAGTCTGTCAGGAGAATACCAGAAGATACACCGTCTGAAATGCTATGATGCATGTCGGTAAAGAGCACATGTCGATCTTCTCCGATATGCAGAAGCCGGACGCGAATGAGCGGCGCTACCCCCAGATCGAATGGCTGAACGAGGGAGGAAAGAACCTCTTGTGCCTGGTCTTCTGTGATCGTTGTATACGAAAGTTCAAAAGAAACTTCCTCGTGAATCTTCTGAACAGGTTCTCCATTTACAACGGCAAAAGAAGTACGAAGACTTTCATGTCGCTCAATCAGCTGCTTGAACGCTGTCTCTAATCGTTCCGGTTCCAGCTTCCCTTCGATCAGCATAGTCGAAGGCATATTGTAACTAATGCCCACTCCCTCAAATTGATGGAGAATATACATGCGCTTTTGAGCCGATGAAACCGGGTAATACTCTTGCGCAGGTGCTGGTTGAATCGAAATGACATGTTCTCTTGCTGTCTCTTCGATGTGTGCGGCCAATTGCTGAATTGTCGGTTTTTCGAACAAAACACGAAGCGGAATATCGACTTGATATTCGTTATGCATGCTCGAAATCACACTCATCGCACGCAGCGAGTGACCGCCAATTACAAAGAAATCATCCAGAATCCCTACTTGCTCCACATTCAGCACTTGCTCCCAGACGCGGGCCAATTGCGTTTCCAACACTGTACGAGGTGCTACGTACTCTGTCGTTCTGAGTAAAGATACATCTGGCGCTGGCAAGGAACGTCTGTCGATCTTCCCATTTGCGGTAAGCGGCAGCGCTTCAAGCGTTACGAAATACGATGGAATCATCGCTTGAGGCAATTCTTTTAGCAATTCCTGGCGTAGTTGTGCTGTGTCAATCTCATGGTCTGCCACCAAGTACGCACATAAATACTTTTCCTGTCTCTGATCCTCTCTTGCGATGACAACTGCTTCCAAGATTCCGTCCAGCTTGCGCAGCTGTGTCTCGATTTCGCCTAGTTCGATACGGACACCCCTGATTTTCACTTGATGATCGTTACGACCCAGGAATTCCATATTGCCATCGGCGCGCCACTTCGCCAAATCACCCGAACGATACAGTAACTCACCTGGAGCGAATGGATTCGGTACGAACTTCTCAAGCGTCAGCTCAGGTCTGTTCAAATAACCGCGAGCGACCCCTGCTCCACCGATGCACAACTCACCCACGACTCCAACGGGCTGTAGATTCAATTGTTGATCCATCACATACATCTGCATGTTCGGCAGCGGTTTTCCGATCGGTACCGTGCCCGAGCGAATGGATGAGACATCTGTTTCTTCGTAATAGCTGGAATCGATGCATGCCTCTGTTACCCCATAACTGTTAACAATGCGCAAGGTATGGCTGAATCTCGCGAGCAAGGTCTTGAAGTCTTCGGCTGGACAACTGTCCGCTCCGAGAATCAGGAGCTTCATCTGACTGATGTCGAGCTTGTTTTCATAAATGTAATGCATCAACGGCATAATCAAAGCTGGTGTCGCTTCGAAAATCGTGATTTCATACCGCTTGATGATTTCGTACAAGGAAGCAGGGTCCATTTTGACCTCATTTGGGCAAATGACCAACTGTCCTCCTGTGAGCAATGCTCTGGCAAAGTCGCCAGTCGAGACGTCGAAGGCAAAGCTCGCCATTTGCAGCAAGCGAACCGGGAAGGTATCCAAGTGATACTCATCCTGCCAGGCAAACGCGACATTCGCATAGCTCCGGTGCTCGATCACGACTCCTTTTGGCTTGCCAGTCGTACCGGAAGTATAAATGATGTAAGCGGCGTGTTCCGGCAATGCCACAGGCTCCAGATTGCTCGCATCTCCCTGATACAACCCCTCTGCATCCAGATAAAGAGTTTCGTGAGGGAATACAAGTTGTGTATTCATCTTTTGCAAGGTAAGGAACAGCTTCGCATCGCTATCTTCCAAAATGAATGTTTGACGCTCCAATGGGTAATCGGGATCAATCGGGACATAGGCGCCACCGGCTTTCAAAATACCGAGCGTCCCTACCACCATGTGCAAGGAACGGTCTACCATGATTCCGACCGTGCTCTCTGGCTTGACTCCCATTTGGCGCAAAACACGTGCGAGTTGGTTCGCTTTTTCATTTAATTCCCGATACGTTAGCTGTTCATCATCGAAGATGACAGCTACCTGATTCGGTGTTTTTTCGACCTGCTCTTCGAATAGCTCCTGGAACGTTTTATTCGTTGGATAAGTGGCTTTTGTCGCATTGAAATCCTGCAACATTTGCTCCATCTCATCTTTTGACAAGACACTGATCTCTGCCAGCTTGCAATCTGGATTGGCAATGATCGACTTTAGAAGATTGACGTAATGAGTTGCCATGCGATCGATTGATTCTTTTGCAAACAACTTCGTGCAATAGCTGAACTGCACGAGAAGCTCATCCTGTTGTTCCATCGCATCCAGAGCGATATCGAATTTCGCGATATTGCCATCTACCGGGTAAGGAGACATGTTGAGTCCTGCAATTTCTAAAGCAGATGAGTCCGCAAGCCCCAGACTGAACATCGTGTCGAACAGTGGATTTCGGCTTAGATCGCGCCGCACTTGCAGCTTATCTACGAGATGCTCAAACGGATAATCCTGATGTTCAAACGCATGTAGCGCATTTTGTCTCACATCACCCAAAAACTCGCGGAAGGTCAGGTTGCCTCCTACCACATTTTTCAAGGCGAGCGTGTTGACGAACATACCGACGATTCGTTCCACATCTGCGTGGGATCGACCTGCAATCGGTGTACCGACAACGATTTCTTCCTGTCCTGCGTATTTGGACAGCAGTACATTATAGGCTGCCAAAAGCACCATAAACAGAGTTGAGCCCGTATTTGCAGCGAGTTGCCGCATCTCCTCAAGCAATTGATTTCCTGTACCGATCGCTACCGTGTCGCCTTCGAAGCTTTGAACAGTTGGTCTTGGGAAGTCATTTGGGAGGTTGAGTAACGGGATCTCCCCTGCAAAGACATTCGTCCAATAATCCTCCTGTTTTTGGAAACGCTCAGACTGGGATAGCTTCATTTGCCAAGCAGCAAAATCTTTATACTGGATGCGCATATCTGGAAGCTGCTTTTCTTCGTACAAGCTCGCAAACTCCTTGGCGATGACTGCAAGCGATAGTCCATCGGAGATAATGTGATGCATATCCATGAAGAACAAATGTCGTTCTGCTCCCAGTTTGATCAAGTCAACTCGGAACAACGGAGCCACTTCCAGATCAAACGGCTGGACTAACTCCTGAATCCGTTGCTCTACTTGGTCTTCTGTCGCCTCGGAAATACCGATGAGCAGCGTGACATCCTCATGGACTCGTTGCACGGGTTCCCCATTTATCGAATGGAAGGATGTTCGCAACGATTCATGTCGTTTTACCAATGTGCGGATCGCATGTTCAAAGCGTTCGTAATCCAGATGTCCATCTATTATCAGCACATTTGGCACGTTGTAGCTGATCCCGCTTCCTTCAAACTCATGCAGGATGTACATTCTTTTTTGAGCGAACGAGACTGGGTAAAATTCTGCTTGCTCTACTGGTTGAATGGTCTCGAACTGTTCAAACTCACTCGCGGTAATATAGACAGCCAGCTCATGGATCGTAGGAGATTCAAACAGTGTTTTTAACGGAAGCTCGACCTGAAATGCTTTGTGCACCTGCGTGATCACATTCATGGCCTTCAGGGAATGTCCGCCCAGTTCAAAGAAATTGTCGTGAATGCCTATCGGATGTATACCCAGAACCTCTTGCCAAATTTCAGCCAGCTTCTGCTCAGTCGCGTTTTGTGGAGCGACATATGTGGAGCTTTGAACCCGATCACCAGCTGGTTCAGGCAACGCTCTGCGATCGAGCTTTCCGTTTGCAGTCAAAGGCAGTTTATCCATTTGGACATAGAAGGCCGGTACCATGTAGCTAGGCAATTCCTTAGAAATCGCTTCTCTCAACTCTACTGCGTCGAGTTCCGTTTCTGGAACAAAATAGGCGCAGAGAGCTTTTTGGCCGTTCATATCATCCATCACTGTAACGACAGCTTCTTTTACCTTTGCCAGATTGGTGAGAACAGTCTCAATTTCCCCAAGCTCGATCCGATAGCCTCTGATCTTTACTTGTTGGTCGATACGTCCCAAATACTCAATCGTTCCATCCGTCTTCCATCTCGCCAAATCCCCTGTGCGGTACATGTTTTCACCAGAAACAAACGGATTCGGAACGAACTTATCGACAGTCAATTCCGGCTTGTTCAAATAGCCTCTGGCTACCCCGTCTCCACCTACGCACAGTTCACCCGGCACCCCGATTGGCTGCGGCTGATTGTAGCGATCCACGATATAAGCAGTGGAGTTCGTGATCGGCTTGCCAATCGGAATATTATCTTCGAATTCCTTCTCGATCAGATAGCACGTGGAGAAAGTTGTGTTCTCGGTCGGGCCATATCCGTTCCAAATTTCCAAAGCCGGATAGGCGTTGTTCACTTTGTTAATGTGTCTCGGAGACAGCGCTTCGCCACCGACAATTAACGCACGCAAGCCTTCAAACATCGCCGGGTTGTCTTGCGAGAGCTGGTTAAACAGTGGTGAAGTTAACCACATTGTTGTAATCCGATTCTCACGCAGAAAGCTGCCCAGCTTCTCTGCATCCAACAGAACATCCTTGCTCACCAGGAACAAGCTAGCACCATGCAGCAGAGCTCCGAAAATCTCAAACGTCATGGCGTCGAAGCCAATAGCGCCCGTTTGAATCATGCGATCTTCTTCGCGTACTTGAACGTAATTCGTATTTTTGACCAATCGGGTGACATTGCGATGCTCGACCATGACTCCTTTTGGTTTTCCCGTTGAACCCGAGGTATACATCACGTAGGCCAAGTCTTTGGCGTCATTGAAATTGGTCAGGTTGCTGGCATCTTCTTGCTCCAGGCTCTCGTCTTCCAAAATGATTGGAATGAGACCTTCTTCGACGAGATGCAACAGATGTCTTTGAACAAGGACAACCTTCACGCCGCCATCTTCGAGCATGTAAGAAATGCGCTCGGATGGATGCTCTGGATCAATCCCCAGGTAGGCACCTCCCGCTTTGATAATCCCCATGATGCCTGTGATCATCTCGAGAGAACGATCTGCGATCAGTCCGACCACGGAATCTTTCCCGATTTCCTCACGGCGAAGAGCACTTGCGATCTGATTGGCTTTTTGGTTCAGCTCCCGATAGGTCAGCATCTGTTCGTTCATCACAACTGCCGTATGCTCGGGCGTTCTTTCCACTTGCTCCTCGAACAGCTCTTGAATCGTGCTTTCGCGTGGATACGCGGCAAACGTGTTGTTGAATGCAACAGTTACAAGGTGTTTTTCTTCCTCACCGAGCAAGTTGATTTCACGCAACGCCGCTGTTTGGTTTGCAATGACCCCTCGAAGCACCTCGAGGAAATGACCTGCCATTCTTTCCATCGTGTCTCTCTCGAACAATTTCGTGGAGTACACGAGACCAAATTGTATTCCTGTCTCATCTTCATACGCTTCCAGTGTGAGATCGAATTTGGCGTTGCCTTGCTGCCCATCTCCGGAGTAGGCTTCAAATTTCAGCCCATCCAGCTCATATGCTTTTTTATCCAGGTTTTGCAAAATAAACATGGTGTCAAACAGTGGGTTTCGGCTGAGATCCCTCTGGATTTCCAGTTTTTCGACCAGCGCTTCAAACGGATAATCCTGATGGGCGTATGCTTGCAGTGTATTCTGCTTGACATCATCCAAAAATGCCTGGAACGATTTCGTTCCGTCAGGGTAGTTTCGCAATGCCAATGTATTGACAAACATCCCCAGGACTTTTTCTACATCCGCATGAGATCTGCCAGCAATCGGCGTTCCCACTACGATGTCTTCTTGGCCGCTGTATTTGGAAAGGAGCACATTGTAAGCCGCTAACAAGACCATAAACAGCGTGGTTTGATTCTCATGAGCGAGCTTGTATAATTCGTCCATCAGCGTTTTGTCTGTTTGGAACGAAATGCAATCTCCCTCAAAGCTTTGAACCAGCGGGCGAGAATAATCGGCGGGCAGATTCAGTACCGGAATGTCACCCGCAAAGGACTTCAACCAGTAGTTCTCGTGCTTTGTATAGATGTCTGTTTGGAACAGATCACTCTGCCAGACAGCAAAATCTTTGTATTGAACAGCCAGCTCTGGCAAATATTCGTTTCGATACAACTTCGAGAATTCTTCCATGATGATTCCGACAGAGACGCCATCCGAAATGATGTGATGCATATCCATCAGGAAGAGATGTCGCTTCTCTCCCAAGTTGAAGAGTCCGACCCTCAACAACGGAGCCTTCTGTAGATCAAATGGTTGCACAAATGATTCGATGGTTTGTTCGACTTGGTCTTCCGTCAAATCCTCATAGCGCACATCCAGTTCGACTGCCTCATGTACACGCTGAACAGGCTCACCATTCACTGTGTGGAAGGATGTCCGCAACGATTCGTGTCGCTTGATAAGCCCCTGTATCGCGGTTTCAAAGCGTGCACGATCTAGATCGCCTTCGATAAACATCACGCTTGGCATGTTATAGACTGTGCCGGTGCCTTCAAACTGGCGCAGGACAAACATCCTTTTTTGTGCAGAGGAAACAGGATAATACGCTTGCTGTGGTACAGGCTGAATCGGTACATGTGTGTCTTTTCCACTTGTCTCGATATACTGTGCCAATGCCTGGATGGTAGGTGTCGCAAAGAGTACTCTAAGTGGAAGCTCGACCTGATACTCTCGATGGATCTGTGCGGCGAGCGACATGGCTTTCAAGGAATGCCCACCTAGCTGGAAGAAGTTGTCGAGAACACCGATGTCGTTTACCCCTAGCACACGTTCCCAAATCTCTACCAGACGGCTTTCCACAGAACTTGCTGGCGCCACATATTCTGCTCCGGTTACAGGTCTGCCTTCTGGTTTTGGCAAGGCTTTCCTGTCGATCTTTCCATTAGGCGTAAGCGGGAGATGATCGAGCTGGACCAAGTACGTAGGAATCATGTAAGACGGCAAGCTTTGTGAGAGATACGACCACAGATTCGAGACTTCAAGCTTTTCTTCCGCCGTGTAATAAGCTGCAAGCGCCGCTTGGCCCTGTTGGTCCTCATGGACTATCACGACAGCCGAACTCAGCTTTTCAAAGGAGAGCATAACCGACTCAATCTCGCCGATTTCAATCCGATAGCCCCTCACTTTTACCTGTTCATCCAAGCGACCGACAAATTCAATTGTTCCGTCAGGGAGCCACTTTCCTAGATCGCCAGTCTTGTACATCCGCTCGCCTTCCAAATAAGGATGGGAAACGAACTTCTCTGCTGTGAGTTCCGGCTTGTTCCAATATCCACGTGCCAAACCGTGGCCACCGATGCAAATTTCCCCGACGACGCCGATTGGCTGTAGCTGATGGAATTTGTCCACGATATAGATGCTGGTGTTGGCAATGGGACGTCCGATCGTTATCAAAGAATCCAGTTGCGAAATTCGCTGCCAGGTGGCGACGACACTGCTTTCTGTCGGACCGTATTCATTGACGATGACCAATTGCGGATTCTGCTGATTGCTCTTTTCAACGAGCTGAGCAGTTACTTTTTCGCCCCCAAGTGTGACAGTTTGCAGGGAACTGATATCCGCAGCAGAACCGCATTCCAATATCGCTTGAAACAAACTTGGCACGCATGTCATTTGAGTGCATCTCGCAGTTGCAATGAGGTTTCTGAGAGATACAGGGTCTTTGGCTTCTTCATCCTCCGCCAGAACGACAGTAGAACCGGAAAGGATCGGTGTAAAGAAGGAAAGAACAAAGGCATCAAACGCAAAGGATAGGGGCACCAGACTTCTATCATCGACGCTAAACTGATACTCCTCTTTCTTCCACAACACGCTGTTGACAATGCCACAATGCTCGATCATTACTCCTTTTGGCTTGCCTGTTGTCCCTGATGTGTAGATGACATAAGCCAAATCAGAAGCGGTTTGAATCGGCTCGAGATTCGAACGGTTGGGAGAATAGTTATTCTCCTCCTCCAGATACAGGCATTCCACGCTCACACTAGAAGCCAGCTTAGCTCCAAGATGTTTTTGGGTAAGCACCAGACGGGCTTCGCAATCCTCCAGCATGTAGGCTATACGTTCTTCCGGATATTCGGGATCGATAGGCACATAGGCTCCACCTGCTTTCAAAATGGCGATGATTCCCACAACCATTTCTACAGAACGGTTTGCCATGATTCCTACGAATTGGTTGGCCTTTACTCCCCTTTCACGCAAGGTAACGGCAAGCTGATTTGCTCGCTCATTCAATTCGTGATAGGACATCTGCTTGTCGCCGATTTCAACTGCAGCAACCTGAGGTGTTTTTTCCACTTGCTCCTCAAATAGCTCATGGAGTGTCTTGTTCTGTGGATATTCCTTCTGCGTCTGGTTGAATTCTACTAACAAGCGATGCTTTTCTTCATCGGAAAGCATCATGATTTCGGACAAAGTAATGGCTTGTTGCTCCATAACGACATGAAGGATTCGGATGAAATGTGCTGCTATTTTTTCAATCGTTTTTCGTGTAAACAATTTGGTGCAGTAATCGAGGCTAAAAATGATCTCCTCATCTTCTTCGTACGCCTCTAATGACAGATCAAACTTGGCCTGATTCACGTCTGCCATATAGGGTGTAAACGTCAGTTGCTCCATTTCGAACGGCTTTTGATCCATATTTTGCAAGATAAATACGGTGTCAAACAAAGGATTGCGGCTCAGATCCCGTTGAATGTTCAGCTTATCGATCAGTTCATCCAGTGGATAATCCTGATTCTCAAAGGCTTTCAGCGTATTGTTTTTCACTTCTGCCAAAAAGCTAAGGAAGGTCTTATCCCCCAAAGGCTCGTTTCGCAATGCCAGTGTATTGACAAACATACCGATGATCGAATCCGTTTCCGCATGGGACCTGCCAGCAGTAGGTGCACCAACAATAATGTCCTCTTGTCCAGCGTATTTGGAGAGAAGTACATTGTAGGCAGCCAGCAGAACCATGTAGAGCGTAGCTCCTGTACTATGGGCAAGTCGATTCAATTCTTTTTTCAAAAGGGCACCGGAGCCGAAAACAAATCGCTCACCCTCGAAGCTTTTCACAGAAGGTCTCGGATAATCCGTTGCAAGATTCAATACAGGAATTTCTCCCGTAAAGGTATCGATCCAATAGGCTTCCTGCGCAGCAAACTCTTCCGTCTCGACCCATTGATTCTGCCAATGGGCAAAGTCCTTGTACTGAATGCTCAGTTCTGGCAGCTCTCCCCCGTGGTAAAGCTCGCCAAGCTCTTGAACCAGAATGCCAATCGATACACCATCCACCACAATATGGTGCAAATCCAGCATGAAGAGATGGCGTTCTGGAGCTAGTTTGACCAGTCCAGCGCGAATCAGTGGCGCTTTTTCCAAATCGAATGGTTGAATAAATTGCTCGACGATTTGTTTGAGCTCTCCCTCTGTTGACTCCATCAGCGAGATTTCCAGCTCGACATCTTCATGTACGCGCTGAACAGTCTCCCCTTTCATGGAGTGGAACGAGGTACGCAGAGATTCATGGCGACTCACCAGACTCTTGAGCGCTTGCTGCAAACGCTTTGTATCCAGCTTGCCATCGATGTACAGGATACCCGGCATGTTGTAGCTGATGCCTGCACCTTCCATCTGTCGGAGAATAAACATTCTCTTTTGTGCAGAAGACACCGAGTAATACTCCTGCTTTTGGACAGGCTCAATCGTCATATACTTGCCTTTGCCAGCAGTTGCGATGTATGCCGACAAATCAGCGATTGTAGGCGATTCAAACAGTGTTTTCAACGGCACATCTACTTGAAGGGTGCGATGGATCAAAGAAATGACGTTCATCGCCTTCAACGAGTGTCCACCCAACTCGAAGAAATGATCGTATACCCCGATTTGGTTCACGCCAAGTACACTTTGCCAAATGTCTGCGAGCGTGGCTTCCACTTCATTGCGCGGCGCTACATACTCTGCTTCAGATGAGGATGCTCCCTCAGGTTGAGGCAATGCTTTGCGATCTACCTTGCCATTTGCCGTGAGCGGCAGCTTCTCCAAGTAAACAAAATAAGAAGGAACCATATAAGATGGCAAATGGGAAGCCATGTAAGCTCTCAGGTCGGCTGTCTTGATTTCCTGATCGGAAACGAGATAGGCGTACAAGTTGCTTTGCCCTTTTTCATCTGGACGAGCAAGAACAATGGCCGTTTTTATCCCGTCATGCTGCAAAAGCCTTGCTTCGATCTCACCCAGTTCGATCCGGTGGCCTCTGATTTTGACCTGATGGTCGATGCGTCCGAGATATTCCACGTTGCTGCAGGCTAAGTACCTTACCATATCGCCAGTACGATACATCCTACTACCCGGTTCAAACGGATTGTCAATGAAGCTGGCTGTTGTCAGGTCTTCACGATTCCAATAGCCGCGGGCCAAACCATCGCCAGCAATGCACAGTTCTCCTGCAACCCCTACAGGCTGGAGCTGGTTGCTCGCATTTACAACATACAAACGGACGTTATCAATCGGTTTGCCAATAGGAATCACGCCATACTCTGGCAAACGAGGGCAAATCCAGTATGTCGCATCAATCGTGGATTCTGTAGGTCCATAGAGATTAATTAACTGTGCTGTTTGCGTCTGGTAAAAGCGCGAAACAAGTGCAGGTGTCAATGCCTCTCCACCGCAGAAAACGCGTTGCAAGCTCGTGCAAGAGCTCCATCCCGGTTCGGTCATGATCAGGTCCAGCAAGGAAGGCACCATCTGTAAAGTCGTGATCTTCTCCTCGCTGATCATACGCGTCATGTACTCGATGTCACGATGCCCGTCTGGCTTTGCAAGGACCAGGCGTCCCCCCGTGATCAGTGGCAAATAAAATTCCCATACGGATGCATCGAAGGAAAATGGCGTTTTTTGCAAGACAGCATCCTCAGTAGTCAGTGGGAAGGCATTCTTCATCCAAAGCATGTGATTGCAAATCGCTTGATGCGCGATCATAACCCCTTTGGGATTTCCAGTCGATCCAGATGTATAGATGACATAGGCCAAGTCATCCCTGCCAGAGTCATGGTCAAGATTGGTGTCGTCACCTGCATAAATCGCTTCATCGTCTACGTCGATGATTTCTCCCGCATACTCTACTGTCTCTTTTAAATGACGCTGTGTCAGTAGAATCGGAGCCTTGCTGTCGCTGAGCATGTATTGGATTCTTTCTGGCGGGTAGGTAGGATCAATTGGCGTATACGCCCCACCTGCTTTTAACACGGCCAACATGCTCACGACCATCCCAATGGAACGGTCTACCATAATTCCGATCAATGTATCTGGTTGCGTTCCTTTACTTCGCAGCAAACGAGCTACTTGATTGGCTCGGGAGTTCAACTGTCGATAGGTCAAGGTGTATCCGTCATAGACTACAGCTACTTGATCTGGCGTAAGCAATACTTGGTCTTCAAACATTTGATGCAAAACCTGATCAGCGGAACGTTCGACAAAAGTATCGTTGACGTTCAGGATGAGAGCGCGTTTTTCTGCTTCTGTCATCATGTCGATTTCTGCTAATTTGGCATTCGGTTGTGCACTAAGGGTACGCAGGATCTCCAGATAATGATGGGCCATTCTTTGGACGGTTTCTTTCTTGAACAGCTTCGTTCCAAATATGAATTGGAATTGAATGTCGGATTGCGATTCACTCGCATTCAAAGCAAGATCGAACTTTGAAATTTTGTTAAACAACTCATACGGAGCTGCTGTAAGCTGCTCGATTTCCAGCGACTGCTGATTTGCATTTTCCAAAGAAAACATGGTGTCAAACAAAGGATTTCGGCTAATGTCACGTTGAATCGCCAGCTTTTCCACCAGCTCCTCAAATGGATAATCCTGATTGTCATAGGCCGCCAGTGCATTTTGTTTCACTTCTTGCAAGAATTGGGTAAAGGTTTTGTCGCTCGCAGGCTGATTTCTCATCGCCAACGTATTCACAAAGATCCCCATGATGTTTTCCACATCGGCATGGGAACGACCAGCGACAGGCGTACCTACAATGATATCCTCTTGGCCGGAATACTTGGACAGAAGCACATGATAAGCCGCGAGCAAGACCATATACAGGGTTGTTCCCGTATCTGTTGCCACCTTGCGCAAACGCTCCGCCAATTCTTTTCCTGTGTCAAGAAGCACAAGATCCCCTTCAAAGCTTTGAATGGTTGGACGCGAATAATCCGTCGACAGATTGAGCAAAGGAATTTCATCAGCAAACGTATTCAGCCAATGGAGCTCCTGCTTCTTATACACGTCTGTCTGGAACAGCTCATTTTGCCAGGCAGCGAAATCCTTGTATTGGAGAGAAAGAGGCTGCAAGGCTTCCCCCTGGTATAACTTGGCAAATTCACTCAGCAAAATTTGGGATGAAACACCGTCCGAGATGATATGGTGCATGTCGAGCAGGAACAAATGACGGTCTTTGCCCAACTTGACCAAGCCAGTTCGAATCAACGGAGCGATTCCGAGGTCAAAAGGACGGACAAAATCGCGCATGATCTGCTCCGCCTTGTCTTCTGTAGACTTCAGCATCAGGATTGGTACTTCGACCTCATCATGGACTTTTTGTACAGGCTCACCATCGATACGGTGGAAGGAGGTGCGCAAGGCTTCGTGGCGCTTCGCCAATCGTTGGACGGTGCTCGCAAAACGATCGTAATCTAGCTTTCCTTCCAGTAACATTGCACCCGAAATGTTATAGCTGATGCCGTTTCCTTCAAATTGCTGAAGGATGTACATTCTTTTTTGAGCAGAAGATACGGGATAAAATTCTTTGAACTCAACCGGTTGAATGGCTGTGTACTTGCTTTTCCCCGATTTCGAGATAAAGGCAGCGAGCTCAGATACGGTCGGATTCTCGAACAGCGCCTTTATTGGCAAATCCACTTCCAACGCTTTGGAGACTTGAAAGATGACTGTCATAGCCTTCAGTGAATGTCCGCCCAAATCAAAGAAATGATCGTGAACGCCTACACGGCTAACCCCCAGGGCCTGCTGCCAAATCTCAGCCAGTTTTGTTTCCGTTTCATTCTGCGGCGCGACGTACGCTGTTCCCGTTACAACTGCACCATCAGGCTTCGGCAATTTCTTCCGCTCTACTTTTCCATTGGCTGTCAGCGGAATTTCCTCCAAACGGACAAAGAAGGACGGGATCATGTAGGAAGGAAGTGTACTTCCCAGATGCTCTCTCAATTCCGATACGGTCAACTCTTGCTCGGAAACAATGTAGGCATAGAGCACATTTTGACCACTGTCATCCTTGTCAGCAATGACGACAGCTTCCTTGATCCATTCATGCTGCGTCAAACGCGTCTCAATTTCGCCCATCTCAATCCGATGGCCACGAATTTTGACTTGATGGTCGATTCTTCCCATGTATTCCATATGGCCGTCGGGCAGCCATTTCGCCAGATCGCCTGTTCGATACATTTTGGTTCCCGGACGGAACGGATTATCGATGAATTTTTCCTGGGTCAGCTCTGGTCTATTGAAATACCCTTTGGCTACGCCATCTCCAGATATATACATCTCGCCAATGGAGCCAACGGGTATCGGCTGCATAGAGGAATCAAGCAAATAAAGCTGGACGTTGTCAGCAGGGACTCCGATTGGTACCGATTCTTGAATGGTTTTTTTAGGGTCATACAAATAAATCATGCAGCCTACAACCGTTTCGGTAGGTCCATACTCATTGAAAATCTTGACATTCTGTCCAAAGTTCTCATAGATTCTCTTCGCCAATTGGGTTGGCAAGTTCTCACCACCGACAATAAAGCGTCGGATGCTGCTGTTTGTTCCATCTATTTCTTCAATTAGCTTCAGATGTGTTGGCGTCAGCTTGATGATTCCCACTTGATTATCTTGAATGATGTCTAAAATGACCTGTACTTTATCTGTTCCTCTGTACACATAGATCGTATTGCCTGACAGAAGCGGCGTGAAGATCGAGGTGACAGTCAAATCAAACGAAATGGAAGAGTATAGCGGAAAGTCTACAGCTTCCCCTTGGACATACTCCTTGTTAGCCCACCAAATGTAATTGACTAGACCTTGGTGGGTAATCATCGCACCTTTTGGATTCCCCGTGGACCCGGAAGTATAGATCATATACGCCAAATCGTCCGGTGTGCATGCTATGTCAAGATCCGTACTGTCTCCTTCAAACAAGGAAGGATTGTCTAGGTAGAAGATATCACCTTCAAACTCGACTTTTTCCTGAAGATGAGACTGCGTCATGAGAATCGTCGTCTGACTGTCATCCAGTAAATACTGAATTCTCTCTATCGGATACTCGGGATCAATGGGCAAATAGGCCCCGCCTGATTTTAGAACTGCCAGAATAGCCACGATCAACTCGAGTGAATGCTCCGCCATAATGGAGACGATACTGCCTTGGA
Organism: Brevibacillus antibioticus; assembly: GCF_005217615.1. Taxonomy (NCBI): domain Bacteria; kingdom Bacillati; phylum Bacillota; class Bacilli; order Caryophanales; family Paenibacillaceae; genus Brevibacillus; species Brevibacillus antibioticus. The sequence continues at coordinate 1,976,717 of NZ_SZNK01000001.1, forward strand.
TAATTCCTTTCCCATGCAAAGCTCTGGCCAACTGGTTGGAACGCTCCTGAAGCTCCTGATAAGTAAGGCGATCTTCACCGCAAACAACCGCAACTTTCGAAGGCGTCTGTCTTGCTTGCTCCGCGATCAGCTCGAAAATCATTTTGTCGCGTGGATAATCGGCGGTCGTGTCGTTATAAGCTACCAGCAATTGCTGTTTTTCCTCATCCGTGATGATTCCGATATCTTCAAGCAGTACATTCGGATTGTGAATGACCTGCTCTATGATCGTTTTCAAGTGCCCTTCTACTCGGTTCATGAATGACTCTTCATAAACCGCTGCGTTATAGCTCAACTTCACATACATCTCATTCGAAGGTGCGACCGCTACTACAACGTTAAAATCATAGGAGGTCTGTTCTTCCCCATTCTCCACGTTGAATTGAAATCCTAAGGAGTCCTCCAGATCATTCAAACCACTATCCGGGTAGTTTTCATACGTTACCAAATGATCGATTAACTCCTGTTTTAGTACCGTCTTGCTCTGAATCTCGTACAGCGGAGCGAAATCATAAGAAGCAGAAGCCAAGGCTTGCTTCTGAACTGTTTGTAGAAGCCCACTAAAGGTTTGTTTCCTAATCGTTTGCACGCGGGTTGGAATCGTGTTAATGAACAATCCAACCATGCTCTCAATCCCCTGGATCCCTGGCGGACGACCTGATACAACCGAACCGAATACCACATCGTCTGAACTTTTGTACTTGCTCGCCAAAATACCCCAAAGCGATTGAAACACGCTGCTCATCGTAGCCTGATTTTGGTTGGCAATCTGCATCAGCTGCTGAGTCTTCTCAGGTGCAACGGTGAAAAGATTCTCCACATGTACATAATGGCCATCTTCCGCTACATTCTTCTTTTTAGGGAAATCAGCCTGATGGTCATAGCCTTCCAGGTAGTTCTGCCAGTAAGTAAGTGCTTCTTCTTTGTTTTGCTTATCCAGCCACTTGATGTATTCGCTGTATGGTTTGGTCGCTTCCCGCGGAACTGCCTCGCCCTTACGAATTGCGGCATAGTACCCGAGCAGCTTATGAAGCAATACGCCCAAAGACCAACCGTCGACGATAATATGGTGGAATGCCCAAACGAACTGATACTGGCTCTCGCCCGTTTGGAAAATCGCTGCCTTCATCAAGATATCTTTCGTCAGCTCAAACGTATGGTGCTGGCTGGTATACGCTTTTATGTATTCGTTCTGATCATCTATTAGCAAATGCGCAATGTTTTCGAAATGAACGGTAACTTTTTTCTCTTTAAAAACAACCTGTCGAGGTCGCTGCAGGTTTTGATAAACAAACACAGTACGCAAAACCTCATTATTCTCTACTAGCTTGTTCATGCTCTCTTCAAAAATAGACAGGTGAAAATCGCCTTGGAGCTTTGCCGACATTTGGAGGCAGTAGGCGCTGCTGTCTGTATCTTTGACAGCATGAAACAACATACCCTCTTGCAATGGGGTTAACGGGTAAATTTTTGCAATGTTCTCTTGCTTATTCATTCTGCACCTCAACTCTGTGATTTATCGATTTATAGAGGGTTCCTCCAATAAAAGCGAAATGACACAGCTTTTATTGGAGGAATAGCATTTCCTATGTCGCCTGATTAAATTAATTCCAGGATGTTCTCCAATTCTTCCATGGAAAGGTCATCATCACCGAGATCGCTCGGGGTCAATTCTCCATTTTCTTTTGACATGCAATGCTCAATAATGCTGAGCAAGTGATTCCGATAGCTGTCTGCCAATTTCACAATGGTCTCTTCCTTATACTGGAGGCTGCTGTAACCAAAACTGATTTGGAGCTTTCCATCCTCGATCAACCCGGAAATATCCAACAAGAATGCTCTCTCCGATTCTGGACTGAAAAGCTGCCCCGTACCGATTGGCGAGAAAGTAAATCCGCCAGATTTTACATCCGAATCAAATTGCCCGAGGTAGTTAAAGCTGATTTCCGGTTGCAGGCTAAATTGCAAGGATGGACGCAGTTTATCCCCAGTCATCGTACGTAAAATCTCGTAGCCAATTCCTTTTTTTGGAATATGGCGCAAACTTTCTTTGATTTGCTTGATTTGGTATGACAAGTCCTTTGATTTTTCCATATCAAGCACGACAGGGAACTGGGATGTGAACCACCCAATCGTTCTGGTCACATTCATTTCATTCTGAATATCTTCGCGACCGTGGCCTTCCAGGTTGATGACAGCGTAGTTGGTATTCGCCCACTCTTTCACGGTTAATCCCAACGCAGTCAGCAACAGGTCATTTATTTCTGTGTGATAGGCATGATGAACGTGACGTAAAAGGTTTTCTGTCTCTTGAGCAGTCAACTCGATCTTCGCTGTACGGGTGTGCTTTTGTTTACGATCTGCTGTAACAAAATCGGTTGGCAACTTTTCTGCCGTGGCCGTGCTCTCGAGGTTGTGCCAGTATGCAGCTTCTCGTAAAAGCTCGTCACTCTGCGCATAGTTTTGCAATTGAGCCGACCAATCCTTGAAGGAATCTGTCTTTTTCGGCAAGACGATCTCCTGATTGTGGAGAGCCTGCGAATAGGCAGATGAAAAATCTTCAAACAAGATGCGCCATGAGACGCCATCCACGACTAGATGATGAATGGCAATCAGTAAATGGTCCCCTTCCGTTGTGGAGAAGAGTGCCAAGTGGACGAGTGGTCCCTGTTCCAAATCGATACTGCTTTGGATATGATCAGACAACTCTAGAATATGAGCTGTGCTATTTGTATGGTCTTTCAAGTCATACGAATGGAAGCGGAATCGCTCACCTGTCAGCGCTCGATTGATTTGCGTGATTGTCTCATTTTCCTGTTTGTATATCATGCGCAACGCATCGTGGTGCTCGACGATTTTATAGAACGCCTGCTGAACAAGTCCCGGATCGAAGCCATCCTCTCGGAACAGCATGACAGCCTGATTCCAGTGATGACGATCAGTGAAATTGCATTCGAAGAACCACTTCTGGATGGGCGTCAAGCTAATCTCGCCGTCTACTACTCCCTGATCGCTCTCTCTATTGTTCGGTATGACATGGGCTGCAACTTGTTCAATGGTCGGATATTGGAACAGTTCCTTCATCGCTAGCGTCCAGCCTGATGCGTGCAAACGCGTGGATACCTGAATGGCCTTGATGGAATCTCCGCCCAATTCAAAGAAGTTATCTTTCATTCCCACTTGCCCAATTCCCAATACCTCTGCCCAAGTCGTTGCAAGCAAGTGTTCCAGTTCATTTTGCGGTGCTTCATATTCTCTGCCCGATTTCTCTTCGTGACTTGGCTTCGGCAATGCTTTGCGGTCAATTTTGTCATTCGGTGTCAACGGCATCTTATCCAACTGAACAAAGAAGGAGGGAACCATATAATTTGGTAATTCTTTTCCCATGAATTCTCGCAGTTGAGCCGGACTCGCATCCCCATCGGCTACATAGTATGCGCACAGGTAAGGTTGCCCCTGGTCATCCGAATGTGTGATGGCTACTGCCTCCATAATCGTCTCAAATCGCAACAGAACACTCTCGACTTCGCCCAACTCTACCCGATGACCGCGTACCTTCACCTGATGATCGATTCTGCCGAGATACTCGATATTTCCGTCCGGAAGCCATTTGGCCAGATCCCCGGTACGATACATCTTCTCTCCTGGCACAAACGGATTGTCGACGAATTTTTCAGCTGTCAATTCTGGTCGATTCCAATATCCTCTGGCTAGCGACACCCCGCTGATGCACAATTCACCTATTTGACCGACTGTCTTCAATTGCATTTGTTCATCCACGATGAACAGCTTCGTATTCTGAATAGGTTTGCCAATCGTAATGCTCTGACCAACTGGTTCATGCGGCAAAGCTTCCCAGAGTGTCGCGCAAACCGTACTCTCTGTAGGGCCGTAGCCATTGATATAGGTCACTTTCTCTTTCCATTGCTCTATCAACGCGATAGAAGCTGCCGATCCAGCAGTAATCAGGATACGTAATGACGGCATACGTTCAGGCTCAAGATAAATGGCATACGTCGGCGGCAACGTGAGAATGGTAATACCGTTTTTGTGGACGTATTCCTCAAATTTGCGGAAATCGTTGATCGTATCGCGGGAGATAATATACAAGGTCGCTCCTGCCAAAAGAGCTATAAACATATCCCACACCGATGCGTCAAAAGAAATACTCGCAAAATGCCCTGGGCGATCTTGTGGTGTTACGCCAAGTTGATTCCTGAACACCGCTTGCAGATTGGCCGCTCCTTTGTGCTCCAGCATGACGCCCTTTGGATTGCCAGTGGTACCGGACGTGTAAATGATATAGGCAAGATCAGACGGCTTGTTAATGCAAAGCAGATTGTCTGTATGCGACGAATAGCTCCCTGCATCGTCCAAATCGATAATTTCTGCCTGACTGGAAACCTTGTGGATCAAGTGATTATGCGTTACCACGAGCTTTGCTTGACTGTCCTCGATCATGTAACGGATTCTTTCTTCGGGATAATCCGGATCAACCGGCAAAAAGGCGCCGCCAGCTTTTAAAATGGCAAGTGTGGCAATGGCCATTTCCAAGGAGCGTTCTACCATCATGAGGACGATTTGCGATGGCCCTACTCCTCTTTCACGCAATACGGTGGCTAGCTGGTTCGCTCTTTCATTGAGCTCTTGGTACGTCATCTGATTCTCTTCAAATACAACGGCCGTATGATCAGGCATGTTCGCTGCCAGTTCCTCAAAGAGCTGCTGTATAGTCTGGTCTTCCGCGTACTCTCTGTCTGTATGATTGAACTCCACCAGCAACAACTGCTTTTCTTCTGCCGTCAGCATCTCAATCTCTTGAAGCTGCCTATCAGGTTCTGCCGTAACATTTCGTAGAATTTGCATGAAATGACGCGACATTCTGTCTACAGTATCTCTTCTAAACAGCTTGGTGCTGTACTCCAGTCGCAGCAACAGGTCTGTTTCCCGTTCAGTCAGGTGAAAAGACAGGTCGAACTTTGAAATGGCAAGCGCGCTCGTCGATTCATAGGGATGATAGGTCAGTTGACCCAGTGTTTTTCGGTAAAGTTCGTCGGTTTGCAGAATGAACATGGTATCAAAAAGTGGATTGCGTCCCGGATCACGTTGAATGCCAAGCTTTTCAACCAGATGCTCCAACGGATAATCCTGATGACCATAGGCATCCAGGGCATTCTGCTTGACTTCCATCAGAAACTCCTTGAAGGTCTTCTCTGCTGTCGGTTTGTTTCTGATTGCTAGCGTATTGACGAACATACCGACAATCGGTTCGAGCTCAGCCCGTGTCTTGCCCGAGATTGGCGTTCCGACAACGATATCATCCTGCCCCGTATACTTCGAGAGCAGCAAATTGTATGCGGCTAGCAAGACCATAAACAAGGTCGTTTTCGTTTCTGCAGCCAGCGCGTGCAAAGCTTCCAGTAGAGGTCTATCGGTAGCAAGTACGATTTGATCACCCTCAAAGCTTTTCACAGTTGGGCGTGGAAAATCTGTCGGAATCTCCAAGACCGTGTAATGCCCCTCAAACGCATGGCGCCAATACTCTTCTTGCTTCTTGAAGTCATCTGACTCGTTAAAGCGTTTTTGCCAGACAGAAAAATCTTTGTATTGGATACGCAGCTCGGGTATTTGTCTGCCTTGATACAATTCCGCCAGTTCATTGAAGATAATCGTGACAGACGAGGCATCCGAAGCAATATGATGCATGTCATACAAGAGCAGATGACGTTCATCCGAGATTTGCAC